>CAVWDX010000012.1:0-199285 GCA_963753745.1 uncultured Acidobacteriota bacterium
CGGTTAGCACGTGATTCGGGCTGAAGCCCACAATGCAGCGAATGATCCTGCACATTAGCCCGTAAGTACGGAGCAGGCTCACTATTCCTCGGCGAGAGTCTCGATCGGGGAGAGACGCGCGGCGCGTTGAGCCGGGAGCAGGCAAGCGGCCAGACACACCACTCCCATTACGCACGCAGCACCGACGAGGATTGGCATGTCAAGCGGGGGTACGTGGAAGAGTACCGCTCGCATGGCTCGGCCCGATTGCCACGCGCCGATCAAGCCCAATAGCGTTCCTCCAGCGAGCAGGCGCAAGGAAAGAGAAAGAAACTGGCTGCGGATTTGCCCCGGTTGCGCGCCAAAGGCCATACGCACGCCGATCTCGCGCCGACGCTGTGTTACGGCGTAGCTCAACACGCCGTAGGTGCCGATGGCGGTGAGCAGCAGAGCTATTGCAGAGAAGAGACCAGACAGCAGCGCCGGCGAACGGCGTGCGATAAGGCTATCGGCAATGCGAGTGTCCATCGACCGAATATCACTGACGGGCACGTCTGGGTCGATTTGCCGAACTACCTTTTGCAGTGTCAACGCGAGCGATTCCGGCGGCAAGCTCGTGCGGACGGCTACGAAGAAGCTGGCGCCAATACGGAAGACATAGGGATAATAAATCGCGCCCTGGGCTTCGTTTTCCGTGAGCCCCGCTTGTTTCACCCCGCCCACAACGCCGACGATGGTGAATGCTTCGGCATCTTTTTCCGCTTCGGAGCCGTCCCACAAGCGTTGGCCAATCGCGCTGCCGTTCGGCCAGTAGTATCGGGCGAAGTCTTCATCCACAACGCAGACTCGCTCGGAACGGCGTGAATCGTCGGCGGTTAGGAATCGACCCGCCCGCAGGGAGAAACCCATCGCGCGAAAATAGTCGCCGTCGACTCCGTAAGAATAGTGCCCGCGCGCCGATTCGCCAGAGCGGCGAACGTGACCCGCTACCGTGGCTGCGCTTTTGCCGGTGTTGCCGCTGAATGGCACATTGTTGACCACGCCCGCGGACAACACTCCCGGTAGCTGGTTGAGTTTGTCCATCAAGCTTTCCATAAATTTCAGGCGGCCTGCCTCCGAGTAGTTTGCCCACGGAAGCAGGATTTGTCCGGTGAGGACGTGGCCGGACTGGAAGCCTGGGGAAACGGCCATCACTCGCTGGAGACTGAGGCCCAGCAGACCCGCTCCGGCTAGCAGAATGAACGCCAAGGCAATCTGAGCGACGATGAAACTGTGACGCAAGATTTGACCGCCGCGCCCGCTCGTCCCACCCCGGCTCTCCGATTGCAGCGCATTCCCCAGATGTCGCCGAAGATGGAACCAAGCGACGGGCAGCGCGAACGCCATGCCCATGAAGATGGCTGCAACGAGGCCGACCAATGCCAATCGCGCGTCAAAGGCGATGCGGCCTCCCAAGGGTAAGCGATCAGCGCCCAACTTGCGCAGGAGATCGATTCCGCCGGCTCCGACGGCGAGTCCGAGTAGCCCTCCGGCTAACGTGAGCAAGGTGGTCTCGACTACTATTTCGCTTACGAGATATCTCCAACTCGCGCCAAGCGCCTGGCGGACGGCTAGTTCTTTCACTCGGCCGCTAGCACGGACAAGAAGCAGGTTCACAAGGTTGACTGTGCCAATCAAGAGAAGAACAAGTGCGGCAGCTTCCAAGAGCAGTAGAGTGGGACGGACGGATGCGACGTAGTCCGCATGCAAGGGCACGACCAGGGAACGAAAGTCCGCTTCGGCAATCATTTTTGCCTGGGGGTCGTCTGCCTCCAATGCCGTGTTCTGCGCGTCAATCTGAGATTGGGCTTGCGCGAGGGCGGCTCCCGGCTTAAGCCGGGCAATCATTTGGATAACATTCCCACCGGAATGCCGCCTCGACGGCGTGCGATCTTCAGGCCGCGACGCAAGCGGGAGGAACACTTGGGTATCGGAAGACAGAAAGTGGAAGCCGGGGGGCAAGACGCCGATGACGGTTCTGGGCACACTGTTTACGCGAATCAGCTTTCCAATCACCTTGGGGTCGGCGTTGTATCGTTCCCGCCAAAACCTGTCGGCAAGAATGGCAACATGGTCGGTTTCGGAGGTGGTTTCGTCGTCCGTGAAAGTGCGTCCGATCGCGGGGCCGAGCCCGAGAGTAGAGAAAAAATCCGGAGAGACGCGCATGGTCTGGAGGCGTTCCGTCGAGCCGGGCTCACCCACAATCTCCGTTCCAAACTCGTAGATGGAGAGCGACGCGAATGCAGGAATACGGCCGCGGCGTTCGTAATAGTTGGTCAGCGAAGAGCCGTCACGCTCAACGCCAGCTTTCGGATAAGTATTGAACACGGTAACGAGACGGCTCGGTTCGGGAAATGGCAGCGGACGGAGCAGCACCGAGTCAATCACGGAAAAAATCATCAGATTCGCTCCCAAACAAACGGCGAGCGTCAAGAGAGCGGTAGCGGTAAATGCCGGGGTCTTTCGCAGCAAGCGGGCGGCGTAACTTAGCTCTCTGCGAAACTCATCAACTAGGTGAAGACCAAACACCTCGCGGCAATCCGCTTTGATATTGGCGGGGCTTCCGAGCTCCATCCGTATCAGGCGGGCCGCTTTCCCTCGTGACATGCCGGAGCGCACCAGGTCGTCCGTCCATTGCTCAATGTGGAAGCGCAGCTCCTCGGACATGCCATCTTCGAAATCACGCCGCCGAGCGAGCACGCGAAACACAGAACGCAAACGCTTGAGCACGTCACACCTCCTCCGAGGTCGTATTCATGGCCGCGGCAATCGCTGCCGCCAGCCGGTTCCAGCCTGCGGTTTCCTCGCGTAAACGGCGGCGCCCGGCGGCGGTCAAGGTGTAGTATTTGGCGCGGCGGTTGTTTTCGCTCTGGCCCCACTCGGCAGCGATAAGGTCGTGATGCTCCAACCGGTAGAGGGCTGGATATAAGGATCCTTGCGGAATCTCAAGCGCATCCTTTGAGATCTGCCGGATGCGTTGTAACACGCCGTATCCATGCAGGGGTTTCAAAGACACCGCTTTGAGGATCAGCATGTCCAGTGTGCCCGGGAGGAGTTCCGCGGTTTTTGCCAAAGTGATAGACTCCTAGTCTAGCTAGGAGTCTAAAGGATGCTCTCCTAGTTTGGCAAGGGGAAAGAACGGACACTGGGTACTCGCCAAACGCCGAAGGCGACGGGTGCTCAAGGCAATTCCTGGCGGGTGGCGTCTTCGAAGGTACGTCTCAGAAGGAGCGGTCACTCGATCATGGTTGGATTGTCTGCTACACGGGAGTAATCTTCGCGGATCCTTTGTTCGGCGCTCAGGTTGTCAATGCAACTTATTCCGCCGAATTACGAGAAACTGATTTACCACTTTTCAGACAAATCCTAAGAAGCGTACCGCAGTAAAATTTCCGGGCTGCGCTGAATCCATTCGAATTCACCCCTTGGAACCGCCGGGTCTCCGTCAAGCAAGATTTTCACACGATAGCGGCTGACTTCCGGTTACCCCGCAATCCAGGAACAGTCTGAACTGTTTAGCAAGCTAGCGTGGGGCGGCCGGCTTTGCGGGTTGCCACAATTCGATCGGATTTCCCTCAGGGTCATGCACGCGGGCGAACCGGCCGTTGGGATAAGACTGCGGGTCCATCTTGACCTCGATTCCCGCAGCTTGTAGCTGGGCTGCCATTTTGTCGAGATCCCGGACGCGAAAGTTCAGCATCCAGACCTTGGTGGCATCCCCGAAGTAGCCGGTCGTCTCCTTGAATGGAGCGAAAGCGGTGGGGCCGGCCTCTTGCTGCCAAGGGGATTCCTCGTAGCTCGTTGGTATGACCGAGATTCCCAGGTGTTGCTGGTACCAAAGCCCCAGCGCTTTCGGATCTTTGGCTCGGAAGAAGAATCCTCCGATTCCCGTCACTTTTTCCATTTCCGTTCCTCCAGCGATCCCATCGCGAACAACGGCCCCCGCAGGGAGAGGAGAGACCTTTGGCTGCGCGATTGTCTGCGCGGCTATGGCGAGTTGCTTCCGCCCCAAGATGAAGCTCGACCCGAAAGCAAATGACAGAGTTCGAAGCAGTTGGCGTCTTAGAAAAAGCACCCCATCCTCCTTCCGAGAAGAGCGCGAATCGGTCTACGATACCTGCGCAAACGGGGTTCTGGGAAGCGTAAAGAATGAGGTTCTGGGCGAGTTGTCGGTAGCACGGACGTAAACCTCGCAACTTCTTGGTTCGGTGCTCCGGTTGTCAATGCACCTTATTCCGCCGAATTACGAGAAACTGATTTACCACTTTTCAGGCAAATCCTAAGAAGCATACCGCGGGCATAAAACATAAGTCGGACGCGAAATTGCGCCTATGCAGTCAGGCCTGTGATGCCCAAGGAGATCACTCGCCGGACTTCAGCTCGCGAATCCAGATATTTCTGTAGCGCACGGGATTGCCGTGGTCTTGAAGCGCGAGCGGGAGTTTTTCGGGAGTCGGCTTGTACGGGGGCCGCTCGCCGTGCGCTGTCGGGCCTGTCGGCTCAACGTTGTCCTGCACTAGGACACCGTTGTGAAAAACGGTGAAGCGCGCTTTGCGGAGCAGTTTGCCGTTGGCATCGAAGCGCGGTCCGTGGAAAACGATGTCATACCATTGCCATTCGCCCGGCGGCCGCGAAGCATTCACCAGCGGAGGATATTGCCCATAGATCGCCGAGGCCTGGCCATCGGCGTAGGTTTTATTTTCGTAGGAATCGAGCACCTGCACTTCGTAAAGGCCCTGGAGAAACACGCCGCTGTTTCCGCGCTCCTGGCTTTCGCCGTGTGGAGGCGTAGGCTCGCGAAACTCGACGTGCAATTGGCAATCGCCGAAAGCTTCCTTTGTCCGCATTTCTCCCGTCTTCGCCACTACCTCGACATATCCATTCTCAATTTTCCATTTCGCCGGGCTGCCGTCATCCTGCTGCCACTTCGATAGATCTTTGCCATCAAAAAGTATCGTGGCGTCCGAGGGCGGCCGTCCCGGTTCGGCTTGCGTGCTGGAAGTGCCGGGATCGACGACCGTTGGCACCGGGCGGTTCATATCGTGCTGTTTCCATCGCGTATCGACTTGGCGCCAGCAAAATGCCCGGGCTTGCAGCGACCACGAGCTGCTGCCAATAAAGATGAAATGAGTTGTTTTCATGTTCGGTCCTCGACTTTAATGCGTGAGGATTCTAACGCCGATTTGCCTGTGAATACAGAATTGTTGTGGGAAGACGCTTCTGCAGCTAGAAACGGCTATTTGAGCGATGCCAGAGCCAAAGGACGAATCCGAGGACGGTACCGAGACTGAGCGATATAGCGAAAAAAGAACGCGATTCAGGTACACCGACGAGCGCCATCAGAATAAAGCCAACGGCGATGAATAGCCCGATCAAGTGTCCAGTCCACTGCCCGCCGCCAACGGGACCGAACGGTACAATCTGCGCCTGTGGCCGCGACGATTCCAAGGGCCGCGCTTTCCGCAAGGTTTGCAGACTGGGATAAGAAAACTTGTCCATTGCGCACAGTATACGCTTCTGGTTAGTGGAGGTGAATAGCGCGACGTTAGAGCCGCACTCTTTTCCCTTTCAAGGCGTTGACCCGTCAGGCTGCGGAGCCGCGGATGCGCATACCGTAGAACGAACGATAGACGAAGAAGAAGGAGACGACGAAGAACGCGGCCGCCAGGATATGCGTCAAGGCGTTGCCCTGGCTGGCGGTGAGTTGCACGGCAAGCTCGACGGCCAGCAGGCCGAAGAGGGTCGTGAACTTGATGACCGGGTTGAGAGCGACAGAAGACGTGTCCTTGAACGGATCGCCCACCGTGTCGCCGATGACCGTGGCGTCATGGAGCGGCGTGCCTTTTTGTTTGAGCTCGACCTCGACGATCTTCTTGGCGTTGTCCCACGCGCCGCCGGCGTTAGCCATGAAGATGGCCTGGTACAAACCGAAAATGGCGATGGAGAAAAGGTAGCCGATAAAAAAGAAGGGTTCGACGAAAGCGAAGGCCAGCGTAGCGAAGAAAACGGCGATGAAAATATTCAGCATGCCCTTCTGCGCGTATTTCGTGCAAATCTCAACGACCTTTTTGCTGTCCTCGACGCTGGCTTTTTCGACGCCTTCCAGCTTGATGTTGGCCTTGATGAATTCGACGGCGCGGTAAGCGCCCGTGGTTACGGCTTGGGTGCTGGCGCCGGTGAACCAATAGATCATGGCGCCGCCGGTGACCAGTCCGAGAACGAACGGGGCGTGCAGAAGCGAAAGATTGTTGACGTTTTCCGTGAGGCCGTGCGTGAGCGCCATAATGATCGAGAAAATCATCGTGGTAGCGCCGACGACCGCCGTGCCGATGAGCACGGGCTTGGCGGTGGCCTTAAACGTGTTGCCCGCGCCGTCGTTGGCTTCCAACATTTCTTTGGCGCGTTCGAAGTTTACGTCGATGTTGTAGCCTTTTTTCAGTTCCTGCTGGATTCCCGGAACGTGTTCGATCAGCGAGAGCTCGTAAACGGACTGCGCGTTGTCCGTGACCGGGCCGTACGAATCGACTGCAATCGTGACCGGACCCATGCCGAGGAATCCGAAAGCCACCAATCCGAACGCAAAAACGGCCGGCGCGAGCATCATGGCGCCGAGGCTGAGAGTGCTGATGAGGTAGCCGATGGACATAAGGACGACCATCGCCAAGCCGATGTAATAGGCGGAGAAATTGCCGGCGACGAAGCCGGACAGGATGCCCAGGGACGCGCCGCCTTCCTCCGCGGAAGAGACGACCTCTCTTACATGGCGCGACTCCGTGGAGGTGAAGACTTTCACCAACTCCGGAATGATCGCGCCTGCCAACGTGCCGCAGGAGATGATGGTCGCCAGCTTCCACCATTGGGAGGGGTCGTCACCGAGCGTGGGAATAATCACATACGAGATGACGTAGGTGAATGCGATGGAAACGAAGGAGGTGATCCAGACAAGGGAGGTGAGGGGCGCTTCGTAGTTCATCTTGTCTACGTTTCCGTATTTGGCTTTGGCGATGAAGCCGTTGATGAAATAGGCCAGGGCGCTGGCGACGAGCATCACGACGCGCATCACGAAGATCCAAACCAGCAATTGGACCTGGACCTTGGGATCTTTCACACCGAGAAGAATGAAGGTGATGAGCGCGACACCAGTCACGCCGTAGGTTTCAAAGCCGTCGGCGCTGGGCCCAACAGAATCGCCCGCGTTATCGCCGGTGCAATCAGCAATGACGCCGGGATTGCGCGCGTCGTCTTCCTTGATCTTGAAGACGATCTTCATCAGGTCGGACCCGATGTCCGCGATTTTCGTGAAAATGCCGCCTGCGATCCGCAATACCGCCGCGCCAAGCGACTCACCGATGGCGAAACCGATGAAGCAGGGCCCGGCATAGTCGCCGGGGATGAACAGCAAGATGAAGAGCATCATCAGCAACTCGACGCTGATGAGCATCATGCCAATGCTCATACCGGCTTCGAGCGGGGTGTGGTAAATCGGATAGGGCTTGCCGCGAAGAGCGGCAAAAGCCGTGCGTGAGTTGGCGAAGGTGTTCACGCGGATGCCGAACCAGGCCACGCCGTAGCTGCCCGCCATGCCGATGATGCTGAAGACAAGAATGATCGGCAAGGTCACCGCCGTCGGGTGCACGGGAGCGAGAACGCCGAAGTAAAGAACGATAACTACGGCGATGAATAGCCACAGGAAGACGAGGAATTTGCCCTGCGTGATGAGGTAGGTCTTGCAGGTCTCGTAAATGAGCTCGGAAATGTCGCGCATGGACTTGTGCACGGGCATTCCCTTGAGGCGGCTATAAATGGTCAGTCCGAAAATGAGGCCGAAGACACAAAAGGCAATACCGAAGAGCAGCAACTTGTGGCCATCTATTCCGAGAAAAGTGACCTGTGAAAGATCCGGCACCTTTAGGCTAGCTTCCCCGCCGGCTTCTTGCGCCGAGGTCGCGCTAGCAATGAAGAGAGTCAGAAAAGTGGCTGCGGCACTCCATTTGATGAATCTAAAGCCCAATGACCAGGCACTTGCCAGCCAGGTGCGCATCTAAAAGCCTCCATGAAGAAAATCGGATTCAGGGTAAAAAGCGGCCCTGCACACTCGTATCCGGCACACCATTTCAGCCGAACGCATCTTGTTCAGCGCCGGGGGAGTACTTCGCCGGATTTCAAAAGGCTCCCACCTAAAGACGGGACAGGAAATTGAATTTTGTGCCACCCCAGTTGGCCCGGGATTGCCGGCAAGCACGCCCAACTTACTCTGTCCCCAGAAAAAAGAGGAGGCAACCCCTATCAGGCCCGCCTGCCAGCCAACACAAAGCACTGATTTATAACATTTCGCAGAGCGGCGGGTCAAACTGCGCGCTGGCCGCCCGGGGGCCCAAATCTCGAAGGGAAGAGAGTGGCTAAGCTGGCCTTTTTAGACGTTAGTAGGATGGTACAGCGACGAAGAGGGAACAGCGAAACTCTTGCAAAGCGATGGTAACATGCCTGCATTGCAAGAACAGAATAGGTACCGGGTTGGACGGGGAGCCATGATCGCAGATTTTTCGCTGGTGGCAGCAAGCTGTGCGGCGGCCATCGCCGCAGTCCGCTACAATGGAAAGAGTGAGGAAGCCGACTCGGCCCACGAAATGCCGACAGACCTGCTGAACGTGCCCGCGCAAGGGCACCACGATCAAGCCGCGGGACACGCGTGAGAAATCATTTCTTCATTACCGGCACAGATGCCGGCGTCGGGAAGACCACGCTCTCGGCGCTGCTGTGCGCGGCGCTGGACGCGGTGTACTGGAAGCCCATCCAGACCGGCACGCTGGAAGGCTCGGACCGCGTGACGGTGATGCGGCTCGCGGGCATCGGGACGGACCGCACATTGGACGAGGTGTACAAGTTTGTGCCGCCGGTTTCGCCGGATTTGGCTGCGCGGTGGGCGGGCGTGGAAATCGATCTAGGCCGGATCAACATGCCGACCAGCTTGCTGAACGACTGGCTGGTGGTCGAGGGCTTGGGAGGCGTGCTCGTTCCCATCAATCAGAAACAATTCATGCTCGACATGATGGTCAAGTTCAAGCTCCCCGTGATTCTCGCGGCGCGCAGCGGCGCCGGGACCATCAATCACACGCTGCTGACCTTGGCGGCTTTGCACGCGGCGGAACTCCCCGTGCATGGCGTAGTTTTGATTGGCGACCAGAACCGGGAGAATCGCGAAACCATCGAGCGGTTCGGGCACGTCCGAGTGATTGGCGAAATACCGCGCCTTCCGAATCTTCATCGGACCGCGTTGATGCAGATCTTCATGAACCACTTTGACCGTGCGGCGTTTTCGCAGTAGCCGCGCTTGACGGCCCTTCCGTTGCACTAATACAAATGAGCTGTCTGCTAGACTGTTCGTCCGAAATCGAGAAGACCTGTACTCTCGCGGATAACGCAGGAGAAGCTTGCGGTGGCGCAAGAGGGAATTGACTGACGGCGGGAGTTGCGATTGTCCTTAAATCTGAGCGGCTGGAAGCAAAAGATTGTCGTCTTTGCTGGCGGGCTGGGTGCGCCCGGCCTCTTCCTCATTTCTTTCCTGGATTCTTCGGTGCTTTCGTTTCCCATCATCAACGATTTCTTGCTGATTGAACTGGCGATCCAACATCCAGCGCGGATGCCGCTTTACGCCTTGATGGCCGCGGCCGGATCGGTGCTCGGCTGCGTGCTGCTTTATTTCCTGGCCCGCATGGGCGGGGAAGCTTATTTTCATCGCAAGGCTGGAGCGCGCGCGCATGCGATTCGCCATTGGGTGGAACGCAACGGCTTTGGCGGAATGCTGGTTGCCGCGCTCTTGCCGCCTCCGACACCTTTCAAAGTATTCGTATTTGCCGCCGGGGTATTTGAGGCGCCACTCTTTGGATTTGTGTCGGCGATCACACTGGCCAGGCTGTTTCGCTATTTTGGCGTGGGCTACCTCGCCGTTCGCTACGGCGCCGACGCGATGCCCTATCTTGCCGCGCACAAGTTGCAGGTGTCAGTTCTCGTGATCGGGCTTGTCACCGTCAGTTATGGTCTTTCGCGCTGGATCCTGCGGCACAAGCATCCAGCTGATTCGCAAGAATAACGCGAGACAAAAATTATTGCTTCAGATCGCGAGCCCAGACTAATTCCTGAGACGTGACTTGGTTGTTTCGATCGAGCTCGATGTAAGCCGCAATTTCGTGCTTTGTCTCGCCCGCCGCGGCATAACGCAAATCGCGCAGAATGACGGCGTAGCCCACTTCGGTTTGTTCCACACTGGCCTTGGGAATCTGCGCGGTGGCGAGGAATCGTCTGGCCACCTTGGTGTTTCGCGCAGCTTCAAGCGCGGGGGAGGACTCCGGTTTGAAAACTCGCAAACTGGTGTCAGCGTCGAAATCGCTGGCGGCAGCGGCATTGACGTCAATTTCGTCCAGCGCACTCTCGGTTTCCACCACTCCATGCCAGGTGAGCGGCGATAGGGGCCCGGGATAGGCCCAGACGCGGTGGGGAGTCTCGCCGTGAAACGTGCGAGAGACCAGCAAAGCCGTCACAGTCGAGTGCAGAGCGCCGCGCACGCCAACATACGCGAAAACCAGGACAAGGCCGATGATCGCGCCGGTTTGTCCACGCGGTTTTTTTGATTGGGCGCCGATTTCGGAGCCGACAAGACGAAGCAATTCGGGAAGGGCGATCGCGCCAATGAGGATCGTTAAAATCCAAGGATCGATACTGGGAAGCCAGTCTGCCGCGAATCGCCTGGAGCTGAAGGGCCAGAAAATCGCGACGCCAGTGGATTGGCAAGCATCCATGGCGATGTGCAGCAAAGCGGCACACAGCGGGAGCAGGAACGTGCTCAAAATCAGCAGCCGCAAGCTGCGCACGTCAAATGAAACCGCATTGCCCTTCGGCGCTTCTGTCTCGATACCTAGCCCTGCTTTGAGCAGCCTTGCCAAGAAAATCGCGGAAAAGACTGCGGAAATAAGAATGGCTGCGAGAATCGAATGAGTATAAGTTCCATGCCAGGCAAGATAGGCCGATGCGCCAAAGTAGCTGCCGAACCCATCGATGCTTGCAATCGTCCCGGCAAGGACGGCGCATGCCATTGCTGCTTTGTTCGCGCGGGGGAAAAATCCTCGCGCGACGGCCAGCGATGCCAGTCCATGAGTGACGATGTCCACGGTTAAAACTTCGCTGTTGCTTTGGTTTCCGAAGGGTGGCCGTGGCGCGGAACGAGCAGCTTTAGCGCGCGCGGCACAATTTTGAACTCCACCGGGAGACGAGCCAGCGGCTCGCCATCCACCTGTGCGTAAATTGGATCGACACCGATCTGCTCGCAGACGATCTTGTCCGCTTTCCAGAAGTGGACGCCGGCTGTCCCGCGGAGTTTCCCGAGCCAGAGCGTCGGGAGGTAACTCAAGTAGCGCAAGCCGCTGCGCGTGGTCAAAGCCATCAATTCAAACTGATCCTCATAGAGATCCGCGTCCGTGGTGATCTTGAACGGGCCGCCGTAGTGCTTGGTGCGGCCTACGACCACGAGCGAGGAGTCGATTTGCTTGCCCGCGGCAGTGACGCGAAAATGGTGAAATTTGTAGCGAAAGGCCTCCCGCGCGCCCTGCCACCAATACGCCAGGATACCGAGACGCGCTTTGAGGTCGAGGTCGATGGAATACACGATCATCCCGTCCGGCCCAGCGCCGGCAACACTGAGAAAATACTTTTTCTTCGTTGGCTCGTTGAGGGGAGTCGCAAGTCCCAGAGGAATATCGCGCACTTCTCCATGAACGAGCTTTTCCGCAGCGCTCGGAATGTCCCACGGCAAATTTAATTCCTTGGCAAGCACATTGGCAGTGCCACCGGGAAGCAGCGCGAGCGGGACGCGATGGCCATTTTTTTGGCCTGCGAGGCCGTTCACGATTTCATTGAGAGTGCCGTCGCCCCCGCAGGCGATGACGAGCTGACGCCCTTCGTCATTCGCGCGCTGCGCGATTTCCGTGGCATGGCCGGCTTTTGTGGTTTCCGCTAGGTCCGTATGGATGCCGCCAGCGGCAAAAATGCGGCGCGCTTCGTCGAGCATGGAGCGCCGCCCATGCCCGCCGTTCCCGGCGTTGGGGTTGTGAATCAGAAGCGCGTTGTGAATTTCCGTGGTCATCTTCGTCGGGGGCGAGGTTCGGGGCCGTGGTTCCGGGTCGTTACTTGCCGTATTCATTCTATATAATGTCAGGCGAAATTGAGCTATCCCTTCTGCAGAGGGTTTCATGGCCAAAGGCGCATCTGCGTCCGTCAAGAAAGAGATTGAAGGGCTTCGCGAGAAGCTTCGCTACCACGAATATCGCTATTACGTCCTCGACGATCCTGAAATTTCGGACGCGGCTTACGACAAGCTGATGCAGCGGTTGCAGCAGCTTGAGGCCGCGTACCCGGAGCTCGCCACGCCGGATTCGCCGACCGTTCGCGTCGGAGGCGCTCCGCGTGAAGGTTTCCAAACGGTGCGCCACGCTCGGCCGATGCTGAGCCTCGACAATGCTTTTAGCTACGATGCGTTGCGCGACTGGGATCGCCGCGTGCGCGAAGGAAGCGGCCGGGAAAGGATCGAGTACATCGCGGAGCACAAGTTCGATGGGCTGAGCATTTCGCTGCAGTACGAAGATGGCATGCTCGCGCGCGGCGTGACGCGCGGGGATGGAATGACCGGCGAGGACGTCACGCCCAACGTGAAAACCATCCGTTCGATTCCGCTGCGAGTTGAGGCCGCCGCGCTGAAAAAAGCCAAGCTGCCCGCCAGCTTCGAAGTCCGTGGCGAAACGATGATGACGCGAAAGGCGTTTGAGGCGCTGAATCGCCAGCAGGAAGAAACGGGCGGGAAGATTTTCGTGAACCCGCGCAATTCTGCCGCCGGGGCGGTGCGCGTTCTCGATCCTTCGATCACCGCGGAGCGCCGCCTTGATTTTTTCGCGTACTACCTGTTCGTCGACGGAAAAGTGCCGTTCCCAAAACATTCCGACAGCCTGATGGCTCTTAAGCAATTGCACTTCCGCGCGTCGGATGATTGGAAACTTTGCGATGGAATCGACCAGGTGCTCGCATATTGCGACTCTTGGGACGCGAAACGCGAGAAGCTGGCGTATGACATCGACGGCGTGGTGATTAAGGTCAATTCCGTCGCTATTCAGAACGAATTGGGGTTTACAGCCCGCGCACCGCGCTGGGCTATCGCCTACAAATATCCCGCGCGGCAGGAGACCACCGTGGTCAACGACATCATCGTGCAAGTGGGCCGTACGGGTGCGCTGACGCCCGTCGCGGTGCTTGAGCCGGTGCAAGTCGGAGGCGTCACTGTCAGCCGTTCCACACTCCACAATTTTGATGAAATCCAGCGGCTCGGCGTGCAAATCGGCGACACCGTGCTGATCGAGCGGGCAGGAGAAGTGATTCCGCACGTCCTGCGGGTCGTGAAGGAAGGGAAGAACCGCAAGCCATTTCGCATGCCGAAGCACTGCCCCGAGTGTGGCAGCACGATTCATAAATCCGAAGGTGAGGTCGCGTATCGCTGCGTGAACGCAGCGTGCCCGGCAAAGCGGAAGGAGTCTTTGCTGCACTATGCGAGCCGCCATGCCATGAATATCGATGGCCTCGGTGAAAAAATTGTCGATCAATTGGTGGACAAAGGTCTGGTGAAAGATGTGGCCGACCTATATGCGTTGAAAGAGGACGATGTAGCGGCTCTCGAGCGCATGGCGAAAAAATCCGCGCAGAATTTGCTCGAGGAAATCGAGGGCAGCAAGAAAAACAGCTTGGCGCGTCTGATTTATGCGTTGGGCATTCGCTTTGTCGGCGAACGCACAGGCCAACTACTCGCCGAGCATTTTTCTTCGCTCGAAGAATTATCGGCCGCAGAGGAAGACCAACTCTTGGCTGTTAACGAAGTCGGCCCCAAAGTTGCCGCCGCAATCACCGAATTTTTCTCCGAACCGGCGAATCGCCAGCTCATCAAAAAGCTCCACAAAGCAGGCGTGCATCCAACAGCGGAAAAGCGCGAAGTCAAGAGCCAGAAGCTTGCCGGCAAATCCTTTGTCTTCACCGGCGGCCTGGCCAATCGCAGCCGCGAAGAAGCCGGCGAATTGGTGCAGCAAAACGGCGGCAAAGTGTCCGAGCTCCGTCAGCAAAAAGACGGACTTCGTTGTGGTTGGCACCGATCCCGGATCCAAATACGACAAAGCCAAGGAACTCGGTGTCCCTATTCTCACCGAATCCGAATTCGAAAAGCTGACAGGTCTCAAATAAGGAATCCCACTACCTCTTGACATGCTGTTCTTTGCCGTCTGGCCCCGTGATCCAATCGAAGCAGTGCGAGATGATCTTATTCGCAGGCTCAAAAGCCCTTGGGAAAAAGATGGCGGCAATAAGCAGCGCGAGAAAAAATAGCTGCAAGATTCTCGTGGCATACGGACCTGGGAGCGGAAGCGAGCGCAGGAGGGGAGGCTGCGGCGATAATCTACCATGAAAAGAAAATAGAAGGCTGAATAGCCAAAAAAGTACCCACGGCACAAACAACACCGCGAGGAGTCTCCAATAGAGGCGAGAACCGTGGGCCAGGTGCTGGCCGCAGAGCACGAGGATGTAATGATCGCCTCTTCTCAAGGAACGGATGGCTTGGTTCCATTGCAGCGCTTTTTGTGGGTCTTCTTTTTTGAGTCGGCTGTATGCGCGGCGCATGAGCCGCGATATTTTCTTCTCGAATTGCGCTGTGTCATATTGTGCTTCGAAATCGTCATTCAGAGCTGCCGGGTCCTCGGTGGCATTCTTGCCCTCTGTGAAGTACATCATTCTTTTCTCAAGGTCAGAGAGCGGCACATTGTCCAAGGCTGCTTGCTCGGCAGTCTGTTGGACCAGAAAATCCTTCGCTTGTTGGACATGCATGTGCCGGATTCTAGCCAAGCGGCGCGCCAAGAACAATGCTGCGTTTTTTTGCGATGCGCGCAGGTATAATGGAGATGGCGGGTGAGCCGGGTGATCGCTGGCTTGGTCATCGCAAGATGGCTGGGCGGGAGGAAAGTCCGGACACCGTCGTCGTAGGCTCGCGAGAGCCGGTGACGAAATAGGGCAACGCGCCTGGTAACGCCAGGGGAGCGGTAGCACAGACTTGAGTCTGTGCGGTTTCGTTTGCGCGATGCGAATCGTGCGGCGGAAAAAGCTCACAGGCTAAAGCCTGTGCTACTGTTCACGGAAAGTGCCACAGAGAATATACCGCCGGCCGAGAGAAGCACGGTGGCATCGCGCAGGAAAACCTGCGGGACGTCTTCGAAACGCTCGCTCAGTTTGGCAAGGGTGAAAAGGTGGGGTAAGAGCCCACCGCTCGTTTGGCAACAAACGAGGCACGGAAAACCCCGCGTGGTGCAAGGCCAAATAGGAGGGGAGAGCCGGCCCGGCTCGCCGAGAACGCTTGCGAAGTCGACCGCTTTGCGGTCGCCCTTGCAAAGGCCGTTCTTCCTCTGCGATGGAGCAATCCATCGTCGAGAGCAACCCTCGGGTAGGCTGCTGGAGCCGTGGCGCGAGTCACGGCCTAGAGGAATGATCGCCGCGGCACGCCGTCCTTCACGGGAAGACGCGCCGCACAGAATCCGGCTTACAGGCTCGCCCGCCATTTTCAATTGCTTACGCGCGTCAGGTCTGCACAGCGTAAACCCGCGATTGCATCCAGACACCACTATCGATCCGCTGGACTAAAGAGGAAGACGAGCAGGCGGGCGGTTGACGCAGATCTTCCCGTTCATCTTGACGAGTTTCAACTCGCTTCCAGGGCCCTGCTGTTTAGCGCGCGGCTTGGAGGATTTGGCAAGAAGTTCCGCGAAACAGGCAAGCTCCCCAGAGGCAGACAGATTACACTTTCCCGGTATCGAGACCGGCGGATTCGCGGCTCCAACTTGGTTAGCGCCTGTGAGCCGAATTGACGGAACGCAATACTGTGAGACGTGGCCGATGGATGGCTCGCTGCGACGTGAGCCTACTGAGGCCGCCTCCGAGGAGAAGAAATGCAGAAGCGCAAACTTGGCAAAAGCAATTTGGAAGTTTCGGCAATCGGACTTGGCTGCATGGGCATGAGCTTTTCCTATGGTCCACCCAAAGATAAGAAGGAGATGACTTCGCTTCTCCATGCCGCCGTGGACCGCGGGATCACGTTTTTTGACACCGCGGAGGTCTACGGTCCATTCCTCAACGAGGAGCTTGTGGGCGAAGCGCTGGCTCCTTTCCGCAGCAAAGTGGTGATCGCCACCAAATTTGGGTTCGATCTGAGCGGCAAAGATAATCGGCCGGGAGCGGCAGGTCTCAATAGCCGGCCCGAGCACATCAAAGAGGCGGTCGAAGGCTCGTTGCAGCGGCTCAAGATAGAGACAATCGATCTGCTCTATCAGCATCGGGTTGATCCGAACGTGCCCATCGAAGATGTCGCCGGTGCGGTGAAGGACCTGATCCATGCCGGCATGGTCAAACACTTCGGCATGTCGGAAGCGGGAGCAAAGACGATTCGCCGCGCTCACGCGGTCCAACCGCTCACCGCGCTGCAGAGTGAATACTCGCTGTGGTGGCGGAAGCCGGAAGCAGAAATTCTGCCCACTCTCGAAGAACTGGGAATCGGTTTCGTTCCCTATAGCCCCCTCGGCAAGGGCTTCCTAACGGGAGCGATCAAAGAGAACACGACATTTGACAGCACCGACTTCCGCAGCACTCTCCCTCGCTTCACGCCGGACGCGCTGAAGGCGAACCAGGGAATGACGGACCTGCTCAACAGCATCGCACAGCAGAAGAAAGCAACTCCTGCGCAGATCGCACTCGCCTGGCTGCTCGCGCAAAAGCCGTGGATCGCCCCGATCCCTGGCACGACGAAGCTAAATCGCCTGGAGGAAAACATCGGAGCGGTCTCGATCCTACTGACGCCCGAAGACCTGCGAGACATGGATGCCGCCGCGTCGAAAATTAAGGTGGAAGGAGCTCGCTATCCTGAACGCCTGGAGAAAATGACCGGTCTCTAGGCGGCGAGCTTTGGATGATCTTCGCACGTGCGGGGACATGGATTGGCCCACGGCAGTGAATGCCCTGACGGTCGCAAAAGAGGTATTCTCAAAGCCGTGAAAACCAACCCCCAAATTGCGTCTTTGCCGCCGCCAGACAATGCTAGCGCAGCGCGCGAGGGAGACACCGCAAAGCTAGCTCGGCGCATTGCCGCGTATGCCCCTCACGACGGCACTTTTGATCTGCGCATACCTGGTTTGTGCGCCAGTCGCGCTTCTCGAACGAACGAGAACTGCGTGCATGCCCTCCGTCTGCCCTCATTGTGCATGATCGCGCATGGTGCGAAGACCGTTATCGTAGGGCAAGAAGTCTATGAGTACGACGCCTCGCGCATGCTAGTGTTCTCCGTTGCTCTTCCTGTTGCTGCCCAAGTCACTCAGGCCAGCCATTCGGAACCCTACCTCGCGCTAAGGCTCGACCTCGACCCACTTAAGATTAGCGAGCTTGTCCTGAAGGTTTTTCCCAATGGACTGCCTCCCGTTCAAGAGAGACGGGCCGTTTATGTTGCTCCGGTCGACGCAAGCATTCTCAACGCCGCAGCCAGATTAATGGATTGTCTTGCGCAACCCGGAGACGTCGAACTCGTCGCTCCCCTGATTGTGGATGAGATATTGATCCGTCTACTCCGCAGCCGAATTGGTCCTCGCGTTGCGCAAATGGGGTTTGCAGAATCCAGCGTGCACCGGCTTGCGAAGGCCATTTCCTGGCTGCGCGCCAACTACGCTCAACCTATGAAAGTGGAAGAGCTGGCCGAATTGGTGAACATGAGTGTTTCCTCCTTCCACCAGCACTTTAAGTCCGTCACTTCGATGAGCCCGCTCCATTATCAAAAAGTGCTGCGTTTGCAGGAGGCCAGGCGTCTCATGCTGTCGACGATGATGGACGCAAGTGCCGCATGCCAGCGCGTGGGCTATCTCAGCGCTTCGCAGTTCAGCAGAGAATACAGCCGCTTTTTTGGGAATGCCCCAACGAGGGACGTCGCCAGACTGCGCCAAGACCAGCAACTCTCGGTCTGATTTAATTTCAACCCATCGGCTTCGGACGCGTGCCCGCAGGTTTCCTCATTTCTCCCGGCGTTTCGATTGAATTCCCTCTGGAAAGTTAGTACAACTCCTTGGCGGCTATTTGTCACTATCGGCGAGTTCACAACGCCATCGGAGCGCGCAAATGAAAACCATCCAAGGTCCCGGCATATTTCTTGCGCAATTCGCTTCCGACACTCCGCCCTTCAATTCCTTCGATTCCATTTGCTCCTGGGCTGCCGGCCTCGGCTACCTCGCCGTGCAAATCCCCACGTGGGACGCCCGCCTCTTCGATCTCAAGCGCGCCGCCGAAAGTAAAGCCTATTGCGACGATCTCCAAGCCATCGCCGCGCGCCACAAGCTCGCCATCTCCGATCTCTCGACGCATTTGCAAGGGCAGCTTGTCGCAAGTCACCCCGCTTACGATGTGATGTTTGACGGATTCGCTCCGCAGAATCTGCACGGCAATCCGAAGGCGCGGCAGGCTTGGGCCGTCGAGCAACTAAATCAGGCCGCGCGAGCTTCGGCGAACCTCGGCTTGAAAGCTCATGTCACATTTTCAGGCGCATTCGCGTGGCCCTACATTTATCCGTGGCCCCAACGCCCCGCGGGCCTCATCGAAACCGCCTTCGACGAACTCGCCAAGCGCTGGCTCCCTATTCTCGACGCCTTCGACAAAGCCGGCGTCGACCTCTGCTTCGAAATCCATCCCGGCGAAGATCTTCACGACGGCGCGACCTTCGAAATGTTCCTCGACCGGGTCCACAATCATCCCCGCGCCAACATCCTCTTCGACCCCAGCCATTTCGTCCTCCAGCAGCTCGATTACCTCCAATTCCTCGACCTCTACCATCCGCGCATCAAAATGTTTCACGTCAAGGACGCCGAATTTAATCCGACTGGCCGCCAGGGCGTCTATGGCGGCTATCAACCGTGGCTCCAGCGTGCCGGCCGCTTCCGTTCCACCGGCGACGGCCAAGTCAATTTCCCCGCCATCTTTTCCAAACTCACTCAATACAATTTTCCCGGCTGGGCCATTCTCGAATGGGAGTGCTGCATCAAGTCTGCCGAACAAGGCGCCGCCGAAGGCGCTCCTTTCATCAAAGGCCACATCATCGAGGCCGCCAAGACCTCGTTTGACGATTTCGCCAGTTCCGGCGCCGACCAAACGGCACTGCGAAAAATTCTCGGACTCGCTGAAGAGAAAGCTTAAGAGTTCCACCTAAACTGTAGTACGTCCATTAGCGGAAGCCCGCATTACTGGCGAGTTCAATATCCAATTCGGGGGTTTCAGCCGTGGGCGCGGTTGGTCTGTGTTACCTTGCAGACGGAATCAGATTTCGAAGTAAGGGGTTGAGCATGTTTGGACGGGTTCCGTTCGCGCGCTTATTCCGCGTTTTTGCTGCCTGGATCGCTATCACATCCGGCTTTGTAGCTACAACCTTCGCCCAGACCACGCCTCCCGCGGCAACTCCAAATTCTCAACAAACTGCTTCGGGGCAAGTGCCCGTGACGCCCCGCGCGCCCACGCAGGCCGACATCCTTCGCGGCGCGTACGGCCCCTTCCGCGCCAACAATGATTTGCTCTATTACCATCTCGATGTCCGCGTGGATCCCGAGAAGAAATTCATCAGCGGCAAAAATACGATTCGGTTCAAGATGCTTCAGGATGGCACGCGCATCCAGCTCGATCTTCAGCAGCCGCTCCAGGTCGACAAAATTCTCCTCGGCACCACCGAACTTAAATACGAGCGCCAATTCGGCGCCGTCTTCGTCGACTTCCCGGAAACACTTCGCGCCGGCCGCACGTACTCGATCGACTTCTACTATTCCGGAAATCCTCTTGAACAAGGCCGCTTTGGCGGCTTCGCGTTCCACAAGGATTCCGAAGGTCATCCGTGGATTTTCACAGCGTGCGAAGGAATCGGCGCGAGCGTCTGGTGGCCGAACAAGGACCAATGGCGCGACGAAGTTGAAAGCATGGAGATCAGCGTCTCGATTCCCAATAATCTCGTCGACGTCTCCAACGGAAAGTTCTTGGGCAAGACCGACCTCGGCGATGGCTACACGCGCTGGGATTGGCTCATCCACTATCCCATCAACAATTACGACGTCTCGGTCAACATCGGCAACTACGTGCATTTCTCCGACCGGCTCGGCAATCTCCCGCTCGATTTCTACGTCTTGCCAGAAGATTTAGACAAAGCAAAGAAGCAATTCGTTCAGGCCAAAGGCATGCTCGAGGCCTTCCAGCACTACTTCGGTGAATATCCTTTCAAAAAAGACGGCTACAAACTGATCGAAGTGCCGTATTCCGGCATGGAGCACCAGAGCGCCGTGACCTACGGCAATCGTTTTACGAATGGCTATCTCGGCCGCGATTGGACTGGCGTCGGCATCAGCACGAAATTCGACTTCATCATCATTCACGAAAGCGCACACGAATGGTTCGGCAACTCCATCACAGCGGCCGATCCCTCCGACATGTGGATTCACGAAGGCTGGGCCACTTACCTCGAATGCCTCTACGTCGAGTACATGTACGGGCACGCCGACTATTTGAAGTACTTAAACGCCTATAAATCCAAAGTGAAGAACGTCGCGCCGATCATTGCGCAACGCGGCGTCAATGCCGAACCTCCCCAAGACATGTACTTCAAGGGCGCGCTATTTCTAAACACGTTGCGCAGCGTGGTGAATGATGATCCACGCTGGTGGAAGCTGATCCACGACTTCTATCAGCGCTTCAAATACAAGAACATCATGACGGAAGACGTCGTCCAGTTCTTCAACCAGCGAACAGGAATGAACCTTACGCCGATCTTCAATCAATATCTTCGGCACACCGCCATCCCCACGCTCGAACTGAAATTCGACGAAGCCGGCGGCACCGTCTCCTATCGCTGGAAAGTGGACGAGTCCGGTTTCGCCATGCCCGTGCGCGTTGGGAAAAGAGAAAGCTGGCAGATCATCGAAGCCACGACCGAATGGCAAACCATGAAAACACCGCTCTCAAAAGACCAGTTCGATGTGGCCACCGATCTCTACTACGTCAACGTCGACAAGCAATAGCCAGGCGGCTCCTGAATTGTCTCAAAGGCACACGCCCGTTGACCTCCTCACTTGCATGACTCGTCGCCATTTTCTTTTTATGGCAGAGTAATGCCTAATGGCCGAACCCGAAAATCCCATTGCCGCAAGCCGCGCCGCGTTCCAGTATCCGAGCTTCGTACTTTTTCAAACGGCCCGTTTTGGCATCGTCCTCGCCACGGAGATGCAATCGGTTGCGGTCGGCTGGCAAGTCTACGAAATCACCAAGAGGCCCCTCGACCTCGGGCTGGTTGGATTGGCGCAATTTCTCCCCGGCATCCTTCTCTTTCTCGTCTCTGGCCACGTGGCGGATCGCCATGATCGCCGCAAAGTGATCTTGGTGTGCTACGCCGGCTTCACCTTGTGCTGCCTGCTGCTTCTCTTTATCGCAGTGCGTGATGTTCGCTCGGTTTCCTACATCTTTGCCGTTCTCGTTCTTCTCGGCGTGGTGCGTTCGTTCAGCGGCCCTGTCAGCCGCGCGATGCTTCCACAATTGGTTCCTGAAGAACATTTCCCCAACGCCGTAGCGTGGGCTTCGACAATCTTTCAAGGTGCTGCGATCCTGGGTCCGGCGCTCGGCGGGATTATTTACGCACTTTTTCGAGGACCTGCAGCCGTTTATGCATTGGCGGCCAGTATGGCGGCCGTGGCCATCTTCTGCCTGCTGCGAATCACAACGCAAGAAACGTCGCGCACCAGGGAACCCATAAATTCGCGCACGGTCTTAGCCGGCCTTCGCTACATCTGGTGCGAAAAGCTGATTCTCGGCTCCATCTCGCTGGATTTGTTCGCCGTCTTCCTCGGCGGAGCGGTGGCTCTCTTACCCGTCTACGCGCGCGAAATCCTGCTCACTGGCCCCTGGGGGCTCGGTCTGCTCCGCACGGCTCCAGGAATTGGCGCCGCCGCGATGGCTGTTTTTCTGGCGCACCGGCCTTTCCGGCGCAAAGTCGGTGCAATCATGCTGTGGTGCGTCGCCGGATTTGGTTTGTTTACCATCCTCTTCGGGCTTTCTCACAGTCTGGTTCTTTCTTTGATTGCGCTGTTTTTCGTCGGCGCGACGGACATGGTCAGCGTGATCGTTCGCGGCGTGCTGATCCAGGTCGCCACGCCTGATGAGATGCGCGGGCGCGTCAACGCCGTGGACATGGTCTTCATCGGAGCTTCCAACGAATTCGGCGAATTCGAGTCCGGACTGACCGCGCAATGGCTCGGAGCGGTGCCCGCGGTCGTTCTTGGGGGAATTGGAACGATCGTTGTGACCGCGATCTGGGCGTGGCGCTTCCCGGAACTGAGGAAGGTTGAGCAGGTGCACTCGTTTCCGCCTCGTGCGGTGTAAATCTTTCAATGGTATGTGCAGCGAAAATTACGTTTTTAAGATCGCAGAGCTTCTCCGCCAACGCGGCCCGAACTCACCGCATTACGGTTTTGTTTTCGCGGGTGTCGCGCTCTTGCCGCTCGACGGCGTTGCCGGGTTTGCGGTGGCGGATGGCGCCGCACTCGCCCCATCTGCGGCTGGAGGAGCGGGCGGAGCGGTTAGCGCCGCCTTCACAGAAGCAGGCACTTTGTCCGAATTTGCCAGTAACACACTAACCTCCCAAATCTGTGTTTCCGTCAAACGCCCTTTGAAACCCGGCATTCCCGTTAACCGAATACCGTTTTCCGCTTTCCAATAAGTTTCTGAGGCTGGATCATCCGACACCCCAACTCCGTGAAAAAGCTGTGGCGGCGGCGGGTACATGCCCTGCGCTATGGTTGTCTTCGCCTGATCCGGCAGCCCATGACATACCGCACAGTTCTGTTTATAGACTTCCGCCCCGCTTAGATAGCTCTTCTCGTCTGCGACCACCGGAGATTCCGGAATCTTTTCTTTCGCGATATGCGCATTCAAGGCCATGTGCGCAAATTTCTTTTCAAATGGCATCGGCGGATCCGTCACCGCAACAGGAGCGCGACCAGTTGAAAAATAAAGATAACCGCCGCACGCGATCAGCAAAACTGCAAGCAGAAAGCCGACAATCAAGCCCCTTAGCATGCCTTTTTTCACCTACCCTTTTCAGAATGCGCGCCGCCGTTACCTCGTGGCGCAATACTTTACGGTGCGTTAGTGTAATCTTTCGGCCACCCTGCTGCCCACTGAAAAAATATCCTCCAAGGGGGACTTTTCTGAGCGCTGCTCCCTCACTAATTTCAAGCCGACAGAAACCAACCGTCTCTGGCCCGGCTAAGTAACCATTTCCCCCTTAAATCCGTCCAATCTATGCGCAGACTGACTTTTCCGGTAGGCTCAAAGGTTGGGCGGGAACCCCTCATTGTATGCCCGCAGCGGTTTTGCCCCGGCAGACTCACTCGCACCATTGCTGTCATCGATAGGAGAGTACGGATGGGCCACCTCAATTCCATAGATGTTTCCGAACCGGGCGCGCGTGATTCTTCCGCGGCACCGCCCGCCAAGCGCCGTTGGTGGCTTTGGATTGTTATCCTCGCCGTCCTCGTTGTTGGCATTTGGTATTACCGCGGGGCGCGCTCGACGAGCGAAGCGGGCGGCAAGGCCACTGCAGGCGCCGCAAGCACTGGCAAAAAGGGTGCTGGCATGGGGAACTTCGCTGTGCCAGTGGTCGTTGCCACCGCCGTAAAAGGCGATCTTCCTGTCTATCTCATCGGTCTGGGCACTGTCACCGCGTTTAATACGGTAACTGTACGCAGCCGCGTCGACGGCCAAATCGTCAAAGTCAACTTTACCGAGGGCCAATTCGTGCATCAGGGCGATGCCCTCATTGAAATCGATCCTCGCCCCTACCAGGTGATGCTGGAGCAGGCGGAAGGCCAGCTCGCCAAGGACCAGGCTCAGCTCCACGACGTTCAAGTCGACCTGGAGCGCTACCAGCTTCTCTTCAATGAAGGAGTCGTCCCCAAGCAGCAAGTGGATACGCAGCAAGCGCAGGTCGGACAGTACTTAGGTGCGATCAAAGCCGACCAGGCCACTATCGATAACGCAAAATTGCAGCTCGTCTACGCCCGCATCACGGCTCCCATCAGCGGACGCGTAGGATTGCGGCTCGTTGATATCGGAAACATCGTTCACGCTTCCGACACGACCGGCCTCCTGGTCATCACCCAACTCCAACCGATCTCCGTCATTTTCACTTTGCCTCAGGACCAACTTCAACAAGTCTTAGTCAAGCTCCGTGGAGGTGGCCAGCTTCCGGTGGAAGCTTATGACCGAGATGACACCACCAAGATTGCCGACGGCAAGCTCGCCACCATCGACAATCAAATTGATCCCACCACGGGCACTTACAAACTCAAGTCCGTTTTCGCGAATGAAAACAACATTCTCTTCCCAAACCAATTCGTCAACGTGCACATGCTCGTCGACGTTAAACGGAATTTGGCAATCGTTCCCGCCGCCGCCATTCAACGCGGCCCGCAGGGAAGCTATGTCTATGTCGTTTCCGGCGGCGATACCGTGGCGATCCGTACCGTCACGATTGCCCAGACAACAGGCAACAACGTCGGCATCAGCGCTGGTGTAACTGGGGGCGATGTCGTCGTGATTGACGGCCAGGACAAGCTTCAGGACGGCAGCAAGGTTCTTACCAGCACCTCGCCCACCGCTGTGGCTCACGGATCCACAGCGCAGCCCTCCTCGCAAAGCGCTGCTCAGTCCGGCCATTCCGCTCGAACCCAGCCGGAGGGAACATCCCGATGAGTCCGTCACGGCCGTTCATTCTGCGGCCTGTTGCGACCACTCTCCTGATGGTCGGCGTGCTATTGGTCGGCTTCGTGGCCTACCGCCAGCTCCCCGTCTCCGCGCTTCCCCAAGTAGACTACCCAACCATCCAGATTCAGACTTTTTATCCGGGTGCGAGTCCTGATGTAATGGCTTCCTCCGTCACCGCCCCCCTCGAGCGTCAGTTCGGCCAGATCCCCGGCCTGAACCAGATGACCTCGACGAGCTCTTTCGGCAGCTCCATCATCACCCTGCAATTCAACCTGGATCTCAACATTGACATTGCCGAACAAGAGGTCCAGGCCTCCATCAACGGCGCTTCCAATCTTCTCCCTCAGGGGCTCCCGAATCCTCCGATCTACAGCAAAATCAATCCTGCCGACGCCCCCATTCTCACACTTGCGCTTACCTCAGACTCCCTTCCGCTTTCCAAGGTAGAAGACCTTACGGACACCACGCTGGCTCAGAAAATTTCCCAGCTCCCCGGCGTTGGGCTTGTAAGCATAAGTGGCGGCCAGCGCCCGGCCGTGCGAATCCAAGCGAATCCCACCGCTCTCGCTTCCTACGGCCTTGGTTTGGAGGATTTGCGCACTGCGCTAAGCGCCGCTAACGTCGATCAGGCCAAGGGCACCTTCGACGGAGCTCATCAGGCCTACACCATCGGTGCCAATGATCAGCTCATCTCCAGCGCCAGCTACGGCCCAATTATCGTCGCTTATCGCAACGGCGCTCCCGTACGTCTATCCGACGTCGCCACTGTTTTTGATGGCACGGAAAACGTGATGCAAGCCGCCTGGGCCAACAAGGTTCCCGCGGTCATTCTTAACATCCAGCGCCAGCCCGGCGCCAACATCATCTCCGTCGTGGATCGTGTGAAAACGCTTCTTCCGCAGCTTGCGGCTTCGCTCCCCGCCTCGGTGAAGATCGATATTCTCACCGACCGCACCACTACAATTCGCGCTTCCGTTCAAGACGTCCAATTCACGCTCATGCTCACGATTGCGCTGGTGGTCATGGTCATTTTCCTTTTCTTGCGCAGCCTTCGCGCTACCGTAATTCCCGCTCTGGCTGTGCCGCTCTCCATTGTGGGGACTTTTGGCGTGATGTACCTCTGCGGCTACACACTGAACAACCTTTCCCTCATGGCCCTCACCATCTCCACTGGTTTCGTCGTCGACGACGCCATCGTCATGATCGAGAATATCAGCCGTTACATTGAAGCCGGCGATTCTCCCCTTGAGGCGGCGCTCAAAGGCTCCGACCAGATCGGCTTTACGATTATCTCCCTCACCGTTTCTCTCATCGCCGTCCTGATCCCCCTCCTTTTCATGGGCGACATCGTCGGCCGCCTCTTCCGCGAATTCGCCATCACGCTCGCGATTACGATTCTGATCTCCGCTTTCGTCTCTCTCACCCTGACCCCCATGATGTGCGCCAAACTCCTTCGTCATCAGAAGGAAGAAGACCAGACCTGGTTCTACCACAAATCCGAACTCGCCTTTAATTCCGTCATCGCCTTCTACGGCCGCACCGTTAAATTTGTCCTTCAATATCGCAAAATCACTCTCCTCGTCACCTTCGCGACCCTGGTCAGCACTATCCTGCTCTACATTTACGTTCCCAAAGGTTTCTTTCCCGTGCAAGACACCGGGCTCATCCTGGGCGTCTCCGAAGGCGCGCAGAATACTTCCTTCGCCGCCATGGCCAGCCACCAGCAAGCTCTCGCGGACGTCATTCTGAAAGACCCGGCGGTTGACAGCCTTTCCTCCTTCATCGGGATCGACGGGACCAACACCACCCTCAACACCGGCCGCATTCAAATCAATCTCAAGCCCCTCGCTGAGCGCAAGATCAGCGCCTCTGACGTCATTCGCCGCCTCCAGCCCGAGCTCGCAAAAGTCGACGGCATCTCGCTCTTCATGCAGCCTGTGCAGGATCTCACTGTCGAAGACCGCGTCAGCCGCACCGAATTCCAGTACAGCCTCGAAGACGTTGACCCCAAAGAGCTGGCTCTTTGGACGCCTCGTTTCATGGAAAAGCTGAAGTCTCTCCCGGCCGTTCGCGATGTCGCCAGCGACGAGCAAAACCAGGGCCTCCTGGCCACTCTCGTTATCGACCGCGACACCGCGTCTCGCCTCGGCATTCTTCCCGCAGATATCGACAACACCCTTTACGACGCCTTCGGCCAGCGTCAGGTCTCCACGATCTTCACCCAGCTCAACCAGTATCGCGTCGTCTTGGAAGTTGATCCCCAGTTCCAGCAAAGTCCGGATGCGCTCAAGAACATCTACGTGAAGTCCTCCGCCTCTGGTCAGCAGGCTTCTTCCGGATCTACCGCCAATATTTCAACCACTGGGCAGCAGGCCATCACCTCCGCGCCGAATCCGCAAATTCCGCTCAGCGCCTTCACGCGCTTCGAGCCAGGGGCAACCGCCTTGGCCATCAATCATCAGGGTCAATTTCCCGTCGTCACGATCTCCTTCAACCTTGCTCCCGGCGCCGCTCTCGGCGACGCCGTTAACGCCATCAACAAGGCCAAGGAAGAATTGAACATGCCCCCAAGCATCCAAGCTACCTTTCAGGGCACCGCGGCGGCCTTTCTCAACTCCCTCGCCAACGAACCCCTTCTCATCCTTGCCGCGCTCGTCACGGTCTACATCGTCCTCGGTGTTTTGTACGAGAGCTACATCCACCCCATTACGATTCTTTCCACGCTCCCCTCCGCGGGCGTTGGCGCTATCCTGGCCCTGCTCCTCTTCCACATGGAATTCAGCGTCGTCTCGCTCATCGGCGTCATTCTGCTCATTGGGATCGTCCAGAAAAATGCGATTATGATGATCGACTTCGCTCTCGAGGCCGAGCGCAAGGAAGGGAAGACCCCGCTCGACGCCATCTACGAAGCCTGCCTGCTTCGTTTCCGCCCGATCATGATGACTACCATGGCTGCTCTGCTCGGCGCTTTGCCTCTTGCCATTGGCAACGGTGTCGGCTCCGAATTGCGCCGTCCTCTAGGCGTCACTATCGTTGGCGGACTTCTCCTCAGCCAGTTGCTCACTCTTTACACCACTCCCGTGGTCTATCTCGCTTTCGATTGGCTGGCACACCGCTTCGCTTTTCACGTAGGTAATCCCATCGAGGAGCCCGCTCACGGCGATTAGGCAATGACTTCCTCATCCAATTTCTCCGCGCCCTTCATCCGTCGCCCGGTCGCCACTACACTCATCACCCTTGCGATCTTTCTCTCCGGCGCGGTGGCCTTTCGTTTTCTTCCGGTCGCTCCTCTCCCCCAAGTCGATTTCCCGACCATCTCCGTGGGCGCCGGCCTTCCAGGCGCCAGCCCGGAAACGATGGCCTCCGCCGTAGCCACTCCTCTCGAGCGCCAGTTCGGCCGCATCGCGGGTGTCACGGAAATGACATCTTCCAGCGGCCTCGGTTCAACCAATATCACCCTTCAGTTTGATCTCAATCGGGATATCAACGCCGCGGCACGCGACGTTCAAGCGGCCATTAACGCTGCTCGCAGCCAACTGCCCGCGGACCTCCCAGGCCAGCCCACCTACCGTAAGGTCAATCCGGCGGACGCTCCCATCCTGATTCTCGCCTTGACCTCGGAGAATATTCCCCGTCCTCAGATTTATGACGCAGCTGATTCCATCCTCGCCCAAAAGCTTGCTCAGGTGGAAGGCGTCGGTCAGGTCTTTACTTGGGGCAGCTCACGTCCCGCCGTTCGCGTCGAGGCCAATCCCTATCAGCTCAACAGCTACGGCATTAGCCTCGAAAAGCTTCGGGCTTCCTTACAGTCCGCAAATGCCAATCTTGCAAAAGGCACCCTCTCCAATCCCCAAAAATCTTGGAATGTCGCAGATACCGATCAACTCTTCAAAGCCTATGCTTATCAACCCCTCATTGTTGCCGGTCATACAGGCGCTCCCGTCCGTCTGAGGGATGTTGCTGAAGTCGTTGATTCCGTTGAGGATACGCGCAATCTAGGTCTTTTTGGTGGGAAAAACTCCGTTCTTCTTGCCATCTTCCGCCAGCCCGGCGCCAACATGATCGAGACTGTTGACCGCATCATGGCTCTCCTCCCGGTGCTCCGCGCTTCCGTCTCGCCTTCTCTCCACCTGAGCGTGGCCATTGATCGCAGCACGACGATTCGCGCTTCCGTCCACGACGTCGAGATCACTCTGATGATTTCCATTTTTCTCGTCATCCTCGTGGTTTTTGCTTTTCTCCGGAACACCTGGGCCACCATCATTCCGAGCGTCGCCGTTCCGCTGTCCCTCATCGGAACGTTCGGCATCATGTATCTCTGCGGCTACAGTCTGGACAATCTCTCTCTCATGGCCCTCACGATCTGCACGGGCTTCGTTGTGGATGATGCCATCGTCGTGATCGAAAACATCACCCGTCATATCGAGAACGGCATGAAGCCCTTCGCGGCCGCCATGAAGGGCGCCAGCGAGATTGGTTTCACCGTGCTCTCCATGAGCACTTCCCTCGTCGCTGTTTTCATCCCCATCCTCTTGATGCCCGGTATCGTCGGCCGCCTCTTCCGCGAGTTTGCGGTGGTCCTGAGCGTCGCTATCGGCGTCTCGCTTTTCGTTTCCCTCACCACAACACCTATGATGTGCGCGCGCTTTCTAAAACATGAAAGCGGCCGTCACAATTGGATCTACAAGTTCTTTGAGAGCGCTTTTAACCATGTTCTTCACCTCTACGATGTCGCTCTCCGTTGGGTTCTCCGTCGTCAGTTGCTCATCCTTGGCGCGACCTTCCTTACCGCGATCCTTTGCGTGTACCTCTTTTTCCACGTCAATTCCGGCTTTTTCCCGCAACAGGATACCGGCCGCATCAGCGGTGTCATCCAGGGTGACCAGGACTTGTCCTTCGCGGCCATGTCGCTGAAGATGCGGACTTTCACCGATATTGTTTTGAAGGATCCCGCTGTGGATACGATCGCCTCCTTCACTGGCGGCGGCAGCGGAGGCAGCACTGCCCGCATGTTCGGCCAACTCAAACCCCTCAGCGAACGCAAGATCAGCGTGGACGAAGTCATCGCGCGCATCCGCAAAGCCACTTCAAAAGTTCCCGGCGCAGTGCTCTATCTTCAGGCCGTGCAGGACCTCAGCATGGGCGGCCACGGCGCCGCCGCTCAATATCAGTACACTCTGCAAGCCGACAATCTCACGGACCTCACTCATTGGGCGCCTTTGCTTCAGAAACGATTGAGCAAAGTCCCCGAGCTTCGGGACGTGAACTCCGACCAGCAGATGCATGGTCTCGCAAGCTCCCTGGTTATCGACCGCGACACCGCCAGCCGCCTCGGCGTTTCCATGATAGCCATCGACAACACTTTGAGCGACGCCTTCGGTCAGCGCCAAGTCTCCACGATGTACAAGGGTCTGAATCAATATCACGTTGTCTTGGAAGTCATGCCAAGCGCCCAGCAGAGTCCCGACGCTCTGAAATCCATTTATGTCCCTGCCTCCGGCGGCAAACTCGTTCCCTTAAGCGCCTTTTCCCATTACGAGCCCTCCAACACCGCGCTTTCCGTCAACCACCTCGGCATCTTTCCGGCCATCACACTTTCTTTCAATCTTGCTCCCGGGGCCTCCCTTGGCCCTGCCGTTGAGCATATCCAGGCCGCCACTCGAGAAATCGGCGTTCCCGCGACCGTCCACACGACTTTCCAGGGCACCGCGAAGGCCTTCCAGGATTCGCGCGCCTCGCAGCTCTTTCTCGTGATTACTGCGCTGATCGCCGTGTATATCGTGCTCGGCATCCTCTACGAGAGCTTTATTCACCCCATCACCATTCTTTCGACGATCCCTTCGGCCGGCATCGGAGCGATCCTGGCGATTAAATTTGCGGGGACGGACCTGAACATGATTGCGCTGATTGGCATCATCCTGCTCATCGGCATCGTCAAGAAAAACGCCATTCTCATGATTGATTTCGCCGTTCAGCTCGAGCGCGAGGAGAAAATCACGCCATTGGACGCCATCTACAAGGCTTGCCTGTTACGCTTCCGCCCCATCCTGATGACCACCATGGCCGCGCTCTTCGGCGCCCTACCTCTCGCCCTCGGCAATGGCGTCGGCTCAGAGTTGCGCCGCCCCCTCGGTATCACCATCATCGGCGGCCTCATCGTCAGCCAGATCCTCACCTTGTTCACCACACCGATCGTCTACATCTACATGGACCGTCTGCAATCCTGGCTGCAAGGCGTTAGCAAACACGGACACGCCCCAGCTCCCGCCGGCGCTCAAGCGGACTGATCCTGCCAACGCTCGAATTTTCGGTGAGTTTTTCGCGGAAGGGACGCTTCTGCGTTCGCACTCCGGTTAGGAACTGCCGATGAGGTATCCGGTGAAGAAAACTAGCACGCCTCCGACGATCACCTGAAACGCCGCCTGCAGGAACGGCGTATCCATGTACCTATGCCGGATGTAGCTGATAACACCAAGTTCCACGCCCACGACAATTACTGCCACCAGCGTCGCGACGTGAAAATTCGCGATTAGAAACGGCAGCGTGTGCCCGATTCCGCCGGCCGTGGTCATCGCGCCCGTGACCGCCCCACGCAGCCAGGGCGAGCCTCTTCCGGTCAGCGATCCATCGTCGGAGAGACCTTCCGAAAACGCCATCGAAATACCGGCGCCGATCGACGCCGCCAGTCCCACCAGAAATGCGTCCGAGCTCTTGTGCGTCGCGAAAGCCGCCGCAAACAGAGGCGCCAAAGTCGACACCGATCCGTCCATCAATCCCGCAAGTCCTGGCTGTACAATCTGCAAAAGGATCAGCTTGCGATGCGATTCGTCTTCTTGTGCGCGCGCGGGCTCCGTCAAATGCTTCTCTTCGAGCCCTTCCGCCGTTGCCGAGTGCTTCCGTTCTTCATCCGCCAGTTTATTCAGCAGCTCTCGCGTCGGCGCATCCGTGACGCGGCTGACCGCTCGCGAATAGAAACGCGCCGCTTCCATCTCCATGATCTTGGCCTGCCTTCTGGCCACATTCACGCCCAGCGGCCTCACCAGCCACGTTGGCCGTCGTTGCAGGAAGCCCTTCACGTTTTCCCGCCGGATTAGCGGGATGTGGTCGCCAAATCGTTCCCGGAACGTCGCCAGCAGCCGGTCCCGGTGCACCACCTCTTCGTCGCGCATCTCCTCGAACATTTGTGCCGTCGCTGGGTAAGTTTCCCGCAGGCCATCCGCAAACTCGCCGTAGATGCGGCCGTCTTCTTCTTCCGACGCAATTGCCAGCGCCAGGATCTCTTTCTCCGACAATTCCTTGAATTTCTTGAGCATCGGCACTTCCTCGAGTTTTGTTGAGGAAGAGAATCGCACAAATGGTGGAAAGAAGTCACCTGAAGGTGGGAAACAATCGCTGGCGGGAAGTTCGGGCCGCTTTTCTTCGCTGTAAGACGAAGAATCCGCGCAGAAGGCTGCGCTTCTTCGCGATCCGAAGCGTTAAACTAGAAATCCTTGCGTGCGGCAAAGCTGCACAATTCCGAATCGGTCGCCTGCTCCGACTTTGCGCTTCATTCGATACAGATGGTTTTTTACCGTCTGTTCGGACAGGCAGAATTTGTTCGCAATTTCCTTGTTCGTCAGCCCTTGCGCGATCAGCGGGACGATCTGCTGTTCGCGCCGCGTCAACCCCAGCCTCGGCTGCATGCCTGGCGAGTGTAACGAGGTGGCCTCCCGCTCAAAATGCCGAAAAAGCAATGCGCACAACGGCCCGGAGCAAACCGCCTCCCCCGCACGCACCGCTAGCATGGCTTCCAGAACGTCCTCTGAGGACGCGTCCCGCGGCAGATACCCGTTGATTCCCGCCCTCACGTATTGAATGAATTCCGCTTCATCTTCCATCAACCCCACAAGCAAAATCCGGACTGTCGGAGCCATCAATCGCACTTGCCGAATCACATGTACGTCCTGCTCCAAGCTCCCGCGCGCCGTTAGTAGCAGGATGTCGGGCATCTCCTCCACCAGCCCTTCCACTCGGAAAGGCCCCGAACCATTCAATCCCACCACATCAATGTCTCTTCGCCTCCTCAACATCCTTGAAAGAGCCTCGCGCATCAGTCGGTTTTCTGCAGCGATATACACTCGCGCGCTCTGCTCCCCTCCGCTTTGCAGTCCCTCTTCCGCCGGTGCCCCATTTCCCCCTCGTTCTATCTTGAACAACTCGTTGCGCTGATCATTCCCTGACGAAGCCGGACTTCGGTGCGCCGTTATATTCATTTGGGCTTCCCTTCAGGACTTTCTGCCGTATTCCCGTGATTTCATCCCTCTCACGGAATTCACTTTCGCAGCCAACATCCAGCTGCTGCAATTCTGCAGCCGCCCCGTAATCCTTTGCCGCCCACAAGCCTTGATTTAAGTCCCACCGTACCCATGTTTTAGGCCAGGACGACTTTTAGACTCTCCTCGTACCTGGTCCCACTTCGGTACCAATCCCGATCTGCCAATTCACTTCGGAACTCTTCCATTAAGTCTTTCTTATGCTTCTCCTTTGAAAAAAGCCTTCCTCTCCGTCCTTCCTTTCGCAGTACTTCCGTACTATCATCCCTTCTGGGCGTCCTACTCGTGCGTAGGTACGTTTCCTCTATAGGTTTTGGATTGCCTGGACCTTACACTCTCAAGTGAAGCGTGTTTTCCGCGAGACGCTAGGCACTCATGGAGACCCAGCAAGACATCATGGCTAAGACATCCGGAACTGGCGGCGCCACCACTTCGAAGTCCACAACTGCGGAACGACGTGGCACCCGTCGCTGCAAGATCACCCAGTTGATGCGTATTCGTCCTTCCGATCCAGAGAAGGAGCACTTCGAAGACTTGCGCGGGACCCTCAGCGTTTCTCGCAGCGGCGTTTACTTCCAGTCCAGCGAACCTTCCTACGAAATCGGCATGCGCCTTTTTGTGACTCTGCCGTACTCCCAGGATCCTATGGCGTTGAATCGCGATTATCTCGCCGAAGTGGTGCGCCGGACTCCTCTTCCCACGGGTATGTTCGGCATCGGCCTGAAGATTCTCATGGAAATGGGCATGCAGCGGCCCGCCTTCCGCGGCTCTTCCGGTTCGCTCTGGTAATTCTCGTTCGTTCGGCTCGCTTGAACTCATTTTGGAAACAAAAAAGGGCGGATGGCCATTAGCCACCCGCCCCTTCTTGCTATTGGGGGGTTGGAGAGAACTCGGTACGAATCTAATCTTGCCCGAACATCTGCAGAGTTCTGTGACGCAGCATCCCCAGTTGCCGGTTAATGGGATGCTGCCGTCTTAGGAAAGTCAGCACCGGCGAGCGCCGCTCGACCAATCGGTTCATGGCAATCGTCAACCGCACGTCTCGCCTCGCAAACTTCAGGCCGGACTGCAGCGCTTCCACCGCCTCGTCCCGCCGCCCTGCCGTCGCATACACTTCCGCCAAGTTCAGATAGAGTTGTGCCTGGTTTCGTTTCATGCGCACAGCCGCGTCGCACAGTCGTTCCGCTTCGCCCCACTTCTGCTCGGAGCGCGCCAGCACCACTCCCAGATAGGACATGTAGTAGGGATTATTTCTATCGAGGTCCACCGCGCGCTGCATGTGCGGCAGCGCTTTTATGGCGTAGTTGTCTCGCAGTAGCGTCAACCCCGTCTTGAACTCGCGGAAGGCTTCCGTATCCATCATTGTTTCACCTCGTCGCTCCCAGCCTTCTCAGGGTGGGGAAGCAATAGGACTCCGCGGGAGCAGAAAACTCGAAGCGCTGCGAGAAAGTTGGACACACTCTGCCCGCTTACCAGGCTTGGCGGGGCCGGCCGATTCGTGGTCGCCCATGAAAATGTTGCGTTCACCCAAGTGGTGTTCGGTTCGGCGAGGAGCAGCGTTGCGAGTGCGGTTTCCATCCCGGTTCTTCTCGAACCTACGCGCTCTTTGTTTACGAATCTACTGACCCGTGGGACAGTCTTGGGTCAGCCGCACTGCGGTAAGAGGCTAGCAGCGAGGGACAGGAGCCAAATTCCCCCTAAACTTCATCTCCGCGCGTGTTCTGCTCGGGCCGTTCCCCGCACCCGCGCTTCGTAGATCGGGAAACGCGCCGCCACATCCGCAACCTGCTTGCGCACTTTTTGCTCTATTTCCACGTCCCCGATATGCGAAAGAATCTCCGAAATCCATCCCCCGATCTGCTCCATCTCTGCTTCCCGCATTCCTCGCGTCGTCACCGACGGGCTCCCCAGCCGGATTCCGCCGCCCTTCATCGGGGGCAGGGGATCGAAGGGAATCGAATTTTTATTGACGGTGATTCCCGCGCGGTCCAGCGCTTTCTCTGCGTCGTTCCCCGTGATCCCACGCGAATGCACCTCGACGAGAAACACGTGATTGTCCGTCCCTCCCGTCACGATCCGGAATCCGCGCTTTGCAATAGCCGCCGCCAGAGCCTTCGCGTTGGCCACCACCTGCTTTTGGCATTCCTTAAAGCTTGGCTCCATAGCCTCCTTCAGGCACACCGCCTTCGCCGCAATCGTATGCACCAGCGGCCCGCCCTGCGTCCCAGGAAACGTCAGCTTGTCCAGTTCCTTCGCAAACGCCGCTTTGCACAGCACCAACCCGCCGCGGGGCCCGCGCAAAGTCTTGTGCGTCGTGGTCGAAACGATGTCTGCATGCGGCACCGGGCTAGGATGCACGCCCGCGGCCACCAGACCCGCGATGTGCGCCATATCCACAAAAAACAGCGCCCCCACCGCTTTTGCCGCCCTGGCAATCCGCTCGAAATCGATAATCCTCGAATACGCGCTAGCCCCCGCCACAATCATCTTCGGCTTGTGTTTCTGCGCCAGCTTCTCAATCTCTTCGTAATCAATCCGTTCGTCGTCTTTTCGCACTCCATACGCGATGAATTTGTACATCCGCCCCGAAAAATTCAAGGGGTGCCCATGCGTCAGATGCCCGCCATGCGAAAGATTCATCCCCAAAACCACGTCATCTTTCTGCAAAGTGGCCATGTACACCGCGATGTTCGCCGAAGTTCCCGAATGCGCCTGCACGTTGGCGTGCTCGGCGCCAAAAAGCTCTTTCGCCCGGTCAATCGCCAACTGCTCCACCTTGTCCGCGTACTCGCAACCGCCGTAATACCGCTTTCCCGGATAGCCCTCCGCATACTTGTTCGTGAAAATCGATCCCATCGCCTCCAGCACCGCTTCGGAAACGAGGTTCTCCGAGGGAATCAATTCCAGTCCGGTAGCCTCCCGCTTCGCCTCTTCGCGCAACAAATCGGCAATCTGCGGGTCCACGGCCTCAAGCGGCCGCTGCATTCGTTCGTTCGCTTCGGTAGTCATCTTTGTCGTCCTATCAATTCAGTTCAATGCAATTCAGTGGTGGACCATCTTACCCCGCCCACGCTGTTTCTGCGAAGCAAGCCTGCCCACGAGCGCCGTCCGAATTTGAAATGCATTAGGTATGCAAAGCCACCCTAACGAATGCCAGATGCCATAAATGCGCTTCCTTCCCCGTTTTTTTCTTGACTGGCGGTTACTCCAAGCGTATAAGAGATTCTAGGTAACAATGTGCCCGATATCGCGTAGCGCCAGCAGCCCTGCTGGCGTTTTTTGCTTTCCAGAGCGCCTCAGTTTGCCTATGGCTTTTGTTTTCCGTGCTTGACAAATTCATAGTGTTTTGGCCGATTCAAATGCGCACAAGTTATTTAGAATCAACACCTGCGAACGAGCTTGCAACTGTTGATTCTAAGCAACTTACAGAAAGGCTAAACCACTTAGAATGAGTGCTTACGAAAAAACCAGAGGGGGAGCCGTCATGGAACCGGCACGGTCGCTCCCTAATTAGTATGCAGCCGCTAAGCTGTCCGGCAATATTTTAACCGTCCGTACAAAAGCAAGCGGTTCATCGCTTTGGAGTCGCTGGCACTCTGCTCATTTTTGCGGATCGCTCGGCAACAACGACGGCGGCACGGGTCGCTTGGTCATTTCCGCTCCGGTGATTACTGCGTTGCGGATCTGGCTGAATAAATCGGTCAACGTGTTTGGCGTGTGCGGGATCAAGATGGTGTTGCTGTGATCGTTGGCGGCGATGTCCTTTAAAGTGTCGAAATACTGCGTCATCAGCACAAGTTGCATGACGTCCTGGGGCGTCGAGCCTGGTACGGTTTTCGCGAAGTCTTCCACCGAATCCTTCAAGCCGGAAATGATGGCCTTGCGCTGGTTAGCGATGCCCTCGCCTTGCAGGCGCTTGGATTCGGCTTCCGCTTCCGCCTGCTTTACGAGCAGCAACTTGTTCGTTTCCGCACGCGATACCGTGGCTTCGCGTTCCCGCTGCGCCGCGTTGATGTCGTTCATCGCGGCTTTCACCTTTAGGTCTGGCACGATGTCGGAGATGAGCACTTTCACGATCGAGTAGCCATACTCCTTCATCGAGGCGTCCAGGTTGTCGCGCAAATCATTGGCGATGGCTGCCTGATTGAGGAATGTGTCGTCCAACTTCATCTTCGGAACGTGCCCGAGAACCACGTTGTAGACCATGGATTCGATCTGCTTGACCGGATCGGTTAGCTTGTAAAATGCCGCTTCCACGGATTCTGGGATCACTTTGTACTGGATCGAGACGGGGATTTGGACGAAGACGTTGTCCTGCGTCTTGGTTTCGACTTTCACGTCAAACTGCTGGACCTTGAGGCTCATGCGCTGGACTACCGTCTCGATCCACGGCGTTTTCCAATTAAGGCCCGGACCTGCAACCCGTGCGAACTTTCCCAGGCGCTGTACGATGGCGACCTGCGCAGTCTCCACGGTGAAGAACGAACCGAAAATCACGCTCAAAGCAAATATTCCAAGGAACACAACAAATACCGAAATGGCCAGGTCTGTCGGACTCACTTTTGTCCTCCTCAATCGTTCCAGACAAAACCAGAACGAATATCGCCGCGCAGTCTCGGTCGCAAGGTTCTCGAAAATTGCAATCTCGGCGGCTGTCCTTCGTCAAAGTTCCGCAACGTCTGGATGGCGCCAATCTAACATGCCGGATGGCCTTGCTGTATGTAAATCCATTTGGGTGTGCGTTTCATCTTGACTACGCAAGGGGCCTCGGAACTTCTTGCCAGCGAGTCATGCGCATCCAGCAAATGAAGGCGCAGCACGCTGTTTGGAAAGGGAAGAACCAACCGCTCGCGAGTATTCGATGGCGAAAGCCTTTGCTTTGCATCCGGCCTGGATATAGTCTCCTCCGCTGGCCCGATGAATTTTGAGGAGTCCATGCCAATGAGCTTTTCCCGCGGCGCCGCAATCCTATTGTTCTCCGCTTGCACGATTGTTGCGGCCGGTTGCTCCACACACAAGAACGCCAGTGGGATGGAACGCAAGGTCGATCAGGTGTTTGCGGCTTACGACAAGCCGGATTCGCCGGGATGTGCGCTCGGCATCGTGCGTGATGGCAACTTCATCTACAAGCGAGGCTACGGCGAGGGCAGCCTCGAACTGGGTGTTCCGCTCACCCCCGAATCCGTCTTCTACATGGGCAGCGTCTCGAAGCAATTTACCGCAGCCAGTGTCGTGCTCGCCGCCGAGCAAGGCTATCTTTCGCTTGATGATGATGTTCGCAAATACATTCCCGAGCTTCCTTTGTATGCGAAGACCATCACGCTGCGCGAAATGCTGCATCACACCAGCGGTCTGCGCGATATTTTCGGCCTTCTCTCTCTCTCCGGCCGCAACGCCGAGGACATTCATCCCACGAACGAACTGCTCGATCTCGTCGCCCATCAAAAGGCGCTCAACTTCATGCCTGGCGACGAATTTCTCTATAGCAATACAAACTTTTTTCTTATGAGCGTGGTCATCCAGCGCTCCACGGGCAAGCCGCTCTCGCAATTCGCCGAAGAAAATATCTTCAAGCCGCTGGGCATGACACATACGCGTTTTTACGACAACCGCACGGTCGTCGTTCCGGGCCGAGTTCCCGCTTACGAGCCTCGCGAAGGCGGCGGCTTTCGTGTGGACTGGTCCACCAATTTTGACAAGGTTGGCGACGGCGGCCTGATGAGCAGCGTCGACGATCTTCTTCTGTGGGATCGCAACTTCTACGGCAACAAACTTGGCAAAGGCACGCTGCTGAAGGAAATGCAAACACAGGGCGTGTTGAACAGCGGGAAAAAGATCAAATACGCACTCGGCCTGGTCATCAGCACCTATCGCGGCTTACCCGTGGTCGAGCACGGCGGAGCGCTTTTCGGATACCGCACCGAGCTGATGCGCTTTCCGCAACAGAAATTTTCCGTCATCTGCCTCTGCAACCTGGGCACAAGCAATCCCGGCCGCTTTGCCGAACAGGTCGCCGACATTTACTTGGCTGGCCAACTCTCTTCCAAAGTTCCCGTCGCCATTGCGGCTCACGTGGATCTCGAGCCCTTCGCCGGCCTGTATCGAAATCTCGAATCGCATTCGACGCTGGAAATTGCCGCGAAAGATGGAGGTTTAGCTGCTTACGGCATGCATTTCACGCCGCTCGGTCCCGGCCATTTCGCAGCCGAAGAAGGGCCGGAAATGAAATTTGCTTCCGAGAACGTCGGACCGATGCGCCTCACACTAACCGCTGACGATACTGCGCCCCAGATTCTCGAAAAATTTGAACCCATCAAACCCCCCGCTGCAGAGCTTGCGCAATACGCCGGCGTTTATACCAGCAGCGAACTGGAAGCCACCTACCGCTTAGCACTGAACGACGGCAAGCTCACTTTGTTCAACAATTGGCAAGAGCCTGCCGCCCTCGATCCGAGTGTCCGTGATGAATTCCAAGGTCCGGACGGGATGGCCATCGTCTTCCGCCGCAATGCCGCGGGCGACATCACCGGATTCGAAGTCTTCGCGGGCCGCGTCCGAGATATCGCCTTCACAAAAACGGCGGCTAAGACCACGCAGTAATCTCAGCCCCTTAGCGTCGCGCCCAAAAGCAGAACGGCGTGAGCCCAACTCGCAGGATTGAGGGCCGCTCGCACGCCATCTGCGTGTTGGAGACTTTCTCTTGCCCTGACCCCGCCTGAAGGACTCACGCCCTGCCGTCTATTACTCGAAACGCTGGCCAGTGGCTGTTGCGCAGCCGCTTACGAGGAGATTGCCGGCGGGATCGAAGAATTGGACGGAAGCCTCGGTTGTCGTGAATTGGTCCGGATTGTCTCCGATCTCGATCGTCTGGCTGATCTTCTGGGTCTTGACAAGCGCCCCGTTCACGGTAATAAACGCCAAGGTGTCTGCGCTGAATGTGTGTGCCCCTGTGTGACTCCACACCCCATGCCCGGGCCCGCGGAACACCGGAGGAACGATCATCGGATTAGTCGTCGTCTCCGTCATCGTTCCGCCCTCGTTGAACGTCAGAAGGGACTTAAACGGCGGTGCAACAGCCGGCCCGTTCGGACAGACTTGTTGGGTAACTGTTACTACCCATGTCCCTTCGAGCGTCTTCGCGTCTCTATCCCAATCTCCCGAGTGTGCTACGGCTCTCCGCCCAACCAATAGCAGCAACGCCAAACTCATTGCCAGTACTGCTAATGCTTTCAAATATCTTGATTTCATGACTTTTCTCCTCGTTTAGCAGCGCTCTTTGATTTCTATATGGAGCGTGCCGGGGATATACTCGTTCCCACCTGCGATGAAAGTCTTTAGAATGCCCGTGAAGATTTCTGAAAATTTCTGAAGTCCCCGAAGCAGGCTCATGAGCGCCTCCGAATCCCACATCTTCGAATTCGGCGATTTCCGTGTCGAAGCCGATAAGCGCCGCCTGCTCCATAGGGGCGAGGCCGTCCCGCTCACACCCAAAGTCTTTGACACCTTGCTCCTGCTACTCCAGCACAAGGGCGAAATAGTCGAGAAGGACGACCTGATGCGCGCCATCTGGCCGGACACCGTCGTCGAGGAGAACAATCTCAACCAGAACATTTCGACTCTCCGCCGCGTTCTCGGCCAGAATCAAAACGAGAATCGCTGCATCCTTACGGTTCCGGGCAAAGGCTACCGCTTCGTTGCCGATGTCAAAGTCTCTGACGCGGTCAAGCCATCGCCTGCGACTTCCCACGAACAGCCCGCAACCACCACCGTCACGCTGGCCGTTCTTCCCTTCGAAAGCATCGGCGCCGAACCCGAGCGCGAGTACCTCGCCGACGGCCTAACCGAAGAAACCATCGCCACCCTCGGCCAAATCGATCCAAACCATCTCAGCGTCATCGGGCGCACCTCCGTGATGACCTACAAACGGACGACCAAGTCACTCGCTGAGATAGGTCGCGAATTGCGCGCCGCCTATTTGATTGAGAGTTCCATTCGTGCCGAAGGTGGCCGACTGCGCATCACCTCAAAGTTAATCCGCGTAAGCGACCAGGTCCAGATTTGGTCAGCGTCTTACGACAGCGAACCAAGCAGCATGCTCGCTTTCCAGCGTGAACTGAGCGCCGCCATCGCCGCGCAAGTCCACCTGCGCCTTTCGCCAGACCGCTTGAGTGCACTCGCCCGCCGCCACTCCAGAAATGCCGAAGCCTACGACCTCTATCTCCGAGGCCGTCATTTCTGGAACCAACTCACGCCTGCCGCTACGCGGCGCGCCATCGACTACTTCGCGCGCGCCGCCGAGCTCGACCCCAACTATGCGCTTGCCTGGTCTGGCCTCGCCGACTCTTACACCGCCGGGCCAATTAATGGCGATGCGCCCCCACAACTTGTCTGGCCGCGCGCCAGAGAGGCCGCCGCCAACGCGATCAAGGCCGAACCCGAACTAGCCGAAGTGCAAACTACACTGGGCTTCTTGAAATTCTGGCTGGAATGGGACTGGCCCGGCGCAGAGGCCGCTTTCCGCAAAGCAATCGTGTTGGACCCCAACTATCCGCTCGCGCACCGCATGCTCGGCATTGTTCTTGCGCACCTTGGCCGCCAAGAAGAGGCCCGCCCGGCGATTCGCCGTGCGCGCGAACTCGACCCGCTCCTCGCGGTCCATCACGCGCTTTCTTCGCAAGTTGCGTTCTGTGGCCGGGAATATTCCGAAGCCGCGCAATTCGCCCGGCAATCCATTGTCGTCGATCCCGAATTCTGGGTCGGCCACCTGCAGCTGGCGCAAGCCCTCGAGCAGCTCGGCCAAATCGAGCCGGCTCTCGACGCACTCTCCAGCGCAGGCCGCTTCTCCGGGGGCAACAGCAAGGTAGTTTCACTTCGCGGTTATATCTTTGCCAAGCTAGGACGCAAGGACGAGGCCCGTGAGGTGCTCCGCACCTTGGTGGCAATCGCCCGCGAGCGCTATGTTCCGCCTTACGCCGTGGCCCTCGTCCACGCCGGCCTCGGCGAACCGGACGATACTTTCGAGTGGCTGGAGCGCTCCTTCGGCGTCCACGATGTCCATCTCGTCTTTCTGCCCGTCGATCCCAAATGGGATGCTCTGCGTGCCGATCCCCGCTTCCTCTCTTTACTCAAGCGCTGCGGCTTTTCAACATCGGCTCCTCCATCCCCTAAGCCAGGCCGTTGATCCGGACTGTTATCGGCGACTCGCCGTGCAGTTTCCGTGACCATTTTCGCCGTGCGCGATAAGATGTTTTTGCATCCTACGATATGCAAGCTGTAAAGGATGAGCAGCGAGAATGCGATCACTCCTTCGTTTCCTTTTTAATCCGTCGCCGGGTTCCACTAGTATTTTTCTGATCCGCCTTCCCGTGGGCCTGATTTTTTTCACCCAGGGCATTCTCAAATTCACCGATCCGCACATGGGATTACTTCGTTTCACGAGAATCGGATTTCCCCATCCATATTTCACGGCGCTCTTTGTTGGGACTTTCGAGATCGCCTGCGGCCTTTTTGTATTTTTTGGCCTATTCACGCGCGCCGCAGCCGTTCCGCTTTTGATCGTGATCACCACCGCCATCGCCACGACGAAGGTCCCGGAGCTGTTTCGCGCCGGCCAGGGTTTTTGGTATATGGCGAGCGACGCGCGCACGGATTTTGCCATGTTCTGCTCACTCATTTTTTTGATTTCAGCGGGCTCGGGCGCGTGGTCCTTGGACTCACGCCGTACTCCGGGTCGCGTTTAAGGAGAAACCAACGAATCACGCTACCGAATCGCGCCGCCAATTTCTCAGAACCACCAGCTTCGTCGCCGGAGCGCTGTTGCTTTCTCCATAGGCGAGTTCTGCTCAGCCTGAGTTCATCGAACAGAAAATTAGCTCTGGCGCCAAGCCAAGCTATGTGGATTTTGTCGCCGACAATCCCGGCCTAACGCTCTTCCACTGCCACCAACAGCTGCACATGGATTTCGGCTTCATGACGCTTTTCGACTACGCGTGATCTTCTATGGCGCAATCGCAAGAATTTCGGCTCGCGCCGTCTCCACGGTGCTAACAGCACTTTTTCCGCCATCGGAGGCTTCACCTGCGGGGCTGCAAGCCGCGTCCGGCCTTTTGCAAGGCAACTTCGAGACAGCGGTGTACGCCGCCTGGCCGGATCAAGTTGGCGTCTGACTACCGAGGCGAGCGGCGTTATCACCCAGGCTACGCTTTCCACCGCTTTACTTGCAGCATTGACCTCGCACGGCGATGATACTTTTTGGCGTCCCAAAAACTCATGCACATTGCCAAAAGATTTGGTTCTTGCCCGGGCAGAGGTCTTCCCATGTGGCGCCGCCACCAGGCGGCTGGGAAAATCGTCCCGCAAGCTCGCCTCGCCGCTTCGTCTGACCAGATTCCGTTTGAAACTCCAGGCTTGGTGCGCCGGTGAACTTTCCGCGAGCGATGAACTTTTCCGAGGATATGGACCTCGCTTCGCCGAACTCGGCTCAAAGGACCAACGGCCGTCTCGTCATTTTTCTGGCGATCCTGCTTGCCGCGGGAACCTTGCTTCTGTACGCCCCAGCGGTCCGGAATGGATTTGTCAATTTCGACGATCCAGATTACGTAACGCGGAACGCGCACGTTCTGCAGGGAATTTCGTGGGCGAACCTCAAGTGGGCTTTCGGCACCGATAATCCGGCCGCGAACTGGCACCCGTTGACTTGGATTTCGCACCTGCTCGATGTGCAGATGTATGGAACCAACCCGGCGGGACATCACTTTACCAATGTCTTGTTTCAGACTCTGAACGTCATGCTTCTTTTTTTGCTCCTGGAACGCGCCACGCGGCTTCCCATGCGCAGCGCGGCGGTGGCCGCTCTTTTCGCGATTCACCCGCTCAATGTGGAATCCGTCGCGTGGGTCACGGAGCGCAAGGCTGTACTTTCCATGTTCTTTCTCTTGCTTACGCTGTTGGCGTATGGCTGGTATGTACGCAAGCCGGGACTGGGGCGCTATTTTTGTGTGACGTTGCTTTTTGTGATGGCGCTGATGTCCAAGGTGTGGGTCATCTCCCTGCCCTTTGCTTTGCTGCTGCTGGATTACTGGCCGCTGAGAAGGTTCTCGAGCGTCGACGAGGCAGGCGGGAAGCGCGGGTTCGCATCCTCCGCTTTTGCGCTGGCGATTGAGAAGATTCCACTGCTGGTGCTGGCCGCGGCGGCGGGCTGGATGACCCTGCATGCGAATCGAACGCAAGGCGCGCTGGCCGTGGCCATGCCGTTCACTTGGCGATTGAAAAACGCCATTTATTCGTATGGGGCCTACCTCGGCAAAGCGATATGGCCTACCCGATTAGCGGTATTTTATCCGCATCCGGAAAACACACTGGCGTGGTGGAAGGTGATCGTCGCCGCACTCTTGCTGGCTTGCATCAGCGCGATCGTCTGGCGCTTTCGAGAACGAAAGTATTTACTCGTCGGCTGGCTCTGGTATTTGGGAACGATGGTGCCCATGTGCGGGATTGTGCAGTCGGGACGGCAAGGCATGGCCGACCGCTTCATGTACATCCCAATGATCGGATTATTTGTTGCCGTGGTTTGGTTTTTGGGCGAATGGGCGTCGCGATTACACCTGCATCGAGGATTTGTCGTGGCTTCATTCGTAGTGCTGGCATCCCCGTACGCGTACTTAACACACGAACAGATTGGCTACTGGCGGGACAGCTATACGCTCTTCTCGCACACACTCCAGGTAACGAGCAACAACGGGCTCGCAGAAAACAATCTGGGCGCGGCTCTCATGGAGAGAGGGCAACTACAACTCGCGGAAGGTCATCTCGAAGCTGCTGTTCGCTTGACTCCGGATCTCGCGGTCGGCCATTACAATCTCGGCGTCCTGCTCCAGCGTGAAAACCACCCGGAGGAGGCTTCCCGTGAGTACCGCCTGACCATCGCGCTTTCGCCGAAATCCCTCGAAGCGGGGCAGGCCCACAACAATCTTGGGATTCTCTACCTGGCGATGAAGAACTACGCGGCGGCGCTGCCGGAATTAAACGCGGCCATTGCTCTCAATCCAACCGAGCAGAACAGTTACATCGGGCGAGGGGCGATCGAACTGGAATCCTGGGAATACGCCGCCGCTGTCGCAGATTTCGCGCGGGCTAACGAAATCTCTCCTTCACCGATCGCGTGCTATTGGCTCGGGCGAGCGCTGGAAAGCCAGGGGGACAAGGCTCGAGCCGAAAAGGCATATGGGGCAGCACTGCAAATGGCTCCTGGAATGACGGAAGCACGGACGCGGCTGGAAGCCCTGGTGGGCAAAGCTGCAGGGCATCCGTGATGGAACTAAATGCGGAAGTCGGAGCAGAATGCTGTTGGGACGAGCAAGTTGCAGCGTGTCCAGGTCCCAGCGCAACCTCTGGAACGCTGCTATGGGTTCAACAAGATGACAAGCGGAATTTCTAACTGCTCTCGGGCGATTGGCTTTAGTTGGCGTCCGCTACCGCGGCGGCGAGGATAGCCCCGGTGCCGGCCGCACTTCTTCGCCGACTGCTCGGTCACCCGCTGACAGCGGGACTCGATGTGGATGATCCCGAGACCACTGAGCTACGAAAACAGATTATTTCCTCGAAGCCGTTTCTGAAGGCCATTTACGATGAGTGGTACGGCATGCTTGCTCAAGGGCTTCCGCTGGGAGAAGGGGAAGTCCTGGAGTTGGGGTCGGGCGCGGGCTACTGCGCTCAGTTCATTCCGGGTTTAATCACTTCGGAGGTGTTCCCGTGTGCCGGTGTGCGAATTGTCGCTGACGCACAGCGGATGCCGTTCGCGGATCAATCGATGCGGGCAATTGTGATGACCAACGTGATGCATCATATGCCTGATGTGAGCCGATTGTTCACGCAGGCTTCCAAGGTCCTGCGCCCGGGAGGAAAAATTCTGATGATCGAACCGTGGATCACGCCATGGTCGTCCTTCATCTACAAATATTTTCATCGCGAACCATTTCACCCCGAAGCTCCGGAATGGACGTACACCTCGACGGGACCGCTTTCTGGTGCAAACATCGCGGTTCCGTGGATTGTTTTTGCAAGAGATCGCCGCAAGTTCGAGTCTCTTTTCCCGGAATTTTGCATCGAGCGGATTTCTCCTTTTCTGCCGTTTCGCTACCTGATTTCCGGCGGGGTGGGAATGCGCGGCTTAATGCCGGGATTTACTCGCTCGGCGTGGGCGCGATTCGAGCGGATGCTGGAATCTCAGATGCCTAGGATCGGAATGTTTGCGTTCATATCCTTGCGCCGGCTGTGACGTTTGGCGCAGTTTGAAGATTGGCGGGCAGGCTTCAAGGATCACATGAAACAACTGCGATGATGCTGACAACCAAAACAAAAATATCGCTGGCCTCTCTGGCTTATAAGTTCATCGCTGCTGGGCGCGCGGTGGCCGGCAAAAACAGTTCGGCAACCGTCCGGCGCCGAGGTCTGATGTGGAGCCTGGACCTGAACGAGGGAATCGACTTTTCGATTTATTTGTTGGGGGCATTCGAGCGCTCGACCGTCATCACTCTGGAAAAGCTGGTGAAACCCGGCGATGTGGTGTTCGACATAGGAGCGAACATCGGTGCTCACACTTTGGGCTTGGCGCGCAGCGTCGGTTCTGCGGGAAGAGTATTCGCGTTTGAACCGACCGACTTTGCATTTGACAAATTGAAGCGCAACCTTGCATTGAATCCGGAGCTTCAGGCGCACACCTATCCACGGCAAGTTCTCTTGGCCGCAGAGCCTGCCGAAGGCGCTCCCAAGGAAATCTTCGCCAGCTGGCCTCTCGAGAAGGATGCTTCCGTCCACCCAAAGCATCGAGGACGCCAGGTTGCCGCTAGCAAGGCAACGGTAGACACACTCGACCGTATCGTGGCACGCGAAGGAATTGAGCGCGTGGACGTCATCAAAATTGACGTGGACGGGCATGAGTTGCCAGTGCTGCAAGGCGGGCTCGCGGTACTGAAGAAATTTCGGCCCATTTTGGTGATGGAGATGTCGCCTTACGTGCATGCCGAGGAGCACAACAGTTTCCCATCGCTCGTCGCGCTGCTGCGGGATGCCGGGTACTCGATACAGCATGCGAGTACGTGGGCTCCGCTTCCGCTACAGGAGAGGGAACTCGAGGCGCTCATTCCCGACGGAGCAAGCATCAACGTAATTGCGCGACCCGACGGAAAATTGACAATGCGTTGACGTAGCCGCCCACCGGTGCCAGGGCGCGAACCCAACCGGCGCAGTTAGCTGGTAACTCCGTGCGAACTGGCCGGCCTCTTTTTTCGGATTCCCATCTTGATACGCACGAGGCCGATCCAGGTCATTTTCAGGAGCTGCAAGCCATGTCGGAACCGCTGGATATTTGTCTCTCCGTAAGTCCGCGCGAGATAGCGCACGGGCACGTCGACGATCTCTAGGCCCAGTTCAGCGGCCGGAAAAAGTAGCTCGAAATCGCCGAACGGATCGAACTCGCCGAAATCTTTTCGCCAGGCCACCATGCGCTCGTAATCGTGCCGCGTGAAAAGCTTCGTGCCGCACAAAGAGTCGCCCAGCCGCACGCCGAGCACCGCGCTCAACATTTTCGCGAAGAAAACATTCGCGATGCGATTAAGGAATCGCATGGCCGCGCCTTCCATGGGATAGACCAGGCGCGAGCCGTTGATAAAATCGCCATGGCCCTGGTCGTAGGCATAGATGAAGCGCGAAAGCATTTCCGGGGGCATGGTAAGATCGGCGTCCAAAATCACAAGCAAATCTTCTCGCGCGTGCGAAAAGCCGAGCCGGACAGCGTCCGCTTTGCCCTTGCCGGGCTGCTGCACGGCAAGGATTCGGAATTGGTCGCGGTAGACGGTCGCGACGCGCAGAATTTCTTCCCACGTTCCGTCCGTCGAGTGTCCCTCGACGAAAATAATTTCCGCCTCGCGGCCTAGGTCCGGAAAACGCTTGAGCGCATTCTCAATGTTGCCGCGTTCGTTGCGCGCGGGAATGACGCACGAGACTCCCTGCTGCGACGACGGGACCAGCGGCCGCAGCACCACGACCGAGGTTAGGCTAAGCCAGCGCGCGAGCGGCACCAGTGGCATCACGCGATTGATGACGGTGCCGAGACCGAGCATGCGCCATGGGCAATAGACCGCGAGCCTCTGCCGCACGATTTCGAAGCCCGCCACTTTCGCGATATTTTCGAGATCGACGCGCGTCACAAACGTGCTGGGCAGTTCGCCTTTGCGGATACCCATGCGGTTCGTAAGGTAGTACGCCCAACGCAGGTAGGGGTTGTAGAGGACGACGACCAGGCGCGAAGTGCGCGCGAGCTTCGCTTTCAGTTGCATTAAAAGCGCCTGAATGTCGAAGTCGTGATTGAAAGTGCCGTTGATGAGAATTGCTGTGCGCTTGTCGCGCTCGTGGGTTAAGTTTGGGAACGGCTCGTCTTTGCCGACAGTCTCTTTGCGCGGCGCGTCGACTGCGGCAAGCAGCCGCCCTCTGTCGTCTTCGCGAGGCAGCCATTGGATCACACGGTCGTAGTATCTCGTCAGCGCGGAAATTTCTGCCGCAAGAAATGCGTTCACATATTCGCGCCAGGCGGAAATCGCTCCGGTCGCCGCTTCTTGCGGCTTTTTTGCAACACCCTCTGTCGCCATTTCGGCCTGCATTTCCGTCAACTGAGCCATCCGAAACGTTGTATCACGTTTCCGCAGTGGCCAAAGCTTCCTCGCGCGACTTGGCATCGCGCAAGTAATCTGGTTATGATGCCGTAGAGATCCTATAGTTCCTTAAGTCTCTGGACTGCTGAAATCGCTATCTGACCCCAAGCTCGCTGCCTTGCCCGATTCGTTGACACGTTGCAGCGCCTCCGTTACGCTCAATTCCTTGTCTTATCATTCGACTTTTGCGGTCTGAAGGAGTGGACGACACCGTCGCATGGCTGAAGAAAAGCTTCCTACACGCGCAGAAGATTTTTCCGAGTGGTACAACCAGCTGGTTTTGAAGGCGCAGCTTGCCGATTACGCTCCGGTGCGCGGCTGCATGATCGTGCGGCCGTATGGCTGGGCGCTGTGGGAGAACATGCAGGCGGCGTTGGACCGGCGATTCAAGGCGACCGGGCACCAAAACGTGGCGTTTCCGCTGCTGATTCCGCGCAGCTTCATTGATAAAGAAAAGCATCACGTGGAAGGTTTTTCGCCGGAGCTTGCGGTGGTGACGATTGGCGGCGGGGAAAAATTGGCGGAGCCTCTGGTGATCCGGCCGACCTCGGAGACCATTATCGGACACATGTGGTCGAAGTGGATCCAGTCGTACCGCGATTTGCCGGTGTTGATGAACCAGTGGAACAGCGTGGTGCGGTGGGAATTGAGAACGAAGCTTTTTCTGCGTACCTTGGAGTTTTACTGGCAGGAGGGGCACACGGCGCACGCGACGCGCGAAGAAGCCGAAATCGAAACGCGACAGATGCTCGATATTTATTCGGATTTTGCAGTCAACGATGCGGCCATTCCCGTGATCGCAGGGAAAAAATCGGACGCGGAGAAATTCGCGGGCGCGGACGTGACCTATTCGATCGAAGGAATGATGGGCGATGGAAAAGCGCTGCAGTCCGGGACTTCGCATTTTCTGGGGCAGAATTTTGCGCAGGCCTTCGAAGTACGCTATCTGGATCAGGGCGGACAGTTGCAGCATTGCTGGACGACGTCGTGGGGACTATCGACGCGCGTGATTGGCGCGATCATCATGGTGCACGGAGATGATCAGGGGTTGATGCTGCCGCCCAAGCTAGCGCCGTACCAGGTGGTTATCGTGCCGATTTACAAGACCGACGAAGAAAAGAGATCGGTGATGGACGCGGCGCGGACGCTGAAGGCCGAGCTAATTGCGGCGAACGTGCGCGTGACCCTGGACGAGCGCGAGGGACCGAGTCCCGGGTGGAAATTTAACGATTGGGAAATGCGCGGCGTGCCCGTGCGCGTGGAGCTGGGGCCGAAGGACGTGGCGAAGGCGGCGGCAGTGCTGGCGAGGCGGGATCGTCCCGGAAGAGAAGGGAAGGTTAGCGCGCCGCTGGCAGGAATGCCGCAGACAATCGAAAAATTGCTGGCGGAAATTCAGCAGGCGATGCACGGGAAGGCGCTGGCGTTTCGCAAAGCCAACACTCACGATGCGAAAACGTACGATGAGTTGAAGAAGGCCGTCGAGATGGGCTTCGCGTATTCGGGATGGTGCGGAAGCGCGGAGTGCGAAGCGAAGATTAAGGAAGAAACGCGCGCGACGATGCGCTGCATTCCGATCGACCAAAGCCTCGGCGAAGGAAATGGGCGCGCGAGCGGCTCCGGCACGTGCGTTTATTGCGGGAAAGCGACGGCGGAACGGGCGATTTTTGCGCGAGCCTACTGAAATTCCACACTGAAAACCGTTCTCGCCTGTACGAAGGCCCCGTAGCTTTCCGGAAACATGCGTTGCGGCAACATCTCGACACCCCACTGGGGGGAGTGCTAGCGTTAATCGAGAGACAGCGGCTGAATCCTGCCGCGCGATGCAGCGCGTTGCGCTGTGGCGCTGGCGGCGCCCGGAGAAGAGTTTCGTGGAATTTGCAGGTAACCCTGAACGCGGATCGAGTGAACGCCAGAAAGCGCAACGCGGCGGCAGCCGGGTGAAGGCCATCGCTTACACGGCCTTCCTGCTGATGGCGGTCTACGCGGCGTTCAAGATGGTGCCGCCCTTCGTATCCGAATATCAGTTGAGCAACGAGATGGATGAGCAGGCGCGGTTTGCGGTGGTCAACCGGTATACGGAAGAACAGATTCGTGACAACGTCTACAAAGAGGTTCAGGATCTGGATCTCCCGGCGAAGCGGGAAGACATCAAAGTCACAGCGACGCAGCAGGTCGTCAAGATTTCATTGGATTACACGGTCCCCATCGATCTGCTCGTCTACAGCACCAGTCTCCATTTCTCGCCTTCCAGTGAAAATAAATCCATCTTTTAGCGGTTGGGCGTTCTCCGTTCGAATGGGTGGATCCAAGCTTGTAGGTTCGACTCGGTCTGCACTTGCCGAGGCAAGGCCACCGATAAGATTTGCCCGGGCAAGGATGTTGTTCAGACCCGTTCAGGCAACGTCTCATCGGCGAACTCCGTCTTTCTTAGTAGCGGGTGTTGCGAGACAATAAAGCCTCAGCCCCAGGAGCCATCGTTTGCGTATTCGAATAAGAAAAGGATTTTTCACGTCCGCAGCAGGTTTGACGACCCTGGGGATCGTCTTCGCCGCGGTCTTTGCCGCCGGGGGAATTTTCACTTATTACTACATCAAGTATTCGCGCATGATCGATGCGCGGCTTTCCGGGAAAATATTCCAAAACACGACGCAGATTTTTTCCGCGCCGGAATACATCTCCGTCGGGCAAGCTTGGAGCGCGGGAGACCTGACGACGTATTTGACACGCATCGGGTACCGCCCCGAAGTGGACGAGAACTCCCTGGGCGAGTACACCGTCGAAGGCGACACGGTGGATATTCGTCCATCGAAACTGTCCTACTTCGGCGGTTCGAACGCGCTGGCCGTGAAATTCAGCGGGAAAGCGATCCGCTCGATCCGTCCGCTGGCCGGAGGCACGGAGCTGGACACGGCGCAGATCGAGCCGGAGCTGATTACGAACCTATTCGACAGCGCGCGGGAAAAGCGGCGGCCGGTGCGGTACGAGGACTTGCCTCCGGAACTGGTGCACGCGATTCTTTCCGCGGAGGACAAGCGGTTTTTCGATCATGGCGGGTTCGACTTTATTCGAATCGCAGGAGCGGCGTGGGCCGACATGCGGCATAGCTCGACGCATTATCAGGGAGCGAGCACCATCACCATGCAAGTGGCGCGGACGTTTTTCTTTTCGAACGCGCGTACGTGGAGGCGCAAACTGGCCGAGGCGATGGTATCGATCGAGCTGGAGCAGCGTTTCAACAAGCAGCAAATCTTCGAGCTGTACGCTAACGAGGTCTACCTGGGGAACCGCGGAAGCTTTGGAATTCGCGGCTTCTCGGAAGCGAGCGTTGCTTATTTCGGCAAGGATATGCGGCAGCTTTCGCTGGGCGAGTGCGCGTATCTCGCGGGGATAATCCGGGCGCCAAATTACTATTCCTCGGCGGACCGGCGACCGGAGCGTGGTGCGCAAGCGCGAGACCGCGTGCTGACGCAGATGCTTGAAAACAAGTACATCACGGCGGAGGAATTGCAAGACGCCAAGCGTGCGCCGTTGAAAATCGTGCACACGGAGGGCTCGGGGAGCGAGGCGCCGTATTTCGTGGACATGGTCAAGGACCATCTTTTGGATAAGTTTTCCGAAAGCGAGCTATTGAGTCAGAACTTCCGGGTGTACACGACGCTGGATCCCGCGCTACAGCGCGCCGCAGCGGCTGCGGTGGACGCCGGAGTGAAAAACGTGGACTTGCTGCTGGCGAAGAAATATGAGCGATGGCGACGCGAGGCGGCGAAGAAGGGAAACACCGAGCCGATTCCACAAGTGCAGATAGCGCTTGTGGCGATTGATCCGAAGACGGGCGAGATTAAAGCGGTGGTAGGCGGCCGCGATTACGGGCAAAGCCAGCTGAATCATGCGCTGGCCCACCGGCAGCCTGGGTCGGTGTTCAAGCCATTTGTGTACGCCGCGGCGTTCGACAATGCCGTGGATGGCGTGCAGCCGGTGATCACGCCCGCGACGACTATCGAGGACGAGCCGACTACGTTTGAATTCGACGGCAAGGAATATACGCCGAACAATTACGGCGAGAAATTCATGGGGCACGTCACCGTGCGGGAGGCGCTGACGAACTCGCTGAACGTAGCCACCGTGAAAGTTGCGGAGATGATCGGGTACGGCCGGGTGGTGCAGATCGCGAGGCAGATGGGGCTGGGGACCAACATTCAAGCCACGCCGGCGGTCGCACTGGGCGCGTACGAGATGACGCCGATCGAGGTGGCTGCGGGGTATACGGCATTCGCGAACGGCGGCGTACGCGCCGAACCGGAATTTCTTCACAGCGTGGTGCGCGCCGATGGAAACGTGCTGGAGAAATTTACGCCGCAGACCCATCTGGTGCTTGATCCGCGCGTGGCTTACCTGGTCACGAGCGTGCTCGAGGATGTTTTGAACAAGGGCACGGGCGCGGCAGTTCGCGCGCGGGGTTTTACCCTTCCCGCGGCCGGAAAGACGGGGACATCGCGTGATGGATGGTTTGCCGGCTACACCTCGAATCTGCTCACAGTGATCTGGATCGGCTTTGACGACAACCGCGATCTGGACCTGCCGGGCGGCGCCACGGCCGCGCCGGTTTGGGCCGACTTTATGCTTCGCGCCACGAAGCTCCCCCAGTACCGCGACGTCCGGGACTTCGCCATGCCCGAAGGGGTGCAGTCGGTGCTGATCGATCCCGAATCTCTGGAACTTGCCACGCCGAACTGCCCGGCGACGCGGCAAGAGGTGTATATCGCCGGGTCGGCTCCGACGCAATTCTGCGAGTTACACGGCGGGGGAAGCGCGGTTTCCGCGGCAGGTTCGTGGTTGTCGCATATTTTTGGGGGCGGTCAGCCCAAGCAGCCGCAAACCGATGCGCAGGGGAAGCCCATAACTGCCTATGATCCGAACAGGCCGCCCGACGCCACCGGCCAGGGGACGCCTGGTTCTAACCCTTCCACGGCCACGGATCCTAGCGCCCAACCCGAGGAAAAGAAAAAGAACCCTTTGCAGAAGATTTTTGGTATCTTTGGGGGCAAGAAGAAGGATCCCGACAAGGCTAAGCCTCAGCCGGAGAAGGGAGACTCGCCATGACTCAAGTACGAGTGGCGGTTTCAAGCAGTATTCTCCTTCTAAGTCTATCCATTCCCGCAACAGGACAAACACTGGAAGCGACGCGGTCGTTGGTCATGGCCCCGGGTGTGGCACAAGTGCCCTCGGCGCAGGAGCCCTCGAGCGTAGTGCATCCGCAAATATCCGACGAACAGATGGGCGATCTGTACATGGTGCGGAAGCAGTTTCGCGAGGCAGCGGAGCTATTTAAGAGACTTTCGGATGAGCACCCCAGAAATCCCGTGTATCTGAACAAGCTGGGCATCGCCCTGCATCAGCAGGAAGCGCTGGGACTGGCGCTGAAATACTATAAGCAGGCCGTTAAAGTAGATCCACAGTACGCGGACGCTGAAAACAATGTCGGCACAATTTGGTATCAGCGCAAGAAATACGGCAAAGCCATTAAGGCTTACGAAAAAGCAATTAAGATCCACAGCGACATGGCTGTGCTCTACAGCAATCTGGGTTACGCCTATTTTGGCGAGCGAAAATACGGGGAAGCCATCGCCGCGTTCCGGCAAGGCTTGCTGCTCGATCCTTTGCTATTCGAGCACAACGGTTCGCGCAGCGGGTCGATCCTGCAAGACCGCTCGGTGGAAGACCGCGGAAGATTTTATTATATGCTTGCGAAGTCCTTTGCGGAGGCTGGCGACCTGCAGCACTGCATCCTTTACCTTCGCAAGGCCAAGGACGAAGACTTCAAAGGCTTCGCGGATATAAAGAAGGATCCGGCATTTGCGGCGGCGCTGAAAAGCCCTGAGATCCAAGAACTGCTAGTCCCGAAACCTGCGCAACCCGCACAGCTTTAACAAGAAGAGAAATTCTCCTCTCCGTCAGCAGGCGGAGGCTGGGGCGTGAATGCGCAGTCCGCCCGTGCGGAAGTTGGCGGAAGCCTCGCAGTTTTTCTTCATAGAGTTCGCAGGGAAACCATCACGATAAATTTCCAGGGTGCTCCGGTTCAATCCTTCGACACGGTGAGATGAAGTTTGTTGCGCTTTGCGCCACGAGAGACATTTTCTTCTTGTCCGACGGTGATTTGCGAAGTTTATGGTTCATCGACACCGCGATGCTTCTGAGGAGATGCTGCCAAGCGCCTCTGCTACAATGAGACGAACATGAAGCGGCCTGTTTTCAGCGCGCATTCGTTGATTCTTTGCGGCACGATTGTTGTTTCTCTTGCGGCCGCTCCTTCCCTTGTTGCCCACCAACTCTCCAGTGACTCCAGCGCAGCGAAGAGCGCTCGGGAAGCCGCGACAGCGGCATCCCAGCAGGGGATATATCTCGTCTTTCCGTTCGAAAATGAGGGCGCGTCACCGAGCCTGGACTGGCTTGGCGAGGGTCTGGAAGAGCTCACGATTCAGCGGCTCTCCGCGGCCGGGCAGCAGGTGTATTCGCACGACGGGCGCACGGAAGAGATGGACCGCTCGGGGCTTCCGCCCACGGCAAAATTGAGCCGGGCTTCGATGCTGCGCATCGCGCAGAATATGGACGCCGATTTCGTTATTTTTGGAAGATTTACGTCCGACGGAAAGTCGCTCACGGTTGATTCTCGAATTCTGCGCCTAAGCCCGATACACCTGCTTCCCGCGGTTCGGGAAAGCGGCCCGCTTGATTCGCTCATGGATTTGCATCTGAAGATGCTGTGGCGGTTGCTGGCCGCCAACGATCACGCTTACCGGCAAAGTCTTGCGGAATTCTCGAAAGTGCAGCGGCCCCTGCGACTCGATGCATTCGAACACTACACGCGCGGTCTGCTGGCGAGCGACGATGATGCGCGGCTGCGCGAGCTTCGAGAAGCCGCGCGTCTCGAACCTGCCTGGCCCGATCCGGATTTCGCGATTGGCGACGTCTACTATGCCCGCAGGGATTGTGACTCGGCGCTGCCGTGGTTCGCAAAAGTTCCAAAATCGCACGACCGCTACATCGAGGCCGTTTTTGCGACGGGCGTTTGCCACCTGCTGATGAATCGGCCGGAACAGGCTGAGGAAGTTTTCTCGTCGTTGCAGGAATTCTTGCACAACAACATGGTCTCCGGCGCGGATCTGCCGGAAATTTTGAATAATCTTGCGCTGGCCCGCGCGCGCGAGGACAAAACGCCGCTGGCGATCGCCGATCTTCGCCGCGCGACGGAGCTCGATCCCGACCAAGACGATTATCCTTTTAACCTGGGTTTGCTGGCCTTTGGATCGAAAGATTTCGCCGGAGCCGCGGAATATTTTCGCGACGCTTCGGGGCGCGAGCCCGACAACCCGGAAAACCGGGAGCTCCTGATTCTGTCGCTCGAGAAGGCGGGCAACAAAGCGGAAGCGGACCAAGAGCGCGAAACCGCCTCGGAGACGTTCGGACCCGATGCTCTTCCCGTGCTGCATCTAGACGGTGGAAAAGATGCCCTTTCGCGCATGGAGCGGGTGCGCACGGAACTGGATACTACCGCGCTGCGCTTGGAAATCGTCTCAGCTGAAACTTCCGCGAGCGCCACGAATGCGGCTCCGGTGGCAGACACGCCGGCGGCGCATATCCGGCGCGGCCGGCAAGAGCTCTCGGCGGGGCGCGTGGACGCCGCGGAAGGTGAATTTCGCGCGGCGCTGGCCGGCGATACGGCGAGCGCATCCGCGCATAACGGGCTTGCGGAAATCTATCGGCGGCGCGGCAAGCTGGACGAGTCCGCCAAAGAACTGCAGGCTTCGCTGGAAATCCGGGACTCGGCGGTGGTGCGCACAACGCTTGCGCGGGTTTATCTCGAGCAGAAGAAACCGGATCTTGCGCGAACCGAAGTGGAGCGCGCGCTGAAGCTTGCCCCCAAGTATTCCGATGCGAAAGAATTGCTTGAAAATCTCCAGAAAGTGAAGCCTGCGGGAGGCGCGCAATGAGCGCTCGTCGTTTGGTGCACCGGGTTTGCAGTTCGAGGAGCTTCCCTGGCTGGGTCTTCCAGTTTATTTGCGCGTTGTGGATGGCCGTCGCGTTACTTGCGCTTCCTTGCGCCACGGCCGATGAACATTCCGGAAATCCGCAGGTGCTGCGGCTCGATCTCGACCGCGAGGTCGAACCGGTGCTGGCCACATACATCGACGAGGGGATTGCCGACGCCGCTAGCCAGTCATGCATCGCTTGTGCTGATCACCATGAACACGCCGGGCGGTTTGAGCGATTCCATGACAGACATCATCCAGCACATCTTGGCGTCGCCCGTGCCGGTGGCGGTTTACGTATGGCCCACTGGGGCGCGCGGCGCTTCGGCTGGTTTTTTCATACTCCTTTCGGCGGATATCGCGGCCATGGCTCCCGGGACGCATACGGGCGCTGCTTCTCCGGTAGTGGCGATCGGAGGATGGGAATTGCAGGTTGATGAGACCATGCGCAAGAAAATTCTGAATGACGCGCTGGCCTTTTTGCGCAGTTACACGGACAAGCGGGGCCGCAATGCAACGCTTGCGGAGACCGCGGTGACGGACGCGAAAGCGTTCACGGATAAGGAGGCGCTGGACGGAAAGCTCATCGACGTAATCGCTTCCTCGCCCGAAGATCTTTTGCATCAGCTGGATGGGCGGACAATCACGCGATTCGACGGTACGAAGACAGTCTTGGAGCTGAAGAACGCCGCCAGCGTTCCTTTCGAACTTTCCGCGCGGCAAAGATTTCTGGCGCGCATCGTGGAGCCGGATGTTTTCTTTGTGCTATTGCTGGTGGGCGTGCTCGGCCTGTATACGGAATTCACGCATCCGGGGATGGTCGCGCCCGGAGTGATCGGCGGAATCTGCGCCGTGTTGGCGCTCTATGCGATGCACTTTTTGCCGGTGAATTTCGCGGGAGTTCTTCTGATTCTGCTTGCGCTCGCGCTGTTTATTCTGGAGGCAAAGTTCACGAGCCACGGCGTTCTCGCTTTTGGCGGCATCGTGGCGATGATGCTGGGCGCGATGTTTTTAATTCGCTCACCGCTGACTTCGGGGGGAGTGAGCCTGGGAGTGGCGCTGGCCGCGACCTTGCCGTTTGCGCTCATCACGATTTTCCTGATGCGCCTGGTGCTGCGCTCGCGCACGTGGAAATTGACGACGGGCAAGGAAGAACTTGTCGGCGAGGAGGGAGTTACCATTTCCGCGCTGGTTGCAGGACAAGAAGGAATGATTCGCGTTCACGGAGAGCTGTGGGGCGCGATTTCTCCAAGCGCGGTGGCGGCAGGGAAGCCGGTCCGCGTGCGCCGCGTGGAGGGTTTAAAGCTGCACGTCGAGCCGGAGGAAGCGCCGGCGGGGGAAAACAAGTAGAATGCGGTTGCGTGGAGGAGGGTAGGCATGGAGATCAGTCTTCTGGGGACGGCGGTAATCGTTGGGTTCTTTCTGATTTGGTTTTGGAATTCACTCTACATCATCAAGGAATGGGAACGCGGCGTGGTGCTGCGGCTGGGGCGATTGTTGCCCCAGGCTAAAGGGGCCGGCCTGCGTCTGGTTTTTTGGCCGATTGAGACGCTCTATCGTATCAATCTGCGGCTAGAGACTCTGGATGTTCCACCCCAAGACATCATCACGCGCGATAACGTTTCCGTGAAAGTGAACGCCGTTTGTTATTTTCGCGTAGTAGACGCCAACCTCGCGATGTCTCAAGTGCAGAACTATCAATACGCGACGTCACAGCTTGCGCAAACTACACTGCGCAGCATCGTGGGACAGTTTGAGCTCGATGAAATTCTCTCGCAGCGCGACAAGGTGAATGCCAAGCTGCAGATTATCCTCGATCAGGACACCGAGCCCTGGGGCATCAAGGTGTCCAAGGTGGAAGTGAAACAGGTTGATATCCCGGAACAGATGCAGCGAGCCATCGCGAAGCAAGCAGAAGCGGAACGTGAGCGGCGCGCGAAGGTGATTCACGCCCAGGGCGAATTCGAAGCGTCGCAAAAACTTGCCGATGCCGCGAAAGTTCTGGAGACGCAATCGTCAGCCATTCAGCTGCGCTACCTGCAGACTTTGACGGAGATAGGTGTCGAGAAGAACACAACGATTGTTTTCCCCCTGCCCATCGATATCATTAATAGCTGGGTACAAGCGTTAGGGGGATCGAAAAAGTAAGAATGGCTTCTGGGGGAAAAAGAGGAAGCGCCGGAGAGCGGGTGCTCGAAGGACGGCACGTCATCGGTTTGTTTATGCTGATGCTGCTGTTTTCGGGATTGTTCTTTACGCTCGGCTTTGTGATGGGGCGCAATCAGTATGACGGACAGGTGCGCGCGGCGACGAACCTGCGCGGCGTGCCGGATCCTGATGTTTTGCCAAAAGCCGAAGTTGCGGCGAAACCTTCCAAGAAAAAATCTGCCCCCGGCTCGCAGACCGATGCAGGGACGCCCGCGAATCCCGTTTGGGAGTTTTACCATGCAGGCGATTCCAATAAGGCGGATGACCGTCTGAGGCCGGTTGCGAACCCTGCGGCGCCCGTTGCGAAAAAAAACGACAATATAGCGAGGCAAGTGAATGCGGCTTCAAGGACAAGTGCCGGCGCGTCTCTTAACTCGGGCGGAGGCGTTAACTTGCAGGTGGCCGCACTCAGTAAGAAGTCTGATGCGTTGGCGCTGGCCAATAGTCTGCGGAAGAGAAATTTCCCAACCTTTGTTCAGACGCCGCAGGGAGATAAGTATTATCACGTGCTGGTTGGACCCTATGCCGACCAGAAAGCTGTCGAGAACGCCAGGAAAGGTCTCGAGGTGGCAGGCTTCAAGGCCATCGTGAAGCGCTGATGCCTGGGCGTCCGTGGCTCGGCTTTTTTCGTCCGCATCCCGGAAGCGAAACCCCATCATGGATGAGACTTTTTATCGCCGCGGTTTCCGGCGCGGCGCTCTCGTTTTCCTTCACCGGATTTTACCTCAGCATCTATTCCTGGGTCTGCGTGGGAGTTTTGGTGATTGTGCTTTTCGGGGCGCGCCCGCTGGTGGCATACGGATGCGGATTTTTACATGGCCTTTTTTTTGTGGTGACGTCCGTGCCGTGGATCGCGGAAGTGCTCGCCGTGCATGGCGGGCTTTCGCGGGCGGGCGGCTGGGGAATTTTGCTGTTAATTGCGGCGGTTTGGGGCGCGGCGAACGGTGCGGTCACCTGGGCGATCCACCGTCTTTCGCTGCGAAGCATCGCGCTGGCTTGCTTCGGCACTCCTTTTCTATGGGTTTCACTGGAAATGTTTCGCACCCGGCTGCCGGAGATCAGTTTTCCGTGGAACTTGCTGGGGTATCCCGCCGCGGCGAACGCGGCGCTAGTGCAGCTCACGACGGTCACGGGGATCTACGGTTTGTCGTTCGCGGTGGCGGCTTTCAATGCGTTGATTGCCTGGTGCGACGCGGATACGAAGTATTCGCCGAGACGGCGGCTTTCGATTTTGGCAGGAACCACGGTGCTGGTGCTTGTCACGATGACCGCGGGGCCGCGCTTCGTGCCAAAGGCGGTGGCCAAACACACGGCGCGTGCGGTGCAGCTCAATTTTCCGGAGGTGGACGAATATCCGGCCGATTGGTTCACCGTGCATGCTTCTGACTTGGACGAGATACAGCGTTTGAGCCTTGCGACCTCCGCTCTTCATCCCGATTTGCTGGTCTGGCCCGAAGCTCCGGCCCCTTTTACCTACCAGGATGTGCAATTTGCACATTTGGCTTCGAGCCTGGCCATTCGCTTTCGGAATCCGTTCATCGTCGGAGTGGTGGAATGGAAGCCGGAGACCGTTTCCGCAGGGGGATCGAGCCACACGATCATGGCGCCCTATAACAGCGCGCTGATGTTTAACGCCCAGGGGCGCCGCGTCTTTTCCTACGATAAAGTGCATCTGGTTCCATTCGGCGAGTATGAGCCGTTTCCGTTGATCCATCGCGTGGTATCCAATCTGTCGAGCGAGGTCGGCGGATTTCGAAAAGGTACGGCGTATTCCGTCGGGCGCTTTTCGAACGGCTATACGTTTAGTGTGTTCATTTGCTACGAAGCCATTTATCCGGGCGAGATTCGCCGCTTTGCAGCGAACGGCGCGCAGCTATTCGTGAATATTTCGAATGACGGATGGTTCGGCCATTCCGCCGCCGCCGAACAGCATCTGCGCATGGCGCGCGTTCGCGCGGTCGAAAACCGCCGCTGGATCGTGCGCGCGACAAACAGCGGCATCACCGCTTCGATCGACCCGTATGGACGTATTTTCCGTCCACTGCAGCGAGACGTGCGTGCCGCGGCCGATTTGCCTTACGACTTTCGAACGAATGAAACCATCTACACGCGCTTCGGCGATTGGTTTGCCTGGCTCTGCGTGCTGGTTTCCGCTATTCTGTTAGCCATAACTTTCAGAAAGGCCGTGTAGCGTCCCGAGCAAGCAGCGGGATCTCGCAAAACATTCAATGATTCTCGAAGACCTCCAATGCCGTTACGAAGGGCTTAAGCCACGCATTTCGCTCGTGCGGAGCTATCTTTGACGCGCCGCAACACCGCGAACGACTGAAGTCACTCGAAGCCCAAGTAGCCCAACCCGATTTCTGGAGCAACCAGGAAGCTGCGCAAGCCGTTCTGCGCGACCGCAAACGCGCGGAAGAACAGATCGCCGCGGACGATAAGCTGGCCTCCATCTCCGGCGACGTCGAGACATACATCAGCCTCGCGCGGGAAGAGACCAACGCCGAGCAGCGCAACGATCTGCTGAAAGATCTCGACCGCGAATTAAACGCTGCAGAGACCTATGTTGGCGAGATTGAAACCAGGACGCTGCTCTCCGGCGAAACCGATCATCTTAACGCCATCATGACGATCAAGCCCGGAGCCGGCGGCACCGAGTCCCAGGATTGGGCTTCCATGCTGCTGCGCATGTATCTGCGCTGGGCGGAACGCAAAGGAATCAATGCGACCGTGTTGGATGAAACACCCGGCGAAGAAGCGGGCATCAAGTCTGCCACAATCCAATTCGCGGGAGAGAACGCCTACGGGTTACTGGCGGGAGAGACTGGTGTTCACCGCCTCGTTCGAATCTCGCCGTTCGATCAGGCGGCGCGGCGGCATACATCGTTTGCTTCCGTCTTTGTCATTCCGGAGATTGACGACCGCATTGAGATCAACATTCGTCCGGAAGACCTGCGCGTGGATACATTTCGATCCGGGGGTAAAGGCGGCCAGAACGTGAACAAGGTCGAGACGGCCGTGCGCATCACGCACCTGCCTACCAACATTGTGGTGGGCTGCCAGGCGGAACGTAGCCAGCACAAGAACCGCGAGATCGCCATGAAGATGCTCCGCTCGCGCTTGTACGACCTCGAAATTCAGAAGCGCCAGGCGCACACGGACAAGCTCGACGAGAGCAAGCTGGACATTTCTTTCGGCAGCCAGATTCGCTCCTACGTCATGCAGCCTTACCGGATGATCAAGGACCACCGCACCAAGTTCAGCGCGGGAGACGTTGATCGGGTTTTGGACGGGGACATCGACCCTTTTATTCGCTCCTATCTGATGGCCAAAAAGACCAAGGGAAAGTTGGAAATTCAGCCAGAAGACGACGAAGATGCGGCCTAGGCCGGTCTCCAGCCGCTGCACCCAGGCGCCGTTCACCATGCAATTTCGACCGTTCGCTGCCGTAATAAGTCATTTAAGCTCAATGCGTTGATTCTTAGGCTTTCCGATGGTACTTTTGAAAGGTTAATCGAACACACTTGTGAATAGCCTGTCCCCGCGGCTTATACCGCTGCGGTTCACGAAGGAGAACCTCTTTTGAGCGAAGCCTTACGCAACTTTTTGTTTACGTCGGAGTCTGTCACGGAAGGTCACCCCGACAAGATTGCCGACCAAATTTCCGATGCCGTGCTCGATGAAGTGATGAAGCAGGACTCGAGGGGCCGAGTGGCGTGCGAAACGCTCGTCACCACCGGTCTTGCCGTGGTCGCCGGCGAAATCACCACGAGTGCGATCGTCGATTACGACACGCTGGTACGCGACACCATCCGCGGGGTCGGCTACACCCGAGCGAAATACGGATACGACGCGGACACCTGTGCCGTCCTGTGCACCGTTAAGCGCCAATCGCCGGACATCGCCATGGGCGTCGATACTGGCGGTGCGGGGGACCAGGGTCTGATGTTCGGTTTCGCCTGCGACGAAACCGCCGAACTGATGCCCATGCCCATCCAACTGGCCCACCGCCTCACGCAGCGCCTCACGGATATCCGCAAGTCCAACAAAGTTGATTTTCTTCGCCCCGACGGGAAATCCCAAGTGACCATCGAGTACCGCGATGGCCGCCCTGCTCGCGTCGATTGCGTGGTCATCTCCACGCAGCACAGCGAAAAGGTTTCCAACGCCGATCTCCGCGATGCCATTACCGAGCACATAATCCGCCCCATCATTCCCGCGGCGATGCTGGACAACAGAACCAAGTTTCACATCAATCCCACAGGGCGCTTTGTCATTGGCGGTCCCATGGGTGACGCGGGATTGACCGGCCGCAAGATTATCGTTGACACCTACGGCGGCTACAGCCGTCACGGCGGCGGCGCTTTCTCTGGCAAGGATCCTTCTAAGGTGGACCGCTCCGCATGCTACATGGCGCGTTACATTGCCAAGAACATCGTTGCGGCGGGACTGGCGCGCAAAGCGGAAGTCCAGCTCGCCTATGCCATCGGAGTAGCCGAACCCGTTTCCGTAATGGCCGATACGTTCGGCACAGCAGCTATTTCCGACGAAAAAATCACCCTGCTTATTCGCGAATACTTCTCGCTGACGCCCAAGGGCATTATCGAAGCACTAGATCTTCGTCGTCCGATCTACAAGGATACCGCCGCTTACGGCCATTTCGGGCGCAGTGGCGCGGGCTTCACCTGGGAACGCACCGATCGCGCGGATGCTTTGCGCAAGGCGGCCGGCCTTGGATCCGCGGCCACCGTGGAAGCAGGCGCACACCGCTAGGATTTCGTGCTAAAGCCGGCACTTGCTCCGGCGTCTTGTTTTTCCCGCGCGCAGTCCCCTCGTCGCGCAAACTTTGGATCAAGGAGAATGAGTGTGGCTACAGCAGAATTGAAAAAGGGCGATGTCAAGGATATGGGGCTGGCCGACGCCGGCAAGCGCAAGATTGAGTGGGCGCATGAGCAAATGCCCGTTCTCGAATCGATTCGTAAGCGCTTCGTGAAGGAGCAGCCGCTGAAGGGCCTGCGAGTTTCCGCTTGTCTACACGTGACGAGTGAAACGGCCAACCTGATGATTGCTTTGCGCGATGGCGGCGCCGATGCAGTTCTTTGCGCTTCGAATCCGCTCTCGACGCAGGACGAAGTCGCCGCTTCGCTGAACCGCGACTACAACATCCCGACGTACGCCATCAAGGGCGAGGACAACGAGACGTATTATTCGCACTTACGCGCGGCGCTCGAGCACAAGCCGCAATTCACAATGGACGACGGTGCCGACCTGGTCACCATGCTGCTCTCGAAGCGGACCGATCTGGTAGCCAACGTAATTGCCGGCACCGAAGAGACCACCACTGGCGTGATCCGCCTGCGCGCCATGGCAAAAGACGGCACGCTGAAGTATCCGATCATCGCGGTGAATGACGCCCAGACCAAGCATTTCTTCGACAATCGCTACGGCACCGGACAGTCCACTCTGGATGGCGTCATTCGCGCAACCAATCTGCTGATCGCCGGCCTCAAAGTCGTCGTCGCTGGCTACGGCTGGTGCGGACGCGGCATCGCCATGCGCGCCAAGGGCCACGGCGCCGACGTGATCATCACGGAGATTGATCCCACCAAGGGCATCGAAGCCGTGATGGACGGATTCCGCGTAATGCCGATGGCGGAAGCCGCCAGGCAAGGCGACGTTTTCATCACCGTCACCGGCAACAAAAGCGTGATTCGCGCCGAGCATTTCGAAGCGATGAAGAGCGGCGCGGTAGTTTGCAATTCCGGCCACTTCAACGTGGAGATCGACATTCCTGCGCTCGAACGCTTGTCTTCGGGCAAGCGTGAAGTGCGGCCCTTGGTGGACGAATATCTGATGAAAGATGGCCGCAAAGTCTATCTTCTCGGCGAAGGCCGCCTCGTTAATTTAGCAACTGCGGAAGGACACCCAGCCGCCGTTATGGATATGAGCTTTGCCAACCAGGCCCTCTCCGCCGAATATCTGCGCCAGAACTACAAGCAGCTGAAGCCGCAGGTTTACGTCGTGCCCGAGAATCTCGACAAAGAAATCGCGCGGCTGAAGCTCGATAGCATGGGCCACAAACTGGACAAACTGACCCCCGAGCAGGAGCACTATCTGGCTTCCTGGCAAGAAGGCACGTAGTAGGACGGACTAATAGTCTGTCCTCTTCCTCTTGCACGAGCAGGGCAGACCTTCAGTAGGTATACTTGCTTTTGCAAATCGGGGCGCACTAAACTGCGCCCCATTTTCTTGTAAACTTATCTAGGTTTCCTGCGGATCATTTCCATGTGGGATCTTTGCACCAACGCGCTCGATATCACCCGCCTCCGCGGCGCAACGTACGCCGACGCTCGCGTGATGCATCTACGGCAGCGCGACCTGACCACGAAAAATGGGCAGGTCGGGACGCTCGCGCAATCCGAATCGATCGGAATTGGCGTTCGGGCATTGGCGAATGGTGCGTGGGGATTCGCGTCCACGGACCGGCTCACACGCGAAGGTGTTTCCGCCTGCGCCGCGCAGGCTGTCTCGATTGCCAAAGCATCCGCGCTCGCCAAACGCGGCGATGTCGTGATGGCCGAGGAAGACGCCTATATAGACAGCTGGCAAAGCCCGTTTCGCAAGGACCCGTTTCAGATTCCGCTGGAGAGCCAGCTCGCTCTGCTGCTTGCCGCGGATGCCGAAATGCGCCGAGTTAAGGGTGTCACGCTAACCGAAACGGGAATGCAATTTCGCAAAATGGATTCCTGGTTCGCCTCCAGTATCGGCTCGCGCATTCATCAGGCCAAGTTGATCACGGGCTGCGGCATAGCCGCCACTTCCTTTCAAGGCGATGAGATTCAAAAGCGCTCATATCCAAACAGTTTCGGAGGCCAGCATGCCCTGGAAGGCTACGAACTTGTCGAGTCGCTCGAATTGTTGAAACACGCCTCGCGCGTGGGTGAAGAAGCTGCCGCTCTGCATTCCGCCGCGCAATGCCCGGAAAAGACAGGGACGCTTATCCTTGGCGGCAGCCAGCTCGGCCTTCAAATTCACGAATCCGTCGGCCATCCGATCGAGCTCGACCGCGTGCTTGGCCAGGAAGCGAATTTCGCGGGCACAAGCTTTCTCACGCTCGATCAGCTCGACAAGCTGCGCTACGGTTCAGAGATTGTAAATGTCGTCGCCGACGCGCGGCTCGAGCATGGCCCCGGCCTTGGAACGTTTGCCTATGACGATGAAGGCGTGCCCGCTCAGTGCACGGACATCATCAAGAACGGCCAGTTCCGCGGCTATCTTTCCAACCGCGAAACCGCCCATCTTATTGGCTTGAAGCGCTCCTCCGGCACGATGCGTACGGAAAGCTGGAATCGTCTGCCGATTATTCGCATGACGAACATCAGTCTCAACCCAGGCACGTGGGGCTATGACGATCTGATCACAGACACGGACGATGGAATTCTTATGGAAACAAACCGCTCGTGGTCCATCGACGACCGCCGCTATCAGTTTCAGTTTTCCACGGAGATGGGCTGGGAGATAAAAGGCGGCAAGAAGTTGCGCATATTGAAGAATCCCAGCTACAGCGGGATTACAACGGAGTTCTGGAACTCGTGCGACGCGATTTGTTCACGCGATCATTGGACGCTTTGGGGTACGCCGAACTGCGGCAAGGGACAGCCGATGCAAACCATGGGCACCGGTCACGGCGCCGCGCCCGCGCGGTTCCGCAATGTCAGGATCGGCTCGGCGTTTTCAAATCAATGAGCACGGCGCGCAAAGTCGGGAAATCGTCGGCAGGGAAGAGCGCTGCACCTTCTGAGCGTTTACTTCCAGAGCGCGAACTGCGACAAATCATCGAAAGAGTCTTGCGCCTCGCGAAATCCACAGGCGCGGATGAAACGGAAGTCCATGTCGACGAGACCGCAGACAGCCTCACGCGCTTTGCCAACAATGCGATCCACCAAAACGTAGCAGAGCGCGGGCTGAATGTTTCGATTCGAACCGTTATCGACAGTCGTACCGCTCGCGCCACCACGAATCGCGTCGACGAGGATTCGCTGCGCGCCGCTATTGAAGCGTCTCTTTCTCTTGCGCACAGCCAGCCGAAAGATCCGCATCTGCTTCCGATGCCCGGCAAGCAGCGCTATCGCAAAGTGAACCGTTTCGCTAAAGACACCGCCGAGCTCACGCCCGAAGAGCGCGCCCGCGCCGTGCGCCGCGCTTGCGATTTGGCCATCCAGAACGGCCAGGTCGCCGCGGGAATTTTCGCCAGCGGTTTGCAGCAATCCGCGATGGGCAATTCGCGCGGACTGTTCGCGCCGTATCGCGAGACCCACGCTGAATTTTCTATCACCATGCAGGAAAATCCGGCGGCAAGTTGGGCCAAGGCAAACGCGGCAAGCGTCCGCGATTTCGATCCGCAAAGACTAGCCCAGCGCGCCAGCGAAAAGGCCCACATGGCGGTGGACGCGCGCGAACTCCCGCCCGGCCGCTACACCGTGATTCTGGAACCGGCCGCCGTGCTCGATCTCGTCGGTTTTCTCTTTTACGATTTTGCCGCCACCGCGCTTGAAGACAAACGTTCCTGCCTCAACGAGCGCATGGGCAAACAAATCTTTGGCAAGAACATCACCATTTACGATGACGCGTACCATCCGCTGCAACTCGGTGCGCCTTTCGATGGCGAAGGGATGCCTCGAGAGCGCGTTCTGCTCGTAGATCGCGGCGTGCCCAAGAATCTCGTCTATGCGCGCAGCAGCGCCAAAGCCGCCCGTAAAAAGCCCACAGGCCACGGTTTCTCTCTCCCCAATGAATATGGCGAAGCCCCCATGAACCTCGTCTTTGGGGGCGGCGATTCTTCGCTTGAAAAAATGATCGCCTCGACCGATCGTGGCTTGCTTGTGACCCGCCTGTGGTACATCCGTGAAGTCGATCCGTACGAAAAGGTTATGACCGGCATGACTCGAGACGGCCTTTTTCTGGTCGAAAAGGGTAAGGTCGCAACCGCAGTCCGCAATTTCCGCTTTAATCAGTCCATCCTCGAAATGCTGCGCAACGTCGAACTTCTCGGCCCCGCCGTCCGCGCCACTGGCGAAGAGGCGTTCGAAATGGTAGTGCCCGCAATGAAGGTCCTCGATTTTCACTTTTCGGAAGTCACAAAGTTTTAATAATCCACGGCTTAGAATCTCGTCCCCTACAAAATCGATTTGATAAATGCAAAATCTGAGTTGTACATCTTCGGCCAGCCAGCTTAATAAGTTGGTATGTACCGACGGTGCGCGCCAGCCCGGAGAGATCGACACCCCAACTGGGGTCATCCCGATCACGATGCCTGTGGCACGGGCTTTGTGGCTCGGCTAGGCGGTCCTGCCAGCCATGACATTGTCGACATCGCGCTTACCGCCCTCGAACGGCTGACTCACCGCGGCGGTGTCGACGCCGACGGGGCGAGCGGCGACGGCGCAGGTCTGCTGACCTCACTCCCTAGCGAGTTTTTCCGTTCCCGCGCACAAGAGGAGGGAATCGAGCTGCCAGAAACATTTGGCCTGGGGTTTGCGTTCTTTTCAGCAAATTCAACGGTGGAAGCCCGGTCCGCGGTGGAAGCCGCCGCCGATACCGAACGCCTTCGCGTTCTGGGCTGGCGCCGCGTGCCCACCAACACGAACTCCCTCGGCAGCCGCGCCCTGGAAACAATGCCGGAAATCTGGCAGTTTTTTGTCGCCCCTTTTCACCCCTCGCGGGGCGTTGCCCGTTTTGAGTGGAAACTCGCTCTGCTTCGCAAGCGCGCTGAATCGCTTCTGCCGGAGAAATGCTATCTTTGCTCGCTCTCCTCGCGGACGGTCGTCTACAAAGGGCTGCTCACGCCGTGGCAATTTCCGCAGTTCTACGAGGATCTGCGCGACGCAACCTTCGCCACAACGTTCGCCATTTTTCATCAGCGCTATTCGACGAACACCCAGCCTTCCTGGCATCTTGCGCAGCCATTTCGTTATTCTGCTCACAATGGCGAGATCAACACGATTGTTTCCAACCGTCGCTGGCTCCGCGCCAAAAGTCGCGAACTTCGCGCTCGCCTAACGGTCGGCTCCTGGTTCACTCCCCTCGAAGCAAACGTGAGCGATTCCGCGAGCTTCGATAACGCTTTCGAACTGCAATTGCTCGAGGGCCTTGCGCCGGATGAAGCCATGCTCACGATGGTTCCTCCCGCCTTCGAAAATGATCCGCTTCTCTCGCGCGATATTCGCGCCGCCCTCACTTCGCTTTCGGAGCAAAGCGAGCCCTGGGATGGCCCTGCCGCACTGATTTTCTCCGACGGCCAGTTCGTCGGCGCCAAGCTCGACCGCAACGGCCTGCGTCCGCTGCGTTACACGCTCACTCACGACGGCCTTCTGATTGCCGGCTCTGAAACTGGCCTGATCGATCTCGAAGAATCGCGTATAGCGGAACGCCAGCGCCTTGGCCCTGGCGAAATGATTCTTGCCAATCCCGCGACCGGCCTTTTCCTGCGCTGGCGGGAGATCTTGAAGCGTCTGGCCATGCATCAAGCCAAGCACGCCATTTCGCCTGTGCGTCACCTTGCGTTTTCGGCAGCTACGAATCCTCCAGTTATGGGGCCGCCCAAGCGCATTGCTGCTGCCGCTGGTTGGACCGAAGACCAGTTCAAAACACTTTTTTCTGCGTTGACTCACGGAAAAGAGGCCGACTGGAGCATGGGCGACGATGCGCCGCCAGCTTTTCTCTCCGCGCTCCCGCGCACCCTCTGGGATTATTGCAAGCAGCGCTTCGCACAAGTTACGAATCCGCCGATTGATCCGTTGCGCGAGACCCACGTCATGTCTCTCGACGTGCATCTGAAAAACGGTTTTACGCTACCGGGCCCGTTGCTCAGCTCAGGCCAGCTTGCGGAGCTTTCAGAATTGTTCGGTCCCGTTCATCGTATGGAGATGACTTTCTCTTCTGCCCTGGGAGTCCCGGGCGCGCGCCGCAGTTTCGCTCAGCTATCTTCTACCCCTCTGAGTAGCAGCGGACGTCCGGGCCTCCTCCTCCTTTCCGATCGCAGCATCGGCGCGGAAAATGGCGCGCTTCCCGCGCTGCTGGCCACCGCCGCCGTCTGGAAAGCGATGGTTCGCGAAGGCCTCTGGGATTTGCCGCTCATCGTCGAGTCCGCTCAGGTGTTTGACACGCATCACGTCGCGCTCCTCGTTGCTGCAGGCGCCAGCGCCGTCGTTCCGTATCTCGCTGACGAATTCGCCGAATCGCTCGAGCCCAGCGGCGCGGAACGCATGCGCACCGCAATCACCGCCGGCCTCCGCAAAGTTCTCGCGCGCATGGGCGTTTCCACGCTCGCGAGTTATCGCAACAGCCATCTCTTTGAGATCGTCGGCCTTTCCGAGGACCTTTGCTCCGACTTTTTTGAAGACGCCGCTGATTATCCAGGCTCCAAAACGCTGGACGATCTTTTCGCGGACTATCTGCGCATGCACACAGCAGCTTTCTCCAGCGAAGCCGCGGAGCTTGGTGATGCGGGCTTGTACCGTTTCCGCAAAGGCGCGGAACTTCATGCGACTTCGCCCGAAGTGGTTCGCCGCATGCATGCTCACGTACGCGCGCCCCAGGCTGGTAAATACTCCGCCTTCGAGGAGCTGGCCGAGCATCAAGGTACGGTCTTCCTTCGAGACTTGCTCGAGACCGTTCCCGGCACGCCCGTTGCCGTCGAGGAAGTGGAGTCCGTCGACGCGATAGTCCGTCGCTTCAGCACGCAGGCGATGTCTCTCGGCTCGCTGGGCCCCGAAGCCCATCGTACTCTTGCTTTGGGCATGAACCTGATTGGCGGCCGCAGCAACACCGGCGAAGGCGGCGAAGATCCCAACACCTATCGGTTCGAGCCCACTGCCGCGAACAAAATTAAGCAGGTCGCCTCCGGTCGCTTTGGGGTCACCGCGGATTACCTCGTGCATGCCGAGGAACTCGAAATCAAAATGGCGCAAGGCTCCAAGCCCGGAGAAGGCGGCCAGCTTCCCGCGCGCAAAGTTACGGAATACATCGCACGCATTCGTCACGCGACTCCCGGCACACCGCTGATTTCGCCGCCACCTCATCACGACATTTATAGCATCGAGGATCTAGCGCAGCTGATCCACGATTTGCGCGCCGTAAATCCCAGCGCGCGCATCGGCGTGAAGCTCGTGAGCGGCGCGGGCGTCGGAATCATCGCGGCAGGTGTGGCGAAAGCGGGCGCTGATGTCATTACCATCAGCGGCCACAATGGTGGCACGGGCTCTTCGCCGCTCACTTCCATCAAAAACACGGGCTTACCCTGGGAAATCGGTTTGCGCGAAACGCACGATACTCTCGTTCGCGCAGGCCTGCGTTCGCGCGTTGCTCTCCGAGTTGACGGCGGTCTGAAATTTGCGCGCGACATCATTGTGGCCGCTCTTTTTGGCGCCGATGAGTTTGGCTTCGGCACCGCCGCGCTTCTCGCGATTGGCTGCGTGATGGCGCGCCAATGCCATCTCAATACCTGCCCTGTCGGCATTGCCACGCAGGACGAAAAATTGCGTACCCGCTTTGCGGGTAAGCCGGAGATGGTCGCTGCTTATTTCCGCTCCCTCGCCGAAGAAGTTCGCAATCGCCTCGCGCAACTTGGCGCTCGTTCTCTCAGCGATCTTACCGGCTGGTACGATCGGCTCAACGCGCGCTCTGGCATGGATCCGCTCTTGATCGTTCCCATTTCCCCTGCCGGCCGCGTTGCGCCTCAGCAATCTCCCGCGCTACACGCCGCTGCCCGTGAAGACGCTTTGCACTTCAGCGCGTCCTTCGAACTTCAGACGGAATCGCAGCCCATCCAAAATTCCGACCGCAGCGTAGGCGCAGGCATGAGCGGAGAATTGATGCGCCGGCGCCGCCCCGGCAGCCAGACCCGTCCGCCTACGCAGGACTTGACCAAAGAGTTTCACGGCTGCGCGGGACAAAGTTTTGGCGCGTTTCTCGCCGATGGAATTACTTTGACGCTTTCCGGCGAGGCCAATGATTATGTCGGGAAGGGTCTTTCCGGTGGGACGATCGCAATCGCCGCCAGTTCCGCTGCTTCTCGACGCGGCGACGTGCTCGCGGGCAACACCGTTCTTTATGGAGCGACCTCCGGCCAGCTTTTTGTCGCAGGCCGCGCCGGAGAGCGTTTTGCCGTTCGCAACAGCGGCGCACTCGCCGTTGTCGAAGGTGTTGGCCAGCACGGCTGTGAATACATGACCGGCGGAGTCGTACTCGTCCTCGGCCCTCTCGGTTTGAATTTTGGCTCTGGCATGACGGGTGGCCTTTCCTACGTTCTCCGCGGCGAAGCCGACGAAGTGATTCATCGCGATTTCGTCGCCCTCGCGGAAATCAATGAGCGGGAAGAAGCCTGGCTGCGCAGCGTTCTGGAAGAGCACTTGCATTTAACCGCCAGTCCGCGCGCTTCGCGACTTCTTTCGCGCCGGGGCGGGCTTCAGATGCTGCGCGTTCAGCCACTCCATTTCCAGGGCACTCTCGAAGCGACCTGGGAGCCGGTGCTGGCCCGCTTGAAGCATCGCGAAATAGTTTTCAGTCCGCCGGAGATCGCCTCGCTTTCGCAGGCGCCTCTGCCCGCTTGAAAGGAGCAAGATTCGGCGCTTACTTAGCGGTAACATTCCGCTATAATCTTTGCTGAGCCGCCTGCCTATGGACTTTGATCAACTCGCTACGTTCGTCTACGTTGCCAAGCTCAAGAGCTTCTCGCGCGCCGGACAAAAAGTTTTTCGTTCGCAATCCGCCGTTAGCGCGCAGATTCGCCAGCTCGAGCAAGCCTATCGCGCTCGTCTCCTGGACCGCTCCGCCAAATCCGTCGAACTCACCCCTGCTGGCGAGGTCCTCTTCGAATACGCCGAGCGCCTTCTTCGCCTCCGTGACGAATCCATTCAAGTCGTAGCCGACCGCGGCGACGTCGTCCAGGGCCCGCTCGTATTTGGCGCCAACGAAGCTACTTGCCTCTATCTGCTTCCGGACATTTTCGCGGAATTTCAGCGCCGTTATCCCCAGGTGCACATCAGCATCTATCGCAATTTCAGCCACAAGATTTTGCAGCGCGTCGAAGACGGCTCGGTCGATGTTGGCATCGTGACGCTGCCTATCAAGTCGCCTACCCTCAAGGTTCATCACATCTCGCGCGACCGTTTGCGCTTCATGGTCAGCACCCGTAATCCGCTGGCTCACCGCTCCAAGATCACCCTCGAGGAAGTCGCCGGGCAACCCCTGATTTTTCCGCGCACCGGCTTCACTCGCCAGGTGCTGGACAAGTTGTTTCGTCCCTATCGCGCGCGCCTGCGCGTCGTGATGGAACTTCCCAGCATCGGCATGATTAAGCGATTCGTCGGCGCGGACGCCGGCGTCTCTTTCATCAGCGAAGGCTTTGCGCGCGATCAGGTGAAGGCCGGCGAGGTAAAGCTGCTGAACGTCGAGGGCGTCGACCTTTGGCGCGAGCTCGGTCTGGTCTACCGCCGCGATCGCAGCCTTCCTCGCGCCGCCCAAGCACTCATCGCCGTCATTCGGGAACACAAAAAATTCCCAGATCTCGCCGCCGCGGCGTCCTCCGACTAATCTCGTCCGCTTTTTACATTGACCGATTGAGATTGGTTGTCAGTGTACGTTGAAGTCCAGGCTCGCAATCGCTCTTGCGATGACGTTTTCCTGGATTTGAATGAGGTCCGTGTCGGCATAGGTCATGCCAAGCACCGTGAAAATCTCGCTCCCGCGGAGAATCACCGCCAGCGTGCCGGACCAATCGTGGCCGTCAGCCATTCCGCGGTAGTGATATTCCACCGCGGGCGATCCGCCAACCACCGTCTTCCGCCGCGAAATACTCTGGTAGTTGTCGTAGATTTCGCTGAGCCGTTTTTCGACCGTCGCCGCTGCAGGTTCCAGCGAATCTTTGGTCTTCTCTTGGCCGATTACCATCAGCGTCGATTCGTTGTACGTGCCGAGGGCCACGATTGCATTCGGCAGAGCCTTGCGCGCATCTTCGATCAGTTCCCAGCTCGGCGCTTTATACATCTTGAAGCCGTGTGTGTAGTTCGTGTAAAGATTCCCTTGGATGTCTTCGCGCATTGCCGGCGGTTCCGGCTCTTTTGGCGCCGCGGGCTGCGCGGCCGCCGCCAGCGTTGAAGCTGAGGCCGTTGCTGGCGCCGTTATGGCTGGAGCCACCGCATTCGTCGTCGTTGTCGCTGGAGTTGATGGCTTCACCGCTGCATTAGTGATTTTTGCAGATGTTTTTTCACGCTTTCCCGCCGCTTGCTGGCTCCGCGGATTTCGCGCTCGCATTCGTCGCTTCGGCCGTTCCCTCCGCGGACGACGCCACTGCCGATTCTGTTTTTGGTTGCGCCGCCGGCTCTTTTTTCGCTGCAGGCGCTTTTTCCGTTTTCGCCGTCGCGCCGGCCGGTGTGGAGGGAACAATCGACGCGATCTTGTCTTTCTCCACAAGAACATATCCAAAGTCCGTTTTGACTTTGAACATGTTGTCTTCGTACGCCACGATCACGCCGTAAAGCTTCTTGCCATCTTTCAGGCGAATTTCATCCGCTCGTGCCGCATTGGCCGCGGCGCAAAGCGCCATAGCCAACGCCGCAACGTACAGGGAGCCGCGCATTCTGGGGACAGCCATATTTTCAGTATGCGGTCGAGGCCATGGCCTCGCAACCTTCACGTGCGCGGTGGTGTCCGCCGTGTTACCTCCGCGAGCAACGCTGCGATCCGCCGCGCAAGACGCTCGACCTGTTCGATGGACTCGCTCAACCGCGCGCGCAGCGGCTCCGGCAGGCTCGCGTGTGTTTGCTGCATCGCCAGCGCCTCCGCGATCACGCGCAGCTCTTTCCTGTGCCGCGGATTCAAGCATTCCCACAGTCGCCGCTTCGCGCTGCGGTTTCGCCCCAGCCATTCCTCGCCCGTGCCCGCCGGCCGCCCCGCCTCCGGCTCCGCAGAAGCGGTCACCGTCAAATGTGGTTTTTTTATCCGAAATAGCACTCTTTGCCGATCCTCATTATCGTCTTTGAAGTTCCTGCCTGAGTCCGGATGACCAAATGCTCCGCAAACCACTTCGCGCATCTTCTTTGAAGAATGTAGCGCAGAGCCCAGCCCTGCGGCTTTTTTCACGGATCACGGATCGCGAGTCACCAGTCAAAAGTCACCTCTTCAACGCTTCCATCCGTTCCCCATTGATTTGCCCGCCTTCCTCCACGCATCCCGTCACGCGCATCGCGCGTGTTTCAAATACCAAGCCTCCATAACGGTCATAGGTATCGGGGAAAAGCACCACCTCGTACAGCCCGCGCTGATCTTCCAGCGTCACGAACATCATGTTCCGGTAATTCTTCGTCCCCACGTGCCGGTAAGTCACCACCCACCCGCACAAAGTCACGCGCTTTCCGCGCAATCCGTCCAGCTCGTCGCTCCACACCTCGCCGTTCCTCGGCAGAAAATCTAGTGGATGCCCGCTTACGCACACCTCCAGAATCTCCCGCTCATATCGCAACTTCTGTTCCTGCGTGTATGCCGCCGCCGGCATCCCGGCAAGCGCTGCGCCAATCGCATCGCCGGCCGTCGCATTAGCAAATAATGTTTCCGGCCCTTCGGGTGGCATAGCCAATCTTGTCTGTGCTCTCCCGGCTTTTGCTTGCAGAAAATTCCATCGCCACAACATTTCTGGCCGCGTCATCCCGCGCGCTTAAACCCATTGAGCGCTCATTTCATCACCCACTTCATCAAACGCCCCGCACTTGATCAGCGCCTCGATCTCATCTCTCTCAACCGGCACACGCCGCAGAAAATCCTCCAACGACCGGAACGCGCCGCCCTCTTCCCGCGCCTGCACAATCGCCGTGATCGTTTCCACGCGCAGTCCCTTCACCTGCATCAGTCCGACGCGCAGCGCGCGTTTTCCATTTGCAAGCAAAAGGGGGACAGACATTCCTGTCCGTCGGCTTTTCGCCGCCGCGTACTCCGCCTCCGTCGTATACTTCGCCTCCGCCGTGTACTCCATCCGCGAACGATTCACCGACGGCAGACGAACCTCGATTCCCCAGCGCTTCGCTTCTTCCACATACGCCGACACGTGATAAAAGCCCGCCCCCGCGCTGCACATCGCCGCCAGAAATTCCGCCGGGTGGTGCGTCTTCAAATACGCCATGCGGTAGGAAATATCCGCGTACGTCGCCGCGTGCGCTTTGCAAAATCCGAATCCCGCGAATTTTTCCACCATCATCCAGGTTTCTTCGCGCTCGGCCCCGGACAATCCCATCAGTTCCGCTGCTTTCAAAAATTTTGCGCGCAGCCGGTCGTGCTCCCGCTGTCCCGAATATTTCGACGCCGACCGGCGCACAATATCCGCCTCCGCCAGCGTCATACTTCCGATCGCTTGCGAGATTTGCATCACCTGTTCCTGAAAAATGCATATACCAAACGAGTCTCCCAGAATCTCTTTGAGCGCCGGATGTGGGTATTCGATTTGTTCCTCGCCGCGCAGCCGCTTTATAAACAACTCTTTCGATCCGTATTCCGCCGCGCCTGGCCGGATCAGCGCCAAAGCTTGCGCTACTTCCTCCAGCGTTCGCGCCTTCATCGTGCGCAGCAGCCCGCGCATGGCCGGCGATTCGATCTGAAACACGCCCATCGTTCTTCCCGTGGCAATCACGTCGCACGTCGCCGGGTCATTCTCCGGGATCGCGTCAAAATCAATCTCGCGCGGCTTCGGACAAGGCGTCACTCCATCCGGGGCAACATTGTTGTTTTTCTTTTCCTCCTTTATTTCCTTTACTTCCTCTATTTCCTTTTCAATGTTATCCAGCGCCAGCGACATCGTCGTGAATCCGCGCTGCCCCAGCAAATCCATCTTGATCAGTCCGAGCGCTTCGATCGCATTCATGTCGTACTGCGTCACGACAATTCCTTTCGCCGCGCGCTCCAGCGGCGTCAGCCAGGTCAGCGGCCGCGTGGAAATCACTGTCCCGCATGGATGAATCCCCATGTGCCGCGGCGCATCATCGAACCGCAAGGCCACTTGCAGAATCGTTTTCCATGGCTCGTCGTCCACCGGCAAATTCCGGCACTCTGGCAAATCGCGAATTGCCTGCAAAATCTCGCGCACTGGCCGGTGCGGCAGCCGCTTCGTAAAATGATTCACTTCGCCCGGCGGTACGCCAAACACTTTTGCGATTTCGCGGATGGCCAACCGGGCGTGCATGGTCACAAAACTTCCAATCATCGCCACATGCTCTTCGCCCCAGCGCTCGTACACGTAGTCCAGAAGCTCATCCCGCCGCGCGCCACAAATATCGATATCGATGTCCGGGCAATCGCCGCGCTGCTCGTTCAAAAATCGTTCAAAATACAATCCCCAGCGCAGCGGGCACACGCACGAAATTCCCAGGCAATACGTCACCATCGAGCTCGCCGCCGAACCCTCGCGCCACCGCTGGAATCCCGCGTCGCTTCGCCTCTTCCACGATCTCCCACACCAGCAAAAAATATGGCGCGAGGTGTAACTTGTCGATCACTCCCAATTCGTGCGTCAGCCGGGACAGCACCTCGGGCCGCAGCGGCTTGTATCGACGTTGCGTGCCCGCAAAGCACAGCTTCCACAAATACGAAAAGGCGGACTCGCCTTCCGGTACGGGAAATTCCGGGAAGATGGTTTTGTTCAGTGTGAGCTCCAGATTGCATCGCTCCGCAATTTCGAGCGTCGCGCGCAGCAACTCCGGATGATCCGGAAACAGCCGCTCCATTTCCGCCGCCGGTTTGAAGCACGCTTCGCCGGTTGTGATGTCGGGCATCGTTACCGTCGTCAGCAGCCCGCCCGTGCGAATCGCATTCACCGCGCGATGATGCAAATGCTCCTCCGGCCGCAAAAAATAAACGTTGTTCGTCGCCGTCAGCGGCACGTCCAACTCGCGCCCGATCCGCTCCGCCTCGCGCAGTATGCGCCCGTCCCCGGGAGACAAATGCTGTACCTCGATCCACAGCCGCTCGCCAAAAATATCCTTCAGTGCCGCGATACATTCTGTAGGGGCACGATATATCGTGCCTCTACAAGTCGCTGGCGTTTTTCGTACGCGCTGGCAATGGGCACAGCGCAATCACGCCTTTCGAATGCTTCGCCAACTCCTCCAGCGTCAACGGTCGCCCATCTTCCTTGCCCGGGTCGGCGCTTTTGTTCTTCGCCAAATCCGTTGTCCCCAAATGCCGCAGCGTTACCAACTGGCACAAATTGCTGTACCCCTCCATATCCGCGGCCAGTAGCACCATTTCCAAGGAGTTAGCGCTTTTCACATCTCCATCATTCCGAGCGGAGCGAGGAATCTCTCTTCGGTCTTGCAGCCACTGAACATCCAGCGTCACTCCCACAATCGGCTTCACGCCCGCCGTTTTCGCCGCCTGATAAAATGGCACCGCCGCATACATTCCGTTGGTATCCGTCAGCGCCACGGCGGGCATCTTCTGCTCCACCGCCGCCGCAATCATCTCTTCCGGCGGCGCCACGCCCCGCAAAAACGAATAATGGCTGTGACAATGGAGGTGGACAAACATGTGATCCGTGACTCGTGATTGGTGACTCGTGAACCCGTGTCGCGAACGTGGTTTTTCCACGAATCACGAAATAGGAATCATGAGTCACGTCGTGCGAGGACGCGGCCCTTGTATTCAGAACAAATCAGGGTAGGGAATTGGGAGGAAAAACTTCAGCAGACTATCTTGATAAACACGGCGTGGACAGCACCAGGCCGCCGGGCTTGGTGGCGTAATGTTCGCGGAATTCGAGGCCGTTGCCGTAAAAGACGGCGTTCCAGCCGTAGCGGCCGCGCACGGAATCTAGGCCGCGGTTCAGGTACCAACGGCGGTTTGCGTCGGTGTCGAAGAGTTCGTGCTGGCGGCGGTCGGCTTCGAGATTTGTTACGTTTACGCCTACCAGCCGCACGGCTACGCGCCGCGTGAATAATTTTGCAAAAAGCTCTTTGGCTTCGGCGAGCAGTTCGCGCTCGTCATTGGACGGCCGTGTCAATCGCACTGTTTGGTGTGCGGAAAAATGATCTACGTAGCGGATGCGCAACCCGATCGTCCGCGCTTGCCGCCCGTATTCGCGCAGCGTCGAGCCGATGCGCTCGCTCAAATATTCGATGAGTCCGCCGAGAAACTCCGTATCGATCGTTCCGCCCTCGATGGTTGTTTCGCGCGAAACCGATTTTGGCGTCGAGGGCAGCATCACCTCGCGCCCATCGAGCCCGCGCGCGCGCTCCCAGATCTGTCCGCCAATCACTTCACCAAACGCCGCTTCGAGAGCGGCTCGCGGCACTTGCCGCAATTCTCCGATCGTCGCAATCCCGCGCTCCGCCAGCATCCCCGCGTGAACATGCCCGATCCCATGCAGTTTTTCGACCGGCAGCGGCGTCAGAAAATCTTCTTCCGTTCCCGGCGCAATCATGCGGAATCCGCGTGGCCGCTCGAGGCGTGAGGCAATCGACGCCACCACTTTTGTCCGCGCCGCGCCAACGCTCACGCTCAGTCCCGTTTGTTCGAGCACGTCTGTCTGCACATGCCGCAGCGCCGCTTCATAATCCGGGTACAGCCGCTCCGTTCCCGCGAAATCCAGATAAAAATCGTCCAGCGCCGCCGTCTCAACCGCGGGTGTGTACGTCTCGAGAATCCGCCGCACGCGCTCCGCATAGTCCGCGTAGTGTTCGTACTGCCCCGGCACGACCACGGCCGCCGGGCAAATCCGCAGCGCCTCACGAAACGTCATCGCCGTCTTCACGCCGCGCACTTTCGCTTCGTAGCTCGCCGACGCCACCACGCCGCGCCCCACCAGCACCGGCTTCTCGCGCAGCTTCGGGTTCAGCACCTGCTCGACCGAAGCAAAAAACGCGTCCACATCCACGTGCACGATGTTCGGAATCGTCTTACAGCGCGGCGCGTCCGCTCCGCGGCCTTTCTCTTCGCGCGCGTCTTCGTGAAAAGGATTGAACGGCATCGCCACGGCGGGGAATACATTTTCGACACAGACGTCCATAACGGCTCCTGACAAGGAAACGAACCGAGTAGAATCTTTCGGGAGTTGAGGGATCCCTCTTTCGAGCTGACCCCTCACCCCGCTTAGGGCTCGGAATTTTCAACGGGCGGCGTCCAGTTCGTGAGAGCCAAAAATGGCAATGGAGCCGAACGCCACCCGTTTCCCGTTTCCTCTACCGCCCTGCACTATAGGCGAACAAAAAGCGAAAGTCAACAGGTTTTTCTTCGTAGCTCCAATTCGTACCGCAAACTGTGCTACTTGTTCTAGCCATGCCGCTGTCTCTTCCGCGCCAATTTTTGATTTGCTTCGTCTCCCCATTTCCGGGACTATTTCTCCGACCCGGGCATGCCCGATGCCTTCATGGACCTGAATCTCTTTTTCGCGCTACTCGGCGGCTTGCTCGTTCTGGCCTTTGTCGCCAACCGCCTCGTGCGCTTCACGGGCGTTCCTGACGTCATTATTCTCTTGGCCACGGGCGTGCTCATCGGCCCCGTGCTTCATTGGGTTAACCCCGACGTTTTTCGCGGCGCCACGCACGGTTTCGGCTCCCTCGCGCTCATCCTGATCCTTTTTGAGGGCGGCCTGGAACTCAAACTTCGCGAAATTCTGAGCCATTTCGCCGGCGGCTTATTTCTTGCCATCTTCAGCTATCTGCTCAGTGCGGCTGGCGTCGCGCTGATTTGCCGTCACGCGCTTCATTTTTCGTGGATTCCCGCGCTCCTGGTTGGAGCGGCGCTCGGCTGCATCAGTAGCTCGATTATTCTTCCCGTGCTCCAGCAGGTGAATCTGCGTCGCGAAGTCAAAGTCACCCTGCTTGTCGAAGCCTCGTTTGGCGACGCACTTGCCGTCTTGGCCGTCACCACGCTCCTGGATATCGCCGCCGGCGCTGCCGCCTCGCCAAGAATCATCGCCTGGAGCCTCTTTTCCAGCGTCATCCTCGCCGTAGCTTCCGGCGTGCTTATCGGCATTCTGTGGTCTTATCTTCTGCCCCTTCTCTCCGAAGAGCGTTTCTGGCACGTGCTGACCTTTGCTGCCGTCTTGCTGATCTACTCCGGCGTACATGCCCTGCACGGCAATGAACTCGTCGCCGTCCTCGTCTTCGGCCTCACGCTCGCCAATTATCCGGCGGCGCAAAAGCGCTTTCATCTTGGCGACGCCGCCGAAAGCGCCGACTGGTTTTCCGAGACGCCCGTCAAGCAGGAGCAACGCTCTTCACTCGCGCAGCATCACGGCCAGATGCTCACGTTTCACGGGGAGCTGGCTTTTCTGATTCGCACCTTTTTCTTTGTCTTGCTCGGCGCGCTGGTGGAGTTCGACGGGCTGCGCAAACACGCCGTCCTTGCGTTTGGGTGTTTTGGCGCGATCTTCCTCGCCCGCTGGCTCTCCGTGCAGTCCGGCCGCTTTGCCTGGCGCTCCTTCACGTCTCACGAGCGCGAGCTCATGATCTGGTTTCTGCCCCGCGGCCTGATCACCGCCGTGCTGGGCATTGAAATCGTGGAAGCTCGCCGCGCCGATTTTGCGTTTCTTCCTTCGCTGGCATTTGCTGTCATCCTGATCACCAACGTCGCCCTGCTGATCGGCGCGCTTCGCGCTAGACGGCTGTTTCCGGAGGCTCCTGCCGCAGCGCCCGAACCCGCTGCGCCGCAAATCGCTTCCTAGCCACCCTCGCGTTCCAGCTCCTTGCGGTTCCACTTTCCCAGGTCCGCTCCCGCATCATAGGTACTCTGCAAAAACGCCAGCAGCGTTTCCCTCGGCGATCCCGCCTGCCGCATATCGTCGTACATCAAAATAAATTCCTTTAGTTGCGGATGATAAAACGCTTCCGCGGGCCGCACCCGATGTTGTGCAAATCCAGCCGGCTCGGGCGCCGCATACGCATAGAACGCAGCTCCTTTGACCTCGCCGCCTCCCGGCCAGAATCCCGCGCTGATCACCTCGTGCGAATACGCTTCCCGCGTAATCGAGTCTGCTCCTTCCCGCTGAGGTGCGCGCCGCCCAGAAAATCGCGTTACCGCAAGATCGAAGCTCCCCCAGAAAAAGTGTACTGGACTGGCCTTTCCGATGAACCTGGCGCGGAACTCTTTGAAGACTGCATCGCAGCACACCAGAATCCGCCAGAAGCGGTTGGCATATTCGGGATCGTACGCGGCGTGCTTGGTGTCCTGATCGAATGGGATCGGATCCGGAATTTCGACCGGCATCTTCCATATCTTCACGGCGATTCCCAACGACGCAAGCGCTCCCATAAACTCCCGGTAAAAATCGGCCACCGAGCGCGGCCTCAAAGCGAGCGAGAGGATCGCGTCGTTGCTCGTTCGAATGACCAGCTGGTGATGGATGAAGTCAAACTGGATTTCGAAATTTTTCCCAGCGAACGGGATGGCCGACGTGGTCAGCCCGAAAGCATTCACGTACAGCGGCACTCCCCACCAATGATTTATATTCGGCGTCAGCGCCAGCCGCACCTTGCCCACAATCTGCGTCCACATGTGCAGCGTAGCGTAGGTGTCTTGCCAGGCTTCCAGTGGGAGTTCGGGCCAAAGGTCTTGCTCGGCTCGTGCTGTGCTTGCGTTCATGGACCCTCCGTGCGCGTTCCTGGTCTTCCCCGGAGACTGATCGGCGCCTAATCAAGCGGCCACGATTCCGGGCGTTTTGCCAACGGTAGCGATTATAAACCACGGAATCGCACGGCGGTTCGTTGGCTACTCTTGCGAAACAGGTGTGCAGAAGAAAGTGGAAGCGTACGGCCAAATTAGCTACAAGTGATTTCAGGCTCGAACTGGCCAATAAAATCCGCGTAATGCCATTGAAGTCCTGAGAGGTCTCACGGAGGCGCCATGAGAAAGACATTCATGTTAGTGGCTGCGACGATGTTGATGGGAATTCCCGCAGCGGGCAAGGAACCTCAGACAGGAACGATCGTCTCCGAGAGTTCGGTGGCGTGCGGGTCGCGCGTGAAAAACAAGAAAGAGACGACCCAAGTTCTTTGCCAGGAATACGTGGTCCGAACGAAAACGGCTGAATACCACATCCGGCAAGAGAAGCCTGCGGGGAAGGAATTGATCCCGGTGAACACTAGCATCGAGTTCACGCTGGACAAAGATAAAATGAAGTTCCACGCGAACGGCAAGAAATACGAATACCTCGTGGTATCTGAGACGGCCGCGCCGGCGCCAAAACCCTAGCTACCGTCGCGCTGGAAGAGCCATGGTGCGCAATTCACTCCCGCGCAGGTTCTGCCGGCTCAACTTATTCTCAACGTATTAGTGTCCGGATTCCTGCAAGCCACGGTCCTTCAGCATCGGTTCGACACTCGGAGCCTTGCCGCGCCATGCTTCGTACATCTTCTCCAAGTCCTCCGTATTGCCGCGCGACAGCACCATCTGCCGGAACCGGTCGCCGTTAGCCCGCGTCAGACCGCCGTGCTCCTCGAACCACCCGTACGCGTCGTCATCCAGCATCTCCGCCCACAAATAGGCGTAGTAGCCTGCGGAGTAGTCGTTGCTCCAAATATGGCTGAAATAGCTGGAGCGGTAGCGCGGTGGCACCGCAGCAAGAAAGAGATGCTTTTTCTCGAGCGCTTGTTTCTCAAACACATCCGGCTGCTGTAACGGTGCGCTGGCTGGAAGCGTGTGCCACTGCATGTCCAACTCAGCAGCCGCAACCAACTCCGTTAGCATATATCCCTGGTTGAAAGTCGCCGCCTTCCTGATCTTGGTGACCAACTCGGCCGGCATTGGCGCGCCCGTCTCGTAATGCTTGGCGTAATGGTTGAAGACAGCCGGATAGAGCGCCCAGTGCTCGTTAAATTGGGAAGGAAACTCCACGAAGTCTCGCGCCGTTGCGGTGCCCGAGAGGTTCGGATACTCCGTGTTCGCGAACATGCCGTTCAGCGCATGGCCAAACTCATGGAACATGGTGGTCACGTCGGTAAAGCTAATGAGCGCAGGCTCGCCGGGCGCGGGCTTAGGAAGATTCGCCACGTTGTAGACCACCGGCAGCATGCCCAGAAGCTTTGATTGGGTCACGAAGCTATCCATCCAAGCGCCGCCGTTCTTGTTGTCGCGTTTGAAGTAGTCGCAATAGAAAAGCGCCAGCGGCTTGCCATCCGCATCTGAGACTTCAAAGACGCGAACGCCAGGCTCGTACACGGGGATGTCCTTGCGTTCCTTAAAAGTGATTCCGTAGAGCTGATGCGCGGCGTAGAAGACGCCGTTTTCGAGCACCTCGTTCAGCTCAAAGTATGGCTTGACCTCGGCATCGTTCAGATCGTATTTCGCTTTACGGACCTGTTCGGAGTAGAAATTCCAGTCCCACGGCTGAAGTGTAAAGCCGCCCTTCTGCGCGTCGATAACCTCCTGGATATCTTTGGCTTCTTCCGCTGCTTTAGCGGTCGCACCGGGCACAAGGGCATCCATGAACTTTATGGCGGCCTCGGGAGTTTTCGCCATTTGGTCGCCGAGTTTCCATGCTGCGTGGTTCGGATAACCGAGCAATTGAGCGCGGCGCGCGCGGAGTTGTGCCATGCGCGAGATGACCTCGCGCGTATCGTTGGCATCGCTGCGCTCGGCGCGGTTCCAGGATTTCTCGAAAATCGCTTCGCGTGTCGCGCGGACGCTGAGCGAGGCAAGCTCTGGCTGCTGCGTCGTGTTTTGCAGCGGGAGCAAATAGCCTGATTGCTTGCGGCTCTCGGCGGCATGCGCGGCTGCCGCCAACTTCGCGTCGCCTAAACCGGCAAGCGCACTCTTGTCCGTAGTGAAGTACGCCCCATCCTTCGTCGCGGCGAGAAGCTTTTTCGTAAAGTCATTCGAGAGCGTGGAGATTTCCTCGTTCAACTTTTTCAACTCTGTTTTGTCGGTGTCCGGAAGGTTTGCGCCGGCGCGCACGAAATTGTCGTAGCTAACTTCCAGCAGTCTCAGCGATTCCGGATCGAGTTTCAGTGAATCACGCTGCTTGTAGACGGCAGATACGCGTGCAAAAAGCTTTGCGTTCAGGTAGATGGCATCGAAGTGCGCTGCCAGCTTGGGCGCCTCTTCGGCCTGAACTTTCTGCAGCACGGGATCGGTATTCGCCCCCGTGACGGCGCCAAATGCGTTCATCGCTCGCTGAAAGAGTTGCCCGGTCTTCTCCATGGCGACGAGCGTATTCTCGAAGGTTGGCGGCGCCGGATTGTCCGCAATCGCCTTTATCTCCGATAGCTCCTGCGCCATGCCCGCCTCGATGGCTGGCTGATAGTCCTCATCCTTGATCTTGTCAAATGGAGGCGCATGGAATGGCAACGTGCTTGGCGCATAAAACGGGTTCGAAGGTCCGAACTTCGAATCGGCGGCCGTGCCCGGCGCATGCATGGTGCCCAGTGCGAGGGCGCCCGTTGCAAGTATGGCAGTCATGTGTTTCAGCATAACCTTCCCCGCCCGTGGCGGCATGGAGACACGCCACTACCGTACGCCCATGCGCTTCGATTGTAAGAGAACTCCCGCGTTTGCCACAAGAAATCGCGAAACTTGGCTTATTCGTGCAGCACGACGCTCAAGAGAGAAGTGTTAATCTGTAGTCCGCCGTTGTACTCGATGAATCCCAGTTTCCGGAACTTGTTCATGAAAAAATTGACTCGGGAGCGCGTCGTGCCAACCATCTCCGAAAGCGTTTCTTGCGACATCTTGGGGAGCACTCCGTGCGGCCTGTCTTCCTTGCCGTAACGGGCAAGCAACAAAAGAGTGCGGGCCAGCCGCTTCTCGCTCGAGTTGAATAGTTGATCGACCAAATCCTCCTCGATTCGAATATTCCTTGCCAGCATGAAACGGATGAACCGGTCGGAGATGGAATGCTCCTCGTGTAGGACCTTGAACATTTCGCTCTTCTCAATCACGAGCACGGTGCTAGGCACAATCGTGGTAGCCGTCCCCATGCGCACAGTCTGGCCGGCTAAGCACCCTTCACCAAAGAAGTCCCCCGGCCCCAGAATCGCCACAACCGCCTCTTTGCCGACTTCATTGACGACCGTGAGCTTCACTCCCCCGTCTTGTAAGTACATTACGGTCGTGGCCGCTTCCCCTTGAGCGTAAATGGCCTCCCCTTTTTTATGCTGTTTAACTTTTCTCGCGACGCCCGAGGAATCCAAAAAATTCTGGGCATCGAAAACGAGCTTCCGCTTAGGTTTTAGATTGGTTTTGTTCTTTCGAAGACTCGTGGATGTCCGCATACAAACACTCAACGTAATTTATAGTATAGCCATCTCATTCTAGTCAACACGTTCTGGACGGATTGGCGCCGTTTGGCTGGAATCGGTTGCTTCGCCAATGGTGTCGTGACTGGTGTTTCGCGACTTCCTTGAAGGTTCGCCCTTGAAACGGCCCTCAATTTCTTCGTGAATATGCGGGTTCTTCCTTTGGCCAATACGATCCAAGTGCACCGCCCGCCCGCCTGATTCTGCCTAAACAGAACGCATCGTGCGGTCTTTGTGTTTGCATGTTTAGAGTTGGCTTGACGCTCGATGTGAGCGACTCGCATAGCAGGCTTCCGAAGGCCCAAGCTCGACGGTCTGCCATAATGCGTCCTCCCGCAGACCTGTTCTTATTCGCACAGACGCGCCTCTCCCAACCGGTTAGTCTTTTTGTGGCTCCTGATTCTTCAAGCTCTTGTATCCCAGCTGCCTTCGAGTCAAAAATGGATTTTCTAGCCAAATCCCGAATCGGAGCACTCCTGATTGCAGTCGCGGCCTCGTCGACACTCTTCGCCCAAAATAGCGGACCAAACAGACTTCAGAGTCCGCCAACCACTCTGGACGCCATTCAGATCATGGGGCAATCTCTGGCGGCGACTGAGCACAGTTGGCGGGCGCGTAACGATTACGACTATATCGAGCGTGATGAGGATCGGCGCCTGAATTCGCTCGGGCAGGTGCAATCGCTAAATGTCGATGTCACCAGAATGGCGCTTGTCAACGGCATCCGCTTTGAGCAGCTCATGGAACACAACGGTCAGCTCCCAACGGCCGAACAACAGAAGAAACGGGACCAGGATTTCGAAAGGCTAAAGCACGAAACGCCAGAGGAGCGCGCTGAACGGCTCCGCAAGGACGCAGGAAAACAGAGCTTTTCTCCACGTCCTCCTCGAAGCCTTCGATTTCCGCCTCATCGGCGAAGAGACCGTCGACGGCAGGCCGGCCTATGTGCTTGCGGCCACGCCGCATCCGGGCTATCACGCCACCGGCAAGTACGGCAAGCTATTCTCAAGGGTGCAGGGCAAGCTTTGGGTCAACAAGCAGGACTTCGGCTGGGTCAAAGTCGACGGCGAGGTAACTCAGACGTTCTCGATGGGATTGTTTGTGGCCCGCGTTCAGCGCGGTTCGCACATCATTTTGGAGCAAACTTGTCTAGGCGATGCGGTCTGGGTGCCGAAACGTCTCGAAATGCGTGCAAGCGCCAGGATTCTTTTCCTAAAGAGTCTCGACCTCGACAGGATCCTCACTTATTCGGATTATCGCGCGGCGGCTGACGGGCCATACTCTGTGAAAAAATAAGGAGTTTTGGGAGCGTTGCCAGGCGCCTGGTCGTTTCCGCTGCATGCCCCGCATTCCGTTTTGCAACCGGAACTCTTCCGTCCGTCCCAGCCCAAGCGTCTAAGCGCTCATTTTTCAGCCTTGGGTCAACTCGGGCCACATTGCGCCGCCGTCGCTTTTCTGAAAAACTCCACCAACCGAGTATCCGAGGTCCGCACGCACATGAAACGCTAACCAGTCCGTCGATTCGCCCTCTTGGCCGCTTTCCGCTGCGCCTTCGCGTATTTCTTCAGTGCCTTCCGCTGTTTCTTGGCAGCCTTCTTGAACGCCTTTCGCTGCTGTTTGGCCGCCTTTTTGGCTTCAATCTGGGTTCGGCGCCCATATTCCGCGCCAGTCATCCCTTCTTGACCTCCAACCCGCTTTGGCCCCGCAATCATCAATGTGGCCAGCAGCGTAAAAGCAGCGATTCGATTCACTCGGAATTTCCTCTTTTTTTTGCTTTCGATTCGACACCAGCTTACACTCGCCTCCCGCGTTTCCGTCATCGCGAAATAATTCTCATTGAGGAGCATCTGGGATCTGCGCGCAGAGTTCTCGCAACACTTGGTGCCATGCCAAATACGGATGACCCACTTCTTCCAGGAGCTGCCCGCCTTCCCCCTTCCGCTTCAGAAGACGCGACCGAGCTGAAAGAACCATTTGTGATGGCCTGTGTCGCCTACGCTGCCTCCAACAAAGAGCGGGCCGATCACCGTCTCGGCCAGCACGCCAGCTGCAAAATCATTGGGGAATTTGCTTTCGTTCCGCTCGCCGTACATTTTTGCGACTTCATACGACCCAATCACAAACACTCTTTTCCCCACAAGCGGCGGCAATATCCATAGGTCGTGCAAATAGCCTCCTCGGAACAAATAGTATTGATTTCCTTGCAGCTCATTCAACCCGTAGGCGCTCAATGTCAGTGGTCCGCCAAGAAAGAACTGAGGAATGCCCGTGTTGGCAAACCCAAACGTTGTTCCCCCTTCTCCAGTGACGAACACCGAACCGAGCGCAGAAACCGGCTGAAAATACTCGAGTCTTGCCTGCAGCGCAGGGAAAGTGTTTTGCGCGCCAGGACTCGTGTCAAACCACCGGAACGTCGTTTCAGATCGCACTCCTCTCCGCGGAGTCACTGGGCTATCCGTATGATCGAACAAGTAATGCACTTTCAAGTCGCTTACGCGCCCGCTGACGGAATTAAATACGGAAGTCCCGAGCCGCAAATTTGCATCGAGATAACCTTCCTCGTAGCCGACCCGCAATTGACTGAAGCGGTCGAACCCGTAGCCCACGTCCATTCCTATCTTGGCTTCGCCCAGCTTGTAATCCGCCAGCGGATTGCCCTTCTCATAGATCTTGAAGACTCGCGTGCTGGCCTCTCCATGCGGCGCGATAAACCATTTGCTCAGCGGCGCGAACGGCCGGTACAGCTCGCTTCCCAGCCCGTACGTGTTTCCAAACAAAATATCTGTTCGCCATTCGGAGCGGAATCCCACAACGTCCAAGAGCGTCAGCCGCGTCCCCAGCGTAAAGCCCACTTCTTCGCTCGCCGAGCCATCCACCTCAAATCCAGGCTGGATCGTGGGCGGCGCATAGTTTTTTTCGTTCACTTGGATCTGCAGGCCCACTTTTCCGCTTTGATCGATATACCGGAAACCCGCCGTATCGTACCGGCCCAGGCCCGTGAGCCGCGTCAGCGCTTGATCCAATTTCTTCGTGTCCAGCGGCTTGCCGGCCAGCGGCGTAAGAAAATGTTCGATGCTCTCCGTCTGTTGCGCGGTGTCTGCTCCCACCACCTTGATAAATTCCGGCACCGGCGCCAGCGTTTTTATCCGAGAGTCACGCTCCCGAACGAACTCCTGCCATTCCGCATCGCTCACCGCGAACTTTTCGAGCAGCTTTGCTCTCCCTCCGGCGGCCTCGTAGCCCTTTTGCATGATGGGGTCGTGCATTTTATAGTCCGTCGAGGTGTATCCACCCAGCGGCACGCTGACCACGGCGTCTGCCTGCGCCAGCCCGCGCACCTCGCTCTCGGCAACCACTACACGAACAGATTGATCCAGCACATTGAAGAGAGACTTAATGTCTTTCGCTTCCACCGGCGCCGTTTCCAGGTGTACCGCGATCACGATATCCGCTCCCATCTGTTTGACTACGTCGGTCGGCAGGTTGTTCACCAGCCCGCCGTCCACCAGCACCCGGTCTTTGTCAACCACCGGCTTGAACGCACCGGGGATGGACATCGTCGAGCGCAACGCTTCGGCAAGGGGGCCCTTTTCGAACACCACTTGTTTTCCGCTCACCAGATCCGTCGCCACGCAACGGAACGGCGTCGGCAGCTCTTCAAATGACTCCAATTTATAGTACGGCAATGTAATCCGGTCGATCAGCAACCCGATCTGTTGGCCGGAGTTCAATCCACCGGGAAGCGACAGGCCGTTTCGCAGACCGAGAATGAAAGCATTCGGATAGGCGCGCTGATCTTCTTTTCTCCGGTAGGACAGATCCTGGTAGGGTGTCGTGTCGCCGAGCATTGCATTCCAATCCACTCCGTCGATTAATTTCTTCAATTCCGACGGACTCATCCCCGTGGCATAAAACCCTCCGAGGAGGCCGCCCATGCTCGTTCCCGCCACATAGTCCACCGGAATGTGATGTTCCTCGAACCACTGGAGCACACCAATATGCGCCAGTCCCAGAGCGCCGCCGCCCTCCAGCGCCACGCCAATCCGCAGCCGCCCTTTCGGCCGCTCTTGCGCTTCCGTCCTCGCGTCTTTGGCTACTGCCCCATTTGCGGCGTCTCCCATCGCTGCGTAAGCCGCCGGCGGAGGATTCACCGATTGTCCAGCGTTCGCCTCAATTGGCGGCCGTGCTGCGTCCCTGCCTCGCGAGATGGCTTCTTGTGCGGCAACAACCCCGGGAATTAGCAACAACAGAAGATACGAGAGCTTGCGCGCCATAATCGCCTCCTCGGCAATACAACGACCGCTACCGGACGCGGACGAACGGCTACGCGGCTAGTTTGTCCAAAGGGTACCTTTGTCCTCTTGCCGCATATTTCGGCGAGGTGTAGTGTCATTGGTAGACGGGATGAAACACCCCTACCTCCCCGTGCTGCGGAGACTCTACTCCGCTCCCTGGCTTAGGCACTGAAAACGGCAATCTTAGGCCCGGGAAACAATGCCCCATTCCTCGGGCATAACTGTAAGGAGCGCGTCATGCCACTTAGTCACAACCCCTTACCAGCGAATCGCCAAGCCGATTCCCACCCATCGGGAACGGGCACTTTGGTGCTGATCTTCCGGATTGTACGCTGGAGCGTATACGCCTTCGCTCTCATTTTATTGATTCTATTGCTTCATAAGACGCCGCCGCCGCCCGTCGCCATCACTCCCGAAGCCGCCGCTAGCGCCGAACAAAAGGTACAAACGGTTCAGCAATCAGCATCGCAAGGCCAGCCTGCCACGCTGCGGATGAACGAGACCGAACTGAATTCGTACCTGGCATCGCATCTCACTCTTTCCGGGAGTATGGCAATGGCCGCGCCGGCCAACGCGGCTCCCAGCAATGCTCCAGACGGAACGCCGAGCGCGGACCAGCCCACGGCCCATGACGTTGCGCAGCTGCGCTCAAATGTGAAGGACGTGAAAGTGCAGTTGATTGACGACCACGTCCGGGCCTACGTGGTGTTCAATGTCCATGGCAAGGACATGACCCTGCAGCTCGAAGGTAAGCTCGGCGCGGAAAATGGCTTCCTGCAGTTTGTGCCCCTCAGCGGCCAGATCGGAGCGCTTCCCATTCCGCAAGCCACGCTCGAAGCCGCTGTGCGCAAGATGATGGATTCGCCAGAAAATCGCGAAAAGCTGAAACTGCCTTCGGACCTCTCGGATCTACGGATCGAAAACGGAGAAGTCGTCGCTCAGTACCAGTGAGTTGGCCGCCTCGCGGCTATTTTCATGCTTCGCTTGTGGGCCGCAGGACCATGACCTATTCGTAGCGCAATGCGGCGAGTGGATCCCGGCGCATGGCCCGCCGCGCGGGAATGTAGCAGGCGGCCAGCGCCACGAACGCCAAGAGAATTGCAACCGCCGCGAAAGTGAGCGGATCCGCTGGCTTGATCTCGAACAGCATAGTCCGCAAGAACCGCGTGAGAATTAGCGCGGCGACGAGGCCCACCGCGAGGCCCGCCGCCGCGAGCCGGCCGCCCTCCCGCAACACCATTTTCAGGATCCCCGCTGGCGTCGCGCCGAGCGCCATGCGAATGCCGAGCTCGTGCGTCCGTCGCGAAACAGAATAGGACATAACTCCGAATATTCCCGCCGCGGACAACACCAGCGCGATCAGACCGAACAGGCCGAGCAGCAGCGTGCGGAATCGCGGCTCGGTGGCGGTCGATTGGACCGCGTAAGAGAGCGACTCGAAATCGGTGACCGGTAAATTAGGATCGATATCATGCACCTGCTGGCGAATAGCGGCAGCGATGCTCGCCGGGTTCAGGGTGCTCTTCACCACCAATTCGCCGCCCCAAAACGGAGCCTGTGTGAATGGGGCGTACATCATTGGTTGAGGCGCCTCATGCAGCGCCGCGTCGCGCACGTCGCCGACCACGCCAACAATTTCCCGTGAGGCAATCCCATTGAATGGATGACCGAACACGAGATGGCGGCCGATGGGATTTTCGTTGGCGAAATAACGCCGGGTCATCGCCTCGCTGATGAGCGTCACGCGCGGTCCGGACATGGCATCCTGCCGGTTGAATAATCGGCCCTTCAGCAGGGGAATGCTCATCACGTGGAAATAATTCGGGCTGACGGAGACGGAGTCGGCGTTCTGGATTGTTCCCCGAGGCAAGGGCGGGTTTCCCACGATCGTGAAAGGTAGACTGGCGAAGCCCTGGGCATCCAGCGGGAGTGGGACCGCCAGCGCCGAATCCTGCAAGCCCGGCTGCGCGTGGATTAGCTCTAGCAATTGATCGGAGAAGGAGGTCCACTGTTGGGGCTTCGAATACTCGTATTGCGGCAAGGAAACCTCGGCTTTCCAGACTTGACGCGTGCTGAAACCAGGGTTTACCGACGTGAGCGCGAAGAAACTGCGGAGCAACAAGCCAGCGGCAACCACCAGGACCATCGCCAGCGAGATTTCCGCCACTGCGAGAAAACTGTGCGCCCGCCGCCGGCCTCCCTCGCCCGCGCGCCCGGCTCCTTTCTTTAGACTGGATTGCAGGTTCGCATCGGCGGCAAGGAGCGCGGGAGCCATGCCAAAGACAAGGCCGGCGGCGATGGAAAGCACAAGCGCAAAAGCAAGTACGCGGCCATCCACAGCGATTGGGTGGGGCTGTGGCAACCCGGCCGGGAGAAACGAAACGAGCGCCGCCACGCCCCAATACGCCAGCAACACCCCGGCAATGCCTCCCGCCAGGCCGAGCAGCCCGCTTTCGGTAAGCAATTGGCGAATAATGCGGGCGCGCCCCGCCCCGAGCACGCTGCGTAGGCCCATTTCCCTCGCGCGGGCCGTGGCGCGGGCCAGCAGGAGGTTGGCCATGTTGGCGCAGGCGATCATAAGCACCAGTCCGACTGCGCCGAGCAGGATCAGCAACCCAACCTTCGCGTTTCCAACGATCGCTTGCTTGAGCGGCTCGATGCGAATCGAGAAGCCGGCATCCGCCTCTGGAAATTCCTTCGCGAGGGCTGCGCCGATGGCGTTCATCTCCGCGCGAGCCTGCTCAAGCGAAACGCCCAGCTTCAGCCGTCCCAGAACGGGAAAGCCACGCGCGCTGCGGAGGGTCATGAAGCTGCTGAAGACCGGATCTTGAGCGATCGGAATCCAGATTTCGTCACTGATGCTGAAGAAAGGAGAGCGAAAACCGGCTGGCATGATGCCAACGACAGTGAAAGAACGGTGGTCGAGACTGATGGTACTGCCGATTATCTTCTGGTCTGCACCGAACCGGCTGCGCCACAGGTTCTCGCTCAAGACGACGGTAGCAGCGGCGCCGCGCTTGAAGTCATCGGGAAGCAGCGTTCGGCCGATGAGCGCCTTTACCTCGAGAAGAAGGAAAAGATCGGAGGTGACCACAATGGTGTTAACCACCGTGGGCTCGCCGCGGCCGGTGAGCGTGAGCTTATGGAACACCAGTCCCGCAAAATGGCTGAAGGCGCGGCTCTGCTCGCGCCAGTCTTCCAAGTCCGGATACGAAGCCCCCGTCGAGGGGATCCCCTTTTGCGGCCGCGCCTCAAACACGTTGACGAGTTGCGAGGGGCGAGGATAGGGCAACGGCCGAAGCACCACCGCGTCGACCACGCTGAAAATGGCCGTGTTCGCGCCAATGCCGAGGGCGAGTGTGAGTACGGCGACGGCCGTAAAGCCGGGATTCTTTCGCAGCATTCGGAGTGCGAATCGTGCGTCTTGCACGAATGTTTCGAGCAAGGGCAAGCCGCGAAGCTCGCGGTTGGTCTCTCGGAGTTGCGTGGTCCCTCCCAGCCGGATGCGAGCGTTTCGTCTGGCTTCGTCTGGCGTCATCCCTCGACGGATATTCTCTTCCGTGAGCAAATCGAGATGAGCTTCTAACTCCTGTTCGAACTCTTGATCCACCTCGCCGCGCGAAAGCCACGTACGCGTTCGCGAAGCGAGCGTTCTTACCCAGGCGAACATGGCCTATCCTCGCTCCGCGCTACGCAGCACGCGGCCAATCACCGCCGAAACGCGCTCCCAATTCCGCTCCTGGGCGGAGAGCTGCTTACGTCCGGTTTTCGTGATGGAATAGAATTTAGCCTTCCTGTTGTTGTCCGAGGTGCCCCACGCGGCCGAAATCCAGCCCTCCTGCATGAGGCGAACCAGCGCGGCATAAATTGTTCCCTGATTGATCCGCAAGGCTTCTTCGCTGATTTGTTCGATCCGCCGCGCAATCCCGTAACCATGCAACGGCCCCATGGCCTGGAGCGTCTTCAAGACCATCAAGTCCAGAGTGCCTTGCAGAATTTCCGGCCTGTCACCAGCCATATCACCTCCTGTGGAGTGCCCACAGGAATATCGCAAAAGACCTGTGGGATGTCAACAGGAGAATGTTTCCTGCTCCCGGATGCTCCCGCCCGCTCTCGTCGAGGAGAATGCCCGCGCGCGGCGCGCACCTTTTTTTCAATGCACGTAGAAGCCGGATTTGGACAGCACCACGTAGTCGCGGCCCTTTTTGCCGAAGGAGGACGCCAGGCGGACGTCGAGTCTGTGCGGTTTGCCGAGCGCGGCGGACGCGTTGGTATAATAGCCCAGGGTGTAGCGCGTTTTGATGCGCTCGATGAGAGCACGGAAAACGGCATCGAGATGGGCCACGTCCTGGACGTTGAAGATTTCGCCGCCGGTTTGCTCCGTAACTTTGCGAATGTTCACCAGTCCAGGAATCATGCTGGCCGCAAAGAGAGTTTGCGGCGGGTTGTAGCCCGGGATTTTCAGATTGTAAAGAACGGCATCGGCGGCGATGGCCTCGGTAACGATGTCGTGCGTGCCTTGTCCGCCCGCATCGGTGCCCACGTCATCGCTGATGAGGATGATGACGCGGCGGCCCTTGGGCGGCAGCTTCAGGAGATACTGCGAGGCAAGAAAAATGCCGTCGTTGATATTCGTAGCGCCGCCGGCGTGGAAGGAATTGATTTGCTCGGCGATTTTGGCTTTGTCCGTCGTGAAGGGCACGCGCAGTTGCGCCTCGGTGGAAAATGTAAAGAGCGCGACTTCGTCATCGAGCTTGAGGGCCGCAAGCGCGGTGTTCGCGGCGTCGCGCAGCGGGCCAAGAAATGGACCGATCGAATCGCTGAGATCCAGCACGAGCGCCACATTGATCGGCAACGCGTCCCGGCTGAAGACATCGATTTTTTGACGGACGCCGTCTTCACGGACTTCGAAGTCGTCTTTTTTTAGGTCGGCCATGATTTGGCCGGACTTGGTTTTTACGGTGGCGTCGAGCAGGACAAGGTTCACCCCGACTCGGATGACACCCTGGTCTTGGTCCTGGGCCGGTGCAAGGCTCGCGAACATAGATGCAAGCAAAATGAAGCCCGACAACCTGACCGGGCTCAAGTAGAGCCGTCTGTTCCGCCAAAATTTGGAAATTGCCACTCCTCTATCCTACGCGAGGCCGTTTGCCGGTCAACTCCAGGCGATGGAGAGTTCAGAATAGCCTTTGCCTGCTTCGATTGGCAGCGTGAATCGGATGACGACGTCCTTCGCGCCGGAAATCTCCAGCGCTTTTTTGAAAAATCCGATGATGGCAAAACCCATGATGCGGTGTTGTTTTTCAAATCCCGTGTACCTCACCAGGGCGCTGCTGTTTCCCTGAAGTTGGACGTCGATGGGGACTCCCTGAAAATAGGTGGCATGAACGGCGGCAATCCGCTTGATCACAAATTCCGGCGAGCCAAACTTCACGAACGCTTTGTAGATGCCACGAAGCTGCCTCTCAATGACCGCTTCCGAACCCCTCGTCACCATCTCTTCGTTTCCGTCGGCGAGAACTTTGATTTCGATTTCGAGAAAGCGCGTGAAGAGATCGAGGGGGTACCACGTCGAAGAGAAAATATCGCCTTCGCAGATCTTTCTCGTTTCATCATCGAGAAGGCCGAGAATCGTCTGGAAAGCAGCCTCGCCGGCTCGCAATTTGATTTGCTCGATGGTTTCTTTGATTGCGGATCCCTTAATTTGCACCATTCAGGTGCTCCTCGGTGGACGGGCCAAGCCGCTCTACTCTCTTCTGACCTTACTATGTTTCAGGGCGGAGCAACGAAGCGCTTGTCCTAATCGGAACTGACGCGTAGTTTTGCGCAACAGCTATCCGCACTTGAGGCAGGCAGGAAGGAAGGGCGCCCTAAGACGCTCGGGATGCCCGGCGGTAGGTGACGCCGCATTTGTAGAGCTTGTCCTTGGTGATCTCGACGACCCAGGCAATTTCCGCGGTCACAAAGATGGCGTTGCCGCCCGGCGAATAGGGGACCGCGACTTCGATGTCCGTCCGTGCGAAATACTGCTTTCGGCTCTTGAAACAGAGGCCGCCCTTGGACATGTCTTCGCAGGTGACGATGTCTTCCGCAAAACCGGAACGCCGAATACAGGCCTTGTAGTTTACTTTCGTGCGCGGGTGTTTGCGGCGGTTGTCGAGAGGCGCGGCTGGCTTGCGGTCCATAGGCGAGGCATACGCCGAGGGAGTTTGTGCGCTCGGGGAATCAAGCGAAGTTACAGAGACTTGCTTAGTCGCCGGAATCGTGATCTCCGCAGAAGAGGACACCGTGGTGCTTTGCCCGGCGGCTACCAGGACGGGTTGCTCTTCCGCAGGTTTAGAGGGAAGTTCAGAGGTGCGTCTCCAAAGCGTAGAATCGCCGCATTGTTTGCAAAAGCGGGTGATGCTGTCGTTGATGATGAGGACGTCCGATTCCACGTCGCTGTGGTCCACGGTCTCACGTTGTTTGCAGTTGCTGCATTCGAGAAGCACGCGGCGCGCGCGCTTTTCAGTTTCCGAAATGGGTGCGAAATCGATGCCCCAAAAGTCGATATTGGAGGTGTCCACAAAAGCCACGCCGTATGTGTAAATCTCACCTTCGGAGCCGATGCGGCCCACAACGCGCACGAGGGCTTCCTTATTGGTATCGAGATAGCGAACGATGATCTCTTGTTCTGCGGAGAGCTTATACGTGGAGATGATGCCGGCGCCGTGGCGGCTGAGCAGGACGGTTTTGGTCATTTCCGAGAAGCCTTTGCCGTCCATGTCGCTCCCAGTCAAAAGAATGGAGAGCTCCTTGGGAATGCGGCTGCTGCGGCGCAGGTGTTCGTAGGACACGATCTACACTCTTCGAGGGAAGCACAGCTAGGAGCAAGATTAACCGGAAGTAGGCGGGTCCGGCACAGAAACTGGGGCAATGGTTCCACCGGCGCAAGAGGCTTGGTACAGGATGGAAAGTGAGTGATGGCCGACACGCAGAGGCGTATCAGAGGTCACTGATTTCAGGGGGCTGAAAGAATAAAAAAGGAGTGTGGAAGGAAAGAGATCGCGAATGGAAGCGAGCTGCCAAAGCTGGAAGCAGTCGGTAAGTCGCAGGGCTCAGCAGTTCCACCTATCGGAGGTTGTGGAGGGTAGTGGGATAGGGCAGACCCTCGCGATATCTGAATTTCTTCTGCGGGGACGGCATCTGGGCACCACGCATACCACAAGCGCCTGTCAATGCGACGCACCGGCCGTTTACGGCCGGAATTGCGGAGGCCCCAGTTGCCGTCCCGGATCTTGAAATTACCGGGTTCTAGAAAGAATGAGCCGTTGACTGAGGAGGAATGAGATGACAAACCTGATCGTACGCGACAATTTGTTTGAGGATTTGTTCGATGTCCGCCGTGAATTCGACAAGATTTTCAATCGCATGCTGACCGCAAAGCCGTGGGGCAAGGAAGAAGCAGCCGAGTTGGGCGAGTTCAACTTCGCACCGGCGATCGAGAGCTATGTGGACAAAGACGCCAAGAGATATATTTGCAAGGTATCGTTGCCCGGAATCGATCCGAAAGAGGTTCATGTCAGCGTGGAAGGGAATATGTTGACCATCACCGGCGAACGGAAGATAGAGAAGAAGACCAAGGAAGCGGAATATTTCCACGAGGAGTTCGCCTACGGGAAGTTCGAAAGGACCCTAGAATTGCCCGAAGGAGTGAACAACGAGAAATTCAACGCCGAATTCGTGAACGGCGTGCTGGAAATCACGGCGCCAGTGGCCGCAGTGGCGCTGCCGAAGAAAATTGAAATCAAGACCGTGCCAATGACAAAGCAGATGGCGGCATAAGGCGCGGCAGTTGGAAGGGCCCGGTCCGAGAAATCGGACCGGGCCCTTTGTTTTTTCGACGCAAATAAAGGCGCGAATGATTTCGACCGCGCCGGATGATTGCAGACGGCTACTCGTAGCGCAGAGCGACGAGCGGATCGATGCGCGTGGCGCGATATGCGGGAATCCAGCAGGCGAAAAGAGCAATCGCTGTGAGCAGGAGGACCACGACTAGAAACGTAAGAGGGTCTGTGGGTTTGATGCCTATGAAGAGGCTGCTCATCACGCGCGTGCCTGCCAGGGCTATAACCAAGCCCAGAGCCAGACCGATACCGACCACGCCCAGTCCTTGTCGCAGAACCATTCTCAAAATGTCACGAGGAGCCGCTCCCATGGCTATGCGAATGCCAATTTCCTGCGTGCGTTGAACGGCAGCATAGGAAACCACGCTGTAAATTCCGACCACGGCGAGAATCAGTCCGAGCAATCCCATGACAGCGGTAACTTGTGCGCCAAAACGGAAGAAGAAAAAGCCGTTCGCGCCCTGCAGGGATTGCGTCATGGTCTGCACTTGGGTGACGGGCAAGTTGGGAGCGAGCTCGTGAATTTGCGATTCGATTTGCAGAGCTAAAGATTCCGCAGGCACGGAAGTGCGGACGTGGATCGTGCGCATGGACATATAGCTCTGATCGAGAGGCAAATAGAAGAACGGCATAGGATCTTCGGTGACGTTTTGATATTTCCCGTCCTGGACGATTCCGACCACTTCCATGAAGGTCCCGTTGGGGCCTTTGGTGCTGAAGCGTTTGCCGAGAGCGTCCTCGTTCGGCCAGAATTTCTTGGCCATATTTTGATTGATGACGGCCACGCCGGGAGCTTTTTCAGCGTCCGCGTCTGTAAACCGGCGGCCACGGAGCAGGGGACTCTGCATGGTGTCGAAATAGCCGGGCGTCACCATGTTGTAGTCGAGTTCGGCGGCTTGCTGGCCGGGTTCGAGAGGATGATCCTCGATCCAAACGCGATCATTGGAACTGACCACGCCCATGGGAACGACAAAAGCCTGGGCCACGGATTCCACGCCCGGCAGCGCACGCAAACGGCTGTCGATTTCTTGGAAAAACTGGCGGCCGCGCGGTTCCTTGTAGCCGATTTGATCGACGTCCACGGATAGATTGAGAACATGTTCGGGATTGAAGCCCAGATTGATTTTTTGAGCCTTTTCCAGACTACGGACGAAGAGCCCGGCAATGATCAATAAAACGAGCGAACCCGCCACTTGCGCCGCCACCAACGTATTTCTGGTCAGCTGACGCCGGGGACCAGAGGATGATCCGCGGCCGCCCTCATGCAGTACGGTGATGACATCGGTGCGCGCGGCACGCAGAGCCGGCATAATTCCAACAATCAAGCCGGTAAGCAAAACCGTTGCAAGAGCGAAGAGGTAGACGCGCGCATCAGGGTGAAAATCGAAGTGGATCGGAAGATCGGTGCCAAGGCGGAGAGATCCCAAAATGCCAGCCGCCCAGGATCCAAGTAGCAGGCCGGCGCCACCTCCAAGAACTGCGAGTAGAAGACTCTCCGTAAGGTATTGGCGAACCAGCCGGCCGTGGCCAGCGCCCAGCGCGGCGCGGATGGCCATTTCGCGCTGGCGAACCGTGGCACGGACCAACAGGACGTTGGCTATATTGAAGCACGCGACGAGAAGTACGAGGCCAGCCATGGCCATGAACGCGATGGCTGCAAGAGGCACGGGATTCTCCGGGTCGGGATCGGGCCGAGCCATCTTTTCCGGATAGAGCTGGACGGTAATGCCTTTTTCCGTGTCCGGGTGCTGTTGCGCGATGCGCTGTGCGACGACGTTGAGGCTGGCTTGGGCCTGTTTGAGCGTCACGCCTGGCTTAAGCCTACCGAGAAGGGTGAGGGTACGAGAGCCGCGGCTGGTCCAAATTTTTTGAATAGCAGCGTCGGGATCCTCGTTCGGTTCCGCGCTAAATGGGATGTACGCGTCCATATCGAGAACGGAGTACGTGCCATGAAAGTCAGGAGGGGCGACGCCGACAACGGTGAAGGGCAGTCCGTTCACCTCCACTTTCGTGCCGGCGACATTCGGATCGCCGTCAAATCTTCGGCGCCAGTAGGAATATCCCAAAACCATAATGGGATCCGCGCCGGGAGTGCGGCCCTCCGTCGGAAGAATGAGTCGTCCATAGGCCGGCCGAATACCGAGGGCAGAGAAATAATTACTGGAAACGCGGCTGATGATGCTGTGCTCGCCGGTGTGATTGATGGCAATCGAGGCGAGGGCTACGCGGTAAGCTATAAGATCGCTGAAGGAGTCAGTCTGATCACGCAGATCCTCGTAATCGGGATAGGAAAAGCGGTGAGTTCCTGGCAGCGCGGACTGTTGCAATGCGAGAACCGTCATCTGTTCCGGATGGGGCACAGGAAGCGGTCGCAGGAGGAAGCCGTTGATGACGCTAAAGAGAGTGGTGTTGACGGCCATCCCCAGAGCCAGCGTCACGATGCCAATAATGGCAAAGCCGGGGTTCTTCCCCAGGGTCCGAAGGGCGTACCGGACATCCTTCAAGAAATTCAGCATGAAATCAGCCTCCCCCTCGATCTTCCAAAGGGAATGCCGCATGTCAAGTTCCCTCGAGTGTATGACTCTAAATCATTCAATGGAAGGAGTTTAGAAGGCCAGTCAGCGCACAGAGGGAGACCGAAGTGTTCGATTGTGGGATTTTTGGTCTCAGTTGCGAACAGAAATCCGTTGCTCCAGCAAATTTTTGTTTTGCTCAGGGGCGGCGTATTTAGCCAGTTGGCTAAATAAGGAAGTACAGCACTGGTACTGGCACCAATCGCGAATTTGGCGGGGTTAGGAACTTTTTCCGGTCTGATCGCGGAGAATCTGGAGGCTGCCTTCCAGATAATCATTAATCACCTCGAGCTCTTTCGTCGAATAACTGGAAGCCAACTTCAAGGAGGCGGCAGCGAGGCCTTTGTAAAGACCGCCAACGCGCTGTAAGGCTTCCGGGCGAGGGCGGACAAAGACCTTGCGGCGGTCGATGCGATCCCGATAGCGTTCCACAAGGCCGGCCTTTTCAAGACGATCGAGAATGCCTGTGACGGCGCCGGTTGTTAAGCCCGTGGCGCGGGCGAGATCCCCGGCGGTAAAGCTCTCCATCGAATAACGAGACATTAATTCGAAGCATCTGGTATCAGTGACATTGAGCCCCAGCTTGGCGGCGATGGCGTGGTGAAGGAAGACGGAGACGGTGCTGAGTTCGCGACCCAGATCCATGCCGACCCGTTTCACCAATTCCTTGCGCTTGCGCGGGGGAGTAGGAAGTCTCATTTTATCTTGACAGCTAAGTATCTCACGAACTAAGATATTTTGCGACAGGAAAAATAACCCGAGGTGCGGAACGCCGCAAGGTCCGAACGGCTGCCAGCTGCCGCGGGGCGAGGAAGGCGCGAAGAACGCTCCCGACGGCTCGCGAGGGCCGTCCAACGGGACCAGACGCCGCGCGGGCAAGCAGGGTAGAATGAAAAGCAGAAAACGCCCACTGGCCTGTAATCTTTCGAATTGCACCTGCGTAGATGCCATTGCACGGCGTTTTACGCGGAGAACAGGGAATTGATGGCGGCGACGGAAATTCACGCAAAGCCGGATCTGGATTCGCTGCGGATCCATGACACCCACCGCTCGAGTAGCGGGACAGGGAAGCGGCTGGGGTATGTGTCCGCGGCGCTCGGGCTAATCGTTATTATTGGCGGATTGGCGGTTGCGTTTCGCAATCAGACGCCGACCGTAGAAGTAGTTACCGCCGAAAAGCCGCAGGCCGGAGGCCGCGAGGCAATTCTGAATGCCAGCGGTTACGTCACGCCGCGGCGAAGAGCCACGATTGCGGCCAAGATTACGGGGCGGGTTACGGGGGTGTTCTTCGACGAAGGAACGCACGTGCACAAGGGGCAGTTACTAGCCACGCTGGATGAGTCGGATGTAAAGCGGGCGCTGGATTCGGCAAAAGCGGACAGGAATGCTTCGCAGGCAGCCATCGCGGATCTTCAGGTGCAACTCCGGCTGGCGGAAATCGAGCTTCGACGCGCTCAGGAACTGCGCGCGGCCGGCGTGCAGTCCCAGGAACAGTTGGATACTGCGAGTTCCGCTGCGGACAGCTTGAAAGCCAAGATCGAACTGGCGAAGGAGCAGGTGCTGGCCGCGGACGCGCGGATTCGTGAGGCGCAACAGGCGGTGGACAATTGCGTGATCACCGCGCCGTATGACGGCATCGTGGTTTCGAAGGATGCGCAGGTGGGCGAGATGGTGTCGCCGATTTCCGCGGGCGGCGGATTCACACGCACGGGAATCGCGACCATCGTGGACATGAACTCGAACGAGATCGAGGTGGATGTGAATGAGTCCTACATCGCGCGCGTGAAGGACAAACAACCGGTGACGGCGACATTGGACGCCTATCCCAATTGGCAAATCCCATGCCACGTGCGCACGGTGATCCCCACGGCGGACCGCCAGAAGGCGACCGTCAAGGTGCGCATTTCGTTCGATAAGCTGGACCCGAGGATTTTGCCAGACATGGGCGTCAAAGTGACATTCCTCGAGGATAAGCCGGTGAAAAAGGGCGATACGGCGGCAGCGGCAGTGGCGGCCGTGCTTCCGAATGAGGCTATTCGCGACGACAACGGCAAAAAGATTGTTTTTGTCGTGAAGAACGATCACCTTGAGCGGCGTGCGGTGGCCGTGGGAAATACGCAAGGCACGCAAACGGAGATTTTATCCGGGCTGGTGGCCGGAGACGCGGTGGTTGTGGGCGGGCCTGCCAATCTGCAGGACGGCCAGGCTGTGCAGATTAAGAAATAGGAGCGCCGAAAATGATTCGAGTCGATGGCCAAGGAAACGGAAACAGCTTGATTCGAGTGCGCGGGCTGGACAAAACGTACCGGCGCGGCGGGGAAGAGATCCAAGTGCTGCAGCGGCTCAATCTGGATGTGGACATGGGCGATTTCGTGGGATTCATGGGACCGAGCGGCTCCGGGAAAACCACGCTGCTGAATTTGCTCGGCGGTCTGGACGTGCCGACGCACGGAAGTATTACAGTGGCGGGAGACGAGATTACGCACATGTCCGGAAGCAAACTGACGCACTGGCGGGCGCGTCACGTGGGTTTCATCTTTCAGATGTACAACCTGATTCCCGTGCTGACGGCGTTCCAGAACGTGGAGCTTCCGCTGTTGCTGACCAAACTTTCGAAGGCCGAGCGGCGCAAGCACGTGGACACGGCGCTGAGCGTCGTGGGCCTTTCCGACCGGATGAATCATTACCCGCGGCAACTTTCTGGAGGGCAAGAGCAACGCGTCGCGATTGCGCGGGCGATCGTGGCCGACCCGACGTTTCTCTTGTGCGACGAGCCCACCGGCGATTTGGACCGCAAGAGCGCGGATGAAATCATGGACCTGATTCACCGGCTGGTAAAAGAGTACGGCAAGACGGTGCTGATGGTGACGCACGATCCGGTGGTCGCGAAACAGGCGGACGTAACACTTCATCTTGAGAAAGGACTTCTGGTTGAAGGGGGAGCGCGCCAGGAAGTTGCCGCGGGAGGTGTGGCGTGAAATTCCGCGGGTTGATTTTCGCGAATCTTTTTCGGAAGAAAATCCGCTTGCTGTTGACGATTGGCTCCTTTGCCGTCGCGCTGTTTCTTTTTGCGTTTCTTGCGGTGGTAAAGAGCGCCTTTAGCCGAGGGGCTGAAGTAGCCGGCGCGGACCGCCTGGTGGTTACCAACCGGATCGGGTTGATTCAAACGTTGCCGATTTCCTACCAGGACAAAATCCTGACCATCCCTGGAGTAAAGGCGGTTACACAAAATCACTGGTTCGGAGGGGTCTACCAGGACGAGAAGAACTTTTTTGTGCAGTTCGTGATCGACCCGGACAACATGCTGAAAGTCATGACCGAATTCAAGGTGCCTCCCGATGAATGGGCGAATTTCTTGAAGGATCGGCAGGGGGCCATCGTCGGAGCGAAAACCGCGCAGCGCTTCGGCTGGAAAATCGGGGACCGCATCCCCATCATGGACTCTCTCTACGGTCCCACAAAAACCTGGGAGTTCAATCTCGACGGGATTTATCACAACGATCGTCCCGGCGGCGACGAATCGCAGTTTTGGATCCAGTACAAATATTTTGACGAAAACGTTCCGGACTTTGCCAAGGGCACGGCGGGGTGGTTCGTGCTCAAATTGGATAATCCGGATGATGCCGCACGCGTGTCCAAAGCGATCGACACCATGTTTGCCAATTCTTCCTCTGAAACCAAGACGCAAACCGAATCGGCTTTCGCCGCCGGATTCATCAAGCAGTTCGGCAACATCGAGCTGCTGATTGAAATCGTCGGCATGGTGGTGTTCTTTACGCTGCTTCTGGTCACCGGCAACACCATGGCTACTTCGGTGCGCGAACGCATCGGCGAATTGGCCGTCTTGAAGGCTATCGGGTACAGCGATCGAACCGTTCTCTTTTTTGTGCTGGCGGAATCTCTCGCCATTGCGCTGCTCGGAGGGATCCTGGGTCTGGGACTTGCGCTTCTGGCTATTCCGGTGCTGGGCCGCGCGCTGAACGGTTTGTTGCCGTCGCTTATTCTGTCGCCTGCGATTCTGTCGCTGGGTCTGTTGGTGGCGGTGCTCGTGGGAGCGGTGAGCGGGATTATCCCTGGAATCGGCGCGATGCGCATGCGCGTGGTGAACGCGCTGCGGAGGGTGTGAAATGGCTATTCCGGTTATTTACAACTTTCGAAGCGTGAAGGCGCGGTGGACGTCGGCGATTGTTGCGGTGCTGGGTATTGCGGGCACCGTGGGAGTTTTTATCGCGATGCTATCGCTGGCGCGGGGTTTCAAGGCGACACTGGTGTCCTCGGGCTCGGCTGACAATGCGCTGATCATGCGCGCGGGCTCGACGTCGGAAATGACGGGCGCGGTCTCGCTCGAGAGCGCGAGGATTTTGCAAGACGCTCCAGGTGTGGCGCGCGGCCCCGATGGCCCGCTGGTCACCACGGAAGCGGTGCTGGTCGCGCCGATTCCGCTGGTTTCGTCAGGCACCGACGCCAACGTGCAGGTTCGTGGCGTATCGCCAAACGTGTTTGATATTCGCAAGAACATCAAGATCGTTCAGGGCCGCATGTTTCATTCCGGGCTTGCCGAAGTCGTCGTCGGAAAGAATGCGAATACCGCTTATCAGGGCTTGACCGTCGGAAGCACGATGACCATGGGCGGCCAAAGTTGGAACGTAGTGGGTGTATTTGATGCCGGCGGGAGCGCGTTCGATTCCGAGGTGTGGTGCGACGTCCACCTGCTGAACGGGGCTTTCAAGCGCCCGGCGGACACTTTTCAGTCCGTCACCGTTCACCTTACTTCGGCGGCGGCATTTCAGCAATTCAAGGACTACGTGACCTCCGACCCGCGGCTAAACGTGGAAGTCACTCGAGAGATCGACTATTACGCGAAGCAATCGACGCGCATGACGCAACTCATCAGCATTCTTGGCGGCTTGGTTGCAGGAGTGATGGCTATTGGAGCGATTTTTGGCGCGCTGAATACCATGTACTCCGCGGTGGCCGAGCGCGGCAGGGAAATCGCCACGATGCGCGCGTTGGGATTCGGTGCCGCGGCGGTAGTAATTTCCTTTGTGATCGAGGCACTTTTGATTTCGTTCGTGGGCGGGGCGCTGGGCGCCGTCGCGGTGTTGCCCCTGAACGGCTTAACCACCGGTGCGATGAATTGGCAGACGTTCGCGCACATGGAGTTTGCGTTCAAGGTCACGCCAATACTGCTTTTGAGCGGCTTGATTTTCGCGTTGGCCATGGGCGTTCTTGGGGGATTGCCGCCTGCACTGCGCGCTGCGCAGCGACCCATTGCAACAGCGCTGCGGGAACTCTAGCAGCTACGCATTTCCCATTCTGAAAGAACCGCCAGCCGGACCCATTTCGCGCGGGAAACTGAGCAGAGCTATAATTCTGTCCCTTCGTCAGGTCGGGGAGAGGTTTGAGCATGGGTAAGGACAAAAGGAACCGCGAACTGGGGATGCACTGCCCGATTACGCGGCGCGATTTTCTGAACGGCGTGGCACTTGGTGTGGGCGGTACGCTGGCGAGCGGCACACTCGGAGCAGAGAAATTGCTCGCGGCCGCCGCATTGGACGATTACGCTCCAGAAAAAACAGCGAATTACTATCCGCCGGCGCTTATGGGCATGCGCGGGAATCACGACGGAAGCTATACGTATGCCCATGGACTGCGCGATGGAGAGCGATGGGATGGGGACGGCCCGGCGGCAGAGACAGGCGAGACCTACGATCTCGTGGTGGTGGGCGGAGGTATCAGCGGACTAGCCGCAGCGTATTTCTACAGGAAGAGCGCCGGAAAAGACACGCGCATTTTAATTCTGGACAATCACGACGACTTTGGCGGCCACGCCAAGCGCAACGAATTTCGCGCGGGAAACCGGATGGTGTTGAGCTACGGGGGGACGCAATCCATCGAGAGTCCGGCAAAGTACAGTGATGTTGCCAAAGGCCTGATTGAAGAGATTGGGGTCGAGACGGAGCGCTTTTATAAGGACTACGATCAGAAACTTTATTCGAATTTGGGGACGGCTGCGTTTTTTGACAAAGAAACTTTTGGCGAAGACCGGCTGATCACCGGCATGAACACGACGCCGTGGCCGGAATTTCTCGCGAAAGCGCCGCTATCTGATGCCGCCAAGCAAGACATCGCGCGAGTCTATACGAAGAAGGTGGACTACCTTGCGGGATTATCGAAGGAAGAGAAGCGCGCAAAGCTTGCGAAGATGAGTTATGCGGATTATTTGACGAAGCTCTGCAAGGTGCGTCCTGAAGCTCTGCCATTTTTTCAGACGTTTCCGCATGATTTGTACGGCGTAGGCATTGACGCCGTTCCAGCGCTGGGCTGCTTTGAATCAGGGGACGACTACAATTCGTTCACGTATCCGGGCTTCGACGGCCTGGGCATCGGCGTACACGAAAAAGAAGAACCGTACATTTTTCATTTTCCGGATGGCAATGCTTCGATTGCGCGGCTGCTGGTGCGCGCGCTGATTCCCGCGGCGATGCCGGGGCATTCGATGGAGGATGTGGTGACGGCGCGGGCGGATTACAGCAAGCTGGATGTTGAGGGCGCGCGGGTGCGCATGCGGCTCAACACCACGGCGATGCACGTGGAGCACAGCGGGACGGGCGACGCGCCGAAGTCGGTGAACGTCGCTTATATGCGCGGGAGGAAGCTGCAATCCGTGCGGGCAAAGAATTGCGTGCTGGCCTGCTACAACGTGATGATTCCCTACATTTGTCCGGAACTGCCGCAAAAACAAAAAGAAGCGTTGTCTTACCTCGTGAAGACGCCTCTGGTATACACGCACGTGGCGCTACGGAATTGGACATCGTTTGCGAGATTGGGCGTGCATCAAATCGTGGCACCGGGTGGATATCACACTTACACGGCTCTCGATTTTCCCGTGAGCATCGGCAACTACGCTTTTCCAAGCAAGCCCGAAGAGCCGATGGTGCTTTTCATGCTCCGCACGCCTTGCAAGCCGGGGTTGCCGATGCGCGATCAGTTCCGTTCCGGACGCATGGAATTGATGGTTACGCCCTTTTCGAAATTCGAGCAGAACGTGCGAGATCAACTAGGCAGAATGCTCGGCGGTGCAGGGTTCGATCCTGCGAAAGACATCGAAGGCATCACCGTGAATCGCTGGGCGCACGGCTATGCGTACACGCCGAACACGCTGTTCGATCCCGACTGGAAAGAAGAAGAGAAGCCTTGGGTTATCGGGCGGCAGCCATTGGGCAAAATCGCGATTGCGAATTCGGATGCAGGAGCTAACGCGTACACAAATGAGGCAATCGACCAGGCCTGGCGCGCCGTGGGCGAGATTCTGAAAAGCTAGCGCGGGCCACGGTAGAAGCGCCTCTTTGTCGCGTCGAAATGAGCGTGAAGGGATTCGCGCCAAGTGTGCTATTGTCTTGGAGTAGACTCCCGAAGTAGGGTTGCCTGAACTCCCTGAAGGGCGCGCTTTGCGGCCCTCCCTCCACTGACTTCAGCCAATTTTAGGCCAGTGTATCGTGGTGTCCCGGCAGCGGAAGCTCGTCGGGATCCTGCACTCATGGTGCTTCGAAGAGTACAGGGAGAAACAAGATGAAGAGTTTGTTTGTCGGCAACATGAGTTTTCAGACCACGGAAAGCGAACTGCGAGATCTGTTCGCGCCGTTCGGGCAAGTCACGCGTGTGCACATGGCGATGGACCGGGAAACCGGCCGCGCGAGGGGGTTTGCGTTCGTGGAAATGCCCAACGACGAGGAAGCGGGCAAGGCCATGGCCGGGCTCGACGGCAAGGAATTGGGCGGACGCAACTTGAAGGTGAATGAGGCGCGGCCGAAAGGTGAAGGCGGCGCGCCACGCGGGCCAAAGAGTTATGGAAGACCGGGCGGTGGAGGGAGCGGCGGCGGTGGTGGACGAGGCAAGGGCGGAGGCGGCGGACGGGAACGTTTTTCGAATGAAGACTACCGCGAATCAGCGCGCCAGCCACGCGAACCACGCTGGTAATCGTAGAACGCGATGTAGCTTGACGGCGGCGGCGCAGGCCGCCCCGCACACCGCTTATGAGGAGAGCGTATGACAACGACATTTCAGAAGCGGCAAAAAGAAATGAAGCGCATGGAAAAAAGAAAAATGAAGGAAGAGCGTCGCGTGCAACGCAAGCTGGATAAGACCGCGGAGAAAGAATCGGGAACCGTGACCGAGGAGATTATGGAACCCTTGACCGGGCCTGTGCCGTTCGACCCGGAGCAGTAGTCAGGAACCGCGCAGGCGCGGCTCGAGACAGCGCTTCGCGTCAATCTAGAGCAAATCCAACGGAAGACTGAGGGGATCGCAGGCAGAGCGCTGCCTCGCATCCGAGTATTGCCACGCCTCAGTGCAGCGCGAGCGGGCCGCCCCTGCCTTGCGGGCGCCGCATCAGAAAAATAAACGGAACCATCAAGAGGAACAATCCCGCCAGAATCAGGAAGATGCTGTTGTAGGCGAGCATGCTGGCTTGCCGCTCGACCATGGCAAACATCACGGCGCGCGCCTGGTTGGCGGCGGTGGCAACGTCCGATCCTCGGGACACAAACATCTCCTGAAGCGACTTCATCATGCCCGGCGCACTGAGGCTGTACGGATTGACGTCCGCGCCGAGTATGTTGATATTCCTCTGCTGAAATCGCGTCTGCATCGTGCTAACCGCGGAAATCCCGATGCTGCCTCCCAAATTGCGCACGAGATTGAACAGGCTTGTAGCATTGCCCATATTTTCTTTGCGAATGGGCGACATGCTGATGGTAGTGAGTGGAACAAAGATTAGACCGAGCGATAGGCCCATATAAAATTGCGGCCAGAAGAAGTCCCAGAAGCCGGCGTTGAGGTTCAAGCGGGAAATTTGGAAGAGTGTGATCCCGCTCACGACCATTCCCAGCATAAGCATCTTGCGAGGGTCAAACTTGGTCATGATCATGCCGACAACCGGCATGGCGATGAAGGAACCGAGTCCCCGGGGCGCCATGGCAAGGCCGGCGCGTATGGCGGGGTAGCCGAGGAGAGTCTGGAGAACAAGCGGGATCAGCACGGTGGTGCCATAGAGGCCCACGCCGAGCAACGACATCAGGAATACGCCCGTCGAATAGGTGCGGTTCGTGAAGACACGAAGATTGACGACGGGATCCTTAATATGAAGCTCATACAAAAGGAATGCCAGGAGCACGACGCCAGAAATCACGGCGAGTGCGGTAATCCAATCGGTGCCGAACCAATCTTTTTCCTGACCCTTGTCAAGAACGATCTGCAAACAGGCAATGCCGACCGCGAGCATGCCGATGCCCCAGTAGTCGATTTTTTGCGAGGCGCGCCGAATGTAAGACGGATCGAAGATGAACAGCGAGGTCATGACGATAGAGGCGATGCCAATGGGGACGTTGATGTAAAAGACCCAGCGCCAGGAATAACTATCGGTGAGCCAGCCGCCGAGCACAGGTCCGAGCATAGGTGCGACCACGATGCCCAGTCCCCAGAAGCCCATGGCCTTGCCGCGGTCCTCCGGCGCGAAGGATTCCAGCAAAATGGCTTGCGAGATGGGCTGCAAACCTCCGCCGCACGCACCCTGCACAATGCGGCAGACCACCAAAAAGGAAAGGCTGGGAGCAAGGCCGCACAAGAAAGACGCGACCGTGAAACCGGTTACGGAGAGCATCAACATGCGCTTGCGGCCAAAAAAATTGGAGAGCCAGCCGGTCAGCGGCAAAATGATGGCATTAGCGACGAGATAGGAAGTCAGGGTCCAGGTGGCTTCTTCGACGGTCGCCGAAAGGCTGCCAGCAATGTGCGGGAGCGAGACGTTCACAACGGTGGTGTCCAGCACCTCCATGAAAGTGCTGAGCATGACCGCGACCGCGATGATCCAGGGGTTGATGTGCGGATGAGGATTGTTGGTTGTTTCCTGCGCCATCAAGACCTCGAGCCGCTCGTTTAGGAACGCTCAGCCCTGTTTCAACAAAATCATACGGTTTGAACCCAGCGATGGCAAACTTTCATCCCGCGGCCTGTGCCCAGCTGTCAATTTTCCCGCGGAGAAGGCTGTCCAGATGCATCCGCTTGCGGTATCTTGTCCGCGTACGAAAAAATGGAAAGGAGAGTCAATGAAATCTCAAAAAACTCGCCGAGAGTTTCTCGCAGGCATGGGCACGTTGGCCGCCGCAGCATCTCTTCCCGAACTCTTGCTGTCCGCGCGTGAGCCGCTTTATCCGCCGGCCAATTTGTCTTACTTCGACACGCCGATTGCTCCGGCGCCTTTCGAGCTTCACATTGGCTATGCATCCATCACTTGGGGCGGGAACGATCGTCAGGCCATCGAAGACATTTCTTCCGTCGGGTACCCCGGAATCCAAATCCGTTCGAACGCAATCAAGGAATTCGGCAGCGGAGCGGCCTTGCGCGAAATGCTGGATAAATACCACCTCAAGATGATCGCCCTATCCAGCGGAAACATCAGCCTCGACCCCGCCATCGAATCTGCGGAAATCGCCAAGCACGTGGCCAACGCAAAATTTCTGGGCGATGCGGGAGGCATGTATCTCCAGATTATCGATGAGCGGCCCAAAGGCCGCGCCGTCATTGCGGCTGACTATAAGCGCCTCGGCCGCCTCCTGACGGAATTGGGCAAGCGCGTCGCCGATCTCGGGTTGCAGCTCGGCTATCACAATCACATGGGGGCCATGGGACAGACTCCCGAGGGTGTCGAGCAAATTATGGACGCCGTCGATCCGCGCTATGCAAAGCTCGAGCTGGATGTGGCACATTATTTTCAGGGCGGCGGCGATCCCGCCGCGGCCATCGAGAAATACCGAGACAGGTTGCTCTTTCTGCATCTGAAGGACGTCGAGCATCTTCCGGAAGGCGCGGACGGCAAACAGTCCTATCGCTTTGTGGAACTCGGGCGCGGCTTGGTAAATCTCCCGGCCGTCGTGGAATCGCTTCGCAAAATAAATTTTCGTGGGTGGGGCATCGTTGAGCTGGACGCAGTGCCGGACAAGGCGCGAACGCCAAAAGAATCGGCGGTCATCAGTAAGAAATACGTTGAAGAAAAGCTGGGGTTGTCCGTATGAAATCGCCCTTTCGCGTTGCCGTCATCAACGATGAGGTTAGCCAGGATTTTGGCCGAGCATGCGAGGTGATCTCGCGTGAGTTTGGCCTTGAGTGGATCGAGCTTCGGGAGATGTGGAATAAGAACATTCTCAGTCTCGATGCCAAAGAGGTCGCCGAGGCCCGCCGTATTCTCGAAAAGTACAAGCTACGCGTGACCGACATCGCAAGTCCCCTCTTCAAAGTGGATTGGCCGGGCGCGCCGAAATCCGAATTCAGTCCCAAAGGCCCACAGTTCGGCGCAGATTTCACCTACGCGCAGCAGGACGAAGTCCTCGAGCGAAGCCTCGAGCTTGCGAAGGTTTTCCATACTGACCGCGTGCGTTGTTTCGATTTTTGGCGGCTCGAGGATCAGACGCCCTATCGTGCGGCAATGAACGAGAAGTTGCTAACGGCCGCTGCGGCAGCGGGGAAGAAGGGCGCGATTCTGCTCCTCGAAAATGAACCCGCATGCAACACCGCAACGGGAGCGGAAGCGGCCAAACTTCTTGCCGAGGTGCAATCTCCTTCTTTCATGCTGAATTGGGATCCGGGCAACGCTGCGTCGCGCGGTGAGCAGGCTTATCCGGATGGATATGCGCTGCTGCCGAAGAAACGCATCGGCCATTGTCACTGCAAAGACGTTGCAAAAAATCCGGACGGCAGAGGATTCGAGTGGGCCGCGATCGGCCGCGGCATCATCGATTGGACCGGCCAGTTTGCCGCGCTCAAGCTCGACGGCTACCATCTTGCCGTCAGTTTGGAAACGCACTGGCGCGGCGCGGGCACGGCCGAAGAGTCCAGCAGGCAAAGCTGGGCCGGAATGAAAGCTGACTTGCAAAAGGCGGGGGCGTTCTGAAATGAAGAAATTTTTCGTCATATTGGGAGTGCTTTTCGGCCTCGGAATCGCACCGCGCTGCGATGCGCAGACGTCCCGTTGGACGGAAACGAAGGCGAACGACTGGTACGCGCAGCAGCCGTGGCTCGTTGGCAGCAATTACATTCCTTCCACGGCCATCAACGAGCTCGAGATGTGGCAAGCCGATACGTTCGACCCTAAGCGGATTGACACAGAACTCGGCTGGGCACAATCACTCGGGTTGAACACCATGCGCGTCTTCTTGCACGACTTGCTTTGGAAACAGGATCCGGAGGGTTTCAAGAAACGCATCAATACTTTTCTGAACATCGCGCAGAAGCACAAAATTAGGCCGATTTTTGTGCTCTTCGATTCCTGCTGGGATCCCAATCCCAAGCTCGGAAAGCAGCGCGCACCGAGGCCCGGTGTCCACAATTCGGGCTGGCTGCAAAGCCCTGGTGCGGACGCGCTCAAAGATCCCGCTGAATATCCGCGGCTCGAGGCATACGTCAAAGGCGTGGTCGGTGCTTTTGCCAACGATAAGCGGATTCTCGCATGGGACGTTTGGAACGAACCGGACAACACGAACGACGGCAGCTACGCGAGTTTAGAGCCGCCCAACAAAGTTCAACTCGTCCTCGCACTCCTGCCGAAGGTGTTTGAGTGGGCCCGCGAGGCCGGCGCGTCGCAGCCGTTGACGAGCGGCGTTTGGAATGGGAATTGGTCCAATCCGGAAGCTCTCGGACCGATGGAGAAAATTCAGCTGGGCTATTCCGACGTTGTCTCTTTCCACAGCTACGAGAAGCCGGATGTGTTTGAAAAGCGGGTGCTCTCGCTGCAACAGTTTCACCGCCCCATTCTCTGCACCGAGTACATGGCACGTGGAAATGGCAGCACCTTCCAGGGCACGCTGCCCATCGCGAAGAAATACCACGTCGCCGCCATCAATTGGGGGCTCGTCGCGGGGAAAACGCAGACTTACCTGCCGTGGGACTCCTGGAAGCATCCCTATGTGGATCGCGAGCCGACCATCTGGTTCCACGAAATCTTCCGCACCAACGGCCAACCCTATAGCCAAGACGAAGCCGACTTCATCCGTACGATTATCCGGAGTGCCAAGACTTCTGGGTAATTCTAAAAAATTAGCGCCACGACGTGTTGCGTTCAACGCACATCGTTCCCAAGTGTGATTCGACGGATCAGGTATTGCGCGCAGGCTGAATGTGTTTGGTTCCGGGACGTGGACTCGAACCACGATACTCAGCTTCAAAGGCTGATGTCCTACCGATTAGACGATCCCGGAACCGCAGTCCACAGTTTAGCAGAGCTAAAAGAATGTGCGAAGCCGGCTAAACGGAGGTGGTGAATTGTGCGCGGAGCAAGAGTTTCTGCTAAATTGATAAGGCTACGTCCGTCGCGGGAGAGGTGGCCGAGCGGTTTAAGGCGCACGCTTGGAAAGCGTGTGTAGGTTAACCCCTACCGTGGGTTCGAATCCCACCCTCTCCGCCATTTTTCAGTCGAGCACATTCGGATTTATAAATTGCTTTGTGGCGGCTCCCATTTCACTTGCGTCCTTCGAACTTGTGCATGATGTAAAGACCTTTCTTGGCTCAACGACTTGGCGAATTCTTGCAGTCCCACCTGCCGTTAATCTCGGGTCTAGTAGTGAACAAGGTTGTGCACTCTTGCGCGAATCTCGGGGAAAGGTCAACATAAAGAGGAAGCTCAACCGTGATTAGACCCGCCTCTAGCCGGAAAGCTGCGCTCCACATTTTGCTATGATCCTTCGCACCGTTGAGCAAGTCCGCCGCCTTTCCCGAATCGTTGGAGGCTTCACACTATTGCTGATCGGCATCGTCATGCTGGTCACTCCAGGCCCGGGGTGGCTGGTGATCTTTCTCGGATTGGGTTTGCTGGCGGCCGAGTTCGTGTGGGCCAGGCGGTTGATGGACCGCATGAAGCGAGAAGGCGGGCGCATGCGCGACGCGGTGTGGCGTTCTGCAAAAGATGCACCCGCGAAGGATTCCGCGGAATCCAATGGAACGGCGGAGATGTGAAAAACCGGCGTGAATTTCGTGATTTGAAATTTGAACAGTGGAGGTGGTCGAGATGGATGCTGCCATAATCGGTCTCGGAAGAATGGGAACTGGCATCGCCAAGAGTTTGCTGCGTGCCGGGCACCGCGTCACCGTGTATAACCGCACGCGCGAGCGGGCCGAAGGGCTGCGCGCCGATGGCGCAATTGTCGCGGGTTCGATAGCCGAAGCGTGTCGCGGCGAAGTGCTGTTTACGATGGTCGCTGATGATGCGGCGTTGGAAGGCTTGGTGTTCGCTGAAGGCGGAATCTTGGCTTCGCTCTCTCCCGGCGCCGCACATGTCTCCCTCAGCACCATCGGCGTGGCCTTGAGCGACAGGCTGGCAGCCGCGCATGCAAAAGCCGAGCAGGGCTATTTGGCGGCGCCGGTCTTCGGGCGTCCCGAAGCGGCGGAAGCTGGGCGCGTTGCGGTTGTCGTCGCTGGCGTTGATTCGCTCGTTCAAAAGTGTAAGCCCCTGTTTGAAGCCATGGGACCGAAGCTATTCGTGGCCGGCGAGCGGCCTTCCATGGCCAATGTCGTGAAGCTCTCCGGCAATTTTCTGATTGCCTCGGTACTCGAATCGCTCGCGGAAGCTCTGGCGTTTGCAAGAAAATCGGGTGTGGATGCGGGCGCGCTTATGGAGTTCTTGACCAGCACGCTATTCAACGCGCCAGTCTACAAAATGTACGGCGAATTGATCGTTCAGGGAAAGCATGAGCCTGCGGGTTTTTTGCTGCCGCTAGGATTGAAGGATGTGCGCCTCGTGCTGCAGGCCGCGGAAGCCGCGAACGTTCCAATGCCCATCGCGAGCGTGGTGCGCGACCGCTTCATTACCGCGATGGCGCGTGGAAATCAGGACAAAGATTGGTCCGTCATTGGGCGAGTGGCCGCAGAGGATGCCGGATTGCCGCAAACCGCGCGTGCCGCGGGCTAAGGTTCGGTCCGGAGATTCCTCATGAATTTTTCCCCGCGAACAATCCGCCACGCGCTCCGTGGTACGCTGACTACCGCTTAAGCAGAGGCATGCGATGACACCGTGGTCCGGAAAATGGGCGCTCGTAACCGGAGCGAGCGCCGGAATTGGCAAAGCGCTGGCCGAAGAGCTGGCTCGCGGTGGGACGAACCTTGTTCTGACCGCGCGGCGGCGCGACCGTTTGGAAGAGCTGGCGCAAAGCCTTACGACGGAACACAAAATCCGAGCAAAGGTATTTGTAGCCGACCTGACAGAACCGGGTGCTCCGGAAAAGATATTTCAATTCACCAGAGAGAAAGAAATTGAAGTCGAGTTGCTGATCAATAATGCCGGGTTTGGAGCCTACGGGGAATTTCCCAAGGTCGATCTCAACAGGCTCGCGGACATGGTGCAGGTGAATTGCGGCGCCGTGGTGCATTTGACGCGGCTTTATCTTCCGGAAATGGTGGCGCGAGGCCACGGCGACGTACTGATCCTTGCGTCGACCGCGTCGTTTCAGAGTGTTCCCTACATCACGACCTACGCCGCGACAAAAGCATTTGACCTGCTTTTTGCCGAAGGACTCGCGGAAGAAATGAAGCCCCACGGCGTGCGGGTTTGTGCACTTTGCCCGGGATCCACGGAGTCGGAATTCTCCGAGGTCGCTGGACAGTCGCACATCGCCGCCACGCGGGCCAACCGAGAGACTGCCGAAAAAGTGGCGAGAACCGGTTTGCGTGCGCTAGCTTCCGGTAAGAGCTATGTCATTTCGGGGCTGGGAAATTATCTCGGTGTATTAGGGCAGAGGCTTGTTTCCCGGCGTTTTGTAGCCCGCGTTGCAGCGCGGATGTTCAAACCCCCAAAAAGCTCCTAGTTCCCGTGAAGAAGAGTCGGAATCGGGATCCTCTCGTTCACCCAATCGAGTTGAGTCCATTCCTCACCGATTGAGTCAGGCTTTCCTCCGGAGTACTCTTGTCCGACACGCGCCGGGCGCCGCGCACGTCTAAGCCACTGTGAAACCAAAACTTACCGGCAGACTTGCTCTGAAGCTTAGCTCCCCTGGGAACTTTTTTGGCGTGGTCCGGGAAATAAGGGAGAAGGCAGAAGACGCACCCCGAAGAGACAGTGATGCCGTAGCAGGGGAGACGAGAATCGCAGCGCACGAAAGAGACGACCTTCTGTTGCGGCGTGCCGCGAAGGGTGATGAGGAGGCTTTTGCTCTTCTTTACCGGCGGCATCAGGGCGCGCTGTACCGGTTTGCATTGCGCATGACGGGAAGCGCCTGGGGAGCGGAAGAAATTGTCCAGGACGTATTCATGATCTTGATACGCGCGCCGAAAAAGTACGATCCGACGCGCGGGTCGGTGGGGGCGCTACTCTTCGGGATTGCGCGCAACCGTGTGATGAAGCATTTGGAGCGGATCCCTCGTGAGGTTTCGCTGGAAGAAAAGAACGAGGACGGCACCGGAACAGGAATCGTGCTGCAGGATAACTTCACTCCGGCGACATGGGTGGAAACCCGGGAGCGCAGGCATCAAGTGAGATCCGCAGTGCTGGATTTGCCTGCTGAATTTCGCGAGGCTGTGGTGATGTGCGAGCTGGAGGAGATGAGTTACGAAGAGGCGGCGCAGATGGCCGGGTGCCCGATAGGAACGATCCGTTCCCGCCTGCATCGCGGGCGCGCGCTGTTGTTGGCCAAGCTGGAAATGCTGCGGGATGTGCCTCGGCGCATGAGAGTGGCGAGGTGAATGAATCTTGGAAACGTTTGGGAAATAACAAATGAATTGCGAACAAGTGGAAGCGATTGTACTCGACCTGGACCGGGATGACGCCCTGACCTCGCTTGAGAGAGCGGCGGCAGTGGCGCACCTGAGCCAATGTCCACGCTGCGCGGCTTTGCAGGAGTCCTGGCAAGCAGCAAGGGAAGAATTGCGGGCTCTCGGTGAAGAGACTTTAGAGGCGGTAGCGCCTGCACGCGTGGAAATGCGGCTGCGGCAGGAGTTTCGCACGCGGCATCACACGATGGCGGTGCGGCGTGGAGCGATCGTGGTTGCTTGGGCTTTGGCTGCAGCGGCCGTGGTTGCCGGAGCGGTGAGTTGGAGGAATTGGGAGCAGTCGCGGCGTGGTTATGTTGCAAAACAGACTCTGGCTGCGCCGAGCAATCCGCTAGCGAGCAATGCAGCGGACGGGCCGAGCCAGGCGCCGGAAAATCTGTCCGCCGACGTTTCCAACGCAGATGACTTAGCAGATTTTACGCCCCTGCCGGGAAGTGCGCCGGACTTGACGGAGCAGGCGGAGATATTGCGTGTGAGGATGCAGCGTGGTTCGCTCGGCGCTTTCGGTTTGCCCGTGAATGAGCAGCGCGCCGGCGACTGGATTCAAGTGGATTTGCTGGTTGGAAACGATGGGCTGCCGGAAGCAGTGCGGCTGGCGCAGGAAGAAAACTGAAACGAGTTTGCCGCGTTGAGCAAAACAGCGCGGCCTGGGAGAGAAGAGGAGAAGGAATAATGAACTCGCAGATAAAAATGTGTTTTGCCCTGGGCGGGGCGCTCGCCTTGAGCGTCGTAGCGGTGCAGGCGCAGAGGCGCGGACCCGGAGGTCCTCCCTTCGGGGCTCCCATGGAACTGATGGGCTTTGAAGGAATGCGCGGCGGAAAAACGGTGACGGGCGCGCCGTTTTCGGCCACGGCCAAATCCGAAACAACGCAGACTTTGCAAGACGGGTCGGTGATTCGCCGCACTTCGCAAGTGACTACGTACCGAGATAGCCAGGGCAGATTGCGCCATGATGCGACATTCACCGGGTTCGGCCCGCTTGCCGCCTCCGGAACTCCCAAGACGATGGTGACGATTTCCGATCCGGTGGCCGGCGTGCACATCATGCTGGACGCCGAACGAAAAGTGGCGCACCAATCGGCCTTCCGCGCGCATGGCGGAAAGGGCGCGAATGCGGGATCGGCTCCGGCCTTCGAAGCGAGAATGCAGGCGAGGGAGCAAAAGGAAGAAGCCGCCGGCTTGCTGAAGAAAGAATCGCTGGGAACACAGACCATTGATGGCATGGTCGCGGAAGGGACGCGGATTACGCACATTATCCCGGCGGGGCAGATCGGAAACGACAAACCACTGCAGGTGGTTTCCGAGCGGTGGTATTCGCCGGACCTGCAGATTGTGCTGAAGAGCACGCGGACCGATCCGCGCTTTGGAACCACGACGTACACAGTGACGAGCATTCAGAGGACTGAGCCGGCGGCCACACTGTTCACCGTGCCAGCCGATTACACCGTGCAGGCAGGCGGACGAGGTCATCGAGGGCGGGGGTCGATGCCGGCTCCGCCGCCACCAAGCGACCAGTAAATAACGCAACCTTGCGCCGGAAATTGCAGTTAAAGCCGGTGTGAAGAGAACAACGATCTTCTCTCCTGAAGACGGTACGCCCTTTCCGCACCTGCCCCCATAAGTGCGGAAGGGGCGTTGCCGTGTTTGGAGACAGGAATTAAAGGAATTCGAGAAGGTAAACGAAGCAGCGGACACTTTTAGCGGAACGTGCCGCGCGATGTAGAATGCCGGTATGGACGAGAAAACAATCGCGAAACAATTGGAGCGCGAAGGATTCAGTCACACCTACGTTTGGCAGGACGGCCCGAACGCATTTTATCCTGAACATACTCATGAGACGGAAACAGCGCACATTATCTTGAGCGGCGAGATGACGCTGACCATCGATGGTCGGTCAGAGACGTGCCGTTTGGGCGGACGCTGCGACGTTCCGGCTGGCGCCGTGCATTCCGCAACAATGGGGCCGAAGGGTTGCCGGTATTTGGTCGGCGAGCGCTGAGTCAGATTTGCCTTGGGTAGTGCGCTTCGAATGGCAAGCTACGCCCCGTTCGTCCTGCGCGGCCGTAGTGCATTTGGGGCGTGGTACTATGCTGCGCTATGACTCAACCACATTTTTTTGTGAAGCTGATTCCGCCTCGCCCCACGTTTCCAATGGACATAACGGCAGAAGAACGACAGTTGATGCAGGAGCATGCCCGATATACGCACGAGGGATTTGCCGAGAAGAAAATACTGCTATACGGGCCGGTGATGGCGGGGGCCGGAGCGTTCGGTATGGCGGTGTTCGAGGCGAAGGATGAGTCGGAGGTGCGGCACTTTCTTGAAAACGATCCGACCGTGCGCGCGGGAATGAATACGTTTGAAGTATCCCCGATGCGGGTGGCCGAGGCGCGGGGATTTGACACGGCAGTGAAGGTATAAGCGCCGGATTTTGCCGCGGTGGCGTGGAAAGCGCCATCGGAGATGGCGGAGGATGTGGTAGCGTTCTTTTTTGAAAGTACGCGGGGCCAAAAAAGGGAGAACGATGGCGAAACCGAAAGTGCTGGCGACACGGCCGCTGTTTCCGGCGGCGCAGGAGATCTTGAACGCGAGCTGTGAGGTTGAATATTGGACGAAACCAGAACGGATCTCGAAAGAGGAATTGTTTCAAAGGATCAAGGACAAGGAAGGATTGGTGTGTTTGCTCACGGAGAAAGTGGACCTGGAATTGTTGAGCGCGGCTCCGAAGTTGCGCATTGCGGCAAACGTTGCGGTGGGATTCGACAATATTGACGTGGCGGCGTGCACGAAGCGCGGGGTGGTGGCGACGAATACGCCGGGCGTGCTGGATGAAACGACGGCGGATTTTGCGTGGACGCTGCTGATGGCCGTGGCGCGGCGGCTGATCGAAGGAGAGGCGCTGGCGCGGTCCGGCAACTGGAAAGGATGGGACCTTGATCAACTGGTGGGGACGGACGTGTGGGGCAAGACGCTCGGGATCGTGGGATTCGGACGGATTGGAAGAGCGATGGCGCGGCGTGCGAGCGGATTTCAGATGAAAGTGATTTATGCGGATGCGGTGCGGGCGCCGGAAGCGGTCGAGAAGGAACTCAACGCGGAATGTCGCGGGATGGCCGACTTGCTGGCCGAGTCGGATTTCGTGAGCGTGCACGTACCGCTCTGCCGGAGACGCGAGGACTGTTTGATGCGCCGAAATTTTCCAAGATGAAGCCGACGGCGTTCTGATCAATACTTCGCGCGGAGCCGGTGGTGGACGAAGCGGCGCTGGTGCATGCACTGGAGAGCGGAAAGATCGCGGGTGCGGCGCTGGATGTGTTTGAGAAGGAGCCGTTCATCCATCCTGGGTTGAAGAGGCCGAACGTGGTGCTGGCGCCGCACATCGCGTCTGCTTCCATTGAAACGCGGACGAAAATGGCGTGCATGGCGGCGGAAAATGTGGTCGCGCTGTTCAAAGGGCAGCGGCCGCCGAATATGCTGAATCCCGAAGTGCTCAGTGCCAAATAAAGAGATGGCGGGAATTCTCGTATGGCGGAACTGAAGCAGCTTGCCCGCCGAATTTTCCAAGAAACCATTTCGGCGATCGACATCCCCGAAGCGATGCAGAGAAAACTGCAGCTCGCGGAAACCGTCCTGCGTCTGGAAGATGTGGAGGTGGATCTGCGCGCATTTACGCGCATGCGAGTCATCGCGTTCGGCAAAGCAGCGCACGGCATGGTGGAAGGAATCGAGAGTCTGTTGGGCGGAAACTTTCCATTTGCAGGTATTGTTTCCGCGCCCACGCCGCCATTGCGTGCCGTTAGAGGGATGACATACTTCATCGGCGGACACCCGACGCCCGATGAGCAGAGCTGGAAAGCCGCGGAGGCGATTCTGGCGTCGCTGAAAGAGTGCGACGAGAAGACGCTGGTATTTTTTCTGCTGTCGGGCGGAGGCTCGGCGCTGGTGGAGTTGCCGCTGGATGCGCGGCAGACGCTTGAAGATGTGCGGCGACTGCATCGTGCTTTGGTGACGTGTGGGGCGCCGATCGAGGCAATGAACACAGTCAGGAAGCACGCTTCCGCAGTGAAGGGCGGAAGGCTCGCGGCGGCCGCTGGACGCGCAACAAAAATTACGCTAGCGGTAAGCGATGTGCCCGTTGGAAAGGAATCGGCGCTGGCTTCCGGGCCGACGCTGCCGGACCCAACGACGATTGCGGATGTGCAACAGGTCATTTCGGAATATTCGTTGAGGGAGAAGCTGCCGGCGGCGCTATTGCTCTGGCTGGACGAAGGGAAAATTCCGGAGACGCCGAAAGAGGGAGACGCGGCGTTCAATAACGCGCACTTTTCGCTGCTGCTGGGGTTGGATGATTTGTTTCACCCCGCGCATCACGCTACGGAAGCGAAGGGATTCCTAGCTTGCTGCGACAATACGACGGACGATTGGCCGGTGGAGAAAGCTGCGCAATACTTATTGGAACAGCTCGAAGTTTTGCGCAAGGCGAATCCAGGACGGCGCGTGGCTGTGATTGCGGACGGTGAAGTGAGTTCTCCCGTAAAGGGAAAAGGGATTGGCGGGAGGAATGCCGCGTTTGCGCTAGCTTGCGTGAAAAAAATCTCAGGGAAAAAGATTGCAGTGCTGAGCGCGGGGACAGATGGAGTGGATGGAAATAGCCCGGCGGCCGGCGCGGTGGCGGACGGAGAGACATTGGAACGCGGACGGGCGATTGGGTTGAATGCGCGGTACATGTTTCGAGAGAGCGATTCGTACAGCTATTTTGCGCGGCTGGGCGATACGATTGTTACGGGACCGACCGGAAATAATTTGCGGGATTTGCGGATTTTGCTGGCCGAGCCGTAAGAATCAAATTCCGAAACAGGAAATCCGGCAAGCGAAGGCCGCGAATCCTGGCAGCGGAGCGCCGTAGAGGATTGCGCCTTTAGATTCTGGGGAACGTTGTGCCGCCCCACCGATCGAGAAGTCCGCCCGTTACTTTGGGGGAGGAAGGCGGGTCTCGATGGTCTTTAGGCGCTCGTTCATTTCCTGCATCATGTGTTCGAGTTTATCGAGCCGCTTGGCGACGGCGCCTTGATCATTGCTTGCGGCAGCGGATTCCTCAGCGCCTTCGGCCTCTTCCCCTTCTTCGCCGGAAACGGGGCCCTTGCCGCCCGCCGGCTTTTTCAGACGCGCGATTTGCCTTTTGATCATCGGAGCCATTTCGATGCTGAGATCATCGCTCTTGAGAAGGGCTTCGAGTGCAGGAACGGCAGAGGCGTCGCCGCGGGCGCCGAGCGCGAAGATGGACGCAAAGCGGACAGGAAAATGCGGCTCATTAAGATAAGAAGCGAGCTGCTGGGTGATCTCTTTGTTGTCTTTTTGAAGATGGGCCAGGCTCGAGATGGCAGCGGTGCGTGAATCGATGGGCTTCCCGGGCGCGGACCACTGAAGCAGAAGAGGGACGGCTTTATCGTCGCCGAGAGGGCCTAGGGAACGGAGCGCGGCGTTGCGAAGGAAACCGTCAGGAGAGTCGGCCGCGACGGCGGCGTCCAACGTGGCGAGTGCGCCGGGGGCTTTGAGCCGGCCAACTGCTTGAAGAGCCGCAGCGCGTGCACGGAATGAGCCGTCATCGGCGGCGATGGTGTTGAGTTTTGCGACGATCGCGGAGTCATCCTTGAAATTGCCGAGGGCCGAGACGATTTGAGCGCGCACCCAAGGCTCTTTGTCGGAGTTGAGCGCATCGAGGAGTTGTTTGGATGCCGCGGCGCCTCCCAATTCACCTAGAGCATCGGCAGCGTTGGCGCGAATGCCCCAGGCTTTGTCGTTGCGAAGCGCGTCGCCAAGTGCGGCGACGACATCATCATCACCTTTGAGTTTGCCGAGTGCGGCAACGGCGTCGGCACGATCGGCCAGTTCGGTAGCGTTCTTCAATTGATAGAGCCATTCCTTTTTTTCCTTGTGGAATTCGGCGGATTTGAGGATGTGGCCGCCCTTATCGAAAAGAACCATGAGCGGAGCGGAATCCGTGGGAAACGTGAAAACTTCGGATGCCTTCGACACGGTGATGGGAAAAAGTTTTGGTCCGGAGGCGGTGGTGATTTCCACCTCTGTCGGAATGTGGAAAAGACCGACGCGGCCTTCAACTTTTTGCGTTTGTTTGACGGTGAGCGCGACATCATGTTTGGCGTCGTCGTAGGCGTAGCCGAGATCGAACTTGGGAGCGCCTGCGCCATAAAGCCACTGGCTGAAAAACTGATCGACGTTTGTGTGCGTGGCTTCTTCGACGGCTTTGGCGAGATCGGCGGTGACCACGTTTTTGCCGCGGTTGACTTCGAGATAGTGCTTGAGGCCCAGATAGAAAGCGTCGTCGCCTAGCTGGTGGCGGAGCATGTAAAGAACCCAGCCGCCTTTGGTGTAGGCGTTGCCGTCGAATTCGCCGGAATCATTGAAGTCATGGCGAACGATGGGCTTGTTGTATAGATTGGTCTGCCCGAACCACTGGCGATCGCTCTGCCACCTTTCGTAGTCGGCTTGGTCCTTGCCGAAGTGCGCTTCGGTCCAAACCGTTTCCATGAACGTGGCGAAGCCTTCATTCAGCCAAATGTCTCCCCAGTCCTTGCAGGTGACCAAGTCGCCGAACCATTGATGGCCGAGTTCGTGAGAGATGAGGTCGTCTTCATCGGTGGGGTATTCCGGTACGAGTTTGGCATTGCGCAGCGAAGAGCTGGTGTTCGTGGTGGCGCTGGAGTTTTCCATGCCACCGGCGACAAAGTCATCGACCATGGATTGCGCGTACTTTTCCCACGGATAGTCGACGCCGAGTTTTCTGCTGAAGAGATCAATCATTTGCGGAGTTCGGCCGTAGTTGATGGAAAGGCGGTCGCCGCGGCCCTTGGGCGCGTAGTAGTCGACGGGGATGCCTCGCCAGGAGTCCTTCACTTCATCTAATTCGCCAGCGACAACGGTGATGAGATAGGTGGAGCTGGGTTGGGATTCCTTCCAGGTCCAAGTCTTCATGCCATGCGCGGCGGCAGAAACGTTGATGAGCTTTCCGTTGGCCACCGTGATCCAGGAATCGGGGACGGTAAGAATAGTTTCGGTGGTGAGGCGGTCGTTCGGATAGTCATAGGTCGGAAGGTAGTAGCGCGTGTCCTCGGACTCGCCTTGCGTCCAGACTTGCTTGGGGCGATCGGGATAATCCTTGTCGGGCAGGATAAAGTAGAGGCCCTTGCTTGGCTTGCCCTCGTAGCGAATGGTGACGTCAAATTTTTCGCCCGCGTGGGCCGGAGTGGAGAGCGGAATGATGAGCTTGTCGTCCTTGGTCTCGAATTTGGCCCGGGACTTGTTGACGGTAACGCTTTGGATGGTGAGACCGGCGGAGTCAAAAACGATATTCGTGGTGGCATCACGAAGGATGGCGAGCGTGTGCGTGACGTCGCCGATAACTTTTTTCTGATCGAGATCGAAGCGCAGCGCGATGCGCGAGTGTTGTAGGTCGTAGTCGCGGCTGCGGGCATAAGGCTCGTCGGCGCGAAGCTGTAGCGCGGCGAAAATGAAGGCCAGCAGGCTCGCGACGGCAAAAGACGCTATGCGACGGCGCGGAGGACGAGCATTGGCATAAAGTGCGATGTTCATTCGGATTGGCTCCTCTGGAAAGAGTGTCCCGCCCGCTCGAGAGTGGAGACGGCTGCGGCCAGATTTTCCGAGGCCACAAGCAAGTAATCGGTATCGAACGTGGTGACGACAAGCAAACTGATCTGGGAAGCGGCGAGGGGTCCGGCAAGCGCGGCCAATATGCCGACTTCCGACAATACGAACGGACCGTGCACCTTGATGACGCGCCAGCCGCCTTGGGATTGGACTCCGGCAGGAACGCGGGATTCTTCGACGATAATCGAGAGCTCGTCACTGGTGCGCGTGACGGAGAAAAAAGGACCTTCGGTCGCCCACGCGGGCAGATCTGCACGCGGCGGGAGTCCGACAATGGCGAAACTTTCCGGCAGAAGCGATAGTTGAAAACGGCGTAGAGAGAGACTCATCGCGTTAGAGCAAACTCCTGACCATGCCGCCATCGACCGCGAGGGAAACGCCGTTCACATAGCTGGCGCGCTCCGAGGCGAGAAAGGCCACGACGGCAGCGAACTCTTCGGGCGTGCCGATGCGGCCTGCAGGAATCTGGCGCGTCCAATCGGCGAAGACGGCTTCGGGCTGAGATCCGGTGCGCGCGGAAATAGACGCGGCAAGATTATCGAGACGCGCAGTGCGTGTGTAGCCGGGGCAAACGTTGTTGACGGTAATGCCGTGCGCGGCGTATTCATTCGCGAGAGTACGCGCCAGCCCCGTGACGGCGGCGCGAATGGAATTAGAGAGCAGCAAGCCGTCGACTGGTTGCTTCACGGCAGCCGACGTGATGGTGATGAAGCGCCCCCACTTATTTTTTTGCATGCGCGGAAGCACTTCTTTGGCGAAAAAAACAGTGCTCATCAGGAGAAGTTCGACAGCGGCGCGCCAGTCCTCCGGTTTGGTGTCCTCAAAGAGCTTAGACGGCGGTCCGCCGGAGTTGGTAACACAGATATCGAGACGGCCAAAGCGATCTTCAACAGCGGCAACGAAATGAGAAACGGCGGCGGGATTGGTGACATCGACGGCTTGCTGAAAGACTTCCCGCCCGGTGGATTTCTGGATGTGAGCGGCGGCTTGTTCGAGTTCGGACGCGATGCGAGCGCAAATGGCGACGCTTGCGTCTTCGCGAGCAAGCTCTTCCGCGACGGCGCGGCCAAGCCCTTTGCTGGCGGCCGCGACGATAGCTACGCGGCCCTGTAGCCCCAGATCCAATTTTTCTCCTAGTTCAAACTCTGCATCGTCTCGCGAAACGCGCGGTGCGTCAAATCCGCCGTAATACAGGCAGATTGTCAGCTTCCCCGTAACAGGAACTGCCCATTCGATTAGGAATCGATGTGCCTGCGGCTATTTGCTGCCTGCAGCCTCATTGTGAGAGGCGACATAGGCGCGAGCGTGGGCGAGTTGCGGGAGATCCTTGTCAGCGAATTTCCAAGCGGCCAAAAAGTCCGCGTATTCTGATGTGGCCGCCGTGGTGTCGCCAGCTTGTTCGCTGGCTAGCGCGATGCCGTAAAGCGGAAAGCCGGAGTGCGGACGATCGACGAGGGCTTCCTTGTAAGCGGCCTTTGCGTCCGTCCAGTCCGAAGCGGCCATGAAGGCGGCGGCTTCGGTTTCGCCGACGGGCCGAATGTAGGCCGGAGGTTCGCGGTAGCCGAGCTCTTTTTCTTCGCGTGCGGCTTGCGCGAAAAGTTTTTTCGCATCGTCGTTCTGCTTTTTGGCCATCAGCAGCCCGGCACGCAGTTCGAGCGACATGATGGATAAGTTACTCACCAGAGGCTTGGGCATCGCGTCTGGCATCACTTGCAGTTTTGGCGGAGCTGCACCCGGCTTGTTCTTGTCCTTTTCTTTTTCCTTGGATTTAGCGTGCTCTTCGTCTTTCAGACGTTGAGATATTCGCCATAGCCCGGCATCGAACTGCGCCGACGCCGTTTCCGCCTGAGACAGATCGTGCGCCTCGAGCGCCTGCATGCCGAGCGCAAATCGCGTTAGCTGGCGCGCGAGAAACTGGAGATTCGGGAGCGCCGCTGGCGGATCACTTGATTTCAGCAGCGTCAGAGCCGTGGACCAATCCGCGGAGCGCAGAGCGACCGGAAGACGCGGGTCAAGACGCGACATCGCATCGCGGGGCGACCAGGGATACAGGGTGTTTTCCAGTTCGCCTCGCGCGTCCCTCAGTTTGGCTGACAACGCGGTGGCCTCGTCTAACTCACCGAGTTCCATCAAGTTCGCGATGGCGTACATCAGGTTGTGCACATAATTCCAGTCGTCATCGACCTGGACGTGTTGCCCTTGCATATACGCTTCATCGGCTTTCATCGATGCCGCGAAGGATTCTTTCGCGCCGGTGTAATCGCCGACGCGATAGAAAATATGGCCCGGCATGTGGACCATGTGTCCGGAGGTGGGAGCTAGGCGTCCGAGAATTTCCGCGCTGTGCAGGGCCTGCTCGGGATGCTGGCTTGGCTCGACCGCATGAATCCAGTAGTGATTCGCCGCGGAATTTTCCGGATCCTCTTTCAAAACGCCTTGCAATATCGCCATGGCTTCTTTTTGTCCGGTGCGCGGCTGATCGTCATCGTCGTAGCCATCCGAGAGCGCCTCCGCCAGAAAAATTCGCGCTTGCATGTCCTGGGGATCATGTTTGACGAGCTTGCGATAGAGCTGCACTTCCTTGGAATCTCCCGCGCTCGCGTCATCCTTTTCGGATCTCTCGGCGGCTTCGGTAGCGGCGCTCGCTTCGATGTACAGGCGCTCCGATTTGCTTGCGCGGTTCTTCAGGCTCAACGCTTTGGCTAACGACTGGTCCGCGTAGTATTTGGAGTTGCTGTGGCTGAATTTCTCCGCTTGGTAGATTCCCCAGTAGCACATGGCGCATCGCGGATCGACGCGAACGCTCTGTTCGAAGGCGCGATCGGATTCGTAATCCCAGAAGTCATGGAGCAAATTCAAGCCCTGGTCAAACCACATCTGCGCTTCGGGGGTCGCGGTGATGTGGATGTGGGCGTTTCCGATGCCGGTGAGTTTCTGCGGGGGCGGCAGTTTTTCAGGAGGGACTTCCTCTCGCATGTCCATTGAGTGGGAGGTCATTGCGTTCTGCGCGGCCGCGTGCGGCGCGGAGCCGACGATGAAGATTGCGGCGATTGCTCCGGAGGCAGCCAGCTTTTCGAGCCGCCAAATAGGTTTCAACGCAAGCTTCAACACAATTCTCTCCCCGCCAAGTGAGACCTCGCCATTGTAGACGAAAACGTAGCCGGGTGCTCCCGAGGCGCGCAAGCCCCTCGGCTGAAGTTTGTTTGCGCCGGAGGCGGAGCGGCGCTAAGATGCAGGCAATTTCCTGCCCGTGGAGGTTTCGATGAAGCGAATTGTGCAGTCCATCGGAGTTCTGGCGCTAGTCGTTTTCGCGATTCGTCCGGCTGGCGGTCAACAGATTGGCAAATACGTGCCAATTCCGGCGGGGTCGGACGCGGACCATGCACTGACAGAAATCAACGCCACGGCCGATCCGGCGCAAAAGCTGGCGCTCCTCGATAAATTTTCCTCGAGCGTCGCTCAGGGAGATATGGCGATTGTGGCCGACGATCTGTACGTGAATTATTACATTGCGCAAAAAAATTACGACAAGGCATTTGAGTATGGCGACAAGCTTTTCGCGCTAGATCCCAATAACCTCTCGAACCTGGTCAACATGATTCGCGCGGCCAGCGAGAAGGGCGACAGCGACAAACTGATAACTTATGGGGAGAAACTGCCGGGAATCCTGCAACGATTCAAGGAATCGCCCGCGCCGGCTGGGGAGGAGCCGGAAGCGTGGCAGCGGCAAAAGGCCGCGACTCTAGAAAGCAATAAGGACAATATCAATTACATCGAGGAAGCCGTTTATATGGTGGATTATCGAACGCCAAGCGCCGCGAAGCGAGCAGCGCAAATGACGCACTTCGCCCAGATTTTTCCGGATTCGCCATACGCGAATCAGGCGCTCGGCGTGGCGGCGGCTTCCTACCAACAGGCACAAAACATACCGAAAATGCTCGAGGTCGCGGACGGCTTGCTCGCCAAGGACCCCAACAACATAGGAATGTTGCTGCTGCTTTCCGATTATTACAGCGAGAAAGGCGAGCAACTGGATAAGGCCGAAACCTCGGCCAACAAGGCGATTGCCCTGTTGGGCAGCGCCCAGAAACCGGAAAGTGTTACGGACGAACAATGGCAACAGGAGATTTCGCTCCAGAAAGGGCTGGCGCTTAGCTCTTTGGGGCAGGTAAGCATTCAAAAGAAGGACAACGCGCACGCCGTGGATAATTTTGAGGCCGCAGCCCCGCTGCTGAAGCCCAACGAGGGAAGCTATGGGCGGAATCAATACTGGCTGGGCTTTGCTTTGCTAAATTTGAAGAGGAATGCCGAGGCCAAGGAGGCCTTCACGCAGTCGGCGTCTGTGAATAGTGCTTACAAAAGCCTGGCGCAGGCCAAGTTGAAAACCTTCACGGGGGCGTCGAGGCACTAGTCTTGAAACCCAGGCTGCCAAGAAAAACAGGGCAGCCTCTCGCACAGATTTTGCGGGCCGTGGTGGAGCGGCAATCAGCTTGCTGCAGGAACAGAAACTATAGGCTGCCCTACGGCATCCAATGGAAGGAATTTATGAGAAATTGACTGCGGGGGCGAACGAGAGTCAGTTTGCCCAGGAGAGAGAAATGCCAGAAATTGCAACGTTTGGAGCGGGATGCTTTTGGGGAGTCGAAGCTGCTTTTCAACAAGTACCGGGAGTGCTCGAAACGGCCGTGGGATATAGCGGCGGCGAGACGCCGAATCCCACTTACAAAGATGTTTGCACGGATGAAACGGGACACGCCGAAGTCGTGCAAGTGACGTTTGATCCGGCCAAGGTGAGTTTCGAGCAACTGCTGGACGTATTCTGGAAAGTGCATGACCCGACGCAGGTAAACCGGCAAGGGCCCGACTTCGGAACACAATACCGCACGGCCATTTTCTTTCATTCACCTGAGCAGGAAGCGATTGCGAAAAAATCCGTGGCAGCGCTAGAAGCGAGCGGCAAGTTTAAGCGGCCGATCGCGACGGAAATCGCGCCAGCTTCGACGTTCTATCGCGCCGAAGAATATCACCAGAAATATTTGCAGAAGCGTGGCGCCGCGTCCTGCCATTTTTGATTTATTTCCGCCATTTGAATGCCGTTATGGCCGGGCGCAGTCGTCCGGCATTTTTTTGCTCCATGACTGAGTAATTGGTAAACAAAAAATGGCGGAGAGGGTGGGATTCGAACCCACGGTACGGTTTCCCGTACGCTCGCTTTCGAGGCGAGTACTTTCAACCGCTCAGTCACCTCTCCGCGGCTGTTCCAAGTTTCATCCTAGCAAGGCTTCTGCTTTCCGGCAATCTAACTTGGCCAAGGCTGCTCCGGCGGGCGTGAGCTGCGCTCCATCGATAACCGCCAAACGCGAGGAACCGCACCAACTCTGCCTCCTGGCAGACACGCAGGCCATCTTACTAAAAGGGCAGAAACTGCCTCTGATTAGCGGCGGGCGGCGAAGAAGGATTGGAGGAGCGAAGTGCAGTCCCCGGCGAGGATGCCGGGAACGACCTCTACCTGGTGATTGAGGCTGGAATTGGTGAGGATTTCGAAACTGGAACGGACGGCGCCGCCTTTGGGATCGTCCGCGCCGTAGACGAGGCGCGGGATGCGGGCTTGGATGATGGCGCCTGCGCACATGCTGCAGGGCTCGAGCGTGACGTAGAGGGTGGTTCTTGCCATGCGATAGTTTTCGAGGAGTCGGGCGGCTTCGCGGATTACGATGATCTCGGCGTGAGCTGTCGGATCGCAGTCGCGGATTGTGCGGTTACCAGATTGCGCGAGGATTTTGCCGTCGTGAACGATGAGAGCGCCGATGGGGACTTCCCCGGCGGCCGCCGCGCCGCGGGCTTCCTCGATGGCGAGTTGCATAAATGAACTGTCGATTTCCATCTAGACCGAGAGGATAACATGCGAAGGGAAGCAGAGACGATAAACAGTCCTCTACGAAAGTCTTGATTAACGTCGAGATCGGAAACTGCACGACGAATTGATTTTTGGGTTGCTTGACAATTTTGGAGCAGGGAAACAAACTACGCCCATGCGCGAAGGCTGCCTGCAAGCGTCGCAAATCGATTTTCTTGGGTGTTGCCTGCCGAATTTGCGCTTAAAGAGGGGCGGCTTCAAGATTTTCTAAAGAAACCTGAATGGAACTCCGAAAAGACCCCATCACACAAAGCTGGATCATACTGGGCCACCGGGAAGTCGGCGGCGAATCTATTTTCGAGTGTCCGTTTGAGCCTGGAAAGATTGAAAAACTAAAGCCCATCATGAGCTGGCCCGCGGAAGGGCCTTGGCAGGTACGCGTGGTGCCTCATCCTGACCCTCTATACCGGGTGGAAGGTGATCCCGGTCGCCAGGCCGAGGGCATGTACGACAAAATGGGGCCGCTCGGAGCGCACGAAGTAGTGGTGGAGACGCCGAGCCACGAGAAACGCATGACCCAATTCAGTGATGAGGAGATTGAGCGGGTGCTCTGGGTATGGGGCGCGCGGATTGCCGATCTGAAGAAGGATGCGCGATTCAAATATGTGAGCGTGTTCAAAAATCATGGCGTGGCGGCAGGTGAAGAATGGCCCCACGCGCATTCCGAAGTGACCGCAACGATCTTTGTGCCGCGGCGAATCAAATATGAGCTGCACGCCTCGCATGACTGGTACAAAGACAAAGAGCGCTGCATTTTTTGCGATGTTGTCCGGCAGGAAGAAAAGCAGGGAAAGCGGATCGTGGACGTGCAAGGAGACTACTACGCGCTCTGCCCCTATGCATCTCGAGTCCCGTATGAAGTTTGGGTGATGCACCGCAAGCACAATCAGCTCTTCGAGCAGCCGCGGACGGGCTCCAACCGCAAGCAACTGGCGGCGCTGCTGGGACGGGTGCTGCGCCGCTTGGATAAAGTCGCGCCAGCCTATCATTTGGTCGTGCATACCGCGCCGAACACGAAGAGTAAGAAGGGTGAATTGGCAGGCTATTGGAAAACACTTGCGGAAGACTACCATTGGCACATCGAAATCTTGCCGATCGTGGAAAAGCGCAGTAAGTCTTACAGCATCAAGGAGGTCTACTTCAATGCGGAGCTGCCGGAGCAGGCGGCCGCGCATTTGCGAGGGCTGGATCCGAATTCGTGAAGGCGTGGCTTGCCAGCCAAGCACAGTGAGTGCAGAGTGACGCCATCGTATTTTTGTGAAATAGAAGACTGGCAACGCGCGCGATTTTCTTCCTCGCAAATTTTCCAACAAGTTCGGCGTGAAAGTCACGAACTCGCGGTTTGTTATTTTCCAGCGGTGGCGGTATGCAAATAATGTAAGTAAATACTCTGTTAACTTATAGATTGTCGATAAAAATAGTAGGGATTTGAGGGCCACGAGGAACCGACGCTCGCCGAAAGCCATCGCTATCCATAGTGGACATAGCCGGACCGAAACCACAAAGTATGGTATAGCGATTCAGGAAACACGCTAGATTTGCTACCCCGCATACTTGTTTACAGCCGCTAAGTGCTGTACTATCTTCACGCTTCTGAGTCGCGGTTCCTCCCAGCACTCGATCGGCGGCTTCGAAAATCCAATTTTCGATGTCGAGGTGTCAGATGTGGAAAAAAGAAGACGGTAAGCCCCAAGGAGTACCCGAGATTTCCACAGTGCCTACGGGTCTTCCGAGCACGCCGAGTTCAAATTCGTCCCCAATCCGAGAGACGCCCGCTTCGGTACCTGTCTCCTCGAAGGCCGCTGCCTGCATCAGTCAAGGAATCAAAATTAAGGGCGAGGTCACTGGGAGCGAAGACCTTTTTGTTGACGGTCAAGTCGAAGGGAAGCTCAGTCTTACGAATGGGAGCCTGACCATCGGACCGAACGGAAACGTCAAAGCGGACGTGACCGCACGTGAAGTGATTGTCCGCGGGAAAGTCGAAGGGAAGGTTTCCGGACGCGACAAAGTGCAGCTCTGGAGCACCGGCCAAGTCACCGGTGAAGTGCAAACCGACAGGCTAGCGATTGAGGATGGTGCCTTGCTCCGCGGAAGAGTCGAAGCAGGCAAACAGCCCGGCAAAACCGGGGAAGCTCATGCGGCCGCCGCGGGCAGCGCCTCGCCTTCCGGAGCAAAGTCGATTTCCGTGAACTCCGGAACGGCCGCGGATTGATCGATGAGCTTCCTCCAGAAACTTGGGATCGGCATTGGAAGTGGAACGGGTCGCGAAGTCTCTCGCCCGATGCCTCAAAATGGGCGAGCGCGCAATGTAGCCCCCGTCCCTGCGGTGGGTTCTATGCGTCCGCCAGAAGCACCAGGCTCAACGCGCATCTCCAATGGGTTGAAAGAATTCTTGTGGAACCTTGACGGTCTTGGACGTGGAACACTTCTCGATTTGGGGCCTGCCTGGCAGACCACGCTCAGCTTCTTCATCGAGCGCGGTTTTCGAGTGTCCTCGGAAGACATTCTGCGAGAGTGGAAGGAATTTCTCAAAGAAGAGGAACTGCGCTTGCAGGACGTCGGCGTCGTTTCCGAAAACGTGGACATGACACCGGTCGGGCGCGCGTTGCGATTCCTTGAGTCCAATCTGCAATACCCTCGTTCCTCATTTGATGCCGTTCTCGTATGGGATTTGCTGGATTATTTGGAGCCGGCGCTCGCCAAGCAGACCATCGCGAACTTGACCGAACTGCTGCGTCCGGGCGGAGTTGTGTTCGCGCTATTTCACAGCAAGAAGCCGGAAGGATTTCAACGCTATCGCATCGCGGATTCCAACTCGCTACAGATTATTTCCGCGACGCTGCTCTGTCCCGCGCAGAAGGTCTATCAGAACCGCGAAATTCAAGACCTCTTCAACCGATTCCGCACGATGAAGTCTTTCGTGAGCAGGGACCAGCTTCGAGAAACCCTCTTTATAAAGTAAGCTGACGCACGAAGTAGAAAGAGCCCCCGTGTGGAATTTGTGTGTCTGTCCAATCTTCGGGTGTCGCGGCCGTTTGCTTTGCCAATCTCGATTCACTCCAGGTTTTTCAATCTTCTGTCCGGAACCGCCCTTCGTTCCTTCCTTGAACGGGATTTTCGGATAGCTTTCGAGTCGCTGACCAATCGTTAGGAGTTTGTGGCTGAAATTAGACTGACATGCGGCATCTGGATTGATGGTGGTTTCAGATCAGAGGGGAACTTAGAGACACCGGGCCGAATTGAAGCAGTTTCTCCGCTGAACGTGCTTTCAAGATAGACAGCCGGCAACACGTAAGAGTTTCAATCTATCTGCAACGGATATTTCCGGCGCTACAAAATACGCGTTTTTGGATACTTAAAGGCGATATGCTGGTGGAGAGGCGATTTGAATGATTCCCAAGCCCGTCAACGGAGAGCACACCCGTACGTCGATTAGAAGGCCGTTTCATCCGGCGTGGCGTTCCCGTTCGTTGTTGCTTCTCATCCTCGCAATACTCTCCGTGCTCGTCTTCGGAGGCCAGACGTGGCTATCTTATTACGTCGACGCCCTTTGGTTCGGCTCGCTCGGCTACGGTGAAGTGTTCTGGAGAATGCTGAGCCTTCAGTGGGCGGTTTTCGCGGCGTTTGCCGCGGCCACATTTCTTATTCTGTATGGAATGATTCTGGCTCTCAGACGGATGCACAGCGGCGATTTGCCGAGCGGACAAACGATTTTTGTGGGCGGGCAACCACTGAGACTTTCAGTCGAGCCCATCATGCGCTTCGTCGCCATCGGCGGCTCGCTCCTCATCGCGCTTGTCACCGGCACCATAATGATGGCACAGTGGCCGGCCCTCGCTTTGTACTGGAATGCTCCGCACACCGGCGGAGCCCTTGCGGATCCGGTTTTAGGCAAGCCGCTGGGCTTTTATCTCTTCACACTTCCTGTTTGGCAACTCTTTTCCGGTTGGCTGATGATGCTTGCCCTGGTTACCTGTGTGGTTGCTGCTGGCTTATTTGTTGTCGCCGGCAGCACTCGCGCTCTCGAAGGATTCCGCGGCAACTACAATGTCGCATCCTGGCGTGGCTTCTCTATTGCCCTGGCCTTCCTGTTGTTGGTCATCGCGGTGCAGGTTTATATCGGCCGCTTCGAGAGATTGTTCGAGGACCACACCATCTTTGGCGGTGCCACCTACACGGATGTCCACATCATGCTCCCGGGCTTGCTGGTCGTTTGCGCGGCCCTCGTCCTGGGCGCGGGCATCGCAGCCACAAATGCCGCTTTCGTACAACGCGGCCGCTGGCTGGTCGCGGCAATCGTTCCAGCCGCGGCTTGCTATCTGATCCTTCAGGTCGTCGGCTGGTATGTCAGCAACTTCATCGTAAAACCGAATCAACTGGTTCGCGAACAATCCTATATCGCAAACAACATCAAGCTGACTCGGCTGGCCTACGGCTTGGACCGAATGACCCAGCGCGAGTTTCCCGCCGAGACCAGCATCGAGGGTGCCGATCCAGCGAACAACCAGGCTACGCTCCAGAACATCCGTCTCTGGGACTGGCACGCCCTTCAGGACACCCTCCGGCAGATACAGGAAATCCGAACCTACTACGATTTTCCCGATATCGACATTGACCGCTATGAAATCCAAGGCCATCTTCGCGAGGTCATGCTTGCCGCACGCGAGTTGAACGTCAATAAGCTCCCCGAGAGCAGCCGCAACTGGATCAACGAAAAGCTTATCTATACTCACGGCTACGGCATCACCATGAACACCGTCAACGGCTTCACGCCGGAAGGGCTGCCCACTCTTCTTCTGAGTAACATGCCCGTCGAGAGCACCGTCCCCGGTCTCACCGTCACTCGCCCGGAGATTTACTTCGGTCAGCTGACGAACACCGATGTGTACGTGAAAACTCGGCAGAAAGAATTCAACTACCCCCAAGGCCAGACCAACAGCTTCACGTCCTACCAGGGCACTGGTGGCATCGTCCTCGGCGGCTTGCTCCGCCGCATCCTCATTGCCACGGACCGCGGCGATCTCACCAAGCTGCCTTTCAGCGACGATGTCAACGACCAGAGTCGGCTGCTGATGCGCCGCGGCCTTCTCGCCCGCGTGTCGGCTCTGGCGCCTTTTCTCACTTACGATCCCGATCCCTACATCGTCGTCGGCCAGAATGGCCGCCTCTATTGGATCATGGATGCATTCACTACCTCAGACAGCTATCCCTACTCCACTCATTACCTCCTCGACGGCAATCCCATCAATTACATGCGCAACAGCGTGAAGGTGGTGATCGATGCCTACAATGGATCGACCATATTTTACGTATTCGACACCGAGGATCCGATCATCGCCGCTTACCGCCGCGTGTTTCCCGGGCTGTTCAAAGATGCCGCCGCCATGCCTGCGGATCTACGCAAGCATGTCCGCTACCCCGAAATGTTGCTCAAGTTGCAGGCGCAAGCTTACGGCCTCTATCACATGACCGATCCGGAGGTGTTCTACAATCGTGAGGATATGTGGACTGTGGCCAGCGAAGTAGGCCTGAACGACCTTGGCGACCAAACCACCCTGTCCATGCAGCCGAACTTTGTACTCATGAGGCTGCCGGGCGAGCCTGATACCGAGTTCGTCGAAATTCTGCCCTTCACCCCCGCCAACCGGAATAATCTGATTGGCTGGATTGCAGGCCGCAGCGACGGCCCTCAATACGGGACCTCGGTGGTGTACGACTTCCCCAAGACGAAACTGGTTGACGGGCCACTGCAGGTGGAGGCCCGCATCGATCAGAATGCGCAACTCTCCGGACAGTTGACCCTCTGGAGCCAGCATGGCTCCCACGTGCGCCGCGGTAACATGCTGGTGATTCCGACTGGGCGCACACTGCTTTATGCCGAGCCCATCTACCTTCAGGCTGAGCGAAGCCCCATGCCGGAGTTGCGTCTCGTCGTCCTCGCGGTGCAAGACCGGCTGGCGTACGGGCCAACTTTCGAGTCCGCTATGGCGGCCCTTTTTGGCGGCGCTGCGTCTTCGACAAGCGCCGCGGCTGAATCCGCCGAGCCGGGCCAAACCCCGTCGGCCTCTTCCACCTCCTCCGGAACTCCGGCGGACCTCAAGGCTCGGATCGAGCAGGCCGCCAAAGACCTCTCCGACTACCAGCGGCTGACCGCCGAAGGCAAACTAGGCGAAGCCGGACAAAAGCTCGAGCAACTTAAACGCACGCTGGAGTTGCTGAACACATCCCCAAAATAATTTGGCTGCCGGCGTGCCTCACCGTTGATCAGGTAACCTGATGGCTGGCCGCATGTGAGGTCAAGGAGCTGCCTTGAAAAGTCTTTTCTCAACTCGCTCCAGCCTCATTCGTATTCGCTCCCGTTTCATTCGAATGGCGACTCAGTAACCGCAGATCTTGTATTGACATTCTCGCCACCGCTTGATACACTGTTTTCGTTCAGTAGTGCGCCTCGTCATCCGCGCAAGCTCTCTCTGATTCAGCTCCTTCCCGTCCCGGAACTCTTAGGCAGACCCATTAGACCGGCGATTGTCCTGCGGCCGCTTTCGTCGAGCTTGAAGCTACTGCGTCCTGCACAATCTTGCGAAGTGGCGATTTGGAGTGCGGCGGCCCTGCTGCCGCTTTTCTCAGCCACTCGCACAACTCTATAATTTGCGAGGCTGAATAAGTTTGAACGAATGACGAACTCTTACAGGAAGGCTTTCAGCGCAGGACCAAGATGCCTCAAAACGGGCCCTCGCGCACAAAGACGAGGAAAAAATCCACTTTCAATTCATTCTATCATTCTGTGACAGAATGATAGGATGATATAAATGCGTCAAATTTGACACAGCTCCCGCCAGGCACGCAGGCTGGTGGCCCGAAAGTAAAATGGGCCGCAAATCGGGGGTGCCCTACACGTCGGTTTTACGTGTGGAGCTTTTGACTTCTTCACGCATTCCCACTGTCTCACCTAATCCTTTCAATCCCTCCCCAACTCTTCGCTTGCAAATAACGGTGCGACGGAGTACATGAGACATGAGAGCTCGATGAGCTCCGGAGGGGACATGACTCCACCGGGCTTAGAGCTGAACTAAAGCTGAGCACACCGCTCTCGCGGTGCGAGTCGCTCGCGAAACATACGTGCAATTCGCGCGCTTCGCAGACGACGCAGCAAATTAGAGAGAAGGGGGAACCGCCAGGTTCTCCCTTTCTCATTTTCTTATCTCTTTTCCAAGTTATTGCAGAGGCGCGGAATGAGGATGACTACGATGTCGCATCCGAAGGCGCTGGTGATGCGAGGAAGTCGGTCCGGAAGAGATTGTCAGTTACGCAGACGTTTCGGCGAGTCACGAGAGGGGGGCCAGGCACGCGGAGGGGCGCGCGCCTGGCATTAGCAGGGCTGTGCGGGGAATCTATCCACCAAACTTAAGACCCTCGAGCCAGCGAATGGCATCGCGCTGGTTGGCAATGATCTGAGCCTGCCAGATAAGAGCGACCGACATGAGGCCCATGGTGACGACGCAGACGGTCAGTACGATTCCCATCGTAGATTCAGAGGCCGGAATATGAAGTTTGCGAACGAGCCACGCCATGGTTAGGGTTCTCCTAGTACTCGGTCTGCTTCAATTCTCAGTTACCTTGCCAAACCGAGGGCGTGAGCGAGTATACCTGCAGCGCCCACCCGTCTGATAATGGGCAATCCAAGGGCCATGAAAATAAACCATCGAGCATTTGTATCACCGCGAAAACATTAGATTTGGAAGTTCCGCTCGAATCACGGCAGATCGCTCAAATGTTAGATGTGTGGAAAAGCCGCGACATAAAAGACACTTTCTTTCCGAACCGTCGTTTGGGATTCAACTATCCGCTATCGCCGCTCCGAAAACGCGGCAAGAACTTGTTCCCAGACATCAGGCGATTTGAGTGGTAGTTCCATTACTCGATGGGTCCGAGCCGAAGATTTCGTGTAACTATCGTCCACCTGACCCTTAGCTTTCTCGTTCAGCAGAATCGTGCGGTCGCAGGCCGCAAACAGGGCGGCCTCCTGGCCCGGAGTGGCGATTCCAAAACTGCGGGCGTGGGAGCGGAGGGCGCGATCATAAAGTTTGGAAAGTTCACTAATGCACCGTCGAACATTCGCGCCGATACTCAGAGACCAGAGAACGCCTCGCTGGCGAAGCTGGATATTCCGAAGTCTCCCAGCGTCCTGGAACCTCTTGAGATCTTCCTCCGAAGCTCCCGCAAAGAAAAAAAGCTCATCAAAATCGCGCTGACGCGCCAGATCGGCATCGCGAGGCGGCAATTCCAAGTTCTGGGCCAACTCGCGCGGCGCAAGGGACCGCAGCGGTACAACGGACACGCCTGTTTCGGCCGATAGCGCCTCCAAAGCGTCCGAAGCGGCAGGCTGTTGTTCTGCTACTGGAAGGCAGGTAAACCGGCCTAGCCGGACGGTGGCTGTTCCGCGTGGATGCGACGTGGAGGCTTGTGGACGCAAGTGAAAATAGTCTTCGGGAAGGAAGATGCCGCAGCCGTCTTCGGCGATGAAAGGGTGGGTATGAGCAAGTTTGCGGCGAGGTTCATCCATCTGGAGCCGCGTGCGGCTAGTGAGCCACACTGCGGGAATACCGCGGTGATCGAGGGTTGCTGCGAATTCGTCCAGACCAGGAACCATGCTTCCCCGGGCCGGAATTAAGTCATCAACCGCGATGTACAAGATGTAGGGAGTCTGATGCAAACGGTTCTCCGCGATACGCGCTTCCATCTTAGCGGAGATTCAAGGGAAACCGGATACTCGCTGTAAAAATGAGTGAGGCTCCCGAGAACGTAAGGGCTGGAAAAACAAAGCGGGCAGGAAGGCCTGCCCGCTTTGCTCCTCATCGGCCGAAATGGCCGGGGTTGCACTCTATATTTAGTTACCGGAGCTAGTGGAAGCGCTTGCCGGCTGCGCATTCGCTTTGGGGATGCTTACGTAGCCGCTGATCTTATTCTTCCCGGCCTTGTTGATGACGATTTCCTCAGGCAGACGAGTTCCAGAGGTGTAGAAGAAGATGGGCTCGTTCAGGGCGCGGTTCTTCTTCATGAAGTGCTTGTCCTCAACGACCATCGAGATATTGAATTGATTCTTTTTCTCGTTGACGCCTTTGAGCTCCAGAGTGACGTTGCCAACCTTCTCCGGCTTGTTCTTGGCGTTAATGGTGAATTCGACGTAGTCGCGTTCGCCGAGGCGGCGGAGTTGGTCGACTTCATCATGATTGCGGGCGATGAGCGTGCCCAGCTCGCTCTTGGCCATCTTCAAGTCTTCCTTGGTGGAATTGAGGTCGGTGCTGACAGCCGTGACCTTGGTGTCGACGGTCTTGACGTCGTCCGTGCCGGCCTTGGTCGCCAGTTCCGTGTGCACGGAGGTATCGAGCGCGCTGATCTTTTGAGTGGCCGCATCATTTAACTGTGCAGCCTCTTTACGCGCTTTTCTCAGCTGGCCTTGGGTAATCTTGAGCTTGTCCGTGACAACCTTCAGGTCGCCCTGCAGGTCGGCATTAGCCTTCTCATCTTGCGAGAGGCGGTCTTTCAGCGAGGACATGTCCTGCTGTTCAGACTGTTGGACGGATTTGACCTGCGTGGTTACCGCTTGCTGCGTAGAGTCAAGCTTTGACGACGCGTTCCAGCCAAATGCCAAACCACCAATCGCGACCAAGCCAAGTACGATGATCGCGGGCAATTGCCACGACGATCCAGTTCTTGTTTCGATGATGTGTTCCTCTGACATAGAAATTCTTTTCTCCTCACCCGAATGTGGGCGAACAATTTGAATTTGTAACTGGCCCGTAACTAAGAAGGAGCAAGTCGCGCGCCAAATGAGGGACAGGGAACAAGGAGCGAAGATCGCTGTAAACCGATGAAGAAATGCGGGTTGCTTGTGGCGACGGAAAGCATCCGCGGACGAGGGCCAGTACTAGTCCTTGCAATCTTTACGCAACAAATCTGCTTTACGGAGTTTCTTACGCTTCCGGCCGGCTTAGGAGAGATCTACTCCTAGAGATTTGAGATCGGAGGCCAGTTGATTCGCAGAGCGAAACTGGATGCCGCTCAGACCAAGACGCTGCGCCGCATCGACATAGGCGGCAATGTCATCAATGTAAAGGGCTTGGTCGGCACGAACTTTCAGGGCGCGAAGAGCCTCGCGATAAATCACCGGATTGGGTTTGCTGGCGCCAACAGCGCAGGAGTAGATGCGAACTGGGAAGTACTTGAAAAAGCTGTAACTGGCTTCCAGATGGCGTACGTGGATGGGGTCGGTATTGGAGAGCAGGGCCAGGCTATATCGTTTGGAGAGCTCCTCGAAGAAGACGTCTTGGTGGATTGGGGCGGGATCGAGAGCGCGATTCCAAACTTCGATGAATTGTTCGAACGTTAGCCCGCCAGCAAGACGCTCATTCAGATGCAGAAACCAATCGCGTGGTGCGATTCGGCCCTCTTGCCAGGCGGGCCAGCGGGGATCCTTCTCGATGGCAGACCAGAGTTCCGAAGGGGAGAGAGAGGTCCCTGAAGCAAGGCCCAGCATGGCGCGGGCAACATCCACCCGAACGATAACGCGGCCAATATCAAATATGATGGCGCGGAGTTTCGTGGCAGCCATGGCTTATTTAACCTGATGGTTAGATACCGCGGTTCCGGACCGAGCATGAGAGCCCTTCCTGGAACGGAGCAGCCCGATAATCGGGGGAAGTACAGAAAGGACAATAACCACCGCAATCACATAATGGATGTACTCGCCGATGTTGGGAATGAAATGGCCGAGCGAGTACCCGCCGAGGATTAGGGTGCCAACCCAGAAGGTGCCGCCCAAAATATCATAAAGAAGATAGCGCGCATAAGGCATTTTCGCGGCGCCCGCGACCGGTGGACAGAACGTTCGAATGATGGGGAGGAAACGAGCAAGAATCACGGCCCGGCCGCCATATTTCTCGTAGAAATCGTGGGCGCGCTGAAGATGACTGCGGCGAAAAAAGAGGGAATCTTCGCGGCGGTAAAGTGCGGCGCCTGCAGAACGGCCAATCCAGTAGCCGACCTGGTCGCCGGCGATAGCACAAAGCATGACCGGAAGCAGGAGCCACTTGATAGGAATGACGCCCGCGTAGGAAAAGATACCGGCGGTGATCAGAAGCGAGTCGCCTGGAAGGAAGAACCCGACAAAGAAGCCGGTTTCAATAAAAACGATGGTGCAAACGAGAGGAGCGCCTCCGGAGCGGATTAGCTCTCGAAGTCCCTCAGTGCTGTAGAGCGAGTGGAAAAAGTGGAGGATGGATTGGAGCAAGCGGAACGGTTCCTCGATCGGTTTATTTGAGAAACAGGCACTGGGACGAGCGTGCGAGAGCGCAGCGCCGAAAAAGCACCCATACCAATACGGTAACAGAAAACGACGAGGTCTTCTCCGCATTCATACCAGAAAAAGGTGGATGCGATAACGGCCGCGAGCAAAGCAGCAAGGCGAATCATCGGGATGCCTCCGCCAGCCAAAGATAACTTTGGGCTTCGGCCTCCAGCCGGGTTTCGAACTCGGAATAGGATTCTTGCGCAGGGTTAAGCAATTTCTGGATGCGGGATAGGGCGCGGCGAGCGGCCGCGGCGCCGGCCTCGATGGCCTCATCAGCGCGGTCAAAGTCGTCCCAAGCAAGTGATTGCACCTCGGGCCGGAGGACCAGATCCGCGTAACGCTCCCATACTTCGAGCTGATGCTTCTGCGCGGCGTTAACGGCGCGACAGACGACCTGAAAGATGTTCGATGGAGCGCCACGGGCACCATCACCGACACCGACGGAAACGCCGATGACATGCGTTGCGCCAAGATCCCGAGCGGCGCGCGTTGGAACCGGCGCAACCAGGCCGCCATCGGCGAGACAACGCGTTCCAATTTCAACGGGTTCGAACAAGCCCGGGAACGCACAGCTCGCGCGGATGGCTTCTGAAAGGTTTCCGTGGGTGAAGACAACCGGTTCGCCATTGGCCAAATCCGTCGCAACCACGGCCATCGGAATACGGAGATCCTCGAAGCGCCGCGATTCGAACACTTGCTCGATGAGGTCACCTAGCCGGTGGTTGCTGGCGAGTCCCCGGCGAGAAACACGCCACCGGGCGATATCGCGGAAGCGAATCGTACGGCAAGTGGCAATGATGCGTGCGATCGGAGTGCCGCTGGCATAAGCCGCGCCGAGAATGCTGCCGACGCTCGTACCTGCGATATAAGAGACAGGAATACGATTTTGCTCGAGGACCTGAAGAACGCCAAGATGCGCGAACCCGCGCGAAAATCCGCCGCCTAATGCCAAGCCCAGACCTGCTCTTTCGGACGAGGCCGCTGTCCTGGGGTGCAGTGGTGCTTGATCGGGACGCATCATGCCAGAAGAATGTCATTTGCAACCTTGCTGGCCAATGGACCGCGCGTTCTGAAAAACAGTACGTGCGTACTTGTGTTCCGAACCGGTGCGAGCGCACTCCCTGGAAACAAACAGTACCAACTTACTAGGCTAGTACCCTCTCTGTACCATTGTCGCCGGAGGTTCGCTCGGCGATTCTGTGCACGTCAGCAAGGCCTGAACATCTGCAGGAGGGGGAATGGACAGCGCATACGCAACGTGGATTGGGCAGGCCGTGGTGCTGCAAGTAGCGCTAGGCGATATTAAGGTGCCGCTGCGAGGAACGCTACTCAAGGATGGCAGCGAAACAGTTCGAATGAGGATTGGGGATGGCTGGGATGTAGACATCTATAAAACGATGATCCTGGCCGTTGAGCAAGATGCGATGGCGTTACTTCCCGCGTGAGGAGGAACGATGAATAGCCAAGTGCCAAAGTATGTGACTCAAGGACGAGCAGCGCTGCTTCTTGGAATCTCTGAAGATGAACTCTCCAACCTTTCGCGCGAGTCTGGATTGGGACACAAAGAGTGCGCGGGAGATCAGGAAGAGACGTTTTTCACGTATGAAGAGCTGAGAAAGATTTGCATGCTGACTGTGCACCAAGTGAACTAAGAAATTATCGAGTTTCCTCCGGCCCCCCTCAGAAGTAACCCCCACCCCGGGTCGCTCCCCCCAGCGACCCGGGGCTTTTTATTTTCCATAAGTTTCCGGCGACATGATCCTCTTTTGTGGGTTCAGTGTGTAATGGAGAGGAAGCGCCGTTCCAAAGTGAGTATTCCGCCTTGCGAGCCAAGAATTTCGAGGCCTGAGAATCTAGTGATGCGATGAGGATTCAAAAGCGGAGCGAGAAAGAGGTTCCAGGGCAGCTGTACATCGAGTTGATGAGACCACCGGGCACTTCCTCGGCATGGTTGTGTCTCCGCATTGCCCCCTTTGCGCTTCGCCGGGCAAGATCATTGAAGCTCCATCACGTCCTTCGGTCTCAGCTTCCGGATGGGCCATCATCCAATCAGAATCGTTATAAGTCAGAAAGAAACTTCCAATCACTCCCAACCGGAGTACCGTGGGTGAATCGTAATGAACAATGAAGAACTTTTCGTTTGGGAAAGACGAAAATCGAAGGCTTCACACGAGGAGTTTGGGTTGCAGCGCGCCGCGAACCGACTGACTAAGACTCACAAGACTATATGGCTTACGCAGGATTGCTGCACCACTTTCGACCATTGAAACAAGAGCCCTTGCTTTGGGCGTGTACCCGGTCGTAAAGATCACTGGGATGGCAGGCCGCAACGCGGACATTTCCAAATAGGCTTCTGGACCGCTAAGCGAAGGCATCACAACATCCATAACAATCAAATCGATCTGATCGGCGTTCAACTTGAACAGCTCGAGAGCCTTCGCACCATCGGACGCGGCAAGAATGCGATAGCCTAGCGCCTGCAACATTTCCTGCGCCGTATCACGAAGTCCTTCGTGATCCTCGGCCAACAGGATGGTCTCGGTGCCCCTCAAAGGCTGATTGCTACACGCTTTATCGTCGGGCTCGTGGTGCCCGCTTTCTGCAGGGAGATAAACTTGGAACGAGGTCCCTTTTCCGGGTTCACTGCTTGTGAGGATGAATCCACCGTGCTGGTTCACAATGCCGTGTACAGTGGCGAGGCCAAGTCCAGTTCCTTTTCCTGTCCCTTTGGTCGTGAAGAAGGGTTCAAACATGCTATCCATCGTCGCGGCGTCCATACCGACGCCGGTGTCAGTTACCGAAAGCAAGACGTAATTTCCCGGCTGGCTGTTAGCGTGGTTGTGGCAGAACTCCGTTCCAAGTTCGACGTTTTGGGTCGCAATGAGCAGTTGTCCTCCTCCCGGCATGGCATCCCGCGCGTTAAGGCAAAGATTCATTAACACTTGTTCGATCTGTGTGGGGTCGGCAAGCGTGACGCGGAGGTCCGGAGCGACACGAACCTGGACCTCGATATCCTCCCCGATTATTCTGCCGAGAAGACTCATTTCTTCTTTCACAAGAGTATTTAGATTGATCCTTCGAGTTTGCAGGACTTGCCCCCCAGCAAACGCGAGGAGTTGAGAAGTCAATTTTCCAGCTCGCACAGATTGGTCACAGATTTTCTGAAAGCGATTGTGCAATTTATTTTCAGGTTGCGTTTCTTCACACCCCATTTCCGCCCAGCCGAGGATCGCGCCGATCATATTGTTGAAATCGTGCGCGATTCCCCCGACGAGCCTCCCTATTGCTTCATATTTCTGCAATTGTTGCACGCGCCGCTCGAGCCGCTTTCTCTCCTTGCGTTCCCCCGCATCCCGCAGCTCACGTTGAACAGCCGGAACCAGGCGTTTAAGATTCGTCTTCAACACGTAGTCCTGAGCACCGTTTCTCATGGCCTCGGTGGCCACATCTTCCCCAATGGTGCCAGACACGAAAATGAATGGTACGACGGCATCACTCGCTCTTACAATTTTCAACGCCTCGGTCCCCGAAAAGTGCGGCATGGAGTGGTCCGAGATGATGATGTCCCAGTTTTGATTGAGAGCGCGCGCTAGCCCAGCCGCCGAGTCCACGCGCTCAGAGTTGATTTCGAACCCCGCCTGCCGGAGAAGCAGGAGCAGAAGTGCCGCGTCATCCTCGGAGTCCTCAACCATCAGCAATCGCATGGAGTTTTGCATCTAGACTCTCCTTGGCGGTGGTTCGTTTAAAACCAGCCAATACAAACCGAGTTGCGCGGCCGCCATGACGAACTGATCGAAGTCCACGGGCTTGCGAACATAGCTATTTGCGCCGAGATCGTAACCGTTGATGCGATCCTGGTCCTCGTTCGAGGACGTGAGAATGACTACCGGGAGCAGTTTTGTTCGATCATCGGCGCGAAGGCGGCGAAGCACGCCCAACCCATCCAGCTTGGGTAACTTCAAATCAAGCAGCACCACTTGGGGCACATCCGCGGTGTTGCGGCCTGCATGGATGCCTTCGCCAAATAGATAATCCAACGCCTCCACACCGTCGCGGGCAACTACGACTTCGTTCACAATCTTGTTCTTTCTCAACGCTCGAACCGTCAGGGCTTCGTCGTCGGGATTATCTTCGACCAGCATAATCACATTGTTTTTCATAAGCCCTCCACTAGGAAGCCGCTCCACCCAGCGTGAAATAAAAAGTCGCTCCATGGTCAAGCTCGCTTTTCGCCCAGATACGCCCGCCGTGGCGGTGAACGATCCGTTGCACCGTGGCCAAACCGACACCCGTACCGGCAAACTCACTCATCGAGTGAAGTCGCTGGAACGCACCGAATAGCCGGTCTGCATAGGCCGGATCGAATCCCGCGCCGTCGTCTCTCACGAAATACGCCAGGGTTCCATCTTCGTGCGTCACGCCAAACTCGATATGCGCTGATGCCCGCTTGGACGTGAATTTCCAGGCATTGCTCAACAGGTTCTCCAGCACGGCCCGCAACAATCCCGGGTCCGCAGTTGTCCTAAGGCCATCTTCGACCCGCAGTTCAATATGCCGTTCAGGCTGACTCTTCTGAAGGTCGCCCGCCACGGAGAACGCCATCGCGCTGATATCGACACTTTGCGTATGCATCTCGGTGCGTGATAGCCGTGAAAGGTTCAATAGGTCGTCAATCAACATGCCCATGCGCTGTGTTGCGGCACGTATCCGATTGAGGTGAGTCTTGCCCGTCTCGTCGAGTCGGTCAGCGCAATCTTCCAGCAAGGCATGGCTGAACCCGTCGATGGTCCTAAGCGGAGCTCGCAAGTCATGCGAAACCGAATAGCTGAATGATTCCAGTTCATTGTTGACGGCAATAAGTCCGGCATTCGACCGCGCCAATTCCTTTCGCTGGCGTTCCACCTCGTCTTCAGCTTCCCTTTTTTTGGTGATGTCCCGAGTTACCTTGCCGAAGCCGCGCAATCGCCCAGCCTTATCACGCAGAGCAGTAATCACCACGTGGGCCCAAAATTCGGAGCCGTCCTTGCGTACACGCCAGCCTTCCTCTTCAAAACGCCCCTGTTCCGTCGCGATCTTTAGTTCCAGGGAAGGCTTGTCCAGCTCCACAGCTTCCGGAGTGTAGAACTTTGAGAAGTGCTCGCCGATAATCTCCTCAGCGCGATAGCCCTTGATGCGCTCCGCGCCGTCGCTCCAAGTGGTTATTCGGCCCTCCGGGTCAAGCATGAGGATTGCGTAATCCTTCACTCCCAGCACCAATAGTCGAAACTTTTCGTCGCTCTGTTGCAGTGCCTCTTCCGCCCGTTTACGCTCCGAAACATCTCGAATCGCGCTCGCGACCAGAGTGCCCTCCTCTGTTTCCAGAGGACTGAGACTGATCTCCACGGGGAATTCCGTGCCATCGTTGCGAAGCGCGTAAAGTTCTAAGCTCGCACCCATAGATCGAACCTTGGGATCGCTGAAGAATCCACGTCGGTGGACGGGATGCTTTCCGCGGAATCTCTCTGGCAGTAGTATTTCAACTCTTTGACCAAGTAATTCGCTGCGCGCGTGGCCGAACATTTTTTCCGTCTGAGAATTGACAAGAACGATTTTTCCTTCCTGATCGACGATTACAATCGCGTCAGGGGCCGCTTCCAAAAAATCGCGGAATTTCTTCTCTTCCTGTTTTCGCTCTTGAATTTCTTTCTCCAGCTCCCTGTTTGCCTGAATCCATTGCGCGACGCTTGGGATCTGGATTGCCTTTGGCATCAGCCGGACCAACAGGATGGCGGTTGTCACGGAGGCCGCCGCCGTGACTGCCTTGACTACTCCCGCCAGCCAGTATTGCGCATGCCAGAGATTCCACACTTCCATGGCGTGCGTTGCGCCGCACGCGATGATGAACACTCCAAAGAGCGCGAACATCCAACTGAAAGGCAGGTCGCGGCGCTTGCGGATAATCCAGAGAAGAGTGAATGGGATAGTGAAATAAGCAAGCGCGATTAGTGCATCCGATACCACATTCAGCCAGACCAGGCCGGAATTCCACTGATAGCAGTAACCATGAGGCTGAAAACCGCCGGACATAAACAATTGTCTGAAGAAATTCATTGCGCGCTCCAGCGCAGGCACGGCGCATCGCTGAGTCATTGCACCAAATGCGCTTCGATGAGGAGGGGAGAGGACCTCTTCTGCTATACGAACGCCAGCCAAAATCGCGGGCGGAAGGACAGAGTAACCATTATCTTAAGTCCTTGAAGGGAATTCTATTTTGACCGAGCGGAGCGAATTGTCAAGCATGGAAGAGCGATTGACGGTGTTGGAGTTACCCTCTGGCGTCCAGCCCGCCATGCATGGACTGCCTTCAACTGTGCGGAGCTAATTCCCCGATACGCAACAGCCATCCTGTACCCAGGAGCCTGAAGAATGTAGTTTTGGGAGCGAAAGCTGACGTTTTGGGCGCATCGTCGGCTATACGGAACTAATCGCTGGACTATGTTGCTTAGTCCTCATGAGTAGGCTGACCGGACATGGCGATTGCGGTTCTAATCAGATAGGTGAATCAGGGAGTTTGCTACGGCCCCGTCAGCGGTACGCCCACCCCGGGTCGCCCCCCAGCGACCCGGTTTTTTTGCCGAGGGCATAACCTGAGAGGGACCAGGGCGCTGCAGCAACAGTTTTCGATGGCTGGGGGCCGATTGGTTAAGCGGTTAAAATTTCCTTTGACACCGGGCACCTGGAGAAAGAGACTTAGCGCCGCAAGGCGACCGGGGGTAGAAAAATGCGGCAGGAGCCATTTCGGAGAACGCGGACGGCGGCCATCGCGATTATTTTTGTGGCCGTCGCAGTGATTTATGAAGTCGCGACAGGGGTCGCCGCTGACGGTACAAAATACGATGTAGTGATTGCCAACGGCCGCGTGATGGACCCGGAATCGGGGCTGGACGTAGTGCGCAACGTGGGGATTAGCGAAGGGAAAATTCGCGCGATTTCCGCGAACCCGCTGCAAGGAAAGACAACTCTGGATGCGAAGGGTCTCGTCGTTGCGCCGGGCTTCATCGATATGCACGAACATGGGCAAGAGCCGAGGAATTATCAATTCCAGGCGCACGACGGAGTCACGACTTCGCTGGAACTCGAAGCGGGTACGGCTGACGTAGGCGGATGGTATGCCCAGCGGGAAGGGAAGTCGCTGATCAATTTCGGGGTGAGCATCGGGCACATCCCGGTGCGCATGAAAGTGATGCACGATCCGGGCACATTTCTGCCGACTGGTGACGCGGCGCACCGCGAGGCGACTTCCGAGGAACTCGCGGAGATCAGTGCGGACATGGACAAAGGGTTTCGCGAAGGCGCGCTGGCCGAGGGAATGGGAGTGAACTACACGGCCGCCGCCACGCGCTGGGAAATTGTGGAGATGTTCCGAATCGCGGCGCGGTACCACGCATCGGTACACGTGCACCTGCGGTACGCCGGATTGAAAGAGCCGACCACGGGACTCGCGGGACTTGAAGAGGTGGTTGCCGCCGCGGCTGCAACCGGCGCGCCGCTCCACGTCGTGCATATCACGAGCATGGGCTTGAAATTCACGCCGGAGCTGATCTCGATGGTGGAAGGCGCGCAACGCCACGGGCTGGATGTGACCACGGAGTGCTACCCATACACGGCCGGAAGCACTGCGCTGCAGTCCGCGATTTTCGATCCCGGCTGGCAGGAAAGCATGGGGATTACATACAAAGACGTACAGTGGGCTGAGACCGGCGAAAGGCTTACCGCCGAGACGTTCGAAAAATACCGGAAAAAGGGAGGAATCGTAATTATCCACTCGATCCCGGAAGACGCGGCGCGGGCAGCCGTGGCGAACCCCATCGTAATGATTGCCAGCGACGGCATGCCCATCACGGGACCGAAGGTCCATCCCCGAGGACAAGGAACGTTTTCGAGAGTGCTTGGTCACTACGTGAGAGAAGAAAAGGCGCTCGACTTGATGACGGCGCTCCGCAAAATGACGCTGATGCCGGCGCAACGATTGGAGAAAAGGGCGCCAGTATTCAGGAACAAAGGTCGGATTCGCGTCGGCGCCGATGCTGATATAGCGGTGTTCGATCCGGAGCGGATCATCGACAAAGCGACGTATGAGAATCCGTTGCAGTACTCGGAAGGCATACAGTTCGTGCTCGTGCATGGAGTCGTGGTGTTGAAGGATGGCCAGCTAGTGGAAGGAACGTTTCCGGGACGAGCGGCGCGCGCTCCCCTTTCTAACTGAGAAATGGCCCGGGTGGATGAGCAACGCACCCTATGTTAATATTGCTAAGTTGCGCGCCCGTAGCTCAGTTGGATAGAGCGTCTGGCTACGAACCAGAAGGTCGGGAGTTCGAGTCCCCCCGGGCGCGCCATTTCCTCTTTTTAGCTCTCCTCAGGGCCAAGTTGAAGGACACTCACTAAGCCGAATATGACGGGCGAGAAAATCATCGCGGAAAGGTTTCGCGCGAAGTTTGGAGTGAATCCTCATGTTTATCGCGCGCCAGGGCGCGTGAACCTGATCGGGGAACACACCGACTACAACGATGGTTTCGTGATGCCCGCGGCCATCGGATTTTACTGCTGGGTGGCGACGAGCCCGCGGCAAGATCGCAAGCTGGTGGTCTCCTCCGCCGAGTTTCCGGAGCAGGCCGAAGTGGAATTGTCTTCCCAGCTGCCCCGGCCTTCCCATACGTGGAGCGACTATTCGGTAGGAGTCGCCGCGCAGCTTGAGAAAGCAGGGTTCAGGGTAAAGGGAGCAAATTTGCTCGTCCACGGAGAAGTTCCGATTGGAGCGGGGCTCAGTTCTTCGGCGTCGATTGAAGTGGCCACCGCGCTTGCTCTCGTGGAAGAATCCGGCCTATCGATTGACCGGCCGCATCTCGCGCGCATCTGCCAGCAGGCGGAAAACGAATTTGTGGGGATGCGCTGCGGGATCATGGACCAGTTTATTTCGCTGCACGGGCGGGCGAAACACGCGCTGATGCTCGATTGCCGTTCGCTGGATTATGAATTGGTACCGATCCCCGAGTCGGTCAAGCTGGTCATCTGCAACACCGGGGTGAAGCACCAGCTTGCGGGGGGCGAATACAATCGCCGGCGGGAAGAGTGTGAGGAGGCGGTGCGCTGCTTAAAAAAAGCCGTGCCGAACATTCGTGCGCTTCGAGATGTGAGCCTGGAGCAGCTCGAAGAGCACCGCGGATTACTCTCGGAAGTTCTGTATAAACGGGCGAAACATATCGTCACGGAAAATGGCCGGGTTTTGAGCAGCGTTCAGGCGCTGCGAGCGGGGGACTTGCGCAGATTTGGTGAATATATGGCCCAATCGCACGCAAGCCTGCGAGATTTGTTTGAAGTAAGCTGCGCCGAACTGGATCTAATGGTCGACCTGGCGAATCGGCAGCCTGGCGTCTACGGCGCACGAATGACCGGAGGCGGTTTCGGCGGAGCAACCATCAATCTGGTGGACGGGGGGCATGCCACGGAATTTGCGGAGAGTGTGGCCAGGGGCTATCAAAAGCAAACGGGCATCGCCGCCGCGGTTTACGTTTGCATGCCGGCTGATGGAGCGAGCGTGGTCGAGACCTCTGAACGGCGGGATAAGCTAGGCACAACATGAATGAAACAGAGTTGCGCTCGACGCCACATCGCCGCTGGAATCCCCTTTTGCGGGAATGGGTGCTTGTTTCGCCGCACCGGACGCAACGGCCGTGGCTGGGGAAAGTCGACAAAGTCGCGCCGGCGCCGATTGTTCGATACGATCCCGAATGCTATTTGTGTCCAGGGAATGTGCGGGCCCAAGGATTGTGCAATCCCGCGTACACGGAGACCTTTGTTTTCAACAACGATTATCCCGCCATGCTGCCCGATGTTTCGTCCCGCGACTTGGACCAGGATGGCTTAATCGTTGCGCGTGTGGAGAGAGGAATTTGCCGCGTAGTGTGTTTTTCTCCGCGACACGACTTGACGATCCCGCGCATGCAGCAGGAAGAGATTCGGCGCGTTGTTGAGGTGTGGACGCAACAGTACCGGGAACTAGGGGAAGTCCCGTGGGTGAAGCATGTGCAAATCTTTGAAAATCGCGGCGTGCTGATGGGCGCGAGCAATCCGCACCCGCATTGCCAGATTTGGGCTAACGAAGAATTGCCGAACATACCTTCAAAGGAAATCGCTTCGATGCGCGCGTTCCTGGAAGACAATGAGAAGTGCATGCTGTGCGAATACTTGCGGATGGAAATCGCGGACGGCGAACGCATTGTTTGCGAAAACGACGGATTTGTGGCGCTCGTGCCTTACTGGGCGGTGTGGCCCTTCGAAACCATGATTTTGAGCCGCCGCCACACCGCGAGCCTTGCCACTTTGGACGACACGGAGCCGAGAGATCTCGCCGACATCCTCCAGAGATTGACGATTCGCTATGACAATCTCTTCGAAACGGCGTTCCCCTATTCGATGGGGTTCCATCAAGAGCCCACGGACGGCAAGAATTATCCAGAGTTCCATTTCCACGCGCACTATTTTCCGCCGCTGCTGCGATCCGCCACGGTGCAGAAATTCATGGTGGGATACGAACTGCTCGCCGGCCCTCAACGCGATATCACCCCGGAAGGCGCAGCGGCTAGATTGAGAAACCTGACCGAAACGCACTATCTCGATGCGCACTGAATCGGCCATGAAAGCAGCTTTGCCGAAAATGACCATCGACTCGCACCAGCATTTCTGGAGATATGATGCTGCGCGGTATGCCTGGATCACGGAGGAGATGGCCATCCTGAAAAGAGATTTTCTGCCGGAGGCGTTCGAGCGCGAGTGCGATGCGAATGGCATCGATGGCTCGATTGCGGTCCAGGCAGACCAATCCGAGGCGGATACATTGTTCTTGTTGGAACTGGCGGAGCGCAACAAACGTATTGTCGGCGTGGTTGGCTGGGTCGATCTGCGCTCGCCACGGATTGAAGAACGGCTGCGGCACTTTTCTCAGTTCAAGAAGCTTTGCGGATTCCGCCACATTGCGCAAGCGGAGCCGGATGATCGTTTTCTTGTTGGCAGCGATTTTCTGCGCGGGATTGCGCGGTTGAACGAATTTGGGTTTGCGTACGATATCCTCGTTTACCCGAAGCAGCTGCCTGCGGCTATCGAACTTGTTTCGCGCTTTCCGGAGCAGCGATTCGTCGTGGATCATTTGGCGAAGCCGGAGATAAAAACCGGCGGGCGAGAGCCTTGGGCCGCATGCATAAAGACTATCGCGCAAAATGCAAATGTATATTGCAAGGTTTCAGGGCTGGTGACAGAAGCGGATTGGTCGCATTGGAAGCCCGAGGATTTCCGCGCTTATCTGGATGTTGTGTTTGAAGCGTTCGGCCCGGAGCGATTGATGTTTGGTTCCGATTGGCCGGTTTGCCTTCTTGCCGCGAGCTACCGGCAGGTGCGAGAACTCCTCGAGTCTTATGTCGAATTGCACGCGGCAAATCACAAAGAAAATATTTTTGGCGGCAACGCCGTTCGTTTTTATGGATTGCAGGCGGCTCCTCATGGACTTGCAGCTTAAAGACAAAGTCGTTCTGATTACCGGGGGAGCGAAAGGCATCGGCGAGGCGATTACGCGAGGCTGCGCGCGCGAAGGGGCCATTCCGGTTTTTGTGGACAAGGATATCGATGCAGGGAAAAAATTGGACACTGAACTGCGAACTGCCGGGGCCGTTTGCCGGTTCATTTGCGCGGATATTTTACCGGCGGAAAGTTGCCGCGCGGCGGTCGAGCAATCGCTCCAGGAATTTGGACGGCTCGATGTGCTCGTTAACAATGTCGGTGCAAACGACAACGTGGGGCTCGAGAACGGCAGCCCCGAGAAATTCGTGAGTTCGCTGCGGCTCAACCTGTTCCACTACTACAATATGGCCCACTTCGCACTGGCTGCGTTGAAAAAATCGCAGGGCTGCATTCTGAACATCGCTTCGAAGGTGGCAGTGACGGGGCAAGGTGGCACCTCTGGGTATGCTTCCGCGAAAGGAGCGATTCTCTCGCTCACGCGCGATTGGGCTGCGGAATTGCTTTCCTGTGGCATTCGAGTCAACGCCTTGGTTCCAGCTGAAGTCAGCACGCCCCTCTACAGGCAGTGGGTCAGCACATTTCCGAATCCCGAAGAGAAGCTTGCGCACATCGTTTCGAAAATACCTCTGGGCAAGCGCATGACGCAGCCGCACGAAATCGCCGCCATGGCGCTATTTCTCATTTCGCCGCAGGCATCGCATATCACTGGCCAGCACGTGTTTGTCGATGGCGGCTATACTCACCTCGATCGCGCTTTGACCTAAGGCAGCCAATGAATCAGGAATCCGCGCCGCTCACCGAACGAAAATATCTTTTGCCATTTGTTTTAGTCACCAGCCTGTTTTTCCTTTGGTCGATCGGGGTCAACTTAAACGATGTTCTGATTCCCCATCTCAAAAAAGCGTTTGACCTGACGGATTTTCAATCTTCGTTTATTCAAGTCGCTTTCTTCGGCGGTTATTTTCTTGCGGCTTTTCCTGCCGGCCGTTTGATGGAGAAGATCGGATACAGGAAAGGGATTCTGGTGGGCCTGCTGATCTGTTCCGTGGGAACGCTGCTGTTTCTTCCGGCGGCCAGCTCGCGGCAGTACTCGTTCTTTTTGCTCGCTTTGTTTGTGATGTCGTGCGGGCAATCCTTCCTGGAAGTTGGAGCTAATCCCTATGTGACGGTGCTTGGTCCGGCGGAAAGCTCGGCGCGGAGGCTCAATTTCGCACAATCCTTTAATGCGGTGGGCGCCGCGCTGGTACCAACCCTAGGCGCGGCATTCATTCTTTCCGGCGTCGAGCACACCGCCGCGCAGAGAGCGGCGATGAGCCCGCAAGAGGTCCAGACGTATATCGCTTCGGAAGCGAACATGGTGAAAGTGCCGTATTTGGTGATCACCGCCATTTTTCTTCTGGTTGCCGCGCTCATTTACTTTGCGCATCTTCCGGAGGTGTCGGCAAAGCAAAGCGGAAATGCCGAGGAGGGCCAAAGCAAGGGACTGGGCAACGTGTTGGCGCATCCGCACTTGATTAAAGGCGTGATCGCGCAATTCTTTTATGTTGGCGCGCAGGTGGGAATTGGCAGCTTCGTCATCCGGTTTGCGACGCATGCCATGCCGCAAACGCTCGACAAGATGGCCGCGTGGGGGATGCAATTTCTCGCGGGGCACCAGGGTGAAAAGGCGAGTTTCGTATCGCATCTCATTCCGGATAGTCCGGAAAAAATGGCGGCGATTTTCCTTGTCGCGCATCAAACAGGTTTCATGATCGGAAGATTCTCCGGCTCGTGGATGATGAAGCGTATTCCGGCTCCTCGGCTGCTTTCCATTTTCGGCGTTGGCGCCGTGATTTGCGTGTTGATCGGGATTGGCGCTTCTGGACTGGCGGCCGTATTTGCTATCGTCCTGGCCGGTTTCTTTAATTCCATCATGTTTCCGACGATTTTTGCCCTCAGTCTGAAGAACCTGGGAAACTTGACCAAGCGGGGGTCGTCACTTCTGGTGATGTCCATTATCGGTGGCGCGTTGATTCCAGCCGCCATGGGGAAAATTTCGGACGTGAGCAATATTCAAATAGCATTCGTGGTCCCCTTGATCTGTTATCTGTACGTGATTTATTACGCGGTGAGCGGTTACAAGCCAAACGCGGCCATATCTGTTTCGGAATCGGCCGCTGTTGCCGAGGCACAATGAAGAGACACTATTGTCTGACGCTGGATTTGAAAGAAGACCCGAAATTGATCGCCGAATACAAGCGTTATCACGAGAAAATCTGGCCGGAGATTACGAAAAGCATCAAGGCATCCGGAATCGAAGAGATGGAGATTTATCTGCTTGGCACTCGCATGTTTATGGTGATGGAAGTCAACGAGCGATTCTCCTTTGAAGCGAAAGCGAAGGCCGATCGCGAAAATCCAAAAGTGCGCGAATGGGAAGAACTGATGTGGAAATTTCAAAAGCCGCTTCCCGGCGCCAATCCGGGCGAAAAGTGGCTGCCCATGGAAAGAATTTTCAAGCTTGAAAAGTAAGCGCCGAGAGCCGATCATTTCTCGGCCTGTATGCGATCGTAGTTCTCTGCCGGAAGTTTTCTCGAAGGAGGCTGATGCCATGGGACCAAATCGTATTCCGCGGCGCGACTGGCTGTTGAGCACGACCGCCTCACTCGTAACGCTCGCTGCTTCATCCCGCACTGCGGCGGCACTGGGGCTGCCCGGACTGCCTGCGGCACAGCCGCAAGCCGCTTCCGACGCCGAGGACGCCGACCGCATTCGACGGATGAAGTGGTGGCATGAAGCGCGCTTCGGCATGTTTATCCACTGGGGCCTTTACAGCGTCCTGGGCCGCCATGAATGGGTGATGGAGGAAGAAGGTATCCCAGTGCGGGAATACGAGCTTCTGGCGAAGCGCTTCAAACCACAGCCCAACGCCGCTCGCGCGTGGGCCAAACTGGCCAAAGCGGCGGGGCAGAAATACATGGTGATGACCACAAAGCACCACGAAGGCTTCTGCAATTTCGACACGAAGCTCACAAACTACTGCGCTCCAAAACAAGGTCCGGGCCGCGACCTCGTGCGCGAGTATGTGGAAGCGGCGCGGGCCGAGGGAATGCACGTCGGTTTTTATTATTCGCTGATGGACTGGCACCATCCGGACGGAGCTCGTTGCGCCACTGATCCAGAGGCGCGGAAACGTTTCGTCGAATACACCCACGGACTCATTCGCGAACTGATGACCAACTACGGAAAGATCGATGTCCTTTGGTACGACGTGGATTGGCCGCTCGACGCCGCTGGGTGGGAATCCGAGCGTATGAACAAGATGGTTTTCCAGCTGCAACCGGACATCATCGTGGACAATCGCAACGGATTGCCGGGCGATTTTTCAACTCCGGAGCAAGAAATCGTGGCGGAGAAGGGAAGCCGGTCGTGGGAAAGCTGCATGACGCTGAACGACAGTTGGGGCTATCAGCGCGCCGATGACAACTGGAAGAGCCCGAAGACGGTCATCCGGAATCTAGTCTCCTGTTCGCGCGATGGCGGAAACTATCTTCTGAACATCGGGCCGAAGGCGGATGGCTCCATTCCCGAAGAGTCGGTGCGCGTTTTGACGGAAGTAGGCCAGTGGATGTCGCGCAACGCCAGCACTATCCATACGAACGATCGTTGTCAGGTGCACGCATCTGAGTTTGCCGGCTTCACGCGCCAAGGTAATACGCTTTATATGCACGTCTATTTCTGGCCGGGCGAGACGGTGGCAATCGCGGGATTGATGACGAAGGTAAAGTCCGCACGACTCTTTGCTTCTGGGCACGAGGTAAAGTTCGACCAGGATCGTTTCCGCGTGCGGTTCATGGGCTTGCCGAAAGAAGCTCCCGATCGGCCGCTCACGACCATCGCCATTGAATGCGAGTCGGAGCCGACACAGGACACTATGTTCGTCCGTCGAGAGAGGCCGCGCGACGGAGTTTAGCCTCGCTCTCCCTCTGCTGAGCCGTGGGAGCTTTATTGCGACACGCGCAGCAGGACCACACCGTGCCCCGGCACGCGGGCCTTATAGTGGCTCGGAACAGTGCCAAGATCCTTGGCCGCCCAAAGGTCGCGCGCTTTCACGCTGCCCTTGAAACCCAATTCCCGAAAATTGATTTCAATAGTCTGTGGCCAGTCGAATCGGTTGAAAATGCCGATGGCTTTTGAGCCATCTGCCAGCGGCCGCGCCCAAATTTCTTCTGTTCCCTCCGCGTACACGCGGTCCGCTTGCTTGCCCAGGCGGTCTTGATCGATCGCGATCACCTCTTTATTTGTCAGCAGAGCGATCGTTTCCGGTTTCATGGTGCTCAGATCATTTCCCGCCAAAAGCGGCGCGGCCAGCAGCGCCCAGAGGCTCATGTGCGTCCGGTATTCTTCCTGATTCATCCCGCCGTTTCCGACTTCCAGCATGTCCGGATCGTTCCAATGTCCCGGTCCGGAGAATTTGGCGAGGCCCGCTTGTTCGAATCCGATCTGCGTCATACTCGAATAGTTGTCCGAGATGTCGCCCGTCGTCCGCCAGGAGTTGCCTCCCACGGAGGTGCCCCAGCGCCACACAGCGTCCGCACCGTACTGGCAGAGGCTGAAGACAATCGGTCTGCCTGTTTTGAGTAGTGCGTTATGCATTTTCGTGTACGCGTCGAGCATCAACTTGTGCGCCGCTTCTGGCGATCCCGCCCGCTCCATAATTTCCCCGAAGCTGCAGAGATCGTACTTCAAGTAATCGAGGCCCCACGCCGCGTAGGTCTGCGCATCTTGCACTTCGTGCCCGTAGCTCCCCTCGAATCCGGCGCATGTTTTCGGGCCGGGCGAGGAGTAGATCCCCAATTTCAGTCCTTTACTGTGGACATAATCCGCCAACGCTTTCATGTCCGGGAATTTGCTGTTGGCATGAATGAGGCCTTGCGCGTCGCGTTCTGCCTCCCACGTGTCATCGATGTTGATGTAGATGTACCCAGCGTCCCGCATTCCGCTCGAAACCATGGCGTCGGCTTCTGCCCGCACGGTGGCATCATCAATCTTGCCGGCGAAATGATTCCAACTATTCCATCCCATCGGAGGAGTGGCGGCGATAGTCGGCGTCTGAGCCGGGGTGTTTGTGCCAATCAGGAGCAGGAGCAGAATGAATCCTGCGAAGTGAAAGCGCATCGCTGAAGTGCTGCGGCCGAAAGTGGATTGCATGTTCTCTCTCCCCTTGCCAGATGTTTAGAAGACTTGACTTGCCATGACCATGGATTTCCGTTTTGGATTCAACGGAAAGCTATTTTACATAAATTGGGGTCAGCTGTGGCCGACTACTGACGCAGGCAAATGCTGGTGCCATTGTGGCGCTCCCCGAGCGTGGAACATCGAAGCCAGGCCATTCTTTGTCGACTTGGCAAGCCGTCAAGTCTCGGCATGTACCAGTGGCTCGGAAGGGTATGTACGTATATCTACTGTATTGACGACCAAATGGCCCAAGAGTATCTGTGTCACGCCCTCAAGGAGGCTTCCCCTATGCAACGCTATCTTATTTGTGATAATCCCAATTGCCGTTTCGTCCTCGACCGCCGCATAAACGGGAAATCGCTGGATGGTGCGCAACTCCTCTTGCAGAAATGCCCAGCGTGCGGCGGTAATTGGTCCTCCACTTGCCCGACTTGCAGTCTGACGCTAGCTGTAAAGTTGGTCGGAGGACTTCCTCATACCACCTGCTGCGAGCGCAAGCCGCAGGCGAAAGCAAGAGCCGCTTAGTCGTCCTTGCCCCATTTGGCGATCCATGGCCCGCGCAAATCCGTCCTAACGAAGAGCGCCGAGCTGATAATTGAGCAGGGAATACTGCGCTTCATAGTCGTACTTAGCGCTGGCTTGCTCGATTCGTGCGGTAGTTTGATTCAGCTCGGCTTGGGTGAGCTCGATGATGGAACTCAGGCCGAGGTTGTAGCGTCCTTGGGCCAAATCGAGGGCTTGGTTGGATTCAGCGAGCAACCGGTCCGTGACGGAGAGCCGTTGGAATGCGGCATTAGCATCGAGCCAGGCGGTTTGCACGTCGCGAACGATTTGATTCTGCAAGTCCCGAAGATATTGGCTCTCCGCTTGAGCACGTGACTCCGCTTCCGTTTGGCGAGCGCCGTACAAATGTCCGTTGAAGATGGGGATGTTGACATTGACACCGCCAGCCGCATACCGCGGAGCGAGTGGGGACTCATTTACGGGCGTAAGTCCAGCCGTTCCAAGAGCCGAGATGGTTGGGAGCTTGAGGTCGCGCTCGGCGGTGGCATAACTCTGCGCTGAACCGACCGTGAGCCGCTGGCCAACGAGTTCGGGACGATCCTTGAGGGCCTGTTGGATGAGGGCCGAGACATCCGGTAGCGGAGCGGGAGGCATCGGCTGCTCGGCCAACTGAAAGGTGGTCTGATCCGAAGAGCCCAGGGCGGCAGCCAGCCGCGCAAACGAGGATCGCAAATCATTTTGGGCCTGGATCAAGAGAAGCTGGGCCTGCGCCAGGTTGACGTTCGCAAAATTAACGTCGAGATCCGACCTGATTTTATTTTTTGCCAGCTCGGTAACTTGGTCAGAAACTAGTTGGCGCGCCTTGACGGTCTCTTCAGCGACGGCAAGTACGGATTGCGCTTTCAGGGCAGCGAAGTAGGACTGGTCAACCTGTAGGAGAACTTCGGCGCGCGTGGTGACGACGCCCTCCTGCTGGGCCTGCGCATGAAGATCCGAACTTTTGACAAGTTCGTGGGTGCGGCCAAAATCCGTGACAAGTTGGCTTACGGTAACTCCGTTGGCGTAGCGGTCGTAGATAATGGGATTATTCAACCCGCCGGCGGCTACGCGGCTGGCATTTTCTGCATCGACTCCGGTAAGACTGCCATAGACCGTTGGATAATAGGCAGAACGAGCCTCCGTCATCTGCGCTTTTGCGGCAGAGGCCATGTTGGCGGCTGCCTGAATGAGGGGATGATTCTGGATGGCGAGCTGCTCGGCTTGCTGAAGCGTGAGGGTCTTCACACTTTGAGCAGACGCCAGCGTTGTTGATATCGCGGTGGCAGCGACGAGCGCGAAAAACCGAAAATGAGCCCTCATTGCGCTTCCTCCGCCAGGGCGGGCGGCTGCAATTGGGCACGGCGCTCATAGACCAACAGGTAAGCGGCAGGGACCAGGAAAATTGTTAAGACCACCGAAACAATCAAACCTCCGATGATCGCTCGCGCCAGAGGCGCATATTGCTCGCTGCCCGTCCCTAGCTTCAAGGCCAGGGGCACCAGCCCAATGATGGTCGCGAGAGACGTCATCAGAATGGGCCGCAGGCGAATCCGGCACGACGAAATGATGGAATCCCGGACGGACATCCCGCTTTGTTCCAGACGGTGAGAAAATTCCACGATTAAGATGCTGTTCGAGACCACAATTCCTACCATCATGATGACGCCCATCAACGACATGACGTTGAGGGTTGTCCCCGTGAGAAGCAGTGTCAGCAGAACGCCCATAATTCCGGTGGGCACTGCGAGCAGGATAAGAACCGGATCCAGGAAGGAGCGGAACTGCGCGACCAAGATCAGATAGAGCAGCACAAGCGAGAGCGAGAGTCCGAGTCCGAAGCTCCGGAATGAAGCTTCCATTCCTTGCACCATGCCGCGCAGATTCACTCGAATCCCCTCCGGCACCTTCGTTGCGGCCACAATCTTTCGAAGGGCGCTTGCCACACTGCCGAGATCTTCCGTCGCCGGATTCACATAGACGTCAAACGCTCTTTGAATCTGGTAGTGATCAATTTCCGTTGGCGCGCTGAAGCGGGTAATCTTGCTAACGGCATCGAGAAGTGCCGGATTTTTCGCTCCGGGCGAGCGAAGAGGAATATTCCGGAGATCCGAGAGACTGCGAACATCCTTCTCGCGATACTGCACGGTAAGCATGTAATCATTCCCGGACCGTGGATCGATCCAATAGCTGGGAGCGATCATGCCGTTCGAAGTCAGCGCGGTGATGACGTTATCGACGACTTCCTTCTGACTCAGTCCGAGCTCGCTTGCGCGCAACCGATCAATATTCAGCTGCAACGAAGGATAGTCGAGATCCTGCGGGATGTAGACGTCATTTACATCGGGTATCTTGCGAATCTCGCTGGCCAATTGAGCAGCGAGTGAATAATCTGCTTCCATGTTCGATCCGCTCACCTGCAGGTCAATAGGGGCGGGCAAGCCTTGATTCAAGACCGCGTCCACCATGCCGCCGGATTGGAAATACGTGGTGAGCTCCGGCATCTCCTGCTGGATTCTTGCTCGCACCATGTCCATGTACTTGAAACTGCTCAAGTGATGACCATCGTTGAGCGCCACCTGAACCGTCGCGGTATGGGGTCCGGCATTCGATGTGTAGATCGAAGAGAAGCCCGGGATCACGCCGATGTTGGACACAATTAGTTTCAGATCTTTCGGGTCGATGGTCTTACGAATAATGTCCTCGAGCCGCGCAATTTCGTCGTTGGTAACCTCAATCCGCGACCCGGAAGGCGCTTTCACGTTAATTACAAACTGACCGGCATCCGTCCGGGGAAAGAAGGCAACACCGAGCAGCGGAAAGAGGGTCAGACTCAGAAGGAATACTCCGAGAATACCGACGACGACTGCCCGGGGGCGCGCGAGCGCATGCCGAACGAGCCGTTCGTAGGTGTCCAGCAGTCGATGGAAGCCCTGGCCGAACCGGAGGTTGAACCGCGCTCCCCAACCCGCCAGTCCAGTGGAGGGCGGAGGTGCGTGTCCCGCGATTGGGTCAGCCTCGGCGGCGGATGCATGAGACCCAGACTTGATATAACGCGCACAGAATAGCGGCACAACGGTCATGGCCACCACATAGGAGGCAAACAACGCCATCACCACCGCCAGAGCAAGCGCCGAAAACAGAAAACGGCTCACCCCGTATAGAAAGGTCACCGGAAAGAAGACAACCGCGCTCGTTAAAGTTGCCGCCAGAACTGCAAGCGAAACTTCCTGGCCTCCCCTTTCCGCAGCCACCTCCGGGGTCTCTCCCAGCTCGAGATGGCGGAAGATGTTTTCGAGCACAATGACGGCGTTGTCGATCAAACGTGAGAAGACCAGCGCCAGGCCCGCAAGGATCATGGAGTTAATGGAACTGCCGCCGAAATAGAGGCCAATGATGGCCGCGAGAGCGGAAAGCGGAATTGAAAGAAAGACAGCGACCGTGGCCCGCATGCTGCCAAGAAAAATCAAGACCATCAGGCCCGTCAAAAGCAGTCCAACTCCGCCTTCATGGAGGAGCGTTTCAATCGCCGACTTGACGAATAGCGACTGGTCAAACACAACTTTGGGAGTCAGCTGCTTGGGCACATCCGTTAACTTCGCGACGACCGCTTTGATGCCGTCCACGACCTTGATCGTATTGGTGTCGCCACCTTGCTTGAGGATGGGGAGGTAAACCGAAGCTTGGCCGTCCACGCGAACGATGTTCGTCTGAATCTGATGGCCATCTTCGGCATGACCAATGTCTGCCACCGTGACGGAGGCCTGCCCGACGGTTTTAAGGGGCAAACTGTTAATATTCGGAACGTTTCGATATTGGCTGTTGGTGTAAATGTTGTAGTCATAGGGACCAATCTTCACATCTCCCGCCGGGAGGATCAGGTTGGATTCATTGACGGCTCGCACCACGTCCATAGGACTCAGTTCGAAGGCCTGCAGCTTGGCGGGATCCACGTACACCATGATTTGACGATACTTTCCGCCGAATGGCGGGGGTATGGAGGCCCCGGGCACGGTTGCAATCTGGTTGCGAATTTGGAATTGACCCAGATCGCGAAGCTCGGTTTCACTCAGTCCTTGCCCTTGAAGTGTGATCAAGCAAACGGGAAGACTGGAGGCATCGAACTTTTCGACGACCGGAGGCAGAGTGCCCGGAGGCAGGCGCCGCAAGTCGGCCATGGAAAGATTCGAAATCTCGTTTACGTCCGAATCCGCGTCCGTGCCAGGTTGAAAATAAACCTTGATGATACTTACGCCGGGAAGAGACCTTGACTCCATGTGTTCGATGCCGCTGCCGAGCGTGAAGAAGCGTTCGAACCGGCCCGTAATTTCCGTTTCAATCTCTTCGGGCGGCATTCCATTGTAAAAGGTCGCAACCACGACTTCAGGAAGATTGATATTGGGAAATAAGTCCACAGGCATTCGGACCAGGCTGGTTATGCCCACAACCGCGATGATCAAGCAAACAACGAGGATGAAATAGGGGTTGCGGATCGAAAAACCGGACATCACTTTCCTCCACTAACCGAAGCGACCGAAACCAGCTTCGGTATAATCGTCATGCCGGGACGAAGCTGGCTCCGGTTGCCGACCACGACAAGATCGCCTGGACTGAGTCCAGAAAGGATCTCCGCTTGGTCGGGCGTCTCAATACCGAGTTGCACGGCGCGCTCCTGAATCTTGTTGTCTTTGTCCACCATAAATACGGTCACGCTGGACTCCTCGCGGTTCAGCGCCTGGACCGGGGCCGCGAGAGCCTCGGGGCGATTTTTGAGTACGATGGAAGCCTCGGCATACATTCCGGGAACAATCTCGAGCTTAGGATTCGGAACGTCAATTTCGGTGTGCATGGTCCGCGTGGCCATGTCTACCTGGCCGGCGATGCGCGCTACCGTGCCTTTGAATGTCTTGTTCAGCACCGGGACACGCACGTCAGCTGAGCTGCCCAGCCGTATCTCGGGGACCGCGGATTCGGGCACAGGAATAACCAGCCGGAGAACATTGTCCTGAGAGAGATGACAGAGGGCTTGATCGCCCTTGTTAGAAGAGGCTCCCGCTGGAAGAAGGGCGCCACCATAGGCGTCGATTACAGTCACTACGCCGTCAAACGGCGCCGTAATACGCGAATACGCGAACATGGACCGGTCTTTCTCAAGCTGCGCCTTGGCCGCGAGCAGGGCCTGCTCCGCGCCAGCGACCGCGTCTTTGGAGCTCGAAACGCCGGCCTTGGCTTCCAGGTCCTTCCCATTGGCGACGTCCACTTCCTCTTGGGCTACCAGCCCAGGGCGTGTTTTCAGGACATTGGCGATTCGCTGATAGGTGAGGTCCGCAACCGTGTATCTGGATTCCGCTTGGCTCAAGTCTTCTCGTGCACGCCCCAGGTCCTGCTCGCTTCGCCCTACAGCCGCTTGGTCCAGTTGAAGTTGCTGCTGCAGTTCGGGGATTTCCAGGACCGCGAGAAGCTGCCCCTGACGCACGTGCGTTCCCCAATCCACATAGAGTTTCTGGATGTAACCTGAAATCTTGGCGTACACGTCAATTTCCTGGAAGGGAAGGAACTCCGAAGCAATCTGCAGAGTGCTGGAAAGATCTTGCCGCGATACCTTGACAACGGCTACGTGCGGTGCGTTGTTAGAGTCATCGGCTTTGGTTGCGCCTGTTGATCCGCAGCCCCCAACCAGGACCGCGGCCAAAAGGAGCGTCACCAGGGATCTGCCGGTCTTTGCAGACCATTCGTTCGAGTTCTGCGACCGCACCACTGCACTCGTCTCCATGTGTTCCCTCAGGTTTGAGTCCAAGCCGCGAATTTGCCGCCTTTTCCTTTTCATAGAATCCGGCCTGGCTGTTTGATTGCCTCGCGAAGCTTTTCGAGAGAAAAGTCTCCGGCGCGGCATAATCCAATTAGTTGCTGCCTTCTCTGCAGGATTTCCTGCGCCGCGACGGGAACCTTGTCGGCAATTTCCAATGGAATTGTCTGAATTCCGTGCTGGTCCCCATGAATCAGGTCACCGGGCCGAATCTTCAGTCCGCCTATCTCGACCGGACTTCCAAAATCGAAGATATGAGCATACGCATGGGAGACCGATACGCTGCCGGCAAACATCTGTAGCCGGGTCAACGTGACCTGGTCCAGGTCCCGCACCGATCCGCTCGTCACCACTCCAACGCATTCCAGAGCAAGAAGAATGTTGGCATTCACCTCGCCGATAAATGCTCCCAAGCCAGGGGGCCTGTCCACATCTTCAATTACCACAACACGGGGCGCGGGGAGGCTGAGAATATGGTTCCACCAATCCGTGCGCTCGTAGTAGTAGCCGTGGCCTACCATTGGCGGACTCATGCTTCGGATCCGAGCCGTTGCAGCGTACCCCACCGTGGGCTGGCGATCCTTGAAGATACAGTGAATGCTGGAATCGGCGAATCCTGTATTTGGCAAGCGCACTTGAAATGTTTCAACCGCACTCGCGACGACACAACTACTGAGCCGGCGCAATTGCTCAAGGTTGGCGGGACTTAATCGATACTCCGTCATGCGATTCTCCCGGACACACTTTAATCAACAGCGATCTGGGCCAGTACTTGATCTTGGGCAGATATTGAACGCGTCCGAATGGAAATAAAATCTTCTCCGATACTGGTTATCGCCCGCGGCTGGCTGCGCAATTGGAGCAAATTCCTGCCTAGGTCCCAAGCCCCACTGCCAGTCCCGCTCCTTAAATTCTCGTTCGCCGTAACCGCGATACTTTGGCTCGCACTGTGCCGGTTCGAATGTTCGACTGTAGATCAAATACTTCTCCGCGCTGCTTGACCGGACGCGGAGTCGGCTTCCTGATAACAGTCAAGGTGGTCGCGGCTCAACATAGTCACGCCTGCTCATCGTGCCGTGTGAGTCCCCCCTTCGAAAGCAGTTCGAATTCCAACTCGCTGAGAAATCCCGGCAAGTGTGCCCCCGCTGCTCGCGCGCGAAAAGGAATGGCGAGCGCTTGAAAAGCCTTCCCGTAAGGGACAGAAAAAAAGAGCTTTAGTTTTGAGCGTCAAAGCCGAAGAGAAATTTACGGTATGCGCATAAGGACCGATTGCCGCTAATCCCGCTGATGCAACTCTCACGTACAGTGTTCGCTTTATTTACAATTTATGTGCTGATTCTGCACAGCTACTCGGAATTTCTCTACAACCTCTTGATTAAAGGTGATTTTCATAGCTTGAATTAACAATTTCAAGGAATGCCGTTCGGTTTCTTTACAGAATATGTTCGCTCTCTGCTCATTATCCTGGTGCAATTCGACGTCAGCTCAGCAAGTTTTCCCCTTGATGAAGAAGAATAAGGACTTAGCGCAAAGATAATTCATCACAAAACGTGGAATTCGGGTTGCAACGAATATGTTCGCCTCACTGTTTCGAGACTGATTTTCTTCGATAGGCCAGGGTGAAGGAGTGGAGCAGATGGCTTCGGCAGCCCAGTGCGCTCGTATCGCCGCGATTTTCACGCCAGGCTCAATCCATGACATCGGCGCTGAACTCGAAGGTGACAACAACGAACTTCTGGTTCTGAACGCCGCGCGCTCCGCCAACCTGAAATCGAGGCAGACATTGATGATTTTGCCGGCCGCCGTGTGCCTTGGCAAACCAGGGATGCTGTTGGATGCCACCCCGACTACAACGGCATCCCTGGCCCTCCAAGAATTTCGCGGACAAGCCGTAGAAATCACAACAGCAGTACTCGCGGACGATTCTGCGGAACACGCTTGTCTAAATTGGCGCGTCGCCGAAGCCATTAATGCGCAGCATCACGAGATCAACATCAATTATTCTCCGCGGCCGTAAACCGAACCTTTCAGCAGAACAACCCGACGATGGAATTGCTATGATAGATCGAGTGGAAAGGGGTGACACGCTGGTGTCGAAACTCCCTCTCTCGAAACTAAGTTTCCGCTGGCAGATCGCCCTTCTGGGGACGCTTGTCTTTGTTCTCTTCCTTTCTGTTCTTTTTGCCGCCTTCGCAACCCTCCGATACACAAAATCCGCCGTCCTGAGCGGCGAGAAAAAACATCTCATCGCGATCACGCAAAATTTGGCGCGTGAATATGATGATAAGGCGGAATTCTCTCGCCAGAACAAGGAACTGCCGCCCTTGAACAACCCCACGGCGGCATCGTCGCGGGAAGTCCTGGCGCTCTTGAGCCGGGTCGTCTTGCAGAATGTCGAAGGTGTGAAAGGCGGCTTCTATGCCACGGCCGGCGAGACGCTTCTGGGAGAATCTTTCTCGGTAACCGATCTTTCGCCCGGCAATTCGGTAATTGACGAGCCACCCGCTGACCAGCGCGCGGACATCCTGGAAGCTGCGAAAGGCGCCGTAGAGACCCACCAACCATCGGAGCGGGTTCTTTCCAGCCGTTCGAACATAATCTTAATCGAAGCGGTTCCTATCCGTGATGGATACTCGGTAATTGGCAGCGCGTGGACCATTAAACGGCTCAGTGTTCTCCCCGGAGCGAATCGATTCCGGGCTTACCTGATTACTGTTGCGCTGGGGATCGCGGCTTTGGCCAGCGTCCTCCTGACTCTATTGGTGATTCACAACCTGCAGGGCGGTGTCCGAAAGATCGAAGGTGGATTGCGGGGACTGGAACAAAACTTGGCCTCGCAGATTGATTCCGAGAGCGATCCGGAAGAGATTCAGCGAATCTCCCAGGCGATCAACCGCTTGGGAGTTGCCCTGAAGGGAAACATGGAGCGGGAAAGGCAGATTGAGGGCCAGCTAAGACATGCGGAACGGCTCGCAAGCCTGGGCAGGCTGGTTGCAGGAGTAGCACACGAAGTTCGCAATCCCCTTGCCACGATTCGGCTCAGAGTACAGATGTGCCGCCGCGACACTGACAACCCGCACGTCAAGGAATCGTGCGCCGTGGCTCTCGAGGAAATAGAACGGCTGAATGGCATGGTGAACCGTTTGCTTAATTTCGCGAGGCCCGTCCAACTCTACTGCGAGCCTGCTGATTTGAGAAATTTGATTGAAGAACGGATGGAAACTTTTCGCGAGTGGGCCCAGAGGCGTGGCGTCACGCTAAGCACGGAATTGCCGCGGAATAGTCTTTCACTTCAGCTAGACAAGAATCGCATGGCTCAGGTGTTTGACAACGTCATTCAGAATGCCATCGAGGCCATGTCCGATGGCGGTGGAACGCTGTCCGTGACGCTGGCGCCTCCACCCAATGTGCCAAGCGGCGGAAGTGGAATCTGCGTCGAGTTCCGAGACACGGGGAAGGGCATGAACTCATCCGTGGTCCGTCAGGTGTTCGACCCGTTTTTTACCACAAAACCGTCGGGGACCGGACTTGGATTATCCATTTGCCACGAACTCGTGCAGGCGCATGGTGGAGCAATTCAGCTGGACAGTGAGGAAGGCCGCGGAACGAGCGTGAGAATCACAATTCCCGCTTCCTGCGCCTGAATTGGCAGCCATTTGTGCCGGGAGTCGAAATCCTATGAGCGCCTCGATTCTAATCGTCGACGATGAAGCCAATCTGCGCAAGACACTCGCCGAGATTTTCAGCGCCCGAGGATATTCCATTTTAGAGGCGGAAGACGGCGCTGCCGCCGTCAAACTGCTCCACGACGCAACGCCGGACCTTATCTTCAGCGATTGGAAAATGCCGCAAATGGGCGGAGACGAGCTTCTTCAATACCTGCGCGGCCAACCACGTTTGGCAGCTATTCCCTTGATCGTGATTACGGCATTCGGTTCAAGCCATAGCGCGATCGAGGCGGTTCGTCTGGGGGCCTACGATTTTGTGACTAAGCCATTTGACCTCGATGAAATCGTGCTGGCGGCGGAGAGAGCTCTGGATCACTCGTCATTGAATCGAGAAGTAGTCCGCCTGCGTTTGCAAGGGGGGCAAAGCCATGTGGCCGCCGCAGGTAGGCTCATCGGCTCGAGTGGACCTATGCTGGACGTGTTCATCATGATTGGCAAGGTCGCTGAAACGGACTCGACTGTCTTGATCTGCGGGGAATCCGGCACTGGCAAAGAATTGGTGGCCGAAGCGATTCACAGTTACAGCCAGCGCAAGGACAAACCATTTGTCGTGGTCAATTGTGCCGCTCTGCCGGACAGTCTTTTGGAAACGGAACTTTTCGGCCACGAGCGCGGCGCGTTTACCGGAGCGATCGGCAGAAAGATCGGCCGCTTCGAAATGGCGGAGGGTGGCACTATTTTTCTGGATGAGATTGGAGAGCTATCGCCTGGTCTTCAGTCAAAGTTGTTGCGCGTGTTGCAGGAGCGCACGTTCGAACGAGTCGGCGGCACGGAGACAATTCGCGGAAACTTCCGCGTTCTTGCCGCCACCAATCGCGATCTCGAAGCTTCCGTCCGCGAGAAGGTTTTCCGCGAGGACCTCTTTTATCGGCTGAATGTGGTGCGCATTCCGATTCCTCCGCTTCGCGAACGGCGCGCTGACATCGTTCCCTTGGCCGAGCATTTCTTGCGGATTTACAGCGAGAAGAACGGGTTGCCTACGATCGGGTTTTCCGATGAGGCGATTCTGATGCTTCAAAACTATTTCTATCCGGGCAATGTCCGGGAATTGGAAAATATGGTGGAACGAGCAGTGCTCATGGCGCGCGGCCGCGTCGTGATGCCGGAGCATTTGCCGGCCAGGGCACATCACAACGGCGATCGAGGATCCCAAGCGCTGGAGATCGATCTCTTATCGCTGCCGTTTCACAAATCCGTTGCAGAACTCGAAAAGCGATTAATCGAAAAGGCCATGAAGGAGTCTGGCGGAAACAAATCGGAAGCTGCAAACAGGCTGCAAATCAATCGCCGCCTGCTTTACAACAAGATGGAGGAATACAAGATCGAAGAGTGATTTCCGGCGCGTGGTGCTTAATCCAAGCCTTCGATCAGGGGACCCGTTGATTGTTTGCAACTGCCCGAGAGCTCGGAGGGGAGAAGCAAGGCGCCGTTGAGGCGGAACTCTCAATACGGGATCTTGTCGAGCTTCGCTGTCCACGCCGCAAATCCTTCAAGTGCTTCCTGGCGCATCATCTGGATTTCCGGAATGCGGCGCTGCGAATGCGGTTGTTTCAGCTCGCCGTAGATAAATGAATCGTCAAAGCCGATTTTGGCAGCGTCCTCGGCGGTATTCGCGAAATAAATCCGCGAAAGACGGGCCCAATAAATTGCCCCAAGGCACATGGGACAAGGTTCGCACGAAGTATACAGCTCGCAATCCTTCAGTTCGAAAACGCCCAGTTTTACACAGGCCTGCCGGATGGCCAGAATCTCCGCGTGAGCCGTCGGATCGTTAGTCGAAGTCACGCGATTCACGCTCTCGGCGACAATCTTGCCGTGTCTCACGATGACGGCGCCGAACGGGCCGCCTTGTCCGGCTTGAACTCCCTCAATCGAGAGCTGAATCGCTCGCGCCATGAAGGGATTGCTCATGTGTCACCGCTGCCGTTCACTTTGTTGGCTCTCTGCTTGGCCTTGCAAGATGCAAGCGGCCGGCACGTCGTTCCCGCTTCCCGGCAAGAAGCATGCCGGATGCCCGCGATCGTTCGCAAGGATAACTTCTCAGGGCGCATGACAGATTCCATAACTCACTTTGTGGCAAGAGTGGCGCGGGCCTTCGCGTAACCGGGTTTGATGACCGAGTAGATGAAATCGATGCGCTGGTCATAGGGCAGAAAGGAACTTTTCATCGAATTGATGGTAATTTTTTCGAAGTCGTCCAAACCCAGGCCAAATGTATTTGCGGCCGCCTCGAATTCTTTAGTCATCGTGGTGTCGCTCATCAAGCGGTTGTCGGTGTTCAGCGTGACGCGGAATTTCTCCTGATAGAAAATCTTGAAGGGATGCTCGGCGAGGCTGCGCGCGGCGCCAGTCTGGACGTTGCTGATGAGGCAAATCTCGAGGGGAATGCGTTTGTCGAGAACATACTGAGCGAGGCCGCCTAATTTCACGACTTTGCCGTCTCCGGCGACAGCGATGTCTTCGATGAGCCGCGTGCCGTGGCCGATGCGGTGCGCGCCACAGTATTGGATGGCCTGCCAAATGGACTCTTTTCCAAAGCCTTCGCCAGCGTGAATGGTGATGTTGAAATTTTGACGCTGGATGTAGTGAAACGCGTCGACGTGTTTTTTGGGAGGGTAGCCGCCTTCCTCGCCGGCGAGATCGAAGCCCACGACGCCGCGCTGGCGGAAATCGACGGCGAGTTCGGCCATTTCGAGCGATACGTCCATGTTGCGCATCGCGCAGATGATCAGGCCGCTCGAAATGCCAAAGTCCTGGCGGCCGCGATCGAGACCTTTTAGAACGGCGGAGACGACTTGCTGGTGGGTCAATCCCTTGCGCGTGTGGAAAATTGGGGCAAAGCGAGTTTCAAAATAGACGACGCCGTCGCCGCTCAGGTCTTCGGCTTGTTCGTAGGCAACTCGTTCGAGGGCTTGCTCGGTTTGCATGACAGCGATGGTGTGGACAAAGCCTTCGAGATACTTGGGGAGGCTGCCCTGATTCGCTCCCTGGTGAAACCAGTGCGCGAGGGCGGTCGGGTTTTCGGTGGGCAGTTCGCGGTAGCCTTCGGTTTTGGCGAGATCGATGACGGTTTCGGGGCGCAGCACGCCGTCCAAATGCTCGTGCAGAAGCACTTTGGGGAGGGTCTTCAGAAGTGCGCGATCAGGCTTCATAGAGGCCTCGGACTTTGTCGCATTGCACCATCCGGAGAGATGCTATCAGCCACCGTCCATGTAAACCAGTGTGGGTTAGCCTTCGTCTCTGTTCATGGAATTTCCAAGAAGACAGCCAAGAATGGCTTTCCCACATTCTGGTTAACAATAAGAGGCCCTCCCCCCTGGGTTTTGCATAAGTGTTCATTCTAAAGGTGGTTAAAGTCGTTTGTTTTGATGCAGTTTTGCAAGTGTTGATTCTAGGGAAGATGGTGGCGAGTGGCTCTTCGACTCCGCTCAGGGTAAACGAGTGACGGGTGGCGAGGCGGGATCCCCACCCCGGGTGTTTTGCGCAAAGAGTGCGGAAAGCGTAGAAACGATTGGGGATAGTTTCTTGCGTGGTGCGAAAGAGCGCGCAAGAGTATGAAAACAAAGGGATCGTAAGTCCCTTGAAAGGATATTGATGGGGACTCTTACAGACAGCGGTGGCGAGTACAGAGTGACGGGTGGCGTGAATCAATGAGGCAGACGAAGATGGGTTGGTGGTCGAGCGAAACATAGGGAATGGTAGCAGGGAAATGGCGGCGTGTCAACTTGTTTATTAGTTTACTTACTGTTTATTCGAATCGCGCTAGAAATTGGAAGTTAGAGGCCCGAAGTTGAAACGAGTTGCGGGAGGCAGAGGAGTTCGTTTCGTGCTGAAAAGAAACGGCTTGTGGGTGGAAAGCATCCTGCGAAGGGGTTTGTCCGAGAGGGCGGGGAAGCGGCAGAAGCCGGCGGGAATTTTATTGGTGATTCGAATGAGACGGGCTGAAGTCGAGTGGGCTGAAGGGGTTGGCGGGATGCGGATGATTTGATGAGACTGTGGAAATGTGTGGAAAAGTGAAAAGTCAGAACGAGGGAGAGCAGAAAACGTCCCGTCTGTCCGTTGTGCCCGTCCCCTATGCCCCTGTGCCGTCCTGAGGAACGAAACTGTTCTCTAAGTCCGGCGTTCCGCCAAGGGTCTCAATGCATTGATCCGTCACCTACATCACGCCGAAATTCGAGGAGCTCAACCGGCGCGCCGCTATCGAGGATCATCGCCACTGTAACGCCTTCCGAAGGCGAATTCGGGGCAGTGAGAATTTCCTTTCCTTCAATCGCGGCCTGAAGGTCGTCTACTTCAAACGCTATGTGAGGGACGGACTTAATCAAGGCGTGCACTGGGCTATCGGGCTCGAAGCGCATCCATTGAATGCCACAAGGACTCGTCTCATACGCGGAGACGTACATCTTGAATTGTTCCAGATAATATTCGCCGGGTCGTGGAACGTCCGTCGGGATGCCGATGTGGTGATACCGCCAGCCATGTACCGAAGTGGCCGCAGGTTGGTCGTGCCCCTTCCGCAGAGTATTCGGGCTATCAGACTTGTGTTCTGAAATACACATGATTTCTTTCTGACTAAAATATCACCGCGCCTTTCGCGGAGTGAGGACGGTCAACGGCGCCACAGGGATTGTACTCTGCCTTGTCCCGACGGCGTTTATTGATAACACTCAAAAAACTGGTTTTCAAGCTCATTCAGATGACACGACTACCGTTTTCCTTCCGGCGTTGACCTTGCGTGCCTCGCGGCCTATAGTGGCGCTCTTTTCGTTTGGGAGAGATGGAGTTGCTGCAGAGCGTCTTTCACCTGGAAGAAAATCAGACGACCGTGCGACGCGAGTTGCTGGCGGGCCTCACGACGTTCATGACCATGTCTTACGTCGTAGTGGTGAACCCTCAGATTCTGTCGGAAGCGGGCATGCCGGTAGATGGTGTGCTGTTCGCGACGTGCATTTCGTCGGCGGTGGCGACGCTGATCATGGGCATTTGGGCGAATTACCCGATTGCGCTTGCGCCGGGAATGTCGCTCAACGCGTACTTCACGTATTCGATCGTGCTGGGGCGCGGAATTCCGTGGCAAACGGCACTCGGGGTAGTTTTTCTTTCCGGGGTGCTATTTTTCGGACTCACACTCACCAAAATTCGCGAGCAAATCGTCAACGGGATACCCGATTGCCTGAAGTATGGGACAGCGGGCGGGATCGGGCTGTTCATCGCGTTCATTGGATTGCGGAACGCAAAGATCATCGTGGCGAATCCGGCTACGTTGGTGGGCTTCGGGAAAATTACAGACCCGCAGGTGCTACTGGCTTGCGGCGGATTGATTCTGATTGCGGTGTTGATGGGACGGCGCGTTGGCAGCGCGATCCTGCTGGGGATTCTGGCGATCACCGTGGCGGGGATTCCGCTGGGATTGGCGCACTGGCCGGCGCACCTATTTTCACTGCCGCATCCGTCAGGCACGTTTCTGAAACTGGATTTACGTTCGGCCACGAAACTTGGGCTTGGCGAACTGGTGTTCGTGTTCTTTTTTGTGGATCTTTTCGACAACGTGGGCACGCTCGTCGGAGTTTGCGAAGAAGGGGGCTTTTTGCGCGACGGCAAGCTTCCGCGAGCAAGCCGGGCGCTGCTGGCCGATGCGATTGGAACAATGTTTGGGGCGATTACGGGGACGTCCACGGTGACGAGCTATATTGAGAGCGCCGCGGGAGTGGCCGCAGGTGCGCGCACCGGGCTGGGGAATCTGGCCATCGCAGGACTTTTCCTTTTGGCGATGTTTTGCGCGCCGCTGATTGCGGCGATTCCCGTTTATGCCACGGCTCCGGCGCTCGTGCTGGTGGGCGCGCTGATGTGCGGGGCCGTCGCGCGCGTAAAATGGAGCGATTTCAGCGAGGCATTTCCAGCGTTCCTGACGCTGGTGGCCACCCCGCTGACGTTCAGCATCGCGACGGGTCTAAGCCTGGGACTGCTTTCATTCACGTTTATAAAGGCGGGCACGGGCAAGTATCGCGAAATCAGCCCGCTCGTCTGGGTGCTGAGCGTGCTGTTTCTTTTGCGGTACGCGTTCCTGGGAAGCGAGTAGTTGCCGGCCTGGGGAGGGGAAGTGTCCGCGCTTCACGTCCAATGAGACTGGCCTTCGACGATCTTGATGTAGCGATTGATGGGAAGATCGGTGAAGCGTTGCACGAGGCCACTGGGCTGAGGCCATTTGATTTCGAGCCAGTCGATTGTTTCGCGTTTGCCGAGACCGAGAACGATGCGCGGGTCGTGAGAAGAGAGATAGCTGCCGCCGCCGACTTTCACGCGCGTGCGCTTCAAGTTCCCAGCCTGGTAGGTAACGGAAGCGCCGACAGCATCCGGATTGGATTTCTTTCCAAGGAGATGAACGCCCAGCCAGTGATTTCGCCTGCCTGCCATATTGCGGAGGAGAAGAGGGGCACTGTTATTGACGGAGATCAAGACGTCGACGGCACCATCATTATCGAAATCTCCGAGCGCCAGGCCGCGCGAGGACATGGGTAAAGCGAACAGGGGACCGCTCTGTGCGCTGACATCTTCAAAGGATTTCCCAGTGCCGTGAAACAACCGGAGAGGCTCTTCGTAGGAACTTTCGCCGTGAAGAGAGGTGATGAGATCGTCTGGATTGCCGTTCGCGAGGAACAGATCCAGGTCTCCATCGTTGTCGTAGTCAAAAAACTTCAAGCCCCAGCCGCTCATGGAGCGGGTGGCTTTGGCAATCCCCGTGGGAATGGCCAGGTCATCGAAGGTGCCGTCGTGGTTGTTGCGGTAAATGGCGAAATCCTCGCGGTCAAGATTTGCCACGAAGAGGTCTTGCCAGCCGTCGTCATTGAAATCAGCGGCGTCCACGCCCATACCGGAACGAGGCCGACCGTTGGCGCTGTAGGCCACGCCGGCCTCCGTTCCGATCTCCGCGAATTTTTCCTTTCCATTGTTGACAAACAGAAAATTGGCAACGGTGTCGTTGGAGACGAAGAGATCCATCCAGCCGTCATTGTTGATGTCCGTGGCCACGACGCCCCAAGCTTTTCCGAGGTGAGAAGAAATATCGGATACTTTGGAGACGTCGGTGAAGGTACCGTCACCGTTGTTGCGGAACAGCCAACTAGGCATGGGCTGATAGAGCTGGGGAATGCAATAATGACGCTTGCCGTCTACCTGGACGCCGCAGGGCTTGTTTTTGTCCTTACTGAAATCGACAAAACGGCACACAAACAAATCCAGAAGGCCGTCATTGTCGTAATCGAACCAAACGGCGCTGGAAGCCCAACCGGGAGCGGCGATTCCGGCCTTTTCGGTAACGTCGGAAAACGTGCCATCTCCATTGTTGTGATACAGGATGCTGCGCCCGTACTGAGTGACGTAGAGATCGGGGAATCCATCGCGGTCGTAGTCGCCGACCGCCACGCCTTGTCCAAATCCACCGCCCGCGACGCCAGCTTTTTCGGTGACGTCGGTGAAGGTGCCATCGCGGTTGTTCTTATACAACGCATTGCGCAGCGGAGGATTGGGGGTATAGAAATCGCACTTGCCGCTGTTGACGAGATAAATGTCCATCCAGCCGTCGTTGTCGAAGTCCAGGAATGCACAGCCCGCGCCGGTCGTTTCCGGCAAATATTTTTCAGGGGATTTTCCGCTCACATGAGCCCAGGTGATGCCGCTTGAGGAAGCGGGGATCTGCTCGAATGGAATTTCGGCGGCGGGAAGCGCCCTTGCGATTCGGGGAAGGGCGCCGGCGAAAGCGGACGCGGCAAGTCTTTTCAGCAAATCGCGCCGTGTCAGGGAAAATGCTGCTGATATTTTTGGGATATTTGGCAAAAAATCCGCCCCCAGGTGCTATTCCTTTTTCCCTTCACCCGGCGCGGGGTTCTGCGTCAACTGGCGGTGAATGGCAAACTCTTTCTCCGCAGCTTCCTTTTGGCCGGTGCGGCTCAGAGCCACGGCCAGATTGTAGTGCGCCGAGGGATTACCTTCTTGAAGGCGCACAGCCACGCGGAGAGGCGGAATGGCTTCTTCGTAGCGTTTTAGAGTAACCAGACAAAACCCCCAGCTCATGTAAGCATCCCCGAAAGCTAGGTCCAGTTTCGCTGCTCGTGAAAAGTGGGCGACGGCCTCCTCCCATTGAGATTCCTGCTGGGCCATCTTACCCAGGATGTATTCGGCCCCGGCGTTCCGAGGGTCGATTTGGAGTTCTTTTTGAAATTCTTGCTTTGCTCGTTCGATGGCCTTGCTGTCGGCATCAGGACGGGAAAGCAGGAGGCGTCCCAGCAAGAAATGAATGCCCGGCGCATTGGGCTCCTGCTCAATCATGCCTTCGTATTCACGTTGAGCCTCGTCCCACTTTCCCTGCATTTCGAGGGCTTCGGCATTAAGTTTGTGCGCGGGGATGGATTGCGGCGCGGTGCGGCCCAGATCCTGCGCGGCGCGTGTGGAGAGATCGGAGTAGGCATGGACAAGAATAAAAAGTACATCCGGATCCCGGGGGAACTGCTGACTTAGGAGACGGAGAAAATCGAGAGCGGAGTCCGGAGTTTCCAGGGTCAAGGCGCAGCGCAAGCCACGGACGCCGGCTTTTTTCCTGGCTTCGGCCGTACCTCGAGAATTCATCGCGCGCTTGAGTGCAGGGACGGCTTCTTTACAGCGCCCCTGTTCGGCAAGGGACAGGGCCTGCTCTTCGGTCAGACTGGAGCCACTGCCGGCCTCGGGTGTGGTCTTTGGGGTCTGAGCAAGGAGCGACAGGGAGGAGAACAGTGGGCTAATCGCGAGAAGAAAGATTGCGGTGGTACACGAGTTTCTGGACATTTGCCTCAGGTGCCTTAGGCGTCGAGCCCCTTGAAAACAGGAACTGCAGGAATAAGCCTCTAGAAAAGAAAATGAGGCAGGCGGGGGTGATCGCCTGCCTCATTATACGTGCTCTGGGCCTAGAAATAGAGCTTCAACGCAAACTGAATGTTTCTGGCAGGTTGCGAAGCCTGAATCACTCCAGTGGTGGAGGTGTTCACGGTGGTGTTGGGAACGGCCAGGTTGACACGGTTAAACGCGTTCAGGAAGTCCGAACGGAATTGGAGCTTGAAGCGCTCCGTGAGCTGGAAGTTTTTCTGCAGGCTGAGATCCCAATTGTAGAATCCTGGTCCGCGCAATCCACCGATTTGGGGTGCACAGGTTCCGAAAGTGCTTGTGGGGTCGGAATAGTTGCTGGGGTCAAACCAGAGGAATCCTCCGCCAGCCCCCGCTGGAGCCGGACTCCTGCCAAGCACTTTGTTGGTCCCGTTGCAATCGGGGCGCAATCCGCGAGAGCCCGTACCCGTGGGATCGGAGGCGTTGGTATAGAGGCCCAAGGGGAAGCCGCCGTGAAGAGTGACGATGGGGCTAACAGTCCAACCGCCCACAACCGCGTTGGCGGCCTTGTTCATACTGCTGCCGAATTGTTTGCCCTGACCAACCGGAAGTTCGTAGACGGCGTAGGCGGTGAGGTTGTGAGTTTCGTCGTAGTAGCAAGGCGCCCACTCCGCTCCGGGATCGTAAATGTTCTGCCAATAAGGGGAAGCGGTGGAGGATGCTCTGGCCCCGGACCAAGTACCGTAATAGCCGGTGTTGTTGGACATGCACTTGGCGTAGGTGTAGGCCACCTGATATTCCAATCCGTGTCCCTCGGTTCGTTTGAGAACGGCCTGCATGGCGTTGTACATCATGCGGCCATTCGATTGCGTGCCGGAGACGTTGGCGTCACCGATGATGCCAGCCAGGGTTTGATTGGCGGCAAAGAAGGGGCTAGGCGATGTGCAGGGCGGAGTACCGCAGGAAGTGCTGGGATCTGCTACAAGCTGGCCATAGCTGAAGGGCACCATAAGGTGATAAGCAACCTGTCCGACATATCCCACCTGGACGGTTGTGTCTCCGCCGAACTGGTGCTGAACGGTCAGATTCCACTGATCGTCGATGGCAGGTTGGACATGGGAATCCCAGAGACGAAAGATGGTGCTGGCGAAGCAAGAATAATTCGGACAAGAAAGACCCGCGGGCGGTGGCGCAATGATGCCTTGCGAGGCGGTCGTGGTTGGCAAAGGCTGGAGGAGATATTGCGTTTGGAATTCGCCGCCCGCGGCGGCTCCGCCGTTAAAGGGTGGATTGATTGGCAGGCGCAGGTTGGTCCCTGTTCCTTCCAGATAATCCGAGACGGTGAAAGCGCCACGAACAACCGTGTGATCACCGAACCGCCCGCTCGGCGTGTAGGCAAATCCGAGGCGCGGCTGGAAATCCTTGGCGCCATACTCACTATTATAGAGAGCGCGGCTGGCGCCAGCCTGGCCTGCGTACTCAATCTGGCCAGTCTGGATGTTGTAGTTCGTTTGCTGATTGTTTGTCTCTACCCACGGGGTATGGGCTTCATAACGCAAGCCAAGAGTGAGGGTAAGGTGGTCCGATACGCGCCAAGTATCTTGGCCGTATCCAGAAAAGACGTTGGAGGTCTGTTCCCAAGTGCCACTGCTGAGGCCGCGGCCAAATGCAGTGGGTAAGCCGAGGAAGAAGTCTCCCATCCCGTTGCCCCCCACCGGGCCTGTGGACGCGCAGTTAGCGGAGTCGGTACAAACGGCTGATGAAGCTGTGAAGTTGGAGCCAAAGGTCATTCCACCGAGTTCACCGCTGTTCCCGGAGTAGAAGACGTTGATGATGTCGCGCATAAACTCTCCGCCAAATTTGAAGGTGTGGCGGCCGCGGGTCCAGGTGAGCGAATCATCAGCCTGCCAGACCTTGCTGTTAAAGCTCTGCGTGACCATACTGTTGCCGATGTTGTTGATGGTGCCGCTGCCGGGGCTGGTCGGCGTTCCGCCACCAAAATCGAGGCCCAAGAGACCGATAAGTCCACTCGGATTCGAATTCGGGATTCCGATCGTTTCGCCAAACTTTCCAACGGAGGGATCCCAGGTAGACCCAGTGTTGAGGACGATATGGTTCCAGCCGAAGCGGGCATCGTTGAGGAGGTTTGTGGAAAGGGTATGGGTCCAATCGCCAACGGTGCTCCAGATAGGCGCGGTAACCTGGCCATTTGCGAATAAAGCTTGCGAGTTGGTCGAAGGATCGATCTGGAAGGCGCGAGTGAAGCGGCCGGAAAGCTGATCCTTATCGGAAATTCTGTAGTCGACCTTAATGTCGCCCTGATCGCTGTTATAGGCGTTGGATATTTCCTGAAGGGCGTTATTGGTCAAATTATTGTTGATGGTCTTTGGATAGAGCGCCGAGCCGAACAGTGCGGAAGCCACGGGATTGAGCATGCCGATGGGAATCCGGTTATTCGGGAAGATGGGACGCGTAGCATTCGCGGCTGAGGAGGGCGTGCACGCTACGCCGCTAATGCCAGTTCCCGCGGCGCATGGATTGTAGAGCTGGTTAGCGACAACGCATTGGGCGCGAGCATCCCCGGAAACGCAAGGGGAGGTCGATGGCGGTTTATTTCCTGGATTCGAGGCCCGATCGTTGCAGATGCCGCTGCCGTTAAATCCGGATTTACAAAGCGCGCTGAAATCGCCGCCTTGTTCGGCAGTGGTGTATACGGAGATAAAACTTCCGGCCGGCGGATGGTCGAACCGCTGGCCTTGATAGTCAACAAAGAAGAAGAGTTTATTCTTGAAGACCGGACCACCGAGAGTGCCGCCAAACATGTTCCAGCGCAAAGGTGCGCGGGGAATCTCCGAGCTGGGATTAATCTTATTTTCCCACTGGTTGGCGTTCAATTTGTCATTACGGAAGAATTCCCAGACATCGCCGTGAAAAGCGTTGGTGCCGGATTTGAGGCTCACGCTGACGATGCCGCCCATGAAATTTCCGAATTCCGCGGATGCGTTATTGCTGATGAGATTGAATTCCTCGATCGCATCCGGCGAGGGGGTGTAGCCAAGAAGGTTGTCCGAGACCTCGTTATTATCCATACCGTCGAGGAGGAAGTTGTTGGCCTGCTCGCGATTGCCATTGATAAATGGGCGCGCGCCGCTGCTTACGTTGTCCCCGTTATTAAAACTGCTGGGATCGGGATGAACGGCGCCGGGCGAGAGCAGCGTCAATTCGACGTAATTGCGAGTGGCGAGAGGCAGCGCAACGTTGGTGTTGGCATCGATAATGGTATCGACCTGCGTGGACTCGGTCTTGAGTATAGGTGCGGCACCGCTTACTTCAACCGTCTGGCTAACTTCGCCGACCTTTAATGGGACATCGATACGCGCGCTCTGGTTCAGCGCCAGGGCAAACGCAGGATAGGCAGTAGTTTGAAAACCCTGCTTTTCAACGCGAAGTTCATAGTTGCCAACGGGCAGTTGTGAAATGCGATAGAGCCCGCTGTCGTTCGTGACGGCGGTGTAAGTGATTCCGCGTTCCACGGACTTGGCGGTGACAGTAGCACCAACGATAGCAGCTCCGCTTGGATCGGTAACGGTTCCGGATATCGAAGCGGTGACATCCTGGGCCCGCGCCACATTCGCGCTGCAAAACAGCGCAAGCAGCGTCATACACGAAATAATCAACCCCACAGACTTCAGTTTTTTCATATCAATTCCTCCAAAGCGAGACTCCGGCCACCGATGAATCTCGCCTCAACTGTCGAACTCTTCTGCACTGCAACCGGCACCCCACTGTGCTATATGGCCGAATGCCGGATAGCTATATAGCACGATTTTAGGCTTGTCAAGCGAAAAGTAATGATTTATAAGGATTGCAGATGAGGGCATGTATAGCGGTCGGACGAGGCGATGTATAGCACTGGTGGTCCGTGCTCTATATCACTGACGTTCCATCCTCTGCTGCCCGATAAGCGCCATTTGCACAGTTGCAGGCAGTGCTCTCAGCGCCCGGCGGGGCCATTGGCAGCGCGCCGCGGAACTGGGATGGGGAAGTCCAACGGCGGACGAGGTTGCCGGTTTTTAACACTCCATGAGGATGCGAGAACGGGCACATTGGTTGTAGGCCATTCCTAAATGACGGGAGCGAGAATGCCTCCGAAAATTCGAAGTAACGGGCTGCCCGCGTATCAGAGAATTCAGGGCAGTATCCGCAAGCGCATCGACGCCGGGGATTTGCGTACGGGAGACGCGGTGCCGTCGGAACGCGACTTGGCGAAGATCCATCAGGTGAGCTTGATGACCGCGCGTCACGCGTTGGCTTCGCTGGAGCGCGAAGGGGTCGTCGAGCGGCGGCGGGGAATCGGAACGTTTGTCTCGGCACCGAAGATTCACTTTAATAAGCTGATGAGTTACACGGAACAGATGGCCAGCCGGAGCATGACGGCGGGCTCCAAGGTGCTTTTCGCAAAGATTATAGACGACGAGCAAGAAGCGAACGCGAGGCTTTCCCTTTCTCCGAAGAGCGGCGTCATCAAGCTGGAGCGCCTTCGACATGCCGCTGGAGAGCCTTTTGCGCTGGAAACCTGCTACCTCTCGGCAGCGCAATTCCCCGGATTACTTTCAGCACCGCTGCAGAGGGAATCGCTGTTCGGCATTCTGGAACGCGATTACAAGATTGAAATCGGATATTCGGACGAGGAAGTAGACGCCACCGCGGCCGATCCTCGCACGGCTGATTTACTGGATGTGCCACGGCGCGAGCCGCTGTTGCGAATCCGGCAGGTCATCTTTTCCACCAATGGAAAGGCGGTGTTGTACGTGCTGGGGTTCTATCGTTCCGACCGCCACAATCTAGTGATTCGGCGGTTTCGATGAAGCAAAAATTCGAGGAATGCGGAAGCCGAGGGGTATGTTAGGCTGCTTTTGCGCGAAGAGATATGGAAGCAAATGATTACCTCGAAGCTGATTAAAAGATTCTATCCAGAGCTAGCGACTGCCGAAAGAGCCAAATGATTCTCGCTGGAGACATTGGCGGCACCAAATGTAATCTCGCGGTGTTCAAAGTGCACGGCTCGTCCCTCCATCTTGCTTTTAAGCGCCGCTATGCCACTCGTGAATTCGCCAGCCTGGAAGAATTAATTGAAAGGTTCTTCCGCGAATGCGGCGCGGAAACTAGAGTAAGTCCCGGGGATAAGATTGCCGCAGCAGGCTTCGGTGTTGCCGGAGCGGTGGTGGAGGGCCGACTGGTGGCGAACAATATTCCGTGGGAACTCACAACCTCTGCGCTGGCGTGCAGCCTGCATCTCGAACTCGAACGCTTAACCTTGATCAACGATTTGGTTGCCACTGCCTACGGCCTTACGCATCTGGCGCCGCAAGATTTTCTGGTGTTGAACACAGGGGCTCCGCAATTCAACGGGACACAGGCGCTGATTGCCGCAGGCACCGGGCTCGGCGAGGCCATGATCTATTGGGATGGCCGGCAGCATCGGGCGTCTCCCTCGGAAGGCGGGTCGGCTGATTTTGCGCCGCGAACGGATCGCGAGATTCAGTTTCTTCAATTCCTTAAGAAGGACCTTGCGCGGGTTTCGTGTGAGGAAATATTCTCCGGACGCGGGTTCCGGAAGTTGCACGAGTTTTTGGATCCGGGAGTGGTGCATCCAACGTTTCAAGAGGCGGAAGGCGCATCCGCCAGTGAAATCACGCAGAACGCATTGGCCGGCACGTGTCCGGTCTGCGTCGAAGCGCTCGATTGGTGGATCGATGCCTTCGGAGCAGAAGCCGGGAATCTGGCGTTACGAGTTCTCGCCTATGGCGGAGTTTACTTTGCTGGTGGAATTGTTCTTAAGATTCTTCCCAAATTGCAGCAGAGCAATTTCTGCCGGTCATTCGCGGAGAAGGGCCGGCTGAAGTCCGTGCTGTCGAACATCCCGATCTCCGTGGTTTTAAATGAAGACGCACCCCTCTTGGGGGCAGCGCATCAGGCCCTTAGCAGAGTGTCCACCTCGCAACCGGAACAACACGAAATCCTCTTCGAACTACACCGGGAGCGCGAAGGTCTCTCCCGATAGCACAAACTGCGAATGGTGTGATTGGCGCGGCCGGTAAGCGGATCGCCGCGCCGGCAGGCGCCTTGGAAGCACCGGAATACTGCGCCTGCGGGTGAGCGAATCCTTTTTAGTGTGAATACCTTTGGCAGAGTAGCCGGTTCGCGCCGCCCATTAATAAATGCATTGACGCGTTTTATCCTGTAAGGAATACTAGAATTCCCTTCAAGAATGAGTGCCACGAGCTGATTCTTCCTCTCTCTAAGCTCGCTTAATCCAAGCGTCGCCAATTTCTTTTGTGTGTCTTGGGAGCCTGCTCGGACGCGCGCCTCGGCGCAGTGTCCGCGGGTTCCCCGTTGAGAAAACGATGAAAGAAAGAACTCCCACGATGCAGATTCATCCTGAACCGGCAGGTGCTTCGACCCTCATACGAATGGGCAGGGCAGGCAGATTACCAGACCGTGCTGAACCTGGTGATTTGCTCAGGATGACGAATGTCACACGGTTGAGAAATTGCCGCGGGCTAGAGGCGCCTTGCTTACCTGCGAAGCTGCGCATGCTTGCTTGGGGTCCCGGCAAAACCTGGGGAGGCAGGATATGCAATTAAGGTCGAGACTTGCCGGAAAACGTGGAGCCACGAAAGTCCTGATTGCCGACGATGACGGTCTGACACGACGTCTGCTTCAAAAAGCATTGGAGCAGGCTGGTTTTGAGGTTGTTAGCGCCGAGAACGGGCGCGAAGCGCTGGAATGTCTCTCCGGCAAAGGCAGGCCCAGGTTGGCGCTCCTGGATTGGATCATGCCAGGGCTCAATGGACTCGAGGTATGCCGCGAGATACGCAGGCATTCCGAATATCCCTACATCTACATAATTCTGCTGACGGCGAGAACGTCGAAAGATGATGTAGTGCGAGGGCTCGAAGCGGGAGCAGACGATTATTTGACCAAGCCCTTTGACCTGGAAGAGCTAAAGGCACGGTTGCGTTCGGGTGAGCGGGTTCTGAAACTGGAAGACAAACTTACTTACGATGCGCTTCACGACCCGCTTACCCTGCTACCCAATCGCGCCTTTTTTCTGGAGCGTTTGACGCTGTGCGTGAGCTGGGGAATCCTGCACCCGGAGTATAAATTTGCGGTGCTATCGGTGGACATGGATCGCTTCAAAATAGTGAACGACAGCCTGGGTATCGCGGCAGGTGACTGGCTCCTGGTGCAGATTGCGGAGCGGCTGCTCGGCTCCGTCCGCCGCGATGATGCTGTTTTGCATTCGGCGGAAGAGCACGGGCCGGCCGGTGAACTGGAGGGGAGCGGCATATTGGCCAGGCTAGGAGGCGATAAATTCACCATTTTGCTCGATAACATCCGACATGCAAGCGAGGGAATTGGAGTGGCGGAACGAATTCAACGAAACATCCTAGCGCCATTTGATATCGATGGAGAGGAGGTCTTCATCACTACGAGTATCGGTATTGCGTTCAGCGGGAGTGGTTACAGCGCGGCGGAAGACATGCTCGGCGATGCCAATACCGCCATGGCGCGAGCCAAGATCCTCGGGAAGGCGCGGTACGAACTTTGCGATCCGACGATGCATGCCAAGGCCGCGGGCCGCTTCCGGTTGGAAACGGATCTTCGAAGAGCTACGGAGCGTCAGGAATTTCTTGTCCACTATCAGCCTATCGTTTCATTGCTTGACTTTCGCATCACCGGGTTCGAAGCGCTGGTAAGGTGGCAGCGGCCGGAATACGGATTGGTGATGCCCGGGGGATTTATCTCGGCGGCTGAAGACACGGGCGCGATTTTGTGGATTGGGAATTGGATTTTGCACGAAGCCTGCCGACAGCTTTGCGCCTGGAATTTGCAATTTCCGTGTAACCCGCCGTTTACGATGGCCGTGAATATCTCCGCGAAGCAGTTCGCGCAGGCCAATCTAGTCGGCGAGATCCGACGAGTCTTGCAGGAGACTGGACTTGCGTCCGGGAACTTGAGGCTGGAACTCACGGAAAGCGTGACCATGCGGGACGAGGAGAGAACGACGCGAATTCTGAGCGAGCTCAGAAAACTGGGAGTGCGATTGTGCATCGATGACTTCGGGACCGGCTTCTCGTCCCTAAGTTACCTGCGCCGTTTTGCGCTGGATATTCTAAAGATCGATCGGTCTTTTGTTTCCGATATGTTGATCAATAGCGAAAGCCGGGAAATCGTGAAAACGATATTAAACCTCGGAAGCAATCTAGGCATGAAAGTTATCGCGGAAGGTGTAGAAACGGACGAACAGGCGAACGAGCTAAAATCATTTGGTTGTGAATTTGCGCAGGGATACCTCTTCTCGCGGCCCCTTGATTTAGAGGCTACGACTCGGCTCTTGGCGGCATCGGACGTAGACAATTACACGCTGACGCAGGAGCCTTCTCGGACGCTCAATGCCCCTATGGAGGTAAGCAGGAGGCCAGGACCGTAGCCCGTTCGACACCGGCCGGCAAACCCAGATTGACCTCGACTTGGTCTGGTATAAACTTAAATTCCCTTCGATTTAAACCGTACGCGACGACAGGCTGCCCTCTTTCAGCCCTCGGGGTCGTGCCGGGCACGGAAACTCCCTTTCTACTTCGGTGTGAGATGAAGACGAATTCTCTAATGAGCCGCAAACTGCTACTCGCGTTCGGAGCCGCCATTCTGGCTTTGCTCGTCGTGGATGCAATCTTCTATTGCGACACGGCGAGATTCAGCGAAGGCGCCGGCTGTGTTTGTTATACGAGAGCTTCCAGAGTCGGACAGCTGATGGGCCGTAAGCTTTCGGTCTGCAATTCTGCGGACGAGTTCAAGCGGGACAGGTCGAAAGGGATCTTCCCGTGATCAGACGCGATCTCACCGAAAGTAAGGAATCGGAGGCGCGGTACCGCGGGCTGTTGGAGGCGGCTCCGGACGCGATGGTGGTGGTGAATCAAGGCGGGGAGATTGTTCTTCTGAATGTGCAAGCGGAGAAGCAGTTCGGCTACAGGCGGGATGAACTGGTTGGGCAGAAGGTGACGAATATTATTCCGGAAGGCTTTGCGGAACGTTTGATTGCGGATGGTACGAGAACAGCGGCCGAGGCGCTGGCGCAGCAGATCGGGACGGGGATCGAGCTGATTGCCCGGCGGAAGAATGGCAGCGAGTTTCCGATCGAGATCATGTTGAGCCCGCTAGAGAGTGCGGAGGGCACGCTGGTAACGGCGGCGATTCGCGACATCAGCGTGCGCCGGGCCGCGGAGAAGCATTTGGCGCAAATGGAGGGAAGGTATCGCGGGTTGTTGGAGGCGGCGCCGGACGCGATGGTAGTAGTGAACCAAGGCGGAGAGATTGTCTTGCTGAATGTGCAAGCGGAGAAACAGTTCGGCTACAGCCGGGATGAACTGGTCGGGCAGAAGGTGAAGAACATCATTCCGGAAGGCTTCGCGGAACGGCTCGTGTCGGACGCACTTCGATCCGTGGAAGATGCGCTGGCGCAGCAGATCGGAACGGGGATTGAACTGACTGGGCGGCGCAAAGATAAAAGCGAATTTCCAATCGAGCTTATGCTGAGCCCGCTGGAAAGCGCCGAAGGAATTCTGGTGACGGCGGCAATTCGGGATATCACCACGCGCAAGAAAGCCGAAGCTAATCTTCTGAATAAGGTCGAGGAATTGAACCGCTCGAATGAGGAACTGGGACAGTTTGCTTACATCGCCTCCCACGATTTGCAAGAGCCGCTGCGGATGGTGGCCAGTTACACGCAGCTCTTGTCGAGACGGTACAAAGGAAAGCTGGACTCCGATGCCGATGAGTTTATCGCTTTCGCAGTGGATGGCGCGGGCCGCATGCAGCGATTGATCCAGGATTTGCTGGCGTATTCGCGCGTCGGAACAAAAGGGCAAGAACTACTAGCCACTTCGAGCGAGGAGGCTTTGCAGCAAGCGCTCATTAATCTTCGCGGCGCCATCGCGGAGAGGGGAGCGCTGGTGACCCACGATCCCTTGCCCAACGTTCTGGCGGACGAGATGCAGTTAGTGCAATTGTTTCAAAACCTCGTCGGCAACGCCATCAAGTATCAGAACTCGGGGATCCCCAAAGTGCACATCACTGCGGCTCAGAATGGCAGGCAAAAATGGACGTTTTCGGTCAGAGACAACGGCCTGGGAATTGACCCGCAGTATTTCGAGAAGATTTTTGGGATGTTCCAGCGGCTTCACAAGCGGGAGGAGTTCGCCGGCACCGGCATCGGCTTGGCGATCTGCAAGAAGATCGTCGAGCGGCACGGCGGGAATATCTCGGTCGAGTCCGAGCCTGGACACGGTTCCACGTTTCGCTTTGCCTTGACGGGATGCGAGAACAAATCATGAGTAACCTTGGAGAAGATGGTATGCCCATTGAAGTTCTGTTGATCGAAGACAGTCCCGGCGATGTGCGGCTGACGCGCGAGGCCTTCGCCGAAGTCAATTCGTCCATCCATCTGAACGTGGCTGCGGACGGATTAGAGGCGATGGCCTTTCTGAGGCGCGAGGGCGTACATGCCCGTGCCCCACGCCCCGGCATCATTTTGCTGGATCTAAACCTGCCCAAGATGGATGGCCGCGAAGTCCTGGCGCAGATCAAAGAGAATCCCGGCTTGAAAACAATTCCGATCGTGATCTTGACCACTTCCAATGCGGAGGTCGATATCGCGAAGAGTTATCAGCTTCAGGCGAACTGCTACCTAAGCAAGCCCGTGCAATTGGAGGCCTTTGAGAGCCTCGTGAAAAGCATCAATGATTTCTGGCTAACAAAGGTTAAGTTGCCGCATTAGAGGCGAGACACTGGCGCAGGAAGCCGAGCGAGACGAGGGAGTGAGCCGAGAAAATGGAACTGATCGGACAAAAAGGCACAGTCACAGAGGTTCTGTTAGTGGAGGACAGTCCCGGCGATGTGCGACTGACACGGGAAGCGTTCCGAGAGGCTAATAAGTCGATCCATCTGCACGTGGCCTGCGACGGGGTGGAGGCCATGGCCTTTCTCAAACGCGAGGGAGCACATGACCGGGCACCCCGGCCCGATATTATTTTGCTCGATCTAAATCTTCCCAAAATGGACGGCCGTGAGGTCCTGGCTCACATCAAGGACGATGAAGACCTGAAAACTATTCCAATCGTGATCCTGACCACTTCGGAGGCCGAAGCGGACATCGTGAAAAGCTATCATCTCCAGGCGAACTGCTACCTAAGCAAGCCCGTGCAGTTGGAGGCCTTTGAGAGCCTCGTAAAAAGCATCAATGATTTCTGGCTGACGAAGGTCAAATTGCCGCTGCAGAGTGAAGGTAAATGAGCGTGAAATCGATAAGAATACTACTCCTGGTCGAAGACAACCCCGGAGACGCTCGCTTGCTCCGTGAAATGCTCAAGGAGCAGGGTCTGCACTCCGCCGAATTGACCCATTTGGAATGCATGGCGGATGCCGAGAAGCATCTTTCCGGTGGTGAGGTAGACATTATTTTGCTCGACCTGGGATTGCCTGATGCTGAAGGAATGGATGCAGTGCGCCGCGTCCGCACCGCTGCGCCGCGCGTCCCCATCGTGGTACTGACGGGAAGGGACGACGAAGCGCTTGCGTCACAGGCGTTACAGGAAGGCGCGCAAGACTATCTCGTCAAAGGCCAAATAGATTCCCGCGGTTTGCTGCGCGCCCTGCGCTATGCCATCGAGCGCATGGATGCGGCTAGGATGTTTCGGGCGCTGCTGGAATCAGCGCCTGATGCGATGATCGTGACGAATGGCGAGGGCAAGATCATTCTGGTGAACGAACGCGTGGAGCCGATGTTTGGCTACCGGCGAGCAGAGTTACTGGGACAGCAGATTGAAGTTCTGGTACCGGAGCGGTTCCGCCGCAAGCATCCGGGCCAGCGAAAGGACTTCTTCGCTCACCCCCCGCTGCGAAATGTGGGCTCGAATCGGATGGTATACGGCCTGCGCAAAGACGGAAGCGAGTTTCCTGCTGACATTAACCTGAGCCATCTGGAAATAGAAGAAGAAGTTCTGGTTTTAAGCGCTATCCGAGACACCACTGACCGCAAGAAGACCGAGGATGCGTTGTTTCTCGAGAAAGAGCGCGCGCAAGTCACGCTGAACTGTATCGGCGACGCCGTTATTTGCACGGACATTTCGGGCAATATCACTTTCCTGAACGTCGTCGCGGAAAAAATGACCGGCTGGACGTGGCAAGAAGCTGCAGGGCGGCCCATGGCCGAAGTCTTCCGAATACTGGACGCCGCGACTCGTGAAATCATTCCGAATCCAATGGACATCGCGGTGGGGCTTGACCGAACCGTGCACCTTCCCTTGAGCTGTATCCTCGTCCGGCGGAATGGAACTGAGACGCCGATCGAAGACTCTGTTGCACCCATCCATGACCGGCAGGGGAAAGCTACCGGAGCAGTCATCGTTTTTCGCGACGTCAGCACGGCGCTGGCCTTGGCAGCGGAGATGGCCCATTCGGCGCAACACGATTTTCTAACCGGTTTGCCGAATCGCATGCTCCTGAACGACCGAGTAGACCAAGCGATCGTTTTAGCTCCACGACATGCGAAAAAGGTGGCGGTTTTGTTTTTGGATTTGGATGGCTTCAAACACATCAACGATTCCCTGGGACATCCGACCGGCGACAAACTCCTTCAGTCCGTCGCCAAGCGGCTGGTGGGTTGCGTACGGAGCTCGGACACCGTGAGCCGGCAAGGAGGCGACGAATTTGTCGTGCTGCTTTCGGAAATGGAACAATCCGAAGACGCCGCCATTTCGGCGCTCAGAATCCTCCAGGAAGTGGCTGAGGCTCACACCATTGACGGCCACGTTCTGCACGTCACCGCAAGCATTGGTTTGAGCGTTTTCCCAGACGACGGAATGGATGCGGAGACGCTCATCAAGAACGCGGACACCGCGATGTACCAAGCCAAGGAAAATGGACGACAGAGCTATCAGTTCTTCAGGCCAGCCATGAACGTGCGAGCCGTCCAGCGCCAATCGATCGAGGAGAATCTGCGGCGAGCTCTGGAACGCGAGGAGTTCACGCTGCACTACCAGCCCAAGATCAAGCTAAGCACTGGAGAGATAACTGGCGCAGAAGCTCTCATCCGCTGGACGCACCCGACTCGCGGGCCTATCTCTCCGGCAGATTTTATTCCCATTGCGGAGGATTGCGGGCTGATTCTGCCGATCGGCCAGTGGGTTCTCCGTGAAGCATGCAACCAGGCCCGTGCCTGGAGGGACGCGGGTCTGTCACTGGGGACCATGGCGGTGAACATTTCCTCGATGGAGTTCCGAGAGGACAACTTTCTGGAGAACGTGTTCGCAGCCCTCAAGGAGACTAATTTGGATCCTAGAACTCTTGAATTGGAGCTGACGGAAAGCGTATTGATGAAGCGTGCCGAGTCCGCTGCCGCTGTCCTCAAAACACTCAGAGCCAAAGGAGTGCAGATTGCAGTCGATGATTTCGGGACGGGTTACTCCAGCTTGAGCTATTTGAGGAAATTTCCCATCGATGCGCTGAAGATCGACCAGTCGTTTGTGAGGCAGATTACATCTACTCCCGACGATACGAACATCGTGACCGCGGTAATCAGCATGGGCCGCAGCCTGAAGCTGCGGGTGGTGGCTGAGGGGGTGGAAACTCGAGAAGAGCTGGCATTTCTCCAGACGCACCTTTGTGACGAGGCGCAAGGCTATTATTTCAGCTGCCCCGTGGTTCCCCAACAATTCGCGCGGCTGCTCAGAACCGGAATTTCCGACCCGGCGGTTGTGGTTCACCGATAACTATTTCTTTGCAAACAAGTCAGAAAAAAGGATCGCCGGCGTGATAGTCATGGATGAACATGGCGCTGAAGATTTCGAGATCAACACGCAGGCCAAGAGCCGGATGATGGAACAGCACACCAAAACCGTATATGGTCAGCTCGCTGCTGCGCCCGTCGAAAAACGCAGCTGTCCTCGTTATCCTTTTTCGACTGCCGTCGAAGCAATCGACATTCAGGCAGACACCCGAATCGTGGGCCGGCTTTCCGATATCAGTAGAAACGGCTGCTATGTGGATACGATCAACCCGTTCGCGAAGGACGCTGCGGTGTCGCTGACGATCACTCGGGACCTCCATTCCTTCAAGAGCCAGGCGAAAGTTGTCTATTCGAAGATTGGAATGGGCATGGGCCTCTTATTCACCACGGCTGAGCCTGAGCAGCTTCGAGTGCTTGGATCGTGGCTGGACGAATTGAGCGGCGGGAAAGTGGCTGCACAAGATGCGGCAAACCTGATTCATCTATCCGAGACCCGAAACGGCGCCGACCACGAACTGCGCAAAATCGTCGGCGAGTTGATCGCACTGCTGAATGCCAAAAACCTCCTGAAAGTTTCGACCGATCAATGGGCTCGAACCGCGAAGTTTTCCCCACGGGGCATGAGCCGCGGCTATTGATTATTTTTTTCAGGAAAAGAGGAGCTGGGAGGAGCCATGGCATTCGGGCTTTTCTCGCGAATCTCGACAAACTGCCAGCCGAATCGCCCCTTGATGCACAGGTGGCCGTTGGTCACCGAGTGATCGAGCGGCGAAGTGACACGGACTATGTGCCCATCCTGCGCATGGACCGTCAGCGTACAGCCCACGCCGCAATACGGGCAGATGGTGTCGGTGCGAGTCTGGCGCGTTTCTTCCCAGGTCCCCGCGTTGCGCATGTCGTATTCGGACTTGAACATGAGCGCGCCCGTGGGACATACGCCGATGCAGTTTCCGCAATACACGCACGCAGAATCGGGAAGAGGAACGTCAAATTCGGCGGCAATATGAGCGGAGAAGCCGCGCCCAGCTACGCTGATGGCAAACGTATTTTGTGCGTCGACTCCGCAGGCCTCGACGCACTTGTAGCAAAGAATGCACTTCGCGTAATCGCGAACATAGAGCTCGTTATCGATTTTAGCCGGCTCGGCCGAGTGTGTGGCGGCAGAGCCGAAGCGCCGCGGATCGGCGCCATATTTTTCCGCGTACGCCTGAAACGAAGGCGCCGTCGAAACATCCACGGCGGACGCGAGAAAGTCGAGGACGAGACGCCGGCTGAGGCGCACGCGTTTGGAATCCGTTTTGATTTTCATTCCCGGTTCCACTTTTCGGGAGCAGGCTGGGACGAGCACGCGCGAGCCTTCGAGTTCGACGACGCAAACGCGGCAGACGTTGACGGGTGTCAAATTCTCAAGGAAACAAAGGGTTGGCGTCTCGATCCCCAGCTGCCGGGCAGCCTCCAGAATGGTTACACCTTCCGGGACGGAAACACTCTTGCCGTCAATCTCAACTTCCAGCAGATTGTGAACAGGTTGTGTCGCGACTTCTGGAACGGGGCCGCGCGGCACGGGTATGAGGGGCGGCGGCGAGTTCAAAGGTTCGCTCATGAGAAGAGGCTCCAACGTTTGACCGCGGAGAGAAGGGCAGTGGATGCGGTTTGGCCGAGGCCACAGATCGAGGCGTCGCGCATGGCCTGTGCCATTTCATGGATTAGTCGCAGTTCCTGCGCCGTGGACTCCAGAGACCTATTTTGGATGAGGCGTTCGAGAGCTTCCTTTTGTCGGGTGACGCCCACGCGGCAGGGCACGCACTGGCCGCACGTTTCTTCACGGAAGAATTCCGCGATGCGCAGAAGGATTTGTTTGAGGTCGGTGGCATCGTCAAAAAGCATGATCACGCCGGAACCAAGCGTTGCACCGATCGCGCGCGTGCCCTCGAAAGTGAGCGGCGTGTCCAGTTCATTCAGCGATACAAAAGTTCCTGCAGCGCCGCCCAACAAGATGGCTTGAAGTCTACCCGTGCCTCCCACTCCGCCAGCGAGATCGATGACTTCGCGGAGCGTAGCGCCAAACGGAACCTCGTAAACGCCGGGCCGCACGATGTGTCCCGAGAGACAAAATAGGCGCGATCCCGAAGATTGCTCCGTGCCGATGCGGGCGAAGGCCGCACCTCCACCTAGAATAATGCCGGGAATATTAACGAGAGTTTCGACGTTATTGACCACGGTGGGCTGATGGAAGAGGCCGGCTTGGGTAGGGAAGGGCGGCTTATTACGCGGCTCGCCGCGATAGCCTTCGATGGAATTGAAGAGCGCCGTTTCCTCGCCGCAAATGTAGGCACCTGCTCCGCGTCGAAGTTCCACGTCGAAACAAATCGAAGAGCCAAGGATTCTTTGACCGAGAAGACCTTGTTCTCGCGCGGCCTTGATTGCATTCTTCAAACGCTCAGCAGCTAGGGGATACTCTCCGCGTATATAGATGAAGCCCTTCTCGGCACCGACCGCGACCGCAGCAATCGTCATGCCCTCGAGAATTGCAAAAGGATCGCCTTCCATCAAAATGCGGTCTTTGAACGTTCCTGGCTCGGATTCATCGGCATTGCAGACGACGTAGTGCGGACGTCCCGAGCCGCGCTGGAGCAAAAGCGCTTCCCATTTTTTCCCTGTGGGGAAAGCAGCGCCTCCTCGTCCAAGGAGGCGCGAGCCAATCACTTCGCGGACGATTTTTTCCGGTCCCATCTCTATGGCGCGGCTCAGCGCCTGGTATCCCCCCAGGCGGCGATAGTCGTTCAGGCTGGAAGGATCTGTCTTCCCAATGCGGCGAAGCAGATGGACGGGCGAGCTTTCCGGCTGAGGGACGGAAATGTTTGGATCGATCGTATCAGGGCGAGTCGGTAGTCGTCCCAACTCCGCATCGTGCAGTGTGGATTGGATTGAGTTGGAGGTCGCTGGAGCGACGACGCACTCTCGCGGAACCTCCCCTGCTACGGAGATGAGCGCGGCTGGGGCGCGCTCGCACAATCCTAAGCATGGACTTCGCAACCAGAGCGCACGATTGTGATCGCTGGATGAACCTGCCGGGCCAAGGTTTTTCTCCAATTCCGCGCACAACTCCTTCGCACCGCGGGCCAGGCAAGCGATATCGTCGCAGACGTGTGCCACAATGGGCGCGCGCGGGACGAGAGAGAACATGGCATAGAACGATGCCACGCCATAAATCTCCGCAGGAGGCAGATTCAAGCGCAAGGCCACGTAGTTCAGAGCACCGGGACTGATCCATCCAGCGCGGGCCTGAATCGCGTGCAATATGGGAAGTAGCAGGTCACGGCGCGATGAGTTGCCAAACGCGGCGCGGCCGTCTACCTCCACATGCCGCGGGCCACCCTCCCAACCTGATTCCGGATGGCCGAGCACACTATCGACGGCCGTTTTCTCCGCGCTCGTTGCCTGGTCTCCCGTGAAATGAAGGTCCACTCAGAGCTCTCGGAACTTATCAATCCGGATGGCCGTTGCTTTGAACTCGGCCGTGCCGGATTTGGGATCGATGGCATCGATCGTGAGGTCGTTCGTCGCGACTTGATTGTGGAAATGAAGCGTCAGAAAAGCAAGTCCTGGACGCAGGCCGGGGTCAAATCGAACCGGAGCCACTACCGACCCGCGGCGCGAACTGACTCGCACTTTCTCGCCTTCGTGAAGGTGATAGCGCGTTCCATCTTCGGGCGAAAGATCGAGAGCTTCGTCTCGGCGAAGTGGGGAAGAATAGCGCGAAGTTTGAACTCCGGTGTTGTAGGAATCGAGGCGGCGGCCTGTAGTGAGCCGGATCGGAAATTGCTCGTCCAATTGATCCACGGGCGGTTCGAATTCCACGGCGTTGAACGGCGCGCGGGGCCCGAGCACCGGCCGTTGCCACAAGCGGCCGTGGAGATAGATTTCCCCCGGATGGAATTCGTCATAGCAAGGCCACTGAATTCCGCCGAGTTTTTCGAGGCGCGAGTAACTCATACCAGCGTGCATGGGACTTAAGGATCGAAGCTCGTTCCAGATATGCTCGGGTTCCGGTTTGCCCCAATCGTGACCGAGCCGCCTGGCGAGTTCGAGCAGAATCTCTGTGTCATCGCGCGTGCCCGGAGGAAGTGGCACGGCTCTTCGAACACGTTGGACACGGCGCTCGCTGCTCGTGACCGTTCCTTCACTCTCACACCATCCGGCCGCTCCCGGCAGGACTACATCCGCGAGCTCGGCCGTATGGGTGAAGAAAAGATCCTGGACTACCAAGAATTTCAGACCGCTTAAAAGCTGGAGCGCTCGGTGCCGATCGGCTTCCGAGTCCGCGGGGTTCTCTCCTAGAACGTATAGCGCGGTCAATTCGCCGCGTTCCATTGCCTGCAACATATCGCTCACGTGCCAGCCGCGCTTGGGAGGAATTTTGCAGCCCCAGGCTTTCTCGAACTTGCCGCGCAAGTCGTCGTTCTCGACGTGCTGGAAACCGGGCAAGCGGTCGGGAATAGCCCCCATGTCTCCGCCACCCTGGACGTTGTTCTGCCCGCGCAGAGGATTGATACCGCTTCCATAGCGCCCAACATGACCCGTCAGAAGCGCCAAATTTATTAGCGCAAGAACATTGTCCACTGCGTTGTGATGCTCGGTGATGCCCAGCGTCCAGCAAAGTTCCGCGCGCGGGGCTTTAGCGTACGCGTGGGCCACTCGGCGTATTGCTTCGGCGGGAACGCCTGTTTCGCGCTCGGCGCGCTCCAGAGTATAGGTCTCGACGCACGCTTTGTAAGACGCAAAACCGCTGGTCGCATTCTCGATGAACTCTTTATTCGCGAGACTGGCGGCGATGATTTCGCGGCCCATCGCGTTGGCCAGCGAAATGTCCGAGCCCACGTCCAGCCCCAGCCACACATGGGCCCATTGTGCAGAGCTGGTGCGCCGTGGATCGACAACGAAAAGTTTGGCGCCGCGACGCACACCCTTCAGAACGTGATGGAAAAAAATGGGATGAGTCTCCCGCGCGTTGGAGCCCCAAAGAAGAATGAAGTCGGCTTCTTCGACTTCGCGGTAGGAACTGGTGCCGCCTCCCGCACCGAAAACCGCCGCCAGACCGGCGACGCTGGGGGCGTGTCAAGTCCGATTGCAACTATCGATGTTGTTGCAACCGATCACCGAGCGGACAAACTTTTGCGCGATGTAGTTGAGTTCGTTGGTGGTTTTGGAGCAGCTGAACATGCCGAAGGTGCGCGGTCCATGTTGGGCCACTTCACTCCGGATACCCTGCGCAACGCGATCGAGAGCTTCTTCCCATGTGGCTGGACGATGCGTTCCACTTTCGCGGATCAAGGGAGTGGTCAGCCGTTCGCTCGGAGTTTGCATCATGGTTTCACCTCTCATGCACCAAACACGGGCGACGCACACCTTGCCGCATCATCCCGTCTACCGCAGATGCCGAATGCCTCTAAGGCCGCACACGAATGTTAACGCCGATGGAGCGCTCTTTCCAACTCGAGTCGGAGAATGCGTGACCTGAGTCACAAATTCGAGTGACGGGAATCATATCGGGCGGCTGCCACCGCAAACTATTATAAAGAGTTACGAGAGTGATCAGGCGCACCGGAGGTGCAGCATGAGGCTACAAGGAGCAGAAAAACACACGAGGGCCGGAGAAAAGCTAAACATTGTAGCTGTCGATGCCGACGAACAAGGGCGAAGAATACACGAGGCTATCGCGCATCGCGCTTACGAGATTTTTGAGAATCGCGGTAGTGGCGCGCACGAACAGGAAGACTGGCGCCAGGCCGAATCGGCGCTGTTGAGGCCACTCTGCCTTGGGCGGATGAGGGTGGACGACAGTCTCTGGCTAAACGTGGACGCCGCGCATTTCCAAGAAGGAACGATCAACATCTGGGTTGCGCCCCACCGACTCACGATTTGCGGCAAGCCACGAGCTAAGCCGCAACCCACAACACCGGCCGCGACCAGTTCACATCCGCAAAAAGACATAATGTTTCGTGAAGTTACACTCCCCATGGAAATTGATCCTTCGAAAGTCACTGCCAAGTTTAGTGGGCATTTCCTCGAGATTCTTTTGAGAAAAGCGGAAGCGAAAGCGGAACCGGCGCAAAGAGTTAAAGCAGCGGCCGCGTAAGTCTGTAGAAGTCTTTCGATTTCGGCGATGTGAGCGATTGTAGGGAGAAAGGACATGCCAACGAGCACCAAGCAAGCCGTTGCGGAACAAGTTTTAACAAGACCAACTTTGGTTCCTTTGCCGGTCGTTGAGAAAACCGTTCGTCCGAAATGGCTTAAGTGGGCGTTTGCACTGGGACTGGCTCTTCTCTTGGCCGGAGGCGCATATTACTGGCGAGCGCAGGTACAGACCGCGATTCGCTACGAAACCGTTCCTGTTGAGCGCGGATCCGTACAGGCCAAAGTGACCGCCACCGGTAATCTCAACGCTGTTGTCGATGTGCTCGTAAGCAGTCAAGTTTCCGGAAATATCAAGGCGTTGTATGCGGATTGGAACAGTAAGGTCAAGAAAGGCCAACTCGTGGCCTTGATCGACCCTCAAATCTTCCAATCACAAGTAGATCAAGCCAGTGCGACGTTTCGTTCCGCGCATGCAGCTACCCTCACCGCTCAGGCACAAGTCGAAAAGATAAAGGCGGACTTGAGCGCAGCGAACGCAAGTGAAAAGAACGCCGAGGCGATTGCGGCAAAAGACCTTGCGAATGGAACAAATGCAAAAGCGCAATGGCAGAGGGCAGACGAGCTGCTCCGCGGGCAGGTGATAGCACAGCAGGACT
>CAVWDX010000013.1:0-199985 GCA_963753745.1 uncultured Acidobacteriota bacterium
GTGCAAATTGTTTCCGCGGGTGGAGTATGGAACCCTTCCGATTTTGGAGCCAAGGACATTGTCGAAAACTTAGGCGTCCTTCCGACGATTGAAGATGTTGCCGCTCCTGTACCGCAGGTGCCACATTGGTTTGGTTTTCATGTCTCACTAAGCACCCCTCGTATCAGCCGATTGAGATGATGGCTTCGGGAATGGCTGTGGTTGCAAACGAAAACTCGGCTCTGAGACTGCTGTTAAGGAATACCGAGAATTCCTTGGTGGTCGAACCTACCGTGACATCCGTGGCGGAAGCGATTTCGTGCCTGGTACGCGACGCGGACCGTAGAAATGCACTTGCATCGGAAGGTCTCAAGACCGCTGAACAGACCCGCTGGAATTCGGAAATCGAGGACGTGTACGAATTCCTGGTGGGACAGCGTAAGGCCGAATCCGTGGCTAGCATGTCTGGCGCTGCGGACTAGCACCAGAAGCCGTAAGAAGGATGTGCTGCATTTCCGGGCCGTGGTCATCGCGGATTTCTATTCGATAATAGTGGATGCCGTGCCATCAGCTCTCCAGGTCACATGAATTGACAGCGGGAGTGGCAGTTTGATCGTCAAACGCTTCGTGAACGTTTTTAAGGCCGGGGGTGTAGCGGGCGTGTTGAGTGCGGCTGTACGCCGAATCCGCACGCCGCACGCAAGATCCTTTGCCAAATGCCGCGAAGCTGGTGAGGGACGGGACTGGCATCGAGATTGGAGGCCCCAGTTCGATCTTCGCTTGGGGAGGCCTCATTCCGGTGTACCCGCGAGCCAGACGGATTGACAACGTGAACTTCGCTAGCAAGACGATCTGGGAGGATACGGACGAGAGAGGGAGACACATTCCATTCTATTCGAGAAAGAAGCCGGGCCAACGAATGGTCGGGGAAGGGGCCGATCTGGGCGTAATCCCCGATGGCGAGTACGATTTCGTGCTGTCCTCGCACATGCTGGAGCATACGGCAAACCCGTTGCGAGCTCTGGGCGAGTGGAGGCGAGTGCTGAAGCCGGGCGGGGCACTGATTCTGGTGGTGCCTGCGCGGGACGGTGCATTCGACCACCGGCGGCCGATCACCACAATGTCGCACCTCGTCGAGGACTTCCAGAGAAACAAGGGCGAGGACGATCTCACACACCTTCCCGAGGTCCTGAAGCTACACGATCTCTCGAAGGATCCGGGAGTAGCCGATGCGGGAGCGTTCCGCGAACGGGCAGAGCGGAATCCTGAGTTCAGAAGCCTCCACCACCATGTGTTTGACATGCGTCTCGCATTAGCTGCGGTGATGCACGCCGGGTTTGCGCTGATGGCTGCGGAAGGGTTGGAGCCGTACCACATAGTGGTGTTAGCGCGAAAGCCTCAGGAAGGGGCCGCGGCCAACCCGTTGGACGAAGAAGCATTGCGGGAGGCGCTGCGTACGAGCCCGTTCCCGTCTGACCGCCAAGCTTCGTGAATTCCCAGGACGTGCTGGCGGTGGTTGTCAGTTACAACGGTTTGCAGAAGACCAGGCAAACGGTGGAGGCGCTACGAGGGCAGGTGGGACACATTCACATCGTGGACAACGGTTCGGACGCGGAGACGCTCGGGGTGCTGGAGTCGCTGGAGCGAGGAGCCGGATATTACGGTGGAGCGTTTGGGAGAAAACCGGGGCGTTGGGTACGCTTTGAATCGCGGGGTGGAGCGCGCGCGAGAGATGGGCTGTACGTGGCTGCTGACGATGGACCAGGACAGTGTGGTGGATAGCTCGATGATCGAGGCGTACCGGGCAGCGCTCGAACAGGATCAGGGAATGGTATGTCTGACGCCGCGGATCAGCGCAAGAAGCCGCAAGAAAGATGCACCCGGCGGCGTAATCCGTTACGCGATTACTTCAGGCAATCTGGTGCGCGTCAGCGTGTTCGATCAGATCGGATTGTATGACGAAGGCTTTTTCGTGGACTGCATCGATTTCGATTTCTGTCTGCGTCTCCGGCGCGCCGGATATTCGATATATCGGGTCCCTGCTGCGATGATGGAGCATCAGTTGGGAGACCCGGTTGGTCTGCCTAAAGGCGTGCAGAAGTACTACGCCCGGCATTCACCGGTCCGGCGCTACTACATGTATCGCAATTTCATGTATATGGTGGAACGGTATTTTTTCAAATTCCCGGGATTCATTTTCAAGCTAGGTCTCTCCTCAGTGCTCCTTCTATTGTTCATCGGCGTTCTGGACGCCAGTCCGCTTGCAAGTTATCGGGCTGTCGCGAGGGGCTTGCGGGACTATGCCGCACGCAAGGACGGGCCGTACGTGGAGCGCGCCGGATGAAGATCGGTTACGTGTGCACGAACTACAAGAATTCAGCGTACACGCGGGAGGCAGTGAGCTCGCTCCTGAAAGATGGCGAGAATGAATATCGAATCGTCGTAGTGGACAACAATTCGGACAGCAAGAATGTCGAGGGGCTGAAAAGCGTCGCCAGTGAATTTCAGAACGTCGAATTGCTATTGAACAAAGAGAATGTGGGCTATTTCAGGGGGCTGAATGACGGCATACGGCATTTGAGGGCCAGTCAACCGGATATCCAGATGATGGTTGTCGGCAACAACGATTTGGTGTTCCCGGCCGATTTTGCCGAGGCAATCCGCAGGAACTTCACGCTATTTGAGAAGTATCCTGTAGTTTCACCGGACATCGTAACGCTGGATGGAGTACACCAAAATCCGCACGTCATCCAAAGGATCAGCAAGTTTCGCGAGTTCATTTACAACTTGTATTACGCAAACTATTATCTGGCGATCGGCATCCGGAAGCTGGCGAAGCTGACGCGGAGCTTCACGGACAGGCAGGACGAGACTTACCACGACGTTGCGCAGGAGATCTATCAAGGTTACGGAGCGTGCTACGTGCTCGGGCCGGTGTTCTTCCGCCATTTCGAAGAGTTGTGGGCGCCGTCCTTTCTGATGCACGAGGAATACTTTCTAAGCAAGCAACTAAGCGATAAGGGAATGAGCGTTTATTACGAGCCGTCGATTAAAGTCCAGCATTGCTGCCACGGGGCCATGGCCACAATCACCAGCAGGAAAGCCTGGGAAGCTGGGCGGGCGGCACAAAAGATTTACCGGCAACACGTGAGGATTCTTGGTTGAGCTGAGGAGCGCCGTGAAACGCTATCAAATCTGCACGAATTGCGTGATGGAACGTCCGATCCCAAGATTACGTTTTGACGGGAAAGGGAGGTGCGATCATTGCGCGAGTTTTTATAAGAGCGTTTTGCCGAAATGGCAGCCGAACGAAGCGGGAAGGAAAGTTCTCGAGAAGAAGATCGAGCAGATCAAGAAGGCGGGAGCGGGAAAGGATTTCGATTGCATCATCGGGATCAGCGGGGGAGCGGACAGTTCGTACCTGACGTATCTGGCGAAAGTGGAGTTCGGGCTGCGTCCGCTGGTGTTTCACGTGGATGGCGGGTGGAATTCGCAGATCGCGGTCAACAACATCGAGAAGTTGATTGACAACCTGGGGCTGGAATTATTCACGGAAGTGATCGATTGGAAGGAGATGCGGGACCTGCAACTGGCGTTTTTTAAGTCGGGCGTGCCGCATATCGATTTGCCACAAGATCATGCATTTTTTGCGACGATGTATAAATTCGCGGAGAAGCATAGGGTTAAGTACATACTGACCGGCGGGAATATTTCGACGGAGTGCGTGAGGAATCCGCTGGACTATTTTTACTATGGGACGGATTTGTGGCAGATCCGGGATATTCATGGGAAATTCGGGCAAGCGCCGCTGGTGAATTTTCCGTTATCGGGGATTCTGAGGCACAAGGTTTATTTGAGGTATTTCAAGGGAATCGAGGTGGTCAAGCCGCTGGACTATTTGCCGTACATAAAAAAGGATGCGATGAAGCTGCTCAGCGACAGATTTGGATGGCAGATTTATGCGCGCAAACACTTCGAGTCTCGGTTTACAAAATTCTACGAGGGATATTGGCTGCCGGTTAAGTTCGGCTTCGATACCAGAAGGGTGCAGTATTCGAGCTTGATACTGACCGGGCAAATGACGCGGGAGGAGGCCCTGGCGGACCTGGCGCAACTGCCTTACGACGAGAAAACCATCGCGCATGATTTTGAATATATTTCGACGAAGCTTGGAATATCGGTGGCGGAGCTGCAAGGGTACATGGATGCGCCGAGGAAGTCGTACAAGGATTATAGGAATCAACTGTATTTGTTTCTGGTGGGCGCTCGCGTGATGCAGATGATGGGGCTGGAGGAAAGAGCAGCGAAAAGGTGATTTCAATAGTCGATTACGGGATTGGGAATATTCAGGCGATTGCGAATATCTACAGGCGTCTGAATATTCCAGTGGGAATTGCCCGAACGGCGGAGGAGCTGGCCAGCGCGGAAAGAGTGATTCTGCCGGGAGTGGGTTCGTTTGATTGGGCAATGGCGCGGCTGAATAACTCGGGTTTGCGAGAGGTGCTGGACGATTTGGTGCTTTCGAAATGCAGGCCGGTGCTGGGGATTTGCGTGGGCATGCAGATGTTGGCCAAACGAAGCGAGGAGGGTTCGCTGGAAGGGCTGGGATGGATTGATGGCGAAGTCAAGAAATTCGACAGCGCGGCGGCAACGCAGCACGCGTACCTGCCGCATATGGGATGGAACGACGTCGAACCGCGTTGCCAGGAGTGCTTGTTCAAGAGGATCGGAGGGGCGGGCAGGTTTTACTTCTTGCATTCGTATTATTTCGCGCCGAAAGATCCGAGCATGATCCTTGGAGTTTCAGATTACGGCGGTCCTTTTGCATCGTGCGTGCGCGCCAAAAATATTTTTGGAGTTCAGTTTCACCCGGAAAAAAGCCATCAATGGGGCATCCAGCTGCTGAAGAATTTTGCGGAGATGTAAGGATGTTGCGGCCACGAATTACACCATGTCTTTTGGTTAAGAACGGCGGCCTGGTCAAAACCGTCAACTTCGGCAATCCGAAGTATGTGGGCGATCCGATCAACGCGGTGAAGATCTTTAACGAGAAGGAAGTTGATGAAATTATCGTGGTGGACATCGATGCTTCCGTGCAGCAGAAAGAACCCGACTACGTGCTGATCAAAAATCTGGCCGCGGAATGCCGGATGCCGCTGTGCTACGGCGGGGGTGTCAAAACAGTCGAGCAGGTCGAAGAAATCATCAGCCTCGGTGTGGAGAAGGTAGCGATTAGTTCGGCGGCGATAGGCAACCCCGAGCTCATCGCGAAGGCGGCTGAGGTCGTTGGCAGCCAGAGTATTGTGGTGGTCATGGACGTGAAGAAGGCCGGCGCCCGTGAGCCATATGAGATCTTTATCCATAACGGTAAAAAGGGGACTGGACTCGATCCTGTCGTATTTGCTAGGACGGCTGAGCATTTGGGCGCAGGCGAGTTGATCGTCAATTCAATAGATTGCGACGGACAAATGAAGGGGTATGACCTTCAACTTGCAAGAGAAGTGCGCGATGCCATCAATCTTCCGATCACGGTTCTGGGAGGGGCAGGGTCACTCAAAGATATTGCAACTCTGATTGAATTATTTGGAACGATTGGCGCCGCTGCGGGGAGTCTGTTTGTGTTCAAGGGGAGCCTTCGCGCAGTTCTTATCAATTACCCCAACCGGTCGGAGAAAGATGCCCTGGCGCCGCGCGTACGTCAGGCTGGAGTTTGAGGAAGATCGACACGGTGTTCCCTTTAGAGGTTCAATGCAACAAGTACTACTGAATATGGGCACAGGCGCAACATCGCTGATTGAAGCGCCCGTCCCCGCGCTCCAGTCGGGGCATGTGCTGATCCAAACACAGCGGACACTGATCTCCGCGGGCACCGAGCGGATGCTGATCGAGTTTGGTCATGCGTCGATGTTGGACAGGGCGCGGAAACAGCCGGAGAAAGTCAGGATGGTGTTAGACAAAATACGCACTGACGGACTAATGGCCGCAATAGACGCGGTGCGCAGCAAGCTGGACGAGCCGCTGGCATTGGGGTACTGCAACGTGGGGATTGTGATGGAGGCGGGCGAAGGAGTTACGCAGTTCAGACCGGGCGATCGAGTTGTTTCCAATGGGAGCCATGCCGGAGTGGTGAGCGTTCCAAAGAATCTGTGCGCGCGCATCCCCGACGATGTCGAAGATGAAACGGCCGTGTTTACAGTGCTGGGTGCGATCGGCCTCCAAGGTATGCGCTTGGCGCAGCCCACGCTCGGGGAAACGGTCGTGGTAACGGGTTTGGGGCTTATCGGGCTGATGACCGTGCAGATGCTGCGAGCCCAGGGTTGCAGGGTAATGGGCATCGACTATGACCCACATCGGCTTGAAATCGCGCGCAAGTTCGGTGCATATGCGGTGGATTCGTCCGCCAGCGATGATCTCGAGATTCGCGCGTTAGATTTTTCTCGCGGGCGGGGGGTGGACGCCGTAATCATCACGGCATCGACCGAAAGTTCCGAGCCTGTTTCGCGGGCTGCCAGGATGTGTCGGAGACGCGGCAGAATTGTGCTGGTTGGGGTCACCGGACTAAAACTCTCGCGACAGGATTTTTACGAGAAGGAAATTACTTTCCAGGTGTCCTGTTCCTATGGTCCCGGCCGTTACGACATGTCCTACGAACAAAAAGGGCAAGACTATCCGGTCGGGTTCGTGCGCTGGACCGAACAGCGCAATTTCGAGGCAGTTCTGGACCTGATGGCGTCGAAAGCCCTGACCGTGGCGCCTCTGATAACCCATCGCTTCCCGATCGAGCAGGCGGAAGAGGCTTATGCCGTCCTGAGCGGCGGGGAGCCTTCGCTGGGGATCGTGTTGCAGTACGCCGAGACGCAGTCGGAAGGGGATACACAGTCGCGGACCATTGCGCTCGATGGGGAACGGTCATTCGGCGTAGGCACCAAGCCCGTGGTGGGTTGCGTTGGGGCCGGCAACTATGGCGGGCGAGTATTGCTACCCGCGCTGGTGAAAAGCGGGGCGGAGTTACACACCATTGTGACGATAAATGGCTTGAATGCCGTTCATCATGGACGGAAGTGTGGCTTCGCCAAAGCATCTACAAGCGTGGAGGAAGTGTTTGCGCAGAGGGAAGTCAACACGTTGTTCATCGCCACCCGGCATGATAGCCACGCTCGTCTTGCAGCACAAGCGCTTCGCAGTGGGCGGCACGTGTTTGTTGAGAAGCCGCTAGCCCTGAACCGGGAACAACTCGCCGAGGTTGAGAATGCGTACGCCGAGTCGCTGGCAAAGGGGGCGTCACCAATAATTCTTGTTGGATTTAACCGCAGATTTTCTCCGCATGTGCAGCGCATGCGCGAGATTCTTCGAGGGGTGCAAGGGCCCAAGTCGCTGAGCTTGTTAATGAACGCGGGTGCGATTCCCCCGGATCATTGGACGCAGGACCGGAATGTTGGCGGTGGGCGCATACTTGGAGAGGCTTGTCACTTCATTGATCTGGCGCGTTTCCTCGTAGGCGCACGGATCGTACGGGCAAGCGCCAGCGCAATGCGGGGTTCTGAATGGCGTCGCTGCGCCTACTCTGGATACTGCGCAGATTTCCCTGGAGTTTGAGGACGGCTCGATTGCCTCCATTCAGTACTACGCCAACGGGCATCGTTCCTTTCCGAAGGAGCGTGTTGAAGTGTTTGCCTCGGGGCGGATTCTTCAGTTGGAAAACTTCCGCGTGCTTCGTGGCTTTGGCTGTCCTGGGTTTCGAGGCTTCCGGACTTGGCGCCAGGACAAGGGGCATGCCGCTTGTGTGCAAGCGTTTCTCAGGGCTGTTGAGTCCGGGGCGCCTTCGCCGATTCCGGCAGAGGAAATCTTTGAGGTTTCCCGAGTTGCAATAGATGTGGCGGAAGGCTTCAGCTGGCCGCTAATGGGTAAGGAAGAAACGTCAGCCTTGGGAGACCTGCCCTCGAGACCTTTAGCCGGGGGTGGGACCCAGAAATGTTTGGAAGAATTGAGCGTCGGCCGCCTTCGCGGGCGCAGCGATGAAACAATTGTGTCGAGCTCCCTTAGTGCTGACAGTCAGCCTGCACTCCACCCTAGTGCGGAAGGCTGCTAATCTATCTTTCCACCGCGCTTCGACTTGGAGTTGCCAATGTGGCGCGCGTAGTGATCTACCGTGGTTGCAAGCGAGCGGGGATCTACCGATGGCTGCTACCAACAGCATGAAGCGACACCCCTCGGGCTTCAAGTTGATTCGCTACGCGGCGCAGCTCAGTCGACCCAGACCCGGGGCGGATCGCTCGGTTCTAGCCGAGGCCGACGAACTGCTCGAGGGCAAGGCGAATTACTTTTCGCGACATGCTTAATGCGTCGGAAATCCGCCGAATTGGTTCCTGAACCCATTTCAGAAAAAGCGACACCCGCAGCCCGATGCTGCATTGGAGCGAGATTGCGGACTTTAGCGCCAAGGTGGGAGACATCAAAGTCGTCTGGGAGATGTCCCGATTCCATTGGGCGACGGTCTTTGCCCGCGCTTGGCGGATAAGTGGGGATGCGCACTATCTCTCGGCCATGCAGCTCTGGATGGAGGACTGGTGGCGGTGCAATCCTCCTAACACCGGGCCCAACTGGATGTGCGGACAGGAAACCTCCATCCGGTTGATTAACACGCTGCTGGCTTTGCGCTTGGCTGGGGTTGGAGCAGAATTCAGTAGCTGGGCTGATAGGTTTCGTTCGAGGCGCATTGCCGCCGCGTTGACCTCACCACGTTTTACGCCATCGCGCAGGACAACAATCACGCGACGAGCGAAGCTGCTGGGCTTTTCATCGGTGGCACGTGGCTGGCGAGGCATGGCGAGGGGGAGGCGAGACGCCGCGGCCAACGATGGGCCAAAAAAGGCCGCAAGCTGCTCGAGGGTCGGGTGCATCGGCTGGTTTTGCCCGACGGCAGTTTCTCACAGCATTCGCTCACGTACCACCGAATGTTGCTCGACACTCTCAGTGTTGCGGAAGCATGGCGGCGATATGTGGGGGAGGCACCATTCGCCAAAGACTTTTATACTCGGGCGGCTGCCGCAACGCGATGGCTTGGCGCGATGATTGATCCCGTGAGTGGCGACGGCCCAAATCTGGGGGCAAATGACGGGGCGCACCCATTACCGCTTGGACGCCAGCGCTTACCGGGACTTCCGACCCTGCTTGCAGCTTGCGTCGCTCCATATTTATCGGCAGCGCACGCATTAAAATCCGGTCCTTGGGACGAATCTGCGGCCTGGTTGGATGTTCCCGCTGAAGGGGCCGCGCGACCTTGGCTGAACGATTTGAGCAGCGCCGTGTTCCCAGATGGCGGGCTACGTCGGTCATGACGCAATAGCACAGGTGCGCGGGTGTTGCTTCGCGCGCCCACAGCGCGGTTCCGTCCGGCGCATGCGGATGCGCTTCACCTCGACTTGTGGTGGAAGGGGAGGAACCTTCTGCGAGACGGTGGCACCTACGCCTATGCCGACGGAGGCGCTGTGGCCAACGGCCCTCGCCAGCGCGGTTGGCCACAACACACTGCAGTTTGACGGCCACGATCAGATGCCACGGCTCGGCCGATTTCTGTATGGGGCATGGGTGCGGGTTCGTCGGTGATCCTGGAATCACCGCAAAGCGCCGATGGGCAATCTTGGGCGGGAAGTTACACGGATGTTTGGGGAGCACAACACAAGCGGACCGTCACTCTGAGAGCTCACGCGCTTTCCGTGCTGGACCAAGTGGAGGGATTCAAGCGGAAGGCAGTCGCTGCGTTGGCGCTTGGCTCCTGGAAATTGGTCGCAGAACGAAACGGGATGCGGTTCAGACATGGGGCGAATTCGAGTGGAAAGCAGCTGTACCTATACGGCGCATGAGTCTTGAAAGCGGCTGGGAATCTCGCCATTACCTGGAAAAATCTGCAGTGCCGGTTCTGGAAGTGGAAATAGACCAATCACCCGCTGTCTCTTACAACGACGGTTACATCTGTCCTAGCCATGCACGTTTGCACTTACACCAGCCTTTTGTAACCCAGATGGATCGAGTAGCTGGTGACTGTGAGCGTGGAGACGCGACGTGTTCTGGAGGCAGCTTGGCCAGAAACTGGCACTCGCCGACAGGGCCATTGCTGTCTCTTTCCTCATTCGCGGAAAAGGCTTCAAACGTCTGGGTTCAGTTTCCCTAATATGAATGGACATCGGCTACTTCAGTTATATCGATCTCGGTGGCGGCAGAGCGCTTACCGAGTTTGTGACAGACAAATAATGTGTGAACGGAGAGCACGCATTCCTTCCCTGGTTGAACGTCCCTCCTTCAAGCGACTAACGATTGGGTCCAAATAAAGATGAGAAAGGATTAGTTGTGAAATCTAACTGGCTCTCGCGAGAATGGAAAGAAATGAAGGACGAAGGGCGCAGGTTTCCGTGGAAGGACGGAGTTTTGCGAATGGCCGCCGACATGATTTCTGTTAGTGTTTCGCTGATCCTGGCCTTTGCGCTTTGGTACTTGTTCTATGTCGACGATAGTGAAGACGCGCGAGCTGAAGAGCTTGCGCGGCGTTTCAGACACTTTGTGACTGATTACCTCCTGATGTGGTCCTTACTGGCTCTGCTTGTCTTTCTGCTTCATGGATTCTATACCGGACCCGTGGCTATGCGCGCCGCTACAAGGCTTTAGTTGTATTCCGTGCGGTGACACTTTTCGTGATCGTGTTTGTGTTCGCCGATTACTTTCTGTTTCGCGGGGAACTCTTTCCACGCGGGGCGGCGTTTTTAGTTGGGTGTTTTTACTTTTGACCGTTGGGGGGAGTCGCTTTGCGAAGTATTGGTTTCTGAAACTTTATCGAGTGGAACCCGTGATGGTCGCACACGAAACCGCAGCGTATATTAGTGGTCGGCGGTGCGGGTTACCTCGGTTCTGCTCTCGTGCCCATGCTGCTCGATCGCGGGTACATTGTCCGGGTTTTGGACTCGCTTATTTTTCGGCAAAGAGTCCCTGAAATCCGTCGAGAACCATTTGAAGTTTGAAATGATCCAGGGTGACGTGCGCGATATCCAAGCCGTGGTTCAAACGATGAAAGGATGTGATGCCGTAATTCACCTTGCTGCCATTGTCGGTGATCCTGCTTGCGAGGAAAACCCGGAGTTAGCGGCAGAGATCAACCGGGCTGCAACTCGGATGTTGATCGACGTAGGTCGCGGACACGACATCCAACGATTCCTGCTGGCCTCTACATGCAGCGTTTACGGCGCTTCGGACTTCCTGATGGATGAATGCGCGCAAGTGGCGCCTATCTCGCTGTATGCTCAGACCAAAGTAGATTCCGAAAATCTGCTCCTCGAGTCGGGGTGCGCGAATTTCCACCCTACCGTTCTTCGGCTGGCCACGCTTTTTGGAGTCTCCCCGCGTCCTAGGTTCGACCTGGTAGTGAATCTTCTCACGGCAAGAGCAATTCGAATGGGCCAAATTACAATCTTTAACGGAGAACAGTGGCGGCCATTCATGCACGTTCACGATGCTGCGCGGGCGTTCCTCGCGTGTCTTGAAGCTAATCTGGACGTAGTCTCCGGGGAAATTTTTAACGTCGGATCGTACGGACTGAATCATCGCCTGTCTGAGGTTGCCGAGAAAATCTCGAGAATAGTTCCGGCCGTCAATGTCGAGCGCGTGGAGAACACAGACCGTCGTAACTACCGGGTTTCATTCGATAAGATTCATACCATGCTAGGATTTGTTTGCGAGCGAAGCCTGGAAGACGGTATCCACGAACTGGCTGATATGGTCCGAAGTTCACCCGCCGAGGACTTTTCTGCGGAGATGTTCAACAACCGGGCTATGGTCAAGCTGTATGTCAAAAACGGTGATTCGGGACGCTCCAGCATCCGGATACTCGAGTCCTTGTCGAGAGCAGCAAGAGCTGAATAATCGCGCATAACGACTGTATTTATTCATTTCTGAACGATTCGTGGTGCCGACTCTGGATTCGACCGTGGAGCTCTCTCCAGCTCTTCTCATAGCAACTGTTAAACCGTTTTAACAATGCACGTATTATACTTCCACCAGCATTTTACAACGCCCGACGGTTCCACTGGCACCCGCTCTTACGAGGTCTCGAAGCGGCTGCTGTCCTCGGGTCACCTGGTCACCATGGTGTGCGGTGCCCACGCCCTCTCCAAGACTGGGCTTTCTGGCCCGTTCTTGCGTGGGAGGCGCGAGGGCAGCGTTGACGGCATTCACGTAATCGAACTGAAATTACCGTACTCCAACCACCAAGGCTTCCTGCAGCGCTCCTGGACATTCATTCTGTTTGCGCTTCGCAGCGTAATTCTGGCGCTTAGGCTGGACTATGATGTATTATTTGCCACCTCTACGCCGTTGACCGCTGCGTTACCGGGGATCGTCGCGCGCTGGTTACGCCACAAACCATTCGTCTTTGAGGTGCGCGATCTCTGGCCAGAGTTACCGCGCGCAATGGGAGTTATCCGTAATCCCCTTGTGCTATTGATGATGGACTGGCTGGAATTCGTGGCCTACCGCTCCGCGAACCTCTGCATTGCGCTTTCGCCAGGAATCGCAGAGGGCATCACTCGACGCGGCGTTCCAGAAGGCCATGTGGTTACTTGCCCGAACGGCTGCGATCTGGATTTGTTTGCCCCTGACGCGGCCCACCCGCTACCTGAAATCCCTGGCTTGCCGTCAGACGCCTTTGTCGCGACGTTTACCGGCGCGCACGGCGTTGCCAATGGTTTGGGTGCCGTCCTGGATGCAGCGGCAGAATTGCGCAAGCGCGGGCGCACCGATATCTTTTTTGTATTTATTGGGGACGGGAAAGAAAGACCCGCTCTTATCGAACGGGCGCACCGCGAAAAGCTAGATAACTGTGTGTTCGTGGATCCAATGGCAAAGAAGACTTTGGCCCAGTTTCTGTGTCGGCGCGCAAACGTGGGCTTGATGATCCTCGCCAACGTGCCGGCCTTTTATTATGGAACTTCTCCAAACAAGTTCTTTGATTATCTGGCTAGCGGCTTGCCGGTCCTAGTGAACTACCCCGGTTGGATGGGGGAGATGGTTGTTGCTGACGGCGCGGGCGTGGTTGTTCCTCCGCAAGACCCAGTGGCGTTCGCGGATGCCCTAACGAGTTTGGCCGATGCTCGTGCCGTGACACAAGAAATGGGGCAGCGAGGGCGTAACCTTGGGGCCCGCGCGTTTTCACGAACAACACTTGCACAAAATTGTGTTTCCGTGATGGAAAGCGCAGCTGCCATGCGATCGAGTAAAGAAATGAGTGCTTATCGCCGTTGGGGCAAACGCGGTTTAGACCTGCTGGTACTCCTCCTTGTGTCCCCGTTCGTGCTGCCGGTAGTGATCGTTGCGGCGCTCCTGGTGCGGCTCCAAATGGGAAGTCCCGTTTTTTACCGGCAGGTGCGCCCCGGTTATAAGGCCAAACCCTTTACACTGCTGAAGATTCGAACCATGAATTCAGCGCTTGACGAGCAGGGCAATTTGCTCTCTGACGAACACAGGCTCACGAAATTCGGGGGGCTGCTTCGACGCTGCAGCGTTGATGAACTGCCACAGCTTTGGAACGTGCTCAAGGGTGAGATGAGCCTTGTCGGTCCTAGGCCGCTCCTCATGCAATACCTGGATCGCTATACGCCGGAGCAGGCCCGCCGCCACGAAGTCAGACCTGGAGTGACAGGCTGGGCGCAGGTGAACGGAAGAAACACAATCGATTGGCAGCAGCGATTTCTCCTGGACATCTGGTATGTCGAGCATTTGAGCCTCGGTCTGGACGCACAGATTATCTGGAAGACCGTGCATAATGTCGTGAAGGGCGAGGGCATTTCGCAAGCTGGCCAGGCCACCATGAAGGAGTTTATGGGAAACGACCAATTAGAAATATGAAAAAGCGCAAAGTGTTGGTGTACGGCGCCAGCGGTCACGGGAAGGTTGTCGGAGACATTTTACTAGCTTGCAAGGATCCGGACTTCGTGGGCTTTGTAGATGATCGGGCCGATCTTCGGGGCAGCAGAATCTTGGGCCTGCCCGTTTTAGGCGACGGAGAGTGGCTTCGGCGCGAAGCAGGAATAACACAGGTCGCGGTTGCCTTGGGGGTTGGCGATAACTTCATACGCAAAAAGCTGGCCGAGAAATGCACTTCATGGGGAGTGGAGTTGGTCACAGCCGTACATCCGACCGCATCGGTTGCGGGTTCGGCGCGAATAGGCCGTGGGACCGTGGTGATGGCCCAAGCCGCGATAAACGCGGATGTGAAGGTGGGCGAGGGGGCCATCGTAAATACGTCGGCCGTGGTCGAGCACGACGTTGATATCGGCAATTTTGCAAACGTCTCTCCTAATGCCGTCATGGCTGGCGCATCCCGCCTCGGACCACTTTCCCACCTTGCTATCGGGGCGGTAACTATCCCTTGTGTAAGCATCGGAGCCATGACAATCGTTGGTGCCGGTTCGGTTGTTGTGCGTGATATTCCGGATGGCGTCATAGCATTCGGTGTGCCGGCTCGAGTACGTCGAACGCTACAGTTCTGCCGGCAATAAGCGGGGCGCCGAGGTGAAAAACATGACAATGCCTACTGGAAGGTCCTACCAACAACTCGCATTGGAGGGTGCCCGACCAATCCGGACGACTCCGTTTCCAGGGTGGCCACACTTTGACGCCGAAGAAATTGCCTCGGCAACGCGCGTTCTGGAATCGGGAAAGGTCAACTACTGGACTGGTGAGGAGGGGCGACGGTTCGAGGAGGAGTTTGCGGTGCAGTCAGGCTGCAAATATGGCATCGCTGTGGCCAACGGCACTGTCGCTCTGGAACTCTCGCTTTACGCTCTAGGAATTGGCCCGGGCGACGAAGTCATCGTGCCGAGCAGAACTTTCATCGCCTCGGCGAGCTGTGCCGTTATGCGTGGAGCTAAGCCGGTCCTTGCCGATATCGATCCGAACAGCCAGAACATTACAGCCGAAACCATCCGGCCCCTGGTGACAAATCGTACCAGAGCCATCGTCGCCGTGCATCTAGCTGGCTGGCCTTGCGATATGGACCCGATCCTTGCGTTGGCGAACGAGCATAGATTGAAGGTGATTGAGGATTGCGCGCAATGTCACGGAGCCACGTACAAGGGACGGCCGGTGGGCTCCCTTGGCGATGTAGGTGCCTTCTCCTTCTGCCAGGACAAGATCATGACTACGGGGGGAAGGCGGCATGGTGACGACCAATGAGAGAGCCATCTGGGAGAAGGTGTGGAGCTATAAGGACCATGGCAAGAGTCACGATGCTGTCTACAATCGCGAGCACCCGCCGGGCTTTCGCTGGCTTCATGAATCATTTGGAACCAATTGGCGCCTGACGGAATTTCAGTCCGCCATCGGTCGTACACTATTGCGCAAACTTCCGCGGATGGTGGACGCCCGGCGCAAGAATGCGGCGATTCTGACGCAAGGGTTCACGAAGCATGACGCACTGCGGGTACCGCAACCTCCAAGCCACATCGGACATTCGTACTACAAGTTTTACGCATTTGTTCGTTCTGAAAAACTGCGAACGGGATGGACCAGGGACCGGATTCTCCGGGCGATTGTCGCCGAGGGGATACCTTGCTTCACGGGAAGCTGCAGCGAGATCTATCTCGAAAAAGCCTTCACGCCGGAACTTCGCCCCTCGAATCGTTTGACCGTGGCAAGGGAATTGGGAGAGACAAGTCTGATGTTCCTCGTTCACCCCACGCTGTCAGAGTGCGACATGTACGATACGTGCAGGGCTGTCGCCAAAGTGCTGGATGCTGTTGCCTCAAATGGTGTGGCCCGGCCTGTTGGTCGAGTTGTCAGCCTTGGGACACTCAGCTGAAACGCAAACAGAATTGGCTCCAGGCCACAGTTTTGCCGGACCACAATTTAGTGGTCAATTCTAGGAGGTCCAAATGAAAGGTGTTGTGCTAGCAGGTGGGACGGGAAGCCGACTGAGTCCACTCACACGTGTGACCAATAAGCATCTTCTGCCAGTCTACGACAAGCCCATGATCTATTATCCGCTTCAGACGCTTGTCGAAGCAGGGATCCGGGACATTTTGATCGTGACGGGCGGAAACAATGCAGGAGACTTTCTGAGGCTGCTACGAAATGGGAAAGACTTCGGGTTGCTGCAACTCCATTTTGCGTACCAGGAAGGGGAAGGAGGAATCGCGGATGCACTGCGACTTGCAGAGCCCTTTGCGGCCGGAGAAAAAATCTGCGTGATTTTGGGAGATAACATATTGGAGAACAGCGTGCATGGGGCGAAAGAAAGGTTCGAGCTACAAAAGGATGGAGCACTGATTCTTCTAAAGAAAGTTCCTGACCCGGAGCGGTTCGGGGTGCCGGTATTTGAGGGCAATCGAATTGTGCGGATCGAGGAAAAGCCAAGACTGCCGTGCTCGCCCTACGCGGTGATCGGCGTGTACTTTTACGACGGGACGGTGTTCGACCGGGTACGGACGCTGAAGCCTTCCGGCCGTGGCGAGTTTGAAATAACGGACGTCAATAATTCCTACGTTTCCGAAGGACGGCTCAGCCACGACATCATCGAAGGGGGATGGACGGACGCGGGGACATTTGAGTCGCTCTGGCGAGCCACGAAGATGGTGCGAGAGAAAGTGTTGATCGCCGAAGAACTGAAACTGGCAGCGGCATCGGCGCGGTAGACGAAAAGCGAAAAACAGGGGCAAACAAGTTGACAAATGTAGAGGAATCCGCAGCGATCCTATTTCAGGAGGCAGCGCGATGAAGATTTTTGTCACCGGCGGCGCTGGATTTATTGGTTCCAATTTCATACGAAAGGCTCTGGAGAAGAAACAGAATTACGCGGTCGTTAACTATGACAAATTAACCTACGCGGGAAATCTAGCCAATCTTCAATCAATAGCAAACAATTCCAATTGTGAGTTTGTGAAGGGCGACATTTGTGATGCAGCCGCGGTAGAAACAGCAATGCGTGGTTGCGATGCTGTCATTCATTTCGCCGCAGAGTCTCACGTCGACAGAAGTATCTACGAGCCGGCCCCAGTAATTCAGACCAATGTCACAGGCACTTTCGTTCTCCTCGAAGTGGCGCGTAAAATTTCCGTATCGCGGTTTGTGCATGTTTCCACTGACGAAGTGTATGGGGACATTCCTCCCGAGGTCTTTGCCGATGAAAATTGTCCGCTGCAGCCGAGTAGCCCGTACTCCGCGTCGAAGGCGTCCGCTGATCTCTTGGTGCGGTCGTACGTCCGCACTTATAATTTTCCCGCTGTGATCACGCGCTCTTCCAACAATTACGGTCCTTTTCAATTTCCAGAGAAATTCGTGCCTCTCATGATTACAAATGCCCTAGGCGACAAATCTCTACCGGTTTACGGCGACGGCAAGCAGCAGCGAGATTGGTTGCATGTTGAGGACAATTGCAGAGGAATTCTTGCAGTGCTCGAAAAAGGCAAAATAGGAGAGGTTTACAATATTGGAGGACTTGACCTCGAGGAAAACCTAACTATGGCTCGACGCATTTTGCAACTCACCGGGAAGCCCGAGAGTTTGCTGTCCTATGTCCGGGATCGGCCGGGCCATGACCGTCGGTATGCGCTGAACTGTGAGAAAATAAAAGACGAGTTGGGCTGGAGACCTCTGATCTCTCTAGAAGACGGCCTCCGCCAGACCATTGACTGGTACAAGAATGCTGGGCCTTGGCTCGCCGGCGTTCGTTGCGGCGAATATCTCACCTACTATGAGAAATATTACGTGAATCGTGAACGGTCCCTTTACGCAATTGCCAGCGCGGGGCCAATAGCTTCGGAATAAACTCTAAAGGACCTCGCTCTCACGTCATGCTGAAGACTTTTGAGCCAGCGAGCATCGGGGTTAATGCAACGAATCGAGACAGCCCTTCCAGGCGTGTGTGAGCTGCGGCCTGTTATCCATCGCGACGCGCGCGGCTTCTTCATTGAAACCTACCACCAGGCGAGGTTCGCTGACCTCGGCATCACGGACACCTTCCTCCAGAACAATCATTCCCGCTCTGTCAAAGGCACCCTCCGGGGCCTCCACTACCAACTACATCAACCACAAGCGAAGCTTTGCCGCGTCGTGGAAGGCGAAGCTTTGGATGTTGCCGTCGACATTCGTTTGGGCTCACCACACTTCGGGAAATGGACAAGCGTGCTTCTGTCCTCGGAACATCAAAATCAGATTTATGTTCCGGTTGGTTTTGCGCATGGTTTCTTAGCACTTTCGGAAACGGTGCAATTCCTTTACAAGTGCAGCGATTTCTACAATCCCGGAGACGAGCATGGTATCGCCTGGAACGATCCCGATCTAGATATAAGATGGGGCGTTGCGGAGCCGATCATTTCGACGAGAGACGCACAGTATCCAGTGCTTGCCCAAGTTCCTCGCGCATTTCTGCCGGAATATAGGGCGAAATGAACCCGGTCATATTGTTGACTGGGAAGCGCGGCCAAGTTGGCAGGGAGATGTTGCCGCTTTTGGCCCAATTGGGCGAGGTGGTCGCGCTGGGCCGCGATGAGCTCGATCTTTCGAAACCCGATGACATCCGGCGAACAATCCGAGAGGTGCGACCTCAGCTTATCGTCAATGCCGCCGCATATACGGCCGTGGATCGCGCTGAAACAGATGAATCGATGGCGCACATGGTCAACGCAGAAGCCCCTGAATTGATGGCCATGGAAGCGAAGAGAATCGGTGCAGCGTTGGTTCACTACTCGACGGACTACGTGTTCGACGGAACGAAGTCAACTCCTTACAATGAAGTGGACGCCACGAATCCACTGAACAACTACGGGAGGACCAAACTTGCGGGTGAACAGGCGATTCGCTCTTCCGGAGTGCCACATCTGATTTTTCGCACAGGTTGGGTGTACGCTACGCAAGGAAAGAATTTCCTGCTAACGATCTTGCGTCTTGCAACGGAACGAGAGGAGTTGAGAATTGTAAGCGACCAAGTTGGAGCTCCAACTTGCGCTTCGCAACTGGCGAGTTCGACGTGCCAGATTCTAGCCGGGATGAGTGAGCGGAATCCCGGTCAGCATGTTTTTTCGGAGGCTAGCGGAACCTACCACATGAGTGCTGTCGGCCAAACGACGTGGTATGACTTCGCCAGATCGATCCTAGAGGAAGCCCGAGCCACTCCGCGCGGACCAATATGGCTCACTGAGGCAACCAAAGGACGCCCGCTGATTGCGCGGCGTCTAATCCCGATCTCTACGGAGGAGTTTGATTCCCCCACGCATCGCCCGTCCTATTCGGTTCTATCAAACTTGCGCTTGGCCCAGACGTTTGGTGTTGTACTGCCAGACTGGCATACACAACTGCGACGATGTTTCATTTCCGAGGGACTCGCTGCCAACCATGGCGCCGATTAGAATCGACTTAAGCCGCCATTCTATCGAGGTCCCTTCTTTCCTTAATAGGTCCTCCAGCACTGCAAGCAAGCCGCGGTCCTGGCTTCCACAGTTCCCTGGCAATTCCTCTCGCAAGCCAGGCAATATTCTTTAGCAGGGCTCAGAGTTTTTCATACGTTTGCTGAATCGTGGGTGGGTCTACACGTCATGAAATCCCAATGTCGGACTGATGCGAGAAAGGATCCGGCTAAGCGATCCGATGGACACAGTGTAGAGGGGCTCCTCAGTCTTGCTGTGGTATTTGGTAACTCTGTTTGTAGTCCTTGATGACGCGGACGAGCTTCGCGCGTCACCTGTTGTACCGGTCTTTTCTCCAAACTTGTGCATGGTACTGTCCCTGTCAAGCTTTAACTGCAAGGTTCAGGCGTTCACGTCCGTCTGTCGCCTTCCGCTCACAATCGAGAATATTAGCAATTCGGATTCGGATTTGGACCTCTGACTTGCCCATCGTACGGTTCTCCTGCTTTCGACACAACTAATTTGCCTCCAGAGGGTAGGCCCCAGTGGGATCGTGGGGTCTCGACGGCTCATATGCCGATCCCGAACTCGTATCCAAAGCCAATCTCGCTGCGGGTGAAATCTGCGATTTCTTTGGACAACGAAGCTCGGCGGTTCAGTAGTATCTAGAACTCATCGCGCCTCGAAACGATTCGCCGAAATCTAAAACTGTCCTTTAATTCTTAAATTATTTTTGTAATATAAACTAATAGATATCTATAAAATTGGGCCACACGTTCAAGAATTGCCCGCTTCTATTTACTGTGTTATAAGACCGGTGCGGGGTCGATTAAGTCCATGTAAGCAGACTCGTCGGCGATTGTTAGGCCATTGGGAGTTTTCGGGTTTATGTGGCGTCAATTCTCATGCTTAGTTTACGAATCAATTCTCAGAACGGGTAAGACTATGCGGAAATATTCTCAGGCAGATGCGAAGTGGTCTACCATTATTACTTTGGTGGTGGTGGCATTCTTGGCTGTGCCCGGACTGCTCAGCGCCCAATCCTCGCCGAGTGTCTGTGCCCCTCTGTTTTCTTCCGTTCGCGCAGTAGCTGACCTCTCGTCAGTGAGCAATACGAAGCGAAGCGAGGGGCCCGACCTGCCAAACTACCTCGATCCGGCGGACCAAGTACATACAGCCGACTTCACACCGATCCCAGTAGCAATTCGACTGAGGTGCAATCCTTCGGTGCCAGCCGCGCACTGGAATCCACGATCTCCACTGTCGATAGGCGGTTCTGCGAGCCTCAATCATGCAGCTATAAATGAAGGGTGGCTGCACGGCAACCAGCAAGCGGCTGCGACGCCGTTTGGAAGAGAAGAGGTCCAGCCTGGACTTGCTCTGAAAGAAAATTTAACGGTCAGCCAAAGATGTGACAGCGGAGAAATTCCCAGACGCGAATGCAGGATGCATTGGGGCAAAGCTTTCCTGCAAACTCTGGAGATTACTGTCATCGATAATGCCTGGAACATCGGCACTGACAAATGGGTGCGTAAGACGGTGTTTAACGAACCAGACTTTTTGGGCAACTGGTTCCAGTCGGTCGAGAACTTTCAGTGGGGCCAGTGGTCGAACGGTGACTGGTGGGTAGCCGAATACGTTGGCCACCCTATGCAGGGGGCGATTTACAGCTATATCTGGATCCAGAACGACCCGTGGGGCAAGTCACTGGAATTTGAAAACACGCGCAGATATTGGCGCAGCCGTCTGCGTACGCTCCCATGGTCGATATTTTGGATTTTTGAATGGAGGTTTGGGCCGCTTGGCGAAGCTGCCCTCGGCAATTACGGCCTAGATAAGGTTTACAGTGAATTCACGCACACGGACGTTTGGGGCACCGGCCTTGTGACCCTGGTGACCACGCCACTAGGGGGGCTAGTCGAGGTAGTCGGAGAAGATGCGATCGACAAATATTTCATAAAGAAGCTAGAGAACCGATACAGCAATCCGCTGGTCTTGTTTGGCATATCGGCGTTCACGCCGACGCGCAGTATGGCCAATCTGATGCGTTTTAAGGCACCGTGGTACCGGGATAGCCGGACGGTGAAGGCTTGGATGCACAGGAAGAATCGCGCTGCGCGATCACTGCCGGAGGGCGAGAATTCGTCCTTGCAGTAGCTGGTTATCGAAGGCATGACCTAAATGATCGCTTAGCTATTCTCAGGGAATTCGTCCACCAGAGAATATGCTCATTTTACGGTGGATTATGAGTTCTGAAAAGGTCGATGATGACTGAGTGTGATGTTTAGTTATCTTGTTGATTTTCCGCGCCAGTAGCGACATTGTGTATAGTTAGCCTTTTGTTACCATCTACAATTGTTTTCTACTGCGTTTGGGCACAAGAATGGTCACAGTGTTTCAGCGAAGTAATTCTTTCCCTACGCATATCTTCTACACCCTTATCGCCGATTTTCAAATCGGAAATCCGGGTTTATTATTCATGGAGAATTCGAAATTTGAGGCATGGCTTTTCCTCGTTGGAGCGTGCGCTCCAAGGAGGGCAAACAACATTCTTCATTTGAACCACGTATAACCGACCGTGAAGAGAAAATTGGCTGGAAGATTGGGATTGTTCCTTCCGAGCTCCGAGTTCGAAATGTGGATCCAGTGTGTTTCAAGTGTAAGCGCACGCTTAGGGCGGAGGAAGACGTGGACGCCCCCGGAGCCTCCGGCCATGAAATTAAAGTTAGAGGTAACCCCAGGAGGTACATTTCCCGTCGTAACGAGTCCTCCGCCCGATAGAAGCAGGTATGGAACAATCTTATGATTCGCCGTGAAATTCCACTTCAGGATGACGGGAGTGAAACTGCCCCCGTAAAGATCCTCCCCCGGCTGGAACACGTAGGACAAAGGGGAAATCTCCCCTGCGTACTCAAAGTTACCTCGCATCCAACTGTGAAGATGCTCCCCCGTAAGAATTCGTCCGATCCTGCCTCCTAATACCAGAAATCGAATGTCGGCAGTCCGATACAGTTGCGAAGCCTGATATAACCCTGTGCCGCCACCTGCAAAGAGTTCGTAATCCATGGCACCCTGGTGCATGGACTGAGATGTCCAGCTTTGAGCTTCCACTCGAACCGTGGCAATAATCATTAGGACTATTCCAAGCAAAATCCTCATCCCCTGGCTCCAATCATCTTAGGAATCTGGAATTCCTGCGTTATCGATCTCGCCTTCCTTTTTGTTTTGGACCGATGGCAGCCGATGAGGATACCACTCCTATAACACACTGCGGAGTTGGAATGGTAATTGGTAGACGGGTCACATGGGGTCGCCCTCATTGAAGTGTGTGCTCGTCGACCACGCAACTCGTCTTCCCAGATGAGAACGATCGTCGGGAACTTGTGCGTGGCATGCTCCTACCGCTGAACTTCCAGTTCCATTTCGGATTGTGTTTGTCTTCCTCACGTGGTTCTATTCGTAAACTGGATTCTTCATTCCCAACCCCCGTTAGTGGATGTGAAAATACTCCACCCGTCTCGGGGAATTAAGGCTCGAATACAGGTTCGAGGTTGAGAACCATCTGAAAACTGAACTCTTCAAAAAAATCCTCCGAAACGATCCGCTGAAAATTAAGGTTCGTTTACTGTGTCAAAGTCGAGAACCATTTGAGAGCAGAACCCCCCAATACCCGCAAAAACATGATATGACACGCGGCTAGAGGCCAGACGAATCAACACCACAACATTTCTAAAAAGTTCCGATGGTTAAATTTTCCCCCGAAGCCCGGCGTTCAGGATAATGTTCACTATTCGTTCGGCGGCATGCCCATCCCAGAGTGGCGGCGTTCGGCCCTTCTTACCGTCCCCACGAAAGATCTGCTCAGCAGCCGCCACGATCTTGGAAGGGTTTGTTCCGACTAAAACATTTGTGCCATACGAGACAGTAACCGGGCGCTCGGTGTTCTCGCGAAGCGTCAAGCAAGGAACTCCGAGAGCCGTGGTTTCCTCCTGGATGCCGCCTGAGTCGGTTAGAACCAAGCTCGCTTTGCTGAGCAGGCAGAGAAAATCAAGATATCCCAGTGGCTCAATGAGGCGCAGTTGCGGGTGGTGTTTGATGCCACTTTGGTTGAGCTGCTGCTGAGTGCGCGGATGCACAGGGAACACTATGGGTACCCGTTGGGCAATCGCATCGACAGCGTTGAGGAGTTCAACGAGTTTTTCCGTGGAATCGACGTTTGAAGGACGGTGAAGCGTCAGAACGCCAAAGGACTGCCAGCCTGTACCGTTGCGGAGTCCGAGCTTATCACCGATGCAAGATTGTTGGGCGAGGGGAAGGAAGTGAAGAAGCGAGTCAATCATGACGTTCCCCACGAGATGAATAAATTCGCGAGGTCGTCCCTCTCTGAGCAAATTATTGACCGCGTCATCTTCCGTGGCGAAGAGATATTTGGCTAGAGCATCCGTCAGAACTCGATTTATTTCTTCTGGCATGGAGCGATCAAAGCTACGCAGTCCAGCTTCTACGTGGGCCACAGGGATTCCCAGTTTGACCGCCGCTAAGGAAACCGCAATCGTGGAATTAACGTCCCCAACCACGAGGACGAGATCAGGTTGCTGTTTGAGGAGGATTGGCTCAACGCGCTTAAGGATTTCCGCAGTTTGTTCCGCGTGAGTACCAGAACCGACCCCAAGATTTATGAGCGGTTCGGGGATGCCCATCTGACGAAAGAAGATGTTAGAGAGGCTCTCATCGTAATGCTGACCCGTGTGGATGAGCAAGGGCTCGATCTCTGGATGACGTTGCATCTCGCGAATGAGCGGAGCGATTTTGGGAAGATTTGGACGCGCTCCCACAATATTGATGATTCTGCAGCATGCACTCATCGGTTGTCCTTTTGGTTGACCAAAAAAAGTATAACATCTTGGGTTTGCGATTACGGCTGTCACAGGCAGCGAGTTGCGACCTAAGAGAGATTGAGTTCGGACAAAGGCGCGAAGTCGAGGAGGGCCCGAGAAGATAGTTCGAGCGAGAAGTAGTGCACTACTGTCAGGCAAATTAGGGCTCGATTACAGGTTCGAAGCTGTAGACCATACGGAAGCAAGACTACTCAAGAATCGTCCGGTACAATCGAGCGGCAAAAAAAGGTTCGATTGCAGGTTCAGAGTCTAAGTCGAGAACAACTCGAGAACAACTCGAGAACAAATCAAACTCGAGAACATATCGAGAACAAAACCCCCAAAATAGGGCCAAAATCGTGATCTATGACGCAGCAAGAAGCTAGAAGAATCAACAACATAACTTTTCTCAAAACTCCCGTTGGTCCCAGGTTCAAATCCTGTCGGGCCCACCGACCAATTTAGGTCCAACCCGGACACGTGGGTGACAGAGTGTACACTCTCACAAAAGGGAAAAAGTGTAACCTATGTGTCCGGTATGAACTATCGCCGAGGTCTTAGGTCGCTCATTATTCTCCATGATTAAGTTCGCAGGGAATGCTGGAGTTCCATCCGGCCGCGGTGTCGTTATGGATGATTTTGTAGTCCTTAGACCACCGACAGATCGTTTGACCGCGAATCCGGGAGGCGCGGGGCCTCCCGGATTTGTTTTGGATCATCGAGGTTGGATGACGACGAAGCGAGTAGTTGAGCCTCGTTTCACAAGAAGCAATACAGATTGATCATGTGTTCCGGAAAGGGCCCCGTTATATTCCGCCACGCTGTGAACGGGTTTGCGGTTCACTTCCTGGATGACGTCGCCTCGTTCGATATCTGCTGCCGCTGCCGCACTCGAGGGATCTACCGAGGTGACAACGACGCCAGTAGTGCTAGCAGAAATCCCCAGGTCGCGTGCGATGGAGGGCGTGAGATTTTGCACTTCGACACCCTGGAGCGCTTTTGTGCCGGTCGCGGAGCTGGTGGAGGCCGAAGCCGTTTCGGAAAGTTCGTCGAGCGTAACGATCGACGTCGCGCGTTTGGCCGTTTCGCGAGATTTTCACATGAGCCACGGAACCCGGAGCGAGCTCCGCGATGTGCACGCTCAGGTCCTCCGGCGTGTTGACCGGCTGGCCATCCAGATCGAGAATGATGTCGCCGCGTTCAATACCGGCCTTAGCCGCCGGACTTCCCGGAGTTACTTCCGCCACCAAAGCGCCGCCACCTTGCTTGAGACCGAAGGCTTTGGCCATGTCCGCGTCGACGCTCTGAACGGCCACACCAAGATGGCCGCGGATGACTTTTCCGTGGTTGACGATTTGTTCCATCACGTTGCGAGCCATGTCGATCGGAATTGCAAAGCCAACGCCCTGATTGCCGCCGCTTCCGCCGGTGACGATGGCGGTGTTGATGCCGATCAGATCTCCATGCAAATCCAGCAGCGCACCACCGGAATTTCCCGGGTTAATGGCCGCGTCGGTTTGAATAAAGTCTTCGTAGTGTTCGATAGTGCCGCCGAGGGCGCGTCTGGTGGCGCTGACGATCCCCATCGTGGCGGTCTCTCCAACGCTGAAGGGATCGCCGATCGCAAACACAACGTCGCCGACCTTTAGCCTTGAGGAATCACCGAGAGTCAAGGAAGGGAGTTGCGTGGCATCGATCTTGAGTACAGCGATATCGGTACGAGGATCGGTGCCGACGAGCTTGGCCTTGAACTTTTTCTTGTCCTGCGTAAACACTTCGATGTCCGACGCGCCGGAAATAACGTGGTTGTTGGTCAAGAGATAGCCATCCGGATTCACAATAACTCCAGAACCGAGGCTGTACTCGCGTTCGGTCTGCGGCGCCGCGGACTGCGCGTCGGGCTGGTTACCAAAGAAGCGCTGGAAGAATGGGTCGTCGAAAGAAAAGCCGGGGAAATTATTTTGCTGCTTGACCAATTTAGTCGAGGAGATATTGACCACTGCCGGCAGGGCCGGATCAATTACCGAGGCGTATCCGTTTTTGAACTCTGCAAGATTTACAGGCGCAGGGTCTTTATCGATCTTCAGGGGAACCTTGCTGGCGATGGGAACGCTTCTGCCGATTTGCGGAAGCAGCACGACAAGGAAGAGTCCCACAACAAGCACAGCCAGAATTGTAATCACGATAATGCCGACACGTCCGAGGCTTCCTTTGGGACCGGGTTTGACTGGGATGAGGTGCCACGGATGGTCATTCGAATTGGTACTTCGCATGTTTCTTCTCCTCTTCTTATTTTTGCAATCGCAAATCAGCCGCGCCGCACTTCCCTGCGCTTAGGCCGCGGAGGTCTTGAAAGGTCATTGCGTTTTTCCTTCCGACATTCCGCGCAACTCTTGAATCGCCAGGCCGGCACCGAGCGTCTGCGCGATAAACTGAGAAGTTATGCCGCGATAGGGCGCTATTGCAGTGGAGCTCCGACAGCACCGGCGGCAAGGAGAAAACTTGATTTCTGGGGGCTGGAATATCGCGGAATAGAAGCCGCCTTCTGTTAAGGGGAAATAATCGAAGCAGGACAGCGAGCTTCGCGCAAAGTTACCCGCAAAAGAAACAATCCTCTCGCGAGTACGCATACGCCTCCTTCCAGCAGCCGGGGCGGAAACTCGGGCGCGTCGCACATCGGGAGGCTCAGGAAGGACGGGGCGAAAACGGGGTTCCTCGATGCGAGGAACGCCACCCGTGCGCAGCGGCGGAGACCCTCGTTCCGCGCGCCTGATTTAAAAGATGCATCGCATTACGATATAGTTGCCTCTTAGCTGCAATATGTCACATATCGCAATACGATATAAGAGAAGAGCGCCATGCTTGCAAACGCATTTGTTGTGAAAGAGCTCCTCGCGAGATTGCACAAGCGCGCGGGAGGGAAGGGCGGGAGTTAGTCTGTATCGGGTACACTCCCCGGTTTTTCAATTGCCGCCGCCGGAGTGTGAGCTTACTTTTGAAGTTTGCGGCCTGGGGATGCATCAGCGATTTCTCGCCGTTGCGGGGCGTCCAACCGCGTGAGATCGCAGTTGTCCGATCCTTCGAGGCACTCGCTCAGGTTGTGATCGCGGGTTGCGCGCGCGACGTCTAGCCGCTCTTCGCTGCTCAGTTCGGAATGTTGGCACTCGCCCAGGGCTTCCATGCAATTCTGCAGATTGCGATCGCGGTCAGCGTCCGCCACTGTTTGTTTCTCGTCGGCGCTGAGCAGCTTCTGGTCGCAATCTCCCGTTCCGTCCAAGCAAGTCTGCAAGTTGTGTATCCGCGCTGCCTGGGCAACCTGTTGCCGTTCCTGGCCATCGAGCATCGTGAGGTTGCACTCGCTCATACCATCTATGCAATTCTGAAGGTTTCGATCCCGGTTTGCACGGGCAATGTCCTGGCGCTGATCGGTATCCAATTGCTTCCTGTCGCAGTCGGAGAATCCATACAGACACTCCAAGAAATTGCGGTCCCGGTCGGCGCTTTGGACAACTTGCTTTTCTTGGACCGTCAGCGCCGCTTGATCGCACGTCGAGAATTCGTCCATGCAATTCGCCAGGGCTTGCGAATGCGGGGACTGGCGGTTCTGTGCCCTAGTGCTCAGCGGGGCACCGGCAACTAGCAGCAAGGCGGCGAAGATCCATCCGATGAATTTCATGCTTTCCTCCAGGGGTTAACGCGGAGGCCGCTCCGGGGCGGCGAATCCGCACGCAGACGTGAAGCTGCCTGCATAGGTAGACGCGGGCAGGCAGAGAAACGTTGCCTGCAGCGGCGCCATATATCGTAATACGATATATAGCGGGGCAACGCGCGAAAGAAGTATCGCATCACGATGTATGTAGGCTCCCCGCCGGCGTCCGGGGAAAAGGAGACCACCATGCAGGAACAGGAGTTGGCCAGACAACAAGCAGTAGAACCGCAGATTGCAATCAAAACTACAGGCTTGAGCGCCGAGGCGAAGCAAATGTTCGACTTGATTGCCAGACGGGCCTACGAAATATTCGAATCGAACGGCCGAGTGCGAGGGCGCGAGCTGGAACACTGGCTGCAGGCAGAGTCGGAGCTGTTTGAGCGGACGCCTATCGATGTGAAGGAGTCTCGCGAAGGTCTGACCGTCCTCGCCGACGTGCGCGGGTTCGCTCCCAAAGAATTGGAAGTCGACCTGGAACCGAAACGCGTGACTATTATTGGCAGACATCACAGCCAATCCGATCAAATAACAAATACAAGGCGGTCTTTGGAGATGTGCTCGACACGATTGCTCCGGAGCCTTCAGTTGCCCGTTGAAATCGACACACGCCACGCGACCGCCCGGCTGCATAGGGGAGTGCTCGAACTAGATGTGAAGAAAGTGCTGGCACCAAAAGGCAACGCTGGGCAAGGAGCCGCCAGAGGCAGTGCCGTTTGAGGCCTAAAGAAAGTGAGGAAGATCGAGTAGGCCTGCGCATTAAGAGACCAAGATCCCACGTACTGTTGGGAAGCGGGCATTTATTCGAGACCGGGATGGATTGCCTTGCCGGGCGGCGAAGGAGACTAACCGGAAGATCGACGCGCTAAATGATTGCCAAGTCCGGTACGCTTTTTCCTTGTTTGGCTCGGGTTGCCGGCTCTTTTGCGGCGCAAACCCGCGGGTCGAGAGTGCTTCAGAATAGCGGTCAGGGCTAAGATGAGCGCGTGACCACTCTCGCGCAATTCATGCAAACGCTCGTGGACGACGCGTTCCAAGGCTCGCCGCCCACGAGGGAGCAGAATGACACAGAGCTGGCGGTGATCGCGAACGCTAGGTGTGCGGCGCACAAAACCCCGCGCCGCGAGTCTATCGATCAAACCCACAGCGCTGTGATGCCGGAGAAACAGGCGCTCCGCCAAGCGGCGGATGCTGGCCTCGTGCGGATCAGGTAGTCCGCGGATGGCCAGTAGCATTTGGTACTGTTGGGGCTCGATGCCGGCGGCCTGCGAAGCGTGATCGCTGCCGCGGAGGAACTGGCGGATCCGGTAGCGCAGTTCAGCCAGCGCGGCGTATTCAGCTTCTCGGATTTTTCTACCCACCCGTGAAGTGTATCGTACTACGATATAAATGCAAGCTTAGTCGCGTAAGGCAGCCCTTTTCGCAAGATGCTGCTTTGCGCTCCGCGTCTGCCGGTGGGAGGACCATTGAGACGTCGGAAAGGAATAAGAACGCGGTTCTCCAAGAGATCAAGCAGCCGAACCCGTCATCTGCTGCGAACACCTTAAAGATGGAAGAAGGCTGCATTTCGAGCCGCCGCCGGCGAGTTTGTGAGAAGTCTTCAGCAAAATGATCTCATGTGTGCGGCGCTGATCTCTCGGGCTGCTCATTTTCCTGTGGGTTGGCCCTTGCAGCGACGCGTTGGTCCACGCTATCGACCAACTTGGCTGCGGCGTCCGTGCTTATGAATCCAGCGTGGACAGCCGCTTCGATAGAGCTTTTTTCGGCGGCCGCGAGCCGAAGGCGAGCCGTTTGCATTTCCGCCTCCGTTCGGCTGGAGTCTCGCCCATACAATTCCGCTACTTGCGCGTGAAGTGCTGCTGCCTGGGAGTCCAACTCGGCCCGCAATTTCTCATATACCGGTCCGGAGATCACCCTCGTGCTGAAGAGCTCTTCGAGTTCTGACTGGCGCGCAGAAGCCGCGATTTGCCGGACCCTGGCCATGGTGAATTCGTCTTGAGCGTCGGTCGCCGAGAGGCGGAGCAAGCGGATAAGCGGACCAATAGTCAAACCCTGGACGATGATGGAGAACGCGACGACTCCGAAGGTAAGGGCCAAAATTTGTTCCCGGTGGGGGAACGCACGCCCGAGACTCAACGCTAGCGCGAGAGAGAGGGATCCGTGCAGCCCTCCCCAAACCAATACATGCTGCCAGCGCAATGAAATTCGCTCGGAGAAAAGATTGCTCAGGGGAACGAGGCCGTAGACGGAAATCGCGCGGCCCAGCAGCACAGCCAGGACCGCGAGGAGAATGGTGGACCAAGCGCTAAGCAATTCCCGGATATGTACTTCCAGGCCGATGAGCAGGAACACAAGCGAATTGATGACAAAAGCCGCGTAGTCCCAGAAGGACCAGAGAGCAAGACGCGTGCGCGCACTCATGCCCTCGCGTGTCCCGAGATTGCCGACAGTTATGCCGCTCAGGACCGTGGCGATCACTCCGGACACATGGAAATGGTAGGCAACGAGATAAGAGCTATAGGCGAGGATCGTCGTAATGGTGATTTCTATTTGTGGTTCGTCGATTCGCTTTGTAATTTTGCTGGCCGCGTAGCCAAGGACAAAGCCGATGACACCGCCCCCCAGAACGGACTGCAGGAATTGCCCGATTCCGTTCGCGACGCTTAGATTGCCGGTGAGAATTCCCGCGAGCAGAATTTGGAAAAGAACCACGGCCGTGCCGTCGTTGAAGAGGCTCTCTCCCTCGACGATAACGGACAGCCGTTTGGCAATGGCCAGGTCCTTAAAAATGGCCAGTACGGAGATGGGGTCGGTGGCGGAAATGATCGCTCCGAAGAGCAGGGCGGTTGCGACGGGGATTCCGATCTCCCAGTGCAGGGCATAGCCGGTGATCAGCGTGGCTGCCAATACGCCGATGTTCGCGAGCAACAAGATCGGAACTTTGTTCTGCAGCAACTGGCGAACATTGATCTTGAGGCTTCCTTCGAACAACAACGGGGGCAGAAAGAGAATGAGGACTACTTCGGGGTTGAGCCAATCCGGCCGATTGCTCTGATAGAGTTGCTCGACGATCGGAAAGTGCAACGACCCCAGCGCCAAGCCGCCCAGAACAAGCGCCACCGTGTACGGGATACGGAATCGCGTGGCCAATATGGCGATTATGGAAGCAGCGATCAGGAGCCAAATCAAAAATTCAATCGCGGAAGTTGGCGTCATTTCTCTCCTTTCCAGGCCGACGCGCCGCTGGGGCGAATATAGCATCCGCGGCGCTACGTAGGGAGCGGAAACGAAAGGGAAAGAGGCGGTTCGAAGCTCAAGAAGTCATCAGGTACAAAGTGGGCTGTGATTCCTCCGCGGGACGGGCCCACTCCCAGTAGTGCACCAATATCGAGTAAACGAGCAGTCCGATCTCTCCTTCGCCCCAGAACAGATAGCGGAGGGATTGCATCATCAGATTTTGCCGAGTGAGCTCGAGGAATATACTTTTCGGCTCGATCAATTCGCTCATGTAAGCGATGCTGTTGGCGATGGCCACTGCCCCGCGAACATCGATAACGAAATTCTCTCCCTCGCGCCGCACGGAAAGCCGGAGGGGGGCCACGAATTCACTGCGATTGTCGAGCAGGTGAACATGAAGGAAGGCCAGCGGACCAGTGACTTGGTAGTGACTTCGAATTTCGTTCATCTTGGCGAACCGGGCGGAAGGGGTGTGCCTTTCCAGGGGCACGAGGTTGACTTTCTTACCGACTAGGGAAGTCCACAGTGCCGCGGAAGCACCGTCTGCACAAATGACTTCAGAGACACGCAGCTCCTTCGAGCGGAAATAACGGCTGACAGCGCTCAGGGTGAGCACGGTAAAGACAAATGCCATGGAGATGTAAACTCCGTCGGGGCGCTCGATGACATTGGCCGTCAACGTGTAGGCGAACACCAAACTAACGATGAGAAAATAAAAAGTTTCGAGAAACATCCGGATTTTGCGTTCAGATTGCTCTTGGTACTCACGCCATAGGCTAATAGTTACGGCGACGGCGGCCGAAAGGATAAGCACTAGAACACCCGTGGCGTAGGCACCCCCCTGAGCCTCTACACTGGCATGGAAGATATGCGTTACGAGGAGATTGATCGCGAAGAGCACGATGACCATGGGCCGGCGATAGGACACCCAGCGGGGTGCCATGCCGAAACGCGGGAGATAGCGCGGTATCAGGTTGATAAGACCTGTCATTGCCGACGCGCCCGCAAACCAGAGAATTAGAATCGTGGAAAGGTCATAGATTGTCCCGAAGCCGTTCCCCAGCAACTTGTGAGCGAGATAAGCGGTCGCGCGGCCACTGGCCAGTCCTCCCTGTGCGTAGGCTTCCGGTGGAATCAACAGAGTCGTGACGAAGCTGGACAAAATCAGCAGAACCCCCATCAGCACCGCTGCGACAACCAGCAACTTTCGTGTGTTCTTGATTCTTCCCAAAGGCGGTGCGAGCGAGGCCTGGCGCGGGTTGTCTAGTTCGGCCGGCTCGGTTTCGCCGTTGGCCACCATGGGCATGACGGAGACACCCGTTTCGAAACCGCTAAGACCCAAGGCGAGCTTGGGGAACACAAATGCGGAGGCGATAAACAGACCCGTCCAGTCATAACGCATCTTGAGAGAGAGTCGCCAAGCGGCCAGCAAGGCAGGGTGCTGTGCGATTCGAAAGAGGCCAAGCCCCAGAACGAAGAAATTCAGCAGGATGTAGGGAACGGCGACAGCCGTTGCCAGGCGGATGGCCTCACGGAAGCCGATAACAAACACGAGCGCAAGAAGTGTGAGGAGGGCGACGGTTAGTAATTCATGATGAGTTCCAACCAGCGGCCGGAGATAAGGATTTTCAATGGCATGGCGAGCTGCGTCCGCCGCGGAAAGCGTCATGGTGATCACAAAGTCCGTTGCCGCGAACCCGATTAGCACTAACGCAAAAATTTTCGCTCGCCAGCCTGTCAGGAGATTTTCGAGAATGGCGATGGAACCTTGTCCAGCAAAAGATCGATAGGCGACTTGCGAGTAGACGGGGAGGGCGCCGCCGATGGTAACAAGGACGAGGACTAAGGTCGCCGGCGGCGCCACACACCGACAGCGAGCAGCGCGATTCCAGGCTGATACGCCAGCGATGAGAAATAGTCGACCCCCGTCAACCAGATCACCAAATACCATGGGTGCGTTTCTTTAACCGGCGCCGTCTCTTCGAGCCGTCCTCCATGAAAGACCAGCGCCCCACGAGCGTGCTCGGCGGCGCGGTTTGCCTGGTTGGAAGATTCGGCAGGCTGGCGTAGCTCTTGTCTTCGCGTTCTTTCATTCTTCTTCGCGTTGGTGCGCCAGGATATCTTGCCGGATTCAATCCTAAAAGTATAAGGTTCTGCGCACGCTTATCAGGATGGCGGTTATCCTCCAACGAAATCATACAGACGCGTAATGAATGTTAAGCAATCCTCGGTGCATTGAGGGGAAGCTGCGCACTTCGATGGGGTGCGGGATCTCGCACAGCGTATAGAGTTGGGGCAATTTGGGATACATTTGAGACAGTTTAAGTCAGGAGGAATTCATGCGCAAAACACATCGAGGCCTGGCTCTGATTACCAGGACGCTTTCGGCAGCCCTCCTCGCATGCCTTTTTTGCGGAATACCGTCAGTAGGTCAGAAGTCCACGAAGGAAGCGCCCGCAGCGGTTCCGGGTGCGCCTGTGCAAGTGCAAGGAAAGACCTTCTTCGTGATTCAAGAGGGCTATTTTTCTTTCACGCCTACGGACCGGGCCAACGCCATTTCTGCCAGGATTCTACAGCTCTCGAAGGAACCAAAAGCGCGGATCGAAGCCCTTCGCATTTACGACGAAGAAACTACGACGGCGATTGCGGATGGCGACGTTGTCATCATGACGATCACCTCGCAAGATGCGAAGGCAGCAGGAAAATCCCGGCAAGTGCTTGCGCAGGAATATACGGCCAAAATTCGCGAAGCCGCGGAGTCTCTGCGACAGAGACATAGCTTGCGCGTCATGACGATTTCGGTTTTGTGGGGAGTCGCCGCGACAGTTGCCTTCCTTTTGACTCTTAAACTCCTAAGCATATTGTTCAAACGAAGCTACGCTCGCATCCGATCCTGGCACGGCAAGTACATCCGCACCATACGCATCCAACGACTCGAACTTTTCCCTGCGGAACGCATTACGGCCCTTCTCCTGCTCTTGGCGCGCGGACTTCGGGTACTCCTAATGTTCGCTCTGGCATACGCCTATGTCTCTTTCACCTTCAGCTTGTTTCCATCGACGCGAGGATACGCCGATGTCCTCCTGGGATACGTGCTCTATCCCCTGCGTGTGGTTGGAGAAGCCACAGTAGCGTTCGTGCCCAATCTCTTTTTCATCGCCGTCATTCTGGTTGTGGCCTACTACTTGACCAAAGTGATTCGTTTTTTCTTTGCTCAGTTGGAAAAGCAGACAATCTCGATTTCCGGGTTTTATCCAGAGTGGGCTCAGCCTACTTATAAAATCACCCGACTGCTGGTGATCGCCTTTACTTTGGTTGTCATTTTCCCGTACCTTCCGGGGGCCAAATCGCCTGCCTTTCAGGGACTGTCCATATTCCTCGGACTTTTGTTTTCTCTTGGTTCCACCTCGGCGGTGGCCAACGTGGTGGCCGGTACGGTACTGACGTATACCCGAGCCTTCCAGATCGGCGACCGAGTGAAAGTGGGAGACACAGTCGGCGATGTTCGGGACAAAAACTTCCTCGTGACATCCATCCGCACGATTAAGAACGAAGACATTTCCATTCCTAATTCGATGGTTCTGGGGAGCCACATTGTTAATTTCAGTTCCGTGGCGCGCGAGCAAGGGTTGATTCTCCATACCAGCGTTACCATTGGCTATGATGCCCCCTGGCGCTCCGTCCACCGACTTTTGATTGACGCGGCTGGCTCAACGGAGAACGTTCTCCGGGAACCGAAACCCTTCGTGCTGCAAACGAGCCTCGACGATTTCTACGTCAGCTATCAATTAAACGCCTATACCGACAAGCCCGCTGTCATGGCCAACACCTATTCCGACCTGCACTAAAACATTCAGGACAAGTTCAACGAAGCTGGCGTCGAGATTATGTCGCCCCATTACCACGGCGTGCGAGACGGCAATCCAATCGCCATCCCGCCGGATTACGTCTCGAAGGCCTACACCCCTCCTGCCTTTCGACTTGAACTGCGGAATGGCGCTACACCGAACGGAGACTCGGTAAAACCGGAATGATCGCGCGCCCCGGCCGGCTGGAAGAGTTTGCCTCGGCAGTGGGTCTCCATGAATATATCGTGATACGATATAAGTGGTATCGCATAAATAAGTGAAGCCGGCACGGCAAAAGCTGCGGAAGGAAATTCCGCCAGTTTTGGCAAGGATGGACATTGATTCTGTTCCTCCAGCCCGATGCTCGGATCTATAGGGAATTCGCGCGCGGGCGGAAAAGCGATTGCAACCTGGAGCTGCGTCTCGGCCGTCGCATGGAGGGTGGCCAAAGGACTTCGTTGGAGCAGAAACACTCTTGAAGTACTTCGCGGCAGGTTTCGAAAGCCCGCGCGAACTCTACCCGTATGAAGATAACTGATTCCATGCCAGAGATCGGCGGCATTCTTCCCCGGTCGGATTTACAGGCCAGCGTTAGCGACGGCAGTGTCCTTTGGGGTTTTTCTTCGGATCGTGTAGTAGCAGAGCGCCGCGCGACTCCGTGGTGGTTGTGGTGGAATATTCTGAGTCTCGACGCTCCAACAGTCGCGGTGCTTTGGGCGGCGCTCTTCGCGCAAGCGAGCGGCAGACGCTTGCCGGCCGGTGAGGCCACCGCCCTGGCTCTTTCAGTCTGGATCATCTATACCAGCGACCGGCTGCTGGATGGCTGGGCCGCGAGGAATCGAGGAACCTTGCAAGAGCGCCACCTCTTCTGCGACCGGCATCGATTTATCCTTGCGGGTTTGGTTATGGCTGCTAGCGCTATTGTTCTCTTGCTGATGGCAGACGGCTCATTGGCTGCGGAAGCAGGCGCGGGTGCAAAGCTCGGCGTAATTTTAGTTTTTTACATGGCCGGAATCCACGCAGGCCGCGGCCGGATCGCCTGGGCATTGCCAAAGGAGCTATCCGTGGGGTTTTTGTTTGCCATGGGAGCGACTCTGCCGATTTGGTCGCGATGCCTGCGATTCCCCTGGCACGAGTTTCTCCCGTGGGGATTTTTTGCTCTACTGTGTTCCCTAAATTGCTTATCCATCGAGTGCTGGGAGAACCATCGCCAGGGCGCGGGCTGGAGACAGCCGCCGCATCCCTTCGTCCGCTGGGCCGCCCCGCGCATCAATCGCATCGCGCCCGCTTTAGCAGTCAGCGCTTTTGCGGCATGCCTCGTGCCAGATGCTCACGGGCCTTCTCCATCTGCTTTGCTGGCGGTTTGCGCCGGAGCGCTGCTGATTCTTGTTCTGAACCACGCCAGAGCCAAGCTCTCCTCAGCAGCGTTGCGGGTTTTCGCCGATATCGCGCTGCTCGTCCCGGCGCTCTTCGCACTTCTGGTTCGAGGCTGAATAAACGTGAACCGGTTTCAGCCAGCGCGGATGAACTGCGACGGGATCGCCCGCTACTACGAGGTGCTTGAACTGCTCTCGTTCGGCAGATCTTTGGAAAGGAGTCGCTTCGTGTTTCTGCGGGAGACCGGAACGTCCCAGAGAGCCATTCTTTGCGGCGGCGGGGATGGCCGCTTCCTTGCTCGTTTGCTTGGCGCGAACTCGCGCGTCGAGGTGGATTTTGTCGACTTGAGCCCCAAGATGATCGAACTCGCGGAACGGCGGGTTGCAGCCATGGGCCGCTCCTTCCTAGAACGGGTCAGATTCCACGCCGGGGACATAAGAGAGTTCAACCCGCGGCCCGGAGCATACGATTTGATCGTGACGAATTTCTTTCTGGATTGCTTCACGGAGCAGGAGCTAGCGCAAGTTGTTGCCCGCCTCGCTGGCTGTGGGGCGCCGCAAGGGCGCTGGATCGTCTCGGATTTCCGCGAAGCGGATGGTCCGATCGGCCGAATGTGGACCGGCGCGGTCATCCGCAGTCTGTATGCCGCCTTCCGGCTGACAACTGGGCTGCGCGTAACTCAGATGCCGGACTATCAGGCGGCGCTCGCAAGTAGAGGGTACCTCCTGCGTTGTGAAGTGACGGCCTTCGGCGGTCTGCTTCATTCGTCTCTATGGGAAGGCTGTTCGACGTGCCCGGGAGTTGCACCAAGTCATAACGTGCCAGCAGCCGCAGTTTCCTAGCTCGCACAGCCATGTTCTTGTTCAATTTGAATTTTGTTACGCTCTAACTATGCTACTCGAACATCTCGGCCTCATCGGCAACTGCCAATTATCCGCTCTCGTGGATCGCAATGGCGAAATGGTCTGGTGTTGCTTGCCGCGATTCGATTCGGAGCCGGTGTTTTCCACGCTGCTAGATGAAAAAGAGGGCGGCAAATTTTTGGTGGGCCCGGCAGATGGGCAGCCCGGCGAACAGACCTACATCGAAAATACGAACATTCTGGAGACGCGGTTCAATACTTCGTCCGGCTCATTTCGCGTGCTGGATTTTGCGCCCCGTTTTAACCAATACGACCGGACCTTTCGACCGACGCAACTCTTTCGCATCATTGAGCCCATCGAGGGCACCCCGCGTATCCGCGTGGTTTGCGATCCGCGTCTCGGTTGGTCTAAATGCATTCCCACGCGCACCAATGGTTCGAATCACGTGCGCTTCGAAGGTTTTGAAAGCCAGCTCCGGCTTACGACCGACATTCCGATCTCCTATCTTAGCGAGCAATCCTTTACTCTCACGGGACGGCAGCACTTGGTTCTGACCTGGGGCGCACCCGTCGAAGAATCCCTGCGGCTGCTCTCGGATCGCTTTCTTGGCGAAACGGAGCGCTATTGGCAGCGCTGGGTAAAGCAGTGTAGTGTCCCCCCGCTCTATCAGGACGCGGTGATTCGCTCGGCTCTCGCCCTGAAATTGCACTGCTTTGAAGATACGGGTGCGATCATTGCCGCCATGACCACCTCGATTCCCGAATCGCCGGCCAGCGGCCGCACCTGGGATTACCGATACTGTTGGCTCCGCGATGCCTACTATTCTCTCGGCGCTTTTCGCCTTCTTGGTCAATTCGAAGAGCGCGAGAACTTCATCCACTATCTTCTGAACATCGCCGGAGGCTCTCCGGATCTTAATCTTCCCCCTCTTTACCGCGTGGATGGCTCGTCCAGCCTCGAAGAGCGGATCCTCGAAGCTTGGCCGGGATTCAACGGAGACGGCCCGGTGCGAGTGGGCAACGGCGCGGCCAAGCATACGCAAAACGACGTCTTCGGCGAAATGGTCTTGGCGCTCGTCCCCATCTTTCTGGACGAACGCTTCAGCGCGGAACGCTCCAAGGCCGCGCTCCAGCTCATCGAGCGCCTGGCGCGAAAGGCGATTTCCGTCGCTGGATTGCCCGATGCGGGCATCTGGGAGTACCGCACGGAATGGAAGCCCCAGACATTTTCCAACCTTATGTGTTGGGCGGGAGCCGACCGCATGGCCCGTGTGTCCACCCTGCACGCGCCCAGCATGGAGTACGAGTTTCGCTCCGCCGCTGAAAAAATTCGTGAAGAAATAATCGCCAGGGCTTGGTGCCCGGAAATCAACAGCTTCGCCGCCACGTATGGAGGCCAGGATTTGGATGCTTCGCTCTTGCAAATGGCCTATCTGAGATTTCTCCCCTTCGAGGACGTGCGGCTCTCCGGAACGATCCAGTCCGTTCAGCGCGGCTTGTCCAACAATGGATGGCTCTACCGCTACAAGCTCGACGATGGATTCGGTTTCCCCACGGTTGCCTTTACGATCTGTACGTTCTGGCTCGTGGAAGCGCTGGCCGATACCGGTCGGACGACCGAGGCCAAAGCCGTGATGGATCGTGTCCATTCCACACTCTCCAGGCTTGGTCTTCTTTCGGAAGACTACGAGACATCCAGCATGCGCATGTGGGGCAATTTCCCCCAGGCCTATTCTCATGTCGGCCTGATTCATGCGGCCTTCGCCGCCTCGCCAGAGTGGGCGGACGTTTTGTAGATAGATGTAAACCTCGCGATGGAGCAGTTTATACCCGTCCAGTCACGAGTCACGCGTCACCCTCTCTTTTAACTCCTACAGCTTCCGAATTCAGCTTTAAACCGATCACTTTATCCTCGATTACCGGCAGTGACGAAGATCACGTGAAACTGTGGCCATCATCACCGAAAGTCAGCCTTTTCACCGCCAAACTCACGCCTGGAGAAATGCTATGGTTACTGTGCAACCGGGCAAGCGGATTGACTTCAAGCACGTCTTGTTCCTGACGGATTTCTCAGAGCCATCCTGCGATGCCTTGCCCTTCGCGACGGCTATCGCGCGGGGGTATGGTTCGAGGGTGTACGCTGTCCACGTTATCGTCCCTTCGACCTACGCCTATATGTCGCCCGAAGCGGCCGTGACTATTCTGGATGATCAGGAAGAATGGGCGAAAACGGAGATGGCCCGCGTGGAGGCACAACTGACAGGCCTGCCGCGCGAGAGCATCATTGAACGCGGGAGCAGTCTCTGGGAGGTGGTCAGCCGCCTGGTGACAGAGCGCGAAATTGATTTGATCGCTCTTGGTACTCACGGGCGGACGGGATTGAAGAAGACCCTGCTAGGCTCGTACGCGGAGGAGGTCTTTCGTCGCTCCCAGGTTCCCGTACTGATGAGCGGGCCCGCCGCGCGCGTGGGCGCGCACAGCGCCGGACGTTTCCGCCGCGTTCTATTTGCAACGGATTTCAATGAGGTCTCCGCGCTGGCCGCACCGTATGCTGTGTCCCTTGCCCAGGAAAATCAGGCTCAGCTGATTCTTCTGCATGTGTTGCCGCTGCCAAAACCAGGCAAAGCAATTAAGCCAGGGGAACTTTCGGTGGCCGAAGCCACGCATCAGCTCGAAGACCTCGTTCCCCAGGAAGCGCGGCAGTGGTGCAGGCCGCGGGGCTTAGTCGAGCATGGTGACCCGGCCGCTAGAATTCTGGCTGTCGCAAAAGAATACGGAGCCGACCTGATCGTTCTGGGAGTCCGGGGAATAGATCGGTTGGCTAGAGCGGCGACGCGAGTGCAGAATGACATCTCCTACACCGTGGTTGCGCATGCGCCCTGCCCGGTCCTAACCGTCCGTGGCTAAAGCTCATTTGATTTGGTTTCACCGGAGCTAAGAACCAAGGTGGAGGATTGCCGTGATCAAGAAAATCAAAGGCGGGTATCAGGTGGTTTCCAGCAAGGGCAGGAATCTCGGCGGCCCTTACAAAACTCTCGAAGCCGCGAAGAAACGCCTGCGCCAGGTGGAGTTTTTCAAACACCGCAAGGGGTAGTCCGAAGAAAAGAAGATCGCACAATAATGCCTGCGACTGGTCTTGCCGTATGAGCGAAGCAAGCCTTCCAAATTCATAAACGCAATGGACGCTGTCCTTTGCGGCGACGGTCAATCCGCTCCAAGTGTTTCGAGCGCCGGCCGGTTCGAGATCATGAGATTCGATCCGTGCAGGGCAACGAGATGATTGCTTTTGAATTCGCTCAGAGTGCGTGTAACGGTTTCGCGCGTCGTGCCAATCAGCGCCGCAATCTCTTCATGCGTCAAGGGCATCTTCACTTGAATGCCATGATCGGTTTCCTTGCTGTCGGCGGACCAATCGAGGAGAAGCCTCGCCAATTTCTCCGGAGCCGAAGCGGACAATCCCACCGTGCGCAACTGGTTGCAAGCCCCTTGATAAAGGGATGTCATCTGCCGCACAACATTCTGGTAGGCTTCCGCATGCTTGGCAATGAAGCGCAGGAAATCCTCACGGCGAATGTAAGCCACCTGGCACGGACGTATCGTTTCCGCGGTGACTTCGTACGGCATGCCGGAGAGGGTGGCCATCAAGCCAAGCACTTCGCCCGGCTTCGCGATCCTTAGAATTAGAGTCTTGCCGCCGCTGGAGCTAATGGAAAGCTTCACCTCGCCTCCGCAGAGAACAAAGACCCCTCTTGGCTCCTGCTTCTCGAGGAAGAGCACCGCTCCCTCGGGGTAGGTCGTTGATGATCGGACCTCGTCAAAGTCTTTCAAAGCCGGCGCAGAGAGCTGGCAGAAGAAGCCACTCGCCTTTGATTTGCACGCCTGGCAGTGTTCACTGGTTTCGAATCCATAGGGACCTTTCATGTCAGACTCCTTCGTTCTCAGCATTTTTGATCTCACGCATAATCCTTTCGGCAAAGTATTTCGTGAGCGGAGAATCCGCCAGAACTTCCGCGCCGCTCATTTGCTGAATCTCCTGAAGCAGCGCAGTTCCGCGGCCGTCCATAAACGTCACGCCACGCACGTCAAGTCGGATCTTTTTCGAGCCTAATTCCGCTCGGATTGCATGCCACGCCCGGTGACACTCATCGACCCAAGGTCCGACGACTTTTCCTTCCAGCCTCATCGTTACCAGACTCTCTGCCGGCTCTGCCGAAATTCTTAGCACGCTTTAACTAGTGCATTTTGTGCGCCATATCACACCAACATGTGTTCTTGCGCGTATACGCCCGGATGGCGCAGAGAAGATTGAGGTTAGATTTCGCGGGGTAAGACCAGCCCGTCTGTGACCAAGAAATGTTCCCGAAGTGACGAGACGATATTTCGTCGCCGAGGCTATATATAGTCTTTGCGTGAAATTCCCAGCTTCTTCATTTTGGAGTTCAGCGTCGTTCGCTTTAAGCCTAATCGCTCGGCCGCTCCATGAGGTCCGCCGATCATCCCTTTCGTTTCCCGAAGGATACGCAGGATGTGTTCGCGTTCCGCATTTTCAAGACTCGGATCCAGTTCACCGGCGGGCTCGTCGAGAGTCTTCAGTTCGGATAGAGGAGCCCGAAGAACTGGGCCTTGCGTGAGGATCACCGCGCGTTCCATGAAGTTTTCGAGTTCTCTCACGTTGCCTGGCCAGCTCCAGTTGCGCAGCACCTCCATCGTCTCTGCTGGCACCGTTGCAATCTGTCGATTCATCCTGCGGGAGTGCTTGTGGACGAAGTAGTTCGTGAGAATTGGTATGTCTTCGCGACGCTCACGGAGGGGGGGGATTTCGATGGGAAACACTTTCAACCGGTAGTAAAGCTCGCTTCGAAATTCGCGGTCGGCGACCATTTTGGCCAGATTCCTGTTGGTTGCCGCGATCAATCGAACGTTGACCGGAATGGTTTTCGTCCCCCCCAATCTTTCAAATTCCCTTTCTTGAAGGGCCCTGAGAATCTTCGGCTGCAGCTCCAAGGGCAAATCCCCAATCTCATCCAAAAATAGCGTCCCTTCATGGGCAAGCTCTAGGCGGCCGATCTTTTGCATCAGCGCGCCAGTGAACGCGCCTTTTTCGTGCCCGAACAGTTCACTTTCCAGCAGGCCCGCGGGGATCGCAGAGCAATTCAGCTTGACGAAGGTTCGCTCGTGGCGGGGACTCAACTCGTGGATAGCGCGGGCGATTAATTCTTTGCCGGTCCCGGTTTCTCCCAGAATCAGGACCGTCGCTTCTTCCCGCCCCACCGTCTCGACTTGCTTCAGTACTTTTTTGAGAGCCCGGCTCTCTCCGATGATCTCCTCGAATCGATAGTCCGTTTGCAGCTCTTCTTCGAGATAGCGCCGCTCCAACCCGGCGCGCCGGAGGGCTTCCTCATCTCGTTTCTTTTGTGTGAGGTCGCGAATAACCGCCAGAACGGCAGCCCCTTCTAGTCCCGCGATGGGGCCGAGCATAATGTCCACCGGGAATCCGGTTCCGTCTTTTCGCCGGCCGTACAGCTCGAGGCCCGCGCCCATGGCTCTCACGCGCGGCCGTGCGGAAAACTCCTCGCGGTGCCCGGGATGCCCGTGGCGAAACATTTCGGGAATGAGGAGCTCAACGGTGTGGCCCAGAAGTTCCGCACGGCTATAGCCAAAGAAGCTCTCGACTCGCGCGTTGGCTTCCGTGATTTTTCCGGTCTGGTCGATGACCAGAATGGCGTCCGGCGAGAATTCGAACAGATACCGCCAACGCTCCTCACTTCTGCGCAGAGCATCCTCGGCTTTTTTGCGATGGCTGACGTCTCGGACCACCGCCAGGACATACGAATGGCCATTCGCTTGGACTGGACTGAGCATAATGTCGACCGGAAATTCGCTGCCGTCCTTGCGCAACCCATAGAGTTCGAGCTCGGCTCCCATCGGACGAAGATGCGGCTCAGAGGCGTAATCGCCGCGGTGTTTGGGGTGGATGGAGCGGAACCGCTCCGGTACCAAAACTTCGACGGGCTTTCCGATGAGGTCCCCCCGCTCGTAGCCAAACATGCGCTCACCTTGTGCATTGGCGCGGACCATCGAGCCGGTTTGGTCCGTCACGAAAACGGCGTCCGGAGAAAACTCAAATAACTTTTCGAACAAGCCTTCGATGGAAGTGTTGTTCGCGGTGAGAGGCTCTTTTTCGCTCACGTTGCCGCTTCCTCGGGACTGGACGCGATGGGACGAAAGGCCAAGACGAGAATGCCAGCAAGAAAGATGCGCGGCTAACGATGATTCTGCCCAGCATCCGCGTACTGGCAGACCCGGGAAGTATATCTCATTAGCGCGCCCCATTGCAGGCGAGCAAAGTTCCACTTGGCGTGAGCCGGAACACGGCAGGCCGTGATGCTGGTCACTGCGCTGCATCGGCCAGGGAGCGAAGCTAAGTTTAGTGGGGAACATTCTTATGAGTAAGGATAAGCGCGATTTACTGGCTGTCCTAAAAGCCGAACTGGAGTTCCTTGAAAAAGGCGGCTACCGTAACAAGGCCCGCGACCCCTGGCGTCCCCAATTTATCTTTCAAGATTCGCCTACCTGCTTGAATTACGATCCGGCTCAGCCGCCGATACCCTGCAGTGATTGCATTCTGATGCAGGTCATCCCCGAACAGCAGAGGAAAAGGAAGATCGCATGCCGTTACATTCCGCTAAATGAGCAGGGCGAAACGATCGATTCGTTTTACCGCTTTGGTACACGCGATGAGTTGGAAGCAGCTCTGCGGAAGTGGCTCCGCGCCACGATTGAACGCCTGGAAATGGCGGGACACCCAGAGAAAACGGATGAAATTGAGATTCATGTCAAAGCAAGGGCGGCTCGGCCCGAATGAACTCTGACGGATGAGAAAGTAAACTTCGATGATCTCCTCCTGCGCAAATCCCGCCTGCCAAGTTCCCTTTGACTACCGCCAGGGAGCATTTTTCCGGTTTCACAAGTCTCATCGGACCGGACGAACAGCCCCCAAACACGCATTCCGTTCAGCACTTTTGGCTTTGTGCGAAATGCTCGCGTGATTACACGCTGATCTATGCGCAAGAACGCGGCGTCCTGCTCCAGAATCGTTCTGCCATTGAACCGGCGGTGGATGAATGCCGATTTGTCGCCACGGCGTGACCCCTGCCACGCGGAGAACTCAGCTTGCCACTCTATATGCTTAAAAGTTTGAAGCTGCCAGGCCGCGCTCTCCATCGAAACCCGATCGACCAATTCGTCACAACTTCGTGATAATCCTCAACTCATTAGCCGTAGTTGATTTGCAGGCTAGACGTAACTTTGAGTGGACCTTTACGCCCTTTCTTACGCGGCTTTCTCTGCGCAACTTCAGCGCGCTCTCCTTCGTTCATGTTCTGCCGATGTTTTTGAACCAGCGACGCAGCGTCCCAGGTCTTATTTCCGGAACTTAATGCAGGATCCTCGCTCTTACCGCACCAGTTTTTCTGACTCGTTCAGACTTGGTGAAGGTCAGCTCCGAACTGTCAAGACTGCGCAGCCCGCCTGCGATATTACCTTGTGGGCCGTTGCGATCGGCAGATGAGTCGCTGCTCCTGGTACGCCTTGTTCCGCCTTCACTCCCAATACGATGAGATCTGATTCGCGAAGGTGTGCGAGCTCCACAATCTTTTCCGCCGGGTTGCCCTCCTCCACAAAATATTCCGGCTTGCACCAATTTATGGCTTCGGCAGGAACGAGCTTCCGAAGGAGCGCTTTTGACGACTCCACAACGTCAGTAGCCATCACCAAGTCGTTGGGTTCCTGGCGCGGAATGACATGCAGAAGTACCAGCCGCGCCTGAAATTCCTGGGCCAAAGAAACCGCGTATGCGGCAGCAGTTTGCGCTTGCGAAGTGAAATCCGTGGCACACAGAATTTCACGAATTTGGCCGTTCGATTCCCGGGAGGGATCGGCATGGGGTCCGACTGTGAGTACCGGGCAGGTCACGGTTCGAAGAATCTCCTCGGCCGTTGAGCCAAGTAAAAGCTTGCCGATCCCTGTCCGCCCTCGCGTGCCCATCACGACAAGATCCGTATTGTGCTTCTCGATGGCCGCTTGCAGGCCAGACTGGATGCCTCCCTCCTCAATCAGCACTTGCGTGGGAATTCCAGCAAAGGTGCGAAGTAAATGTTCGCGGTGCACCTGATCTCGCGCCTCTGTTGCGGCTGCGTCGGAGGCCCACGTCTCTGGCGGGGTCATGGGATTCACAACGGGTGGATGCACGTGCCAGGCCACCAAGTTCGCCTCATAGTGTTTTGCAATTTCTTTGACAAACGGAATCGCTCTGTCAGCTGCGTTGGAAAAGTCCGTCGCAAATAGGATGTTCCGGAATCCTACAGCGGCTTTAGCGGTAGCGGCTTTCATGTATCGGTCCTCCTAAGCCATACTCATGCGATAGGCATCCTGAGGCTGTGACGCGCATCACTTGTCGCCGTGATGAATTTCGCATTCTCGGGAGAGCAACGCTGCCATACTCTTAGTGACCGGCTCCGAGGATAGGCCTCCGCACTCTCTGGGGTGGGCGGCCTGAAAGAGGCCGCGTAGAGCGCAATGGTTTCCAATCGAACACCAACCACGGAACCGGTCGCCGGCATCTCGTCCCATCCACCCGTCTCCATAACGAAAGCATCCTCACCGAGGTTGTATCTTCTCGAAGCATCGGAACACGGAACCAGAATCATTGCCCTGCTGACGGCCGCAGGAATCGTTGCGCATTTGCTTTTGCGTTTCACGCCCATCGGCGCGCGATCGTTCGCAAATGTTCCTCTGTATGTAGCGCTGATCGTCGGCGGTTTGCCCCTGTTGGTGAGTTTGGGCCGGAAGCTATGGGCGGGCGAGTTCGGCTCCGATTTTCTGGCCGCGATTTCCATCGTCACCGCTGTCCTGCTTCGTGAATACTTGGTGGCATCCATCGTCGTTCTCATGCTGTCGGGGGGCAGTGCGCTCGAGGAATTTGCTACCCGACGCGCTTCCCGCGTCCTCGACGCGCTCGCAAAGCGAATGCCGAGCGTGGCTCACCGGAAGTCCCCAGACGGAATCATGGACGTGAAGGTCGCTGACATCATCGTCGGAGACATGCTCGTTGTCCTGCCGCATGAAATCTGCCCCGTGGACGGCGTCGTCAGCGAGGGCCAGGGATCAATGAACGAGGCTTATTTGACTGGCGAACCGTTCGAAGTGGAAAAGGCCCCTGGCGCGAGCGTCCTGTCGGGGGCCTTGAACGGCGAAGCCGCGCTCACGATTCGGGCCGAAAAATTGGCTATCGATTCGCGTTATGCGCGGATCATGCGCGTGATGGAAGAAACTCAGCAGCGGCGGCCCCAGCTGCGGCGCCTGGGTGACATCCTGGGTGCATGGTACACCCCGCTGGCCGTCGGCATTGCTGTGCTTTCCTGGGTTCTGAGCGGTCACGTGGAACGCTTTCTCGCCGTCCTTGTCATCGCCACGCCTTGTCCGCTCCTCATCGCCATACCCGTAGCGGTCATTGGCGCGATTTCGCTATCCGCGAGACGCGGCATCATCATCAAGAACCCCGCCGTTCTCGAACAGCTAGACACTTGCCGAACTTTTATTTTCGACAAAACGGGAACGCTCACCTATGGCAAGCCGGCGCTAACGCGAATTGTTTGTGCTCCGGGATTTCTGGAAAACGATGTCCTGGCGGCCTCCGCCAGCTTGGAGCGCTATTCGAAGCACCCCTTAGCCGCCGCCATTCTAGAAGAGGCTCACCGTCGAGGTTGTCCATTGTCCCCGGCGACGCGGGTCAGCGAAAGGCCGGGGGAAGGCATGCGGGGAACCACTAACGGGCACGAGGTTTTGATCACCGGACGCAACAAAGTTTCCGCCGCCAAGCTGGCCCTCCCGCCGATTGAGCCCGGCTTGGAGTGTCTGATATTTCTCGACGGGGTGTTCGCCGCTTTATTTGGGTTCGAGGATTCTCCCCGCTCGGACAGCCGCGTCTTCGTTTCGCACCTTCTGCCTCGCCATCAGGTGACGAAAGTCATTCTCATTTCCGGCGACCGCGAACCGGAAGTTCGCTCCCTGGCTGATCAAATCGGAATAAATGCCGCCTATGCCGCGAAGAGTCCCGAAGAAAAAGTCGAGATGGTTCGCGCAGAAACGCAGCTTGCTAAAACCGTTTTCGTCGGTGATGGCATCAACGATGCTCCCGCTATGCAGGCCGCAACGGTCGGCGTCGCGTTTGGCCACGAAAGCGACATCACCGCCGAAGCTGCCGATGCCGTGATCCTCGAACGTTCGCTCGGAAAGGTCGACGAGCTGATGCACATCGGCAGACGGATGCGACGGATTGCACTCCAAAGTGCCGTCGGCGGCATGGTCTTGAGCTTTGCGGGCATGATGCTGGGCGCGTTTGGCATACTTCCACCCATCGGCGGCGCCGTGGCGCAAGAACTGATTGACTTACTGGCGGTCATCAACGCCGTCCGCGTTGCCGTCCCCTTTGGCGCCTTGCGTGATTTTTGATCGAACATTCTTTTCTACGATAGGCTGTTTATGGACGAGACGAGCAAGCGCAATCCCCAACGACCACCCGGCACACTTTCAATGACCGCGTCTCTTCAGATTACCGGCCACTCTCCAATGATGAGTTTTTTTTCGCCGGCCTCCGTCGCTCTCATCGGAGCCACCGACCGCGAAGGCAGCGTCGGCTGCACCACCTTGCGCAACCTGCTGCACGCCGGCTACCAAGGCCGTGTCTTTCCCGTGAACCCGAAGCGCAGCGAAATTTTCGGTCTGCCATGCTATCCAACGATTGCCGCCATCCCGGAGGCCGCTGAACTGGCCGTGGTAGTAACACCTGCAGCGACCGTGCCAGGCATCGTTGCGCAATGCGTCGAAGCGCAAGTCAAAGCGATCGTCGTCATTTCCGCTGGCTTCAAGGAAATGGGCGCCGACGGCGCCACGCTCGAACAAGCCATCCAAGCCGAACTTCGCAAAAGCCCGACCCGTCTGATCGGTCCCAATTGCCTGGGAATCATGAATCCCTGGCTCGGCCTAAACGCCACTTTTGCCCACGACATCGCCCGCCCCGGCAGCGTCGCCTTTCTCAGCCAAAGCGGCGCCCTACTCACCGCCATTCTCGACTGGAGCCTCTCCGAAAACGTGGGCTTCAGCGCCATCGTTTCCACCGGCTCCATGCTCGATGTCGGCTGGGGCGATCTCCTCTCCTTCTTCGGCGAGGACGAAAAAACCGAAAGTATCCTTCTCTACATGGAATCCATTGGCGATGCCCGCGCTTTTCTCTCCGCCGCTCGCGAAGTTTCTTTCAGCAAACCTATCATCGTCATCAAAGCCGGCCGCTCCGAAGCCGCCTCCAAAGCTGCCGCCTCCCACACCGGCGCCATGACCGGCAGCGACGAAGTCTACGATGCCGCCTTCCGCCGCTGCGGCGTTCTCCGTGTCGATCGCATCGACGAGCTCTTTCACATGGCCGACGTTCTCGGGAAGCAACCCCGCCCCCGCGGACCCAGGCTCACCATTCTCACCAATGCCGGTGGTCCCGGCGTTCTCGCCACGGATACCTTGGTGGCCCTCGGCGGCGAGCTCGCCCCGCTTTCCGAATCCTCCCACCAGGCGCTCGACGCCTTTCTCCCGCCGCATTGGAGCCACTCCAATCCCATCGACATTCTCGGCGATGCCGACCCCGATCGCTATTCGCGCGCCTCCGAAATCGCCATTCGCGATCCCAACTGCGATGGCCTGCTCGCGATTCTCGCCCCGCAGGGAATGACCGACCCCGCGCACGTCGCCGAAGGCCTGAAAATCCACGCCAAGGTTCATGGAAAGCCTCTGCTCGCCAGTTGGATGGGCGGCCAAGCCGTCGAAGCCGGCATCAACATTCTCAACGCCGCCGGCATTCCCACTTTCTCTTATCCCGATTCCGCCGCTCGCGCCTTCAAGTCCATGTGGAACTACTCCTACAATCTCCGCGGCTTGTACGAAACGCCTTTTTCCGCCGACGATCCCTCCGTCTTAAACGATCGAAAAGAGAAAGCCCGGCATCTCATCGAAGCCGCAGCCTCCTCCGGCCGCGCGCTCCTCACCGAATTGGAATCGAAAGAAATTCTGAAACTGTATGGAATTCCCACAGTACAGACGATGTTTGCCAAGAACGGAAGATGAAGCCGCCGCTAAATCCAAAGCCATCGGCTTCCCCGTCGTCCTGAAACTCCACTCCGAAACCGTCACTCACAAAACCGACGTAGGAGGGGTGCAACTAGATTTGGAAAATGACCAGCAAGTCCGCGAAGCCTATCGCGCCATCGAATCTTCCGTCGCAGCAAAATCCGGCCGCGCCGCTTTCCTCGGCGTCACTGTCCAACCGATGGTCCGCGCCCAAGGCTACGAGCTCATCCTCGGCAGCTCCATCGACTCCCAGTTCGGCCCCGTCATTCTCTTCGGCTCCGGCGGCCAGCTCGTCGAGGTCTATCGCGACCGCGCCCTCGCCCTTCCTCCGCTCAACACCACGCTCGCCGCTCGCCTCATGGAGCGAACCAAAATCCTCAAAGCCTTGCGTGGCGTCCGCGGCCGCAAACCCGTCGATCTTCCCGCGCTCGAAACTCTGCTAGTCCGCTTCAGCGAGCTGGTCGTCGAGCAGCCCCGCCTCCGCGAAATCGATATCAACCCCGTCCTCGCCTCACCGGAGCAGCTCTTAGCCCTCGACGCCCGCATGGTCCTCTTCCCCAGCGACGTCCCGGACGCCCAGCTCCCCCGCCCCGCCATCCGTCCCTACCCCTCGCAATACATCTCCCGCTGGCAAATGAAAGACGCAAGTGAAGATAACCATCCGCCCCATCCGTCCCGAAGACGAACCCCTCCTCGTCGCCTTCCACCACACGCTTTCCGACAGTTCCGTCTATCTCCGCTATTTCCAGATCCAGAAGCTCGATTCCCGCGTCGCCCACGAACGCCTCATCCGCAAATGCTGCGTGGACTACGACCGCGAAATCGCCCTCGTCGCCGATCGCGTCAATTCCCAATCCGCCGCCCACGAAATCCTCGCCGTCGCCCGTCTAACCCGCCAGCTAGGCCGCGAAGAAGCCGAACTAGGCGTTTTGGTCACGGACCGCTATCAAGGTTCCGGCCTAGGCCGCGAACTCGTCGCCCGCCTCATCCAAATCGCCCGCGCCGAAAAAATCCCCTCCATCGTCGCCCACATCCTCCCCGAAAACGCCCCCATGCTGGCCCTCGCCCGCCGCTTCCACTTCACCTCCGCCCCCAACTCCGACCCTGCCTCCCACACCGCCATCCTCCACCTCGACTGACCGCCTCCCAGACAATAATGTCCAGCTCCTCCGAGGCTAGTCTGAGAGAGACGAGTGGCTGACGCTTCGTGATACATCGCAGAGAGTATTATGCGGCAAATGCGACGCACGGACGAACCAGATGCGCCTGAGAGAGCAAAAGCTGCCTTCAGACTATATTGCTTACCTCACTGGTCGTTGTCTCCTGGATTTCCGCGAAGCTGATGCGTAGCTATTGGAAGGTTCGCGATCTCAAAGGAGCGGTGTAGGATTTTTCAGACGGGTGGCCGACACTTGCACCTGCAGAAAGGTTTTGCCCGGTTGCTCAAAGGAACGTCACTGGCGATCGGCTCTCCCGCATCGCGACACACCTGCGTAAACGGGATTGAAAACAAATGACCGAATCAACTCCTGGTTCGAACCTCGGCCGTCACGTGTTTGGAGTGGCGTCTTTCACCTTCGGCCTCATCACTCTGGTCTGGCACGACTACAACGGCTGGCATCAACCGCGTTACCTTGTCTACGCCGCCGCTGTTGCCCTGATCTTCGGCGGCGCCGCCATTCAGTTCCGTCGCACAGCGAAAGCGGGCGCACTCGTCCTTGTGGTGATTTATCTTGTCTTTGCCTTGCTGTGCGTGCCAGCAATCTTCGCCGCACCGCGGATCTACAATAGCTGGGGCAACTTCTTCGAGCAGTTCTCTCTCGTCACCGGAGCGGCCATCGTTTTTGCGCGCTTGTCATCGGCATGGTCACCGGAAATGCTTAATCGGCTCGGCCGTATTCTTTTCGGCCTCTGTACCGTTTCCTTTACCCTCGAACAGGCGTTTTATCTTCACCCTACCGCCAGTCTTGTTCCGAAGTGGCTTCCGCCAAATCAGAGGTTTTGGGCGGTAACCACGACAGTTTTCTTCGGACTCGCGGCTGTGGCTCTTCTTACGAATCGAATGGCGCTTCTCGCCGCTCGCCTGCTGACATTGATGCTCGTGATCTTTGGGCTAGTCGTGTGGGTTCCGTTGCTTCTTTCGGATCCCCACAGTCATTCGAATTGGAGCGAAATCACCGAGACCTTCGCGATTGCCGGAGCTGCATGGATTCTCGCTGATCTCCTCGGCGTGCCGCCGGCTCTTTAATCCGGAGGAAGTTTTTGGGTCGCCCCTCCTTGCGGGTATTGCAAGGGTGGCGCTGCTTTTCGCAGCTCGACTGCTGGTCCGGCAGTATCTGAATTGCTAGCCGCTGTAGTTCGCCACAACTCGCACCACTTTTCCAGCCGCCGAAAGCTCCATGAACTCCGCCGTTCGTGTCCCTTTCTGATTCTTGTAGCAGAGCACCACGCTGCTCACACCCCAAAGCACATCCTCAAGCCGGAACTGAAGCTCGGGATAGGCTTCCAACCCACGTTGAAAATAAGCCCGCAAGTTTGCCTTTCCAATCACCTTCCCATCCGCCGTCCCCAAAAACTGCGCGGCTACCGGCGAAGTTAACTCAACGCCATCCTCATAATGTTTCATGATCGAGTCCAGATCATGCGCATTCCAAGCCGCCACCCAATGCTCAGCCAGCTTCCAAGCCTCAGCTTTCGTCACTTCCATTCCTCCCGCCCGTCCTCGCGAATGTTTCTCCCGTTGTCCTTGCCTTGAGCATTCTCTTCTACTCACGAGAAGCTATTTCATAAATGCTCCACCCGAAGACCCAGTTGGCTTCAAGTCTTCCAGCGCCGTAGGCGCGTCACAGCTTAACCCAACCCGAAGGGTTGGGTTAACCGCACAACCGATTCCTGAGCACCGTAGGTGCGCCACCGCAACGAGGACTTCACCAGCCGGCTCAAACTTGGTGATGAGATGACTTCTACCTGCCATGCACCAGCTGCTTTCTTCTGACCCTTTTCCACACATTTCCACAGCCGTATCAAACCATTCACTCCCACGCCAACTCCTTCCAATCCCTCGACTTCCCCCAGTCCGACTGGAATCCGCACCCGCCGTTCGAATGACAATGAAGTAACTCAAAAAAAGTAGTTGACAATTCGCCAACATCCTGCTAGCATTCCCCATGTTTCGCCCACGCCCTCCCCAACCGTGCCCCGATCTTCCACCCGCTTCCGTCCCATTTCCTTCTTTTCTTGACCGCTGCGCGCGGTGTCTATTCCGACCCGCTCGGGGTGCTTCTGCGCTCAACACTCTTAGTAACTCCTGTAGAATCCGCACTTCTGAAAAACACACCCGTAACTCCTTTGGATTCCGCACTTCCAAAACAAAGAACTTAAAACCCTTTAGAATCCGCAGTTACGAAAAAATAGGAGAGGGGGAGGAGGACTTACTCAACTTCCAGCACTCGCGCGCAATCGCCCAATCTTCTTGCGCCGCCAAAACCAGCACGCGCACCGTCGAGCCAGTTGCCGAGACGTCGCTATCCAGTCGCGAGGCCAAGTTTTTCGACCGATCGATGCTCAGCCCAAGAAAACCCAGGTTCGCAGACGCAGCCTCTCTCACTTCCGCCGAGTTCTCTCCAATCCCCGCAGTGAACACCAAAGCATCGATCCCATCCAACGCAGCGATCATCGACCCGATCCCCGACCCCAAGCGGTGCACGAAAATGTCAAACGCCAGCTTCGCGCGCGCGTTTCCTTCTTTCATCGCCGCGACAACCTCGCGCATGTCGCTCGACACTCCGGAAATTCCGAGCAATCCGGATTTTGCATTCAACATTTCGTCCAGCGTTTTGCCGTCGAGCCCGTCTTGCCGCATCAAGTACGTGAGAATTCCAGGATCGACCGACCCCGACCGTGTCCCCATCATCAATCCATCGAGCGGTGTGAATCCCATCGTCGTATCGATGCTCACGCCCCCGAGAATCGCCGCGAGCGAACACCCATTCCCAAGGTGGCAGGTCACAAGTTTCAGCTCTGCAAGTTTTCGTCCGAGCAATTGTGCCGCCCGCCCCGCGCAATACTGGTGGTTGATTCCATGAAACCCGAATTTGCGTATGCCGCGCTGCACCCAGTCATACGGCCCCGCATAAACTGCCGCCGCATCCGGCAAAGTTGCGTGGAACCCGGTGTCAAACACGGCAATTTGAGGCACGCTCCCGCACAGCTTTTCAATCTGCGCGATGCCTTGCAGTTCCGCGCGATTGTGCAGCGGCGCAAACACCGCCATCTTCTCAATCGCCGCCGTAACCGCGGGCGTGATCAAAGTTGGTTTCGTGTACTCGCGGCCGCCATTCACCACCCGGTGGCCGACCACATCAATCTCCGAGAGTTTTGCAAGCACCTGCGTCTCGCCAGACACCAGCGCCTGCAACAACTGGCCGATTGCTTCGCCCCTCTTGGCTTCGCTCAAGTGCTCGTCGCGCTTTTTCCCGGAGCTTGTGCGAACCTTGAGCGAAGCGCCGTCTTCGCGCCACTCGATCTTGGCTTCCCACAGCGGACGTGGAGGAGATTCCGGAAGCGCAGCGCCCACTTCGTAGAGACACGATTTCTGGCTGCTCGATCCGGAATTAAGAACCAGAATCTTCATTCAGTACGGCCATTTCCAGTCCCGGATTTCCGGCATGTCTTCGCCGTGTTCGCGGATGTACAGCTTGTGGTCCACCAATTTGTTTCGCAGCATCTGTTTGAAGTGCCCATTCACTGGGCGCAATCGCTCGACGCGGTCTACAACATCCCCCGCAAGGTGAAATCGATCCAGATCATTCAACACGGTCATATCGAAGGGCGTGGTCGTCGTTCCTTCTTCCTTGTATCCACGGACATGCAAGTTGTCATGGTTGGTGCGCCGGTAGGTTAGACGATGAATCAGCCAGGGATAACCGTGGTATGCAAAGATGATCGGCTTGTCGGTCGTGAAGATCGAATCAAAATCCGCATCCGTAAGCCCGTGCGGATGTTCCGATCTCGGTTGAATCGTCATCAAATCCACCACATTCACGACGCGAATCTTGAGGTCCGGAAAATTCTGTCGCAGCAAATCGACGGCCGCGAGCGTCTCCAGCGTAGGAACGTCTCCTGCGCAAGCCATCACAACATCCGGCTCGCTCCCTTTGTCGGTCGAAGCCCACTCCCAGATGCCGAGTCCTGCCGTGCAGTGCTCGATTGCCGATTTCATGTCCAGCCACTGCAACTCCGGTTGTTTTCCCGCAACAATCACATTTATGTAATTTCGGCTGCGCAGGCAGTGATCCGCCACGGAGAGCAGCGTATTCGTGTCCGGGGGCAAATAGACGCGCACAACGTCCGCCTTCTTGTTCACCACGAGGTCGATGAAGCCGGGGTCTTGATGCGTAAATCCGTTGTGATCCTGCCGCCAGACATGCGAAGTCAGCAGATAGTTCAGCGAAGCGATCGGACGCCGCCAGGGAATCCCGCGCGTGACCTTCAGCCATTTCGCGTGCTGGTTGAACATGGAATCCACGATGTGAATGAACGCTTCGTAGCAAGAGAAGAACCCGTGCCGCCCGGTCAAAAGATATCCTTCGAGCCATCCCTGGCAGAGATGTTCGCTGAGCACTTCCACGACCCGGCCGCTGGGCGAGAGAAACTCGTCAGTCGCAAGGAGCGGCTCCATGAAATCTTTATCGGTCGCTTCGTACAAAGCCTCGAGCCGGTTCGAGGCCGTTTCATCCGGCCCGAAAACGCGGAAATTCTGCGCGCCGGCATTGAGCCGCATAACGTCGCGCAAAAGATGTCCGAGAACGCGCGTCGCTTCCGCGTTCTCCGTTCCCGGTTTGCTCACGCTGACGGCGTACTCGCGAAAATCCGGCATCGCCAGTTCCCGAAGCAAAATCCCGCCGTTTGCATGCGGATTGGCTCCCATCCGCCGGTCGCCCGCTGGCGCGAGTTCCGCAAGTTCGGGCACGAGCTTGCCTGCTTTGTCGAACAACTCTTCCGGCTTGTAACTTCTCATCCATTCCTCAAGCTGCTTGAGGTGCTCTGGTTTCTTAGCAAAGTCCGCGATCGGAACCTGGTGCGCTCTCCAGGTACCCTCCACTGGTTTGCCATCGACGACTTTGGGTCCCGTCCATCCCTTCGGCGTGCGCATAACGATCATCGGCCATGTTGGCAACCCGGTCCCCTTTTCGCTTCGCGCGTGCTTCTGGATCGCGTGAATTTCATCGAGCACGGTGTCCATCGTTTGCGCCATTAGTTGATGCATCAGTTGTGGATCATGGCCATCCACGAAATGAGGCTTGTAGCCGTAGCCTGAAAAAAACTGGGTGAGCTTTTCATCCGATAACCGGGCAAGCACGGTTGGGTTGGCAATCTTGTAGCCGTTCAAATGCAAGATCGGCAGGACAGCCCCATCGCGCGCGGGATTTAGAAACTTATTGCAATGCCAACTGGCGGCGAGCGGTCCGGTCTCCGCTTCGCCGTCTCCCACCACGCAGCAGACCAGCAAGTCTGGATTGTCGAACGCGGCGCCATTCGCGTGCACGAGGGAGTAGCCAAGTTCTCCTCCTTCATGAATCGAGCCGGGAGTTTCCGGCGAAACATGGCTGGGAATTCCGCCGGGAAACGAGAACTGTTTGAATAAATTCCTCATGCCGTCTTCGGTCTGCGGGATGTGCGGATAGAATTCGCTGTAGGTTCCTTCCAGATAGGTATTTGCTACAAGCGCAGGACCGCCATGTCCAGGGCCCGCCACATAGATCGCGTTCAGGTCGCGTTTCTTGATGACGCGATTCAGGTGAGCGTAGATGAAATTTTGCCCAGGGGTCGTGCCCCAATGTCCTAGAAGCCGAGGCTTGATGTGTTCAAGAAGCAGGGGCTCGCGTAGAAGTGGATTGGCGAGCAGGTAGATTTGGCCGACGGAGAGATAATTGGCTGCGCGCCAGTACGCCTGAACTTTGCGCAATTCTTCTGGAGACAAGGGCTGCGGAAGAGCAGTCGGTGCCGATCTTGTTGCGAAACCGGAAGTCATCGTATTTCCTCCTTCCATTAGATGTTAGCCCAGGCGATTTGGGGCGTGTATTAATTGTCGGAGATTTTTGGCAGCCGGCGGATGCAAAACAGTCCCGTTCGTTGCCCCTGATTCGTTCCGACCCACTAGAATGACGTGTCTCCTCGCGTCGAAAGTCTGACCTCGGTTAGCCCACTCCCAGTGTTTGCCATCCGACCAGCGGTTACTGTGACTTTGCGCACAGTCAAGTGTGCTGTATTGCACAGAAACTTCCTTTCAGATTGGCAAGAATCTCTTCAAATAGTATGGATGACGTGAGCAGCACATTCTCATTGTGGCGATGCAAGCGGATGGAAAAGCTGGCAGGATCTCTATATTTCGCACGCATGATGGATATACCCAATCCCATTTTGGGTTGGAAGCAATTCGCTGGTATCAAAATGATACTCAAGAACCAGCTCGATGGCGAACTACAACTGTATTTTCCTTGTTTTCAAATTTTGCGAGGTGTTGTGATGGATGTCACAGACGTGGAATTAGGCTTGCTGTAACTTTGCGGAACTCCGGGGTTCAAGTTTAGGTGTGCGAGCGGAGGGGTGATGAAGGGTGTTCAGCGGAAGAAGCCCAGGATAATCGTTCTTATCGGTCTGGTGTTCTTTTTTGTGGCTGCCGTGGTTTCGTTTGGCGGACAGCCTCAAGATCAGACTCCCGGAAAAAAGACGGACCAAAAACCGTATGTGCGTCCGACGGATCCCTCACTGTATGTGGGCTCCGAGACATGCAAGACGTGCCACGCAGACATGCCGACCAAGGACTTCTTCAAGAACTATGAGGATTCACCGCACTACGTGACTACCCTGGATACCAAGAAAGGGCCGGAGTGGCACGGCTGCGAAGCTTGCCATGGTCCAGGGAAGGCGCACGTTGAAGGCGGAGGAGACAAGACCAAGATTTTCACCTTCAAGGGTGCCTCGGCGAAGGAGATCAGCGCCCGCTGCCTGGACTGCCACCAATATGGCGAGGAGCACAGCAATTACGCTCGTTCCATCCACCTGCAGAATGACGTAGGTTGTACGGACTGTCACGACCCCCACCACGCAAAAGAGAAGCAGTTCCTTCTGAAAGCGAAGCAACCGGAGCTGTGCTACGGCTGCCATCTCGATAAGAAACAGGAGTTCAACAGGCCCTTCCATCACAGAGTGAACGAAGGTTTGGTGAAATGCACCGATTGTCATAATCAGCATGGTGGATTCCAGGCCCACCAATTGCGGGCGACGGGGTCGCAAGACTTGGTTTGCTTCACGTGCCACACGGACAAAGAAGGACCGTTTGTATATGAACACGAAGCCGTCAAGATCGAAGGCTGCACGGCGTGCCACATGCCTCACGGCTCTTCTAATCCGCGGCTGTTGAAGCGCGCTCAAGTGAACCTGGTTTGTTTGGAATGCCATGCTTTTTCGGCGGATGCGGGCCCCGCGGCTACTCCCACCTTCCACAACCAAGCACAGAAATACCAAGCCTGCACGATGTGCCACACGGCCATTCATGGTTCGAACAGCAACAAATTTTTCTTCACTCCGTAAGGGAGAGACATCATGCGAGGAGTCCATCAGCCAAGCCTAATTCGTTCGAAGCACCCGCTGATATGCCTTGGCTTTTTGTTGATCGGTGCGTTGTTTCTCTGGGGAGCGCCCCAAGCGTGGGCGCAGGACGACGAGGAGCAGAAGGGCATCGATCAGGGCAATTACAACGTCAAGCAGTCGATTGAGTTCGGGGGACGATTCACCAGCATTTCCGGCGACACGCAAGCCTACGACACCTTCGTGAACTTACAGCAAGGAGCCCGCTTGTTGGGATTCACGACGGAGATGAATTCTCTCGACCACCATGGAACGCTTTTTGACCGATTTTCCTTCAGCAATTTCGGTTATGGCGGCGACCCCAATGAAGTGTCCCGGCTCCGAATAGCGAAGAATACCTGGTACAAGTTTGACGCGCTGTTCCGTAAGGACGAGAACTTTTGGGATTATTCGCTGCTGGCAAATCCGCTGAACCCGACAACACCATTCGCCAATGGCCCGGCCGGATATGGAGGAGCGGTTTGCACGGCGTGCGTACTCAATTTCTCGCCGCATAGCATGAACACGCGGCGCAAGATGGGCAATTACAACCTGATTATCCGTCCAGAATCGGCGGTGCGCTTCCGCATGGGGTATTCGAGCAACGCCAATGACGGCCCGGGGTTCACTACGATCCACCAGGGTACGGAGCAGTTCCTCCTGCAGGAAATCTCCACGAACGTAAACACTTACCGTCTGGGCATGGATATCAAGCTCCTCCCGCGAACCAACATCAGCTACGACCAGGTATGGACGTACTTCAAAAGCGACACGGGAATCGGCGATTATGCGCAGCCCTTCCAAGTGAGCGCGACGAAGAATGTGGATTTGGGGGTCTCCTTCAACGCCGGAGCAAGCCAGCCTTGCGGGGGCACGTTTCTTGCCTCGGGTTTTGTGAATCCCACTTGCAGCGCGTATACGAACGGGTACCTGGACCACGGGCGCACGCGCACGAATACGCCGACCGAACAACTCAGCATCCAGTCAAATTACTGGCAGAACTGGGACCTCACCGCGCGGATCAGTTACTCGAGTGGGGACATGAACGTATACGATTACAACCAGACGATCGTTGGGCGTGAATCGCGGACGAATTTAAGCAACCAGTACAACACGGGGCCGGTGTTCGGGCGGCGCGTGGCAGCCGGGGCGGATTTCGGGGCGACCTGGCACATTACCGACAAGTTAAGCTTCAACGAGACCTTCCATTACTCGAACTGGCACAGCCCGGCCGAATTCGACGCTTCGAGCTGCTCGTTCTATAGTCCCAACCTAAACACCGCGCCGAATTTCTTCACGCCGACAGCCGCCGTTCCGCTCACGTGCATCCCGCCGGTCGGTGCGGTGGCCGGCACTGTGGCACACTCTTCGAGTTCCGCCGCGGACCTCTCCAGCGTGATCGACAGCAATTTTCTGAAACAGGAAGAGAAGACGAATCTGGCGGAGATTGACTACCGCTTTTCCCGAAAGTTTGGGGTACGAATAGGATTCCGCTACCGGAACCGGTACATCTCCGACAATTTCTATGAGGCTTTGAACCAAGTCTTTTATCCGGGCCCGACTGCGGCTAATGCCGCCCGCGGTGCATGTGCCGTCGCCGCCGGACAGCCTGTAACGCAGGCGAACCTCCCAGCAGGCTGTACGCTGAATGCAGACAACTCCATCGCGCTGATCTCGAACACCGGTTTCGCACCCGCAGGCGCATCAGTGGCGCCCATCAACGAATACTCCGGGTTGTTCGGCTTCTGGGCTCGACCGAATCAGAAGTGGAATATCCGATTTGACACCGAGTTTTTCAGCGCAGATGGGACGTTCACACGCATCAGCCCCAAGGAATCTCAGCAATACCGCGTGCGCACAAAGTACGACGTGACCAACTGGTTGAACCTGGACGGTAACGTATTGATTTGGGAATCGCGTAACAATCAATTCCAGCAAGGCGATCTGCAACACAATCGCAGCTACGGCGTCTCCGCCGTTCTCCAGCCCACCAGCCAGTTCGGCATGGAAATCGGATACGACTACAACGATGTGTTCTCACAGGTTCTGATCTGCTACATCAGCGTGGCTGCGGGTCAAAACGGGCCGGGCATTCAAGCATGCCCCAATGTGGCGGGACTGGTCCAGCAACTCTCGACCTATAAAAACAATTCGAGCTACGGCTTTTTTGACATTTCCTACAGGCCCGTTCATCGGCTCACTTTGCACTTGGGCGCCAACCTTACGGGTACCAGCGGCTCCCAACTGCGACTCGATCCCCAAGAGCTGATCCCCAATCAGGTAACTGGCCCGCTCAACTCGAAGTGGCTCCATCCTTACGGCGGATTTGAGTACAAGTTCAACAAGGAGTGGACCGGCAAAGCGTCGTGGGATTATTACGGCTACCATGAAGACCCGACGTTTGGAGCCGGTACGATAGCAGTACAAGACATCTACTCGCCGAGAAATTTCAGAGGAAACTTGTACACACTTTCGGTAAGATACGCATTCTGAAACGCATTGGAGCACTGCCGGAAGTTCTGAGGCAACGTTTTGGAAGCAGACACACTGGAGGCCAGAGTGATCAGGATTTACAAGCACAAGCTTATGTTGGTTACCGGGGTAATCGGATTGATTTTGTTTTTGGGCGCGCCTACAAAAGCGCAAGAAACGGGCGAAAGCCTCTTTAAGGCCAAATGCGCGATGTGTCATGGACCCGATGGCGCAGGCAAGACGCCGATGGGCCAGGCGCTTAAAATCCCCGACCTGCATGGTGCTGACATTCAAAAACTGAGCGACGCCGAACTCACCCAAACAGTTGCTAAGGGTAAGAACAAAATGCCCGCCTACGAAACCAAGTTAAGCAAGGAACAGATCACCAAGCTGGTCGGTTTCATCAGGGAGTTGGCAAAGAAGCACTGATTCACGACGCAAAGGAGTGCGTTCGAAGGCACACTTCAATATTCCCATGGCTATCGAAGACCCCGAACAGATTCGGCCTGCAAGGCGCCGCCTCGTTGAGGTTTTGCTAGGCGGAGGTTTGTTTGCCTCTGTGGTCTCCTTTCTCTACCCCGTTCTGAAATATCTTGTGCCGCCAGCGGTGCCTGACTTGGGCCAAGACGAAGTTGTCGCCGCCAAGGTCGGAGAACTCAAACCGAATGGTTCCAAGGTGTTCCGCTTCGGCAGCCGCCCTGCTTTATTGCTGCTCACGACCGAAGACGAGTACCACGCAGTGTCAGCGGTTTGCACGCATCTCGGATGCACGGTTCAATACCGGAGCGATCTGCACGAAATCTGGTGCGCTTGCCACAATGGGACCTATGGCCTGGACGGGCGAAACATCTCCGGCCCACCTCCGCGGCCGCTAGAAAGCTTTCTAGTAAATATTCGCGGAAACGAAATCGTGGTCAGCCGCAAACGGGGTGCCTGAAGTGCATCTGTTTAAGCACGTCCGCGACTGGATCGATGAGCGCTTCGACTTGGCGAAACTGACCGAGCCGCTGCGTCACAAAACGGTTCCCATTCACAAGCTCTCTTACTGGTATTTCCTGGGCGGCATCACGCTTTTTCTCTTCGGAATCCAAGTGTGCACCGGCATCCTGCTGCTTCTGTATTACCGGCCAAGCGCGAATGAAGCGTTCGAGAGCGTGCAGTACATCATGACGCGCGTGCAGTTCGGATGGCTGGTGCGATCCATCCACTCGTGGGCCGCGAATCTGATGATTTTTACTGCCTTTATGCACATGTTCAGCGTGCTTTTCCTGCGGGCCTATCGGAAGCCCCGGGAACTGACCTGGGTCAGCGGCATGATCCTACTTTTTCTGGTTCTGGGGTTCGGCTTCAGCGGCTACCTGCTTCCCTGGAATACCCTCGCCTTTTTCGCCACCAAGGTCGGAACGGAGATCCCGGGGCAAATGCCGTTAATAGGCCACTCGATGATGGTCCTGATGCGGGGCGGCGAAGAGGTGACCGGGGCAACGCTGACGCGCTTCTTCGGTATCCACGTTGCTGTTCTGCCGGGATTGACAGCATTTCTCATACTGATTCATTTAGCGCTAGTCCAGCGGTTTGGGATGAGCGTCCCTCCCAGTGTGGAAGCCGCGAGAAAGGTGAATCCTGGCGTTGTCCGCGAAATGAAGTTTTTTCCCAATTTTTTACTGCGGGAAGTCATGGCGTGGTACATCGCACTTGGTGTGCTAGGTGTGCTCGCTGCTTGGCTGCCCTGGGGGTTGGGAACCAAGGCGGATCCCTTCGGGGCCGCACCTGCCGGGATTCGTCCGGAATGGTATTTCATGTTCATGTTCCAGTCACTGAAGCTCATTCCGTCGAAGATAATGCACATCGATGGCGAGCTTCTGGGAATTGGAGCTTTTGGGCTTGCAGGGCTGATCTGGATCCTGCTGCCATTTCTCGAAGGAAGGCGAGAGAAACGTGGCGGAATATTTGTGAGAGGAGCCGGGGTGTTTGCTCTCTGTTACATCGTGGCGCTGACCATTTATGGCTACCTTGCAAAATAGCGGACTTTGGCGTGTCGTGTTGGTGACCCTGGCGCTGTGTGCGCTCGCATCGGGAAGCCGCGCGCAAACTGCCAATACCTGCCTGGACTGCCACAGCGTGCTCGATCCGCCACTGCAAGTAACCGAGGCACAATTCTCTCAAGACATACACGCGCAAAAGGGATTGACTTGCGCGAGCTGCCACGGAGGCGATCCGACGAAGGCCGACATGGAGGCCATGAGCAAAGCGGCGGGATTCCGCGGAAAGATTGAGCGCAGCCAGATTCCGGCCCTTTGCGGAAGCTGCCATTCCAACGCGACTTTGATGAAGCAGTACAATCCCAGGCTGCGGACCGATCAACTGAGCGAGTACAAAACCAGCGTGCACGGAAAATTGCTGGCCAAGGGCGATACGAAAGTGGCGGTCTGCATTGATTGCCACGGAGTACACGGTCTACGCCCGCCTAGCGACTCGCGATCGAAGGTATACCCCTTAAACGTGGCGCAAACGTGTGCACGCTGCCATGCCGATGCCGCGTACATGAAACCATACGGTATTCCTACGGACCAGTTTGAAAAGTACCGTACCAGCGTGCACTACCAGGCCATGGCCGTACGCGGGGATCTGAGCGCTCCCACTTGCACGTCATGCCATGGCAACCACGGAGCGGTACCTCCGGGCGTGGACTCGGTCAAGGATGTCTGCGCCAATTGCCATGTATTCCAGGCGCAGATGTATGACAAGAGCTCGCACAAGGCCGTGTTTCAATCCGCCGGGCTTCCGGGATGCGTGGTATGCCACAGCAATCATGCCATCACCCATCCTACGGACGCGAAGCTTGGCACAGGACCTCAGGGCGTTTGCATGCAATGTCATGCTCCGGGTGATCATTGCGATCGCTCACGGACCGAATTGCTTGCGAGCCTGACTAAATTGGACGAGTCGATAAAATCTGCGGATCGTGTGATCGATGTCGCCGAATCCTCCGGGATGGAAGTTAGCGAGGCACGCCTGCAGCAGGACCAAGCGCGCGATTCCCTAACCAAAGCGCGTGTGACGATTCACAGCTTTCTGCCCCAACTCGTTGACCAGGACATTGAAGCTGGACTGAAAATCTCCGCCAAAGATTTGCAGGCAGGAAGGGAAGCGCTTTCCGAGCGAGATTATCGTAGAAGAGGCCTCGCCATTGCGGTCGTTTTGATATTGATTACGCTGGCCGGATTATTCCTCTATATTCGGAAGGTGGAAAGGACCCCATCGAGAGGCTGAGTTCGAGGCCTGCCGAGAGTGGGAGGCCCTATACCCGGCGCTAGCGTTAGAGTTGGATTCGAAGCAGGGTTCTGGTAGAGCGGCATTGGATTAATTGTATTTTGCATATTCTAAGTAGGTAACAGGAGGAACACGTGAAAAAAACTATGAACTGGGTCACGGCAGTCACGGCGGGTGTGGTCCTGGCCGGATACGCTCTATTGAGTGTGCCGGCGCGAGCCGATAACGAGGGACAAGCGACATACAAAGCGAAGTGTGCTGCGTGTCATGGTGCAGACGGTAAAGGCCAAACCGGCATGGGAAAAGCCTTTAAGATTCGGGATCTAGGCTCCGCAGAAGTGCAGAAGCAAAGTGATGAGGAACTGTCTGGAATCATCAGCAATGGCAAAGGCAAAATGCCGGGGTACAGCAAGAGCCTAAAAGCGGAAGAGATCAAGGATCTCGTCGGTTTCATCCGCACACTGAAGAAGTGAACGGTAGCCTGTATTCCTAAGCTCGATGCCGAAGATTGCAGCGATCCTGATCGTGCAATCTGCAGGCTGCTAGCGAATGACGGCCTTGGACGCCATCAGATCAGTGTAAGCCACGCAGGAAGGACAATTGTGCTCGATAGGTCTTTCCTTCTTGCGCGGCTTTTTGTTTCGGAGCGGTTCTCAAATCTATAGAGGGGGTTACAAGCCGCGAGAACAATGATTCGATGATTTAGGATAATGTGCTTTGCAGCACTTCTCTCAACAATTCCCGCTTCGGCTCGCTCAGTTTATTGCCGCGCTCGGTCAGATAAAAAACGTCAATGGCTTTTTGGCCTTCGGTGTCGATGAGGGCGACGTCGATGTTGCAGCCGAGACGGGCGAGGGCGGACCCGATGTCATACAACAACCCTGGGCGATCCTGCGCCATGATTTCGAGCAGGGTGCATTGTGCCGAGGAGGCATCGTCGTAGGTGATGCGCGTCTCGACGGCGACTTTAGGCGGCCGGGCCTTGCTGGCGCTCTCGCGGCCCTTGAGCAGCGGCTCGAGAGGCGCTTTTCCGTTCACGGTATCCGCAAGGCTTTTCTGGAGGCGCGCGATCTCGCCGGGATTCAGTTCGAGCGTGTGGTGCAGATCGACAAATTGAAACGTGTCCAGCACGATACCCGCAGCATTGGCGAAGGCATCGGCTTTCACGATGTTCATCCCCCAGCCGGCGAGGACGCCGGAGATGGTGGCAAAGAGAGCGGGCCGGTCGGCAGTGAGCAGAGTGAGCGAGAAAGAGTGGTGCCGCGCTTTTACTTCCGTCTGCACGGGCTCCGCGCCTAATTTCTGGTAGAGCTGGAAGTGAGCGGCAATCTCCTCGGCAGAGTGGACAGAGCGATAGCGTCGCGGGAAGCCCTCAAGGAACCTCTCAACTTCTGTCTTCTTAGCGCCTCCGGCTTGGCTGCTCACTTGTTCGAGCAGCGGCACCTCGTCGGAAGCATGCAAGCGATCGCGGTCCAGTGTGCGGCTGAAGTGATTCGAAGTTGCCACGAAAAGCTGCCACAACATTTCCGCTTTCCATGGCGTTAATGCTTCTGGATTTACGGCGTGAATATCGGCGTACGTTAGCAAACACAACCGCTGGAGCCGCTCCTGTGTCCCCACGGTATCCGCGAAGACGGAAACGGTGGCGGGATCGAAAATATCGCGGCGCTGGACGGTCGCGGACATGTCCAGGTGATGCTCGATGAGGAAATGCACTTCGGCGGTTTCGAATTCGGATAGCTGAAGGCGCTTGGCCGCGCGCTGGAGCGCTTCCAGGCTGCCGATCACGTGATTTTCAACGGCCATGCCCTTGCCTACATCGTGCAGAAGCAGAGCCAGAATCAGCAAATCGCGACGCTCGACGGTCTTCCAGAGCCGTTGGAAATGAGAGGCGCGTTCATCCGGCGGGTCGGCCAGCTCTTGGAGATGCTCGATGGTACGCAGCGAGTGTTCGTCAACGGTGTAACGGTGATAAAAATCGCGCACCACGAGGGAGTCGATGGCTTTGAACTCCGGCAAAACTTCCATGAGCAGGGAAAGCCGCTGCATAGGCCGGAGCGCCATGCTGGGAAAATCCGCGGCCAGAATTTCCCGCAACGTGGACCAATTCACTTGAATGTTTTTTTGCGTAAGCTCGGGATGTTTCAGGATGTAAAAGATGGCGCGTTCCGCTTCTCGACTGAGCGGCACGCCGGTCCGCGCTGCCTCTGTAAGGAGGGCAAAGGTTACTTGGCGGTCAGAAAGCGCGGGCTCGTCCACTACTTCCAATAAGCCATCGCGCAGGGCAAACGGCTTTCCTTTGCCAATTTCATTGCGCGTGCCGCGCGCCGCGTTCAGCAATCTTTCCCGGAGCGAGGGCTGCGCCGCGGGCTTTTGTTCGATGTAACGCAGCAGGAGCCGATTGAGAATGCGGGCCTGGCGGAAATACAGCCGCATCCACTCTTCCGGACTGAGCGCTGCACCGGATGGCGCGCGGCCGGACGATTCCCAGCGAGCGTTCCGCGGCCGCAGTCTGCAGCTCATACGTTAGCGTGTTGTCGTTCCGGCCGTTGCTGTAATGCAGGAAACATCGAATGGCGCCGAGAAAATCGACTGCATCAGCGGCCAATTCTTCTTCGCCAGCGCTGTTCTTCAAGCCGTCTTTCTGACCGTTGGCGATTTGCCGCAGCCACGCCGCCGCCTGATAGTCGCGCAGTCCTCCCGGGGCGTCCTTGACGTTCGGTTCCAAGTGATAGATCGTATTTCCGTAGCGGGCATGGCGTTCTTTGGTGAGCTTGGTAAGTTCCGCGAGCAGAAAGGGCCGTGCCTGTTTTTCGGGACCCGCAAGTATTTTTTTCGTGAGGCGTTCGAACAGCTCTTCATCTCCTGCCAGGAATCTGCGGTCCAAAAGCGCGAGATGAAATTCCGCGTTGTCTTCTTCGATGCGTTTGCATTCCTCGAGCGTGCGTCCAGCGGAACTCACTCGGAAACCGAGATCCCATAGAGTTCGAGCGAAGTCCGCAATCAGAGGGCGAAATTCGGCTTCGGATTTTTCATTGCCGAAGAGAAAGAGAATATCCAGATCGGAGTAAGGGAAAAGAAGGCGCCGGCCGTAACCGCCAAGCGCGACGAGGCTAAGTCCCTGCGGCGCCGTATTGTGCACGCGAAGAACTTCGCCGAAGATCTGGCGAGCGGTCCGGTCGGCCAGATCGCAAAGCGCGTGCAGCGTTTCTTGCGCGCTGCCGCCCGCTTCGAATTTTTGCCGGATGCGTTGTCGTTCGTCATCGGCCTGGGGTCCGAGTACGGACAAGGGAGTCAAAGAACCTTGCATGGTTTTTTCGGGCCGGTTTGCCGGATCAAGGCCTGGGCGAGCTGCGGTGGTCACTTGATTTAGAGGGCGTTTTCGCCGCGCTCCTCATTACGGATCCGGATCGCTTCCTCAACCCGTGATAGAAATATCTTACCGTCGCCAATCTTTCCTGTCTTGGCGGTCTTCAAAATTGTGTCCACGGCGCGTTGAACTAGAGGATCGGGCAGCACCATTTCCAGCTTGAGCTTCGGCAAGAGATCCACCGTGTATTCGCGTCCGCGGTAGACCTCGGTGTGACCTTTTTGACGGCCGTGGCCGCGCACTTCCGTCACCGTCATTCCCTCGATGCCAATTTCGCGCAAGGCATCTTTCACGGAATCAAACCGCGAGGGCTGAATGATGGCCTCAAGTTTCATCATGAAAGTTTCTGCTCCGCGCAAAGCCTGACGCCGCCGTGCTCTTCCACTTCAAGACTCGAGGTTATAGGCCTCTTCGCCGTGTTGCGTAATGTCCAGACCTTCGATTTCGTCCACTTCGCTTACGCGCACTCCGGTGATCATATCCGTTAATTTTCAGCAGCACAATGGTTCCCACCAGCGCAAAGCCCCAGGCGATCAGAACTCCGACAACCTGGTTGCCGATTTGTCCCCAGTGTCCATCCAGTCCGCCTACTGGCTTGCCGGCGCCAAAAATCGGATTGATCACTTGCTGGGCGAAAACTCCGGTCAAGAGCGCTCCGATGGTGCCGCCCACGCCATGAACGCCAAAAGCGTCGAGAGCATCATCATAGCCGAAGATCGACTTCACTTTCGTTACCATCCAGTAGCAGACCAGCCCGGCGATAAAGCCGATCGCCAGAGCGGGCATCGGTCCAACAAATCCCGCTGCGGGCGTAATCGCCACCAGTCCCGCAACGGCGCCGGAGATCGCGCCGAGCGCGCTTGGCCGGCCATTCTTGATCCACTCCGCGACGCTCCAACTAATCGCCGCCGCAGCGGTGGCAAAGTGAGTAGCTACAAAGGCGCTGGTTGCCAACGAGCCCGCTGACAGCGCGCTTCCGGCGTTAAACCCAAACCAACCTACCCACAAGAGACATGCGCCGATGAAGCTTAGCACCAGAGAATGGGGTGGCATGGGCTGCTTGGGATAGCCAGTGCGCTTTCCGAGGTAAAGCGCGCACACCAGTGCTGAGACACCGGAGCTGATATGCACAACCGTCCCGCCGGCAAAATCAAGAGTAGGAAATGTTCCACCGAGGGCCGCGTTCAGCAGGCCACCTTTGCCCCATACCATGTGCGCCAGCGGCGCGTAGACCACCAAAAACCAGAGCGCCAGGAAGAGGACTGTGCCGCTGAATTTCATACGCTCGGCCGTGGCGCCGGTGATCAGCGCGGGTGTAATGATCGCAAACATCAACTGGTAAATCATGAAGGTCGATTGCGGGATTGTACCCGCGTAATCAGGATTCGGGTCGGCGCCCACGCCGCGTAAAAAGGCGTGCTCGAATCCGCCGATGACATGACCATTCCCGCCGAAGCACAAGCTGTACCCCACCAGCGCCCACATCACGCTGATCAAGGCCATCAGCAGGAAGCTTTGCATCATGATGGCCAGGGTGTTCTTTCGGCGTACCAATCCGCCATAGAAGAGCGCGAGTCCGGGGCCCGTCATCAGCAGCACCAAGGCCGCGCTGACGAGCATCCAGGCATTGTCAGCGTGCGATTCCGCTTCGGAAGCGTGCTGTTCGAGTTGCGCCAGTTTCTCGTTTAGAACCTTAGGAATTTCAGCCGTTGCAGTCGGAGCTGCGCTGGAAGCGGCTGAGGGAGAAACGAGTGCAGCGGAGGCGGGCGTTTGTTGCGCATGGAGGGGAACTGTGGCGAGCACCATGGACGCGAGCAAACAACATTTCCATCCCAAGTGCTTCATAGATAGGTCCGCTCCGTTGCGTTTGGGTTGTTGCCGGCTTGGCCGGGCCACGCTACTAAGGACACTAACCCTGCCCCACCACTTTTTCGCCCTGGATTATACGCGTGCGCGCCGTGAGACAGGTTTAGAAATTTGCATTGGCTAAATTCATTTTTCAGATTCATAAAGCGGGAAGCCGGATTGCACCTCAAGGCATTACTGTGCGTTCAGGCTTGCCGTGAAGGCTTCGCTTCCACAACTCTTTAAGAGCCGATTCTTGCCTGGGGGGGCGGGCATCGTATAATGCATCCCGGCCGCGAAGACGCCGTCCCTGCAGCTTTGGCCAGGCGGGCGACGCCGAACGGAAGGTATAAGGTTTTCGAGCGAAGTACTTATGACCGAGCATCCCCCGATGGAGATCACCGTCCGAGAGTCTGGGAACATCCCGGTTCTGGAGGTGCGCGGCCGCCTGACGATCGGAGAGCCTAGCGAGCAGCTTCATCAGGCTCTGGAGTCCGTGGTGAAGGGCGGCGCTCGCAAGGTGGTCGTCGAACTTAACGGCGTTCCTCAGATCGATAGCTCCGGCATTTCAACGCTTGTGCGGATTTCCATAAAACTGACCCGTGAGGGCGGCGCGCTGCGCCTCGTCTGCGGCCCCGGCCGGGTGCGCGATGCTCTCACCGTCACGCGGCTGGTCGAGGCTATCCCTACTTTCGATTCCGAATCCGCGGCTCTCGCCAATTTTGCTTAGGGGAAGCAACGGTATTGGATGACAGGGTGTTCTTTAGCTTGGATGCATTTGGAGTCGTCAAAGTGGGGATGATCTGTTGCGGGTCTTTCATGGAATTACATTCTGAGCAGGTCATCACCGCAAAAACTATTCGGACGCTGAAACATCCAGCCGCATGAAATCGCGTTGTGTTAGAGTCGCAAAAAATGCTGTTCCGTTACGCCGCTCAACGTACTGCTTTTCTAGCGCTGGCTGTATCTTTCCTTGTTCTTCGCTCAGCCATTGCGCAGGATCAACCAGGTGCGCCCACAGCGGAAACAACCTATCGCGGCGATCTGCACACGCTCGCGGAACGCATCCTCAAGAGAGCGGGCGCAGCCAAATGCCATCCGAATCATTGCACCATTCTGGTCACGAATTTCATTGGCCCGTCAGGTTCTACTTCTCGACTTGGCATTCGGCTTGCGGATTCCATATCGGCAGAGCTGCTCTCACAAGCTAACGGCGTTCAAATTGTCGATCGCGGCCGCCTTCGAGAGTTTCTAGACCGCGAGCGCATTCCCTCGAACCTATTGAAAGACCGTGACGCGGCCCGCTGGCTTGCCAGCCAGTTTAAGGCCGACGTTGTATTGTTGGGAACCATTGAGCAACTCGGCGATCGTTGGAACTTGTTGACAGAACTGTTGAACATTTCCAACAAGGGGATTGGCCCGCAGGAAGCAACGTGGTTGACGATCGCAGACCCGCAAAGCAGCCTCGAGTCAATGGAGCCATACGAAGAGGAAAGACCGGCCGCGTCGCCCGCGTGTTGCGAAGGACACCACTCCTTCCAGACCGGGAGTAAATGGAGTCGGCGTTGCCGAGTGCATTTACTGCCCACCGCTTCTATATACGGACGCAGCGCAAAAGATGAAGTTTAATGGAAGTGTAGTCTTGCAGGTGGAAGTAGACGGAAGACGGCCGAGCCGACTATATAAGCGTTCTCAAAGGCGCTCCGTTCGGTATGACTGAGGTGGCGATTCAAGCAGTGAGTAAGTGGAAGTTTAGACCAGCGACCGCCAGTGGAAAACCAGTAGCGGTGCTTACACCGGTCGAAATAGCCTTTCGCCTCAACTAAGGATACTCAGCCGCCTTTTTTCAGTTCGGCGAGGACTAGCTTGGCGACTTCTTTCAGGGTTTCGAATACGCCGATTCCCTGAATGGCCACTCCTTCGAGGACGGGCTCGCCTTTTTTTTGTAACTGCTTGGTCAGATCGGCCACGGACATGGCGTTGGGCAGATCGCGCTTGTTCAATTGCAGGACGTAGGGAATCGTATCGAAATTCAGGTTGTGTTCCTTCAGATGTTCCTGGAGGTTTTCCATGGTCTCGAAATTCGCGTCGAGGCGCTCTTCCTGAGAATCGGCGACGAAGACGACGCCGTCGGCGCCCTTTAGGATGAGCTTACGGCTGGCCTCATAAAAGACCTGACCGGGAACGGTATAGAGGTGAAAGCGCGTTTTGAATCCGCGCACCGTTCCAAGGTCCAGGGGAAGAAAATCGAAGAAGAGAGTGCGGTCCGTTTCGGTGGCCAGAGACACCATTTTACCCTTCTGGTTTTGTCCGGTGTGGTCGTAGACCCACTGGAGGTTGGCGGTTTTTCCGCCCAAACCTGGACCGTAGTACACGAGCTTGCAGTTAATTTCGCGAGCAGGAAAATTGATGAAAGGCACTTGATCCTAACCAGAGTTCGGCCACAAATTTATAGCATACGCAGTGCTAGCAGGCCAGCCTTCCGGTTGTGCCTGTTCCCTGTGGGGCAACTTAGATCCATTTTCCGCGAGAACGCCCTGATTTCGATGCTTTTTTTTCGGTCCGTGCCGCCGGGAGGTAACTCAGGCCGCTTCTCGGAGTCTCATTTCCGGGGCATTTCCACTCGTTGACGCGGGCATTTTCCTCTGTTACGATTTGCGTCATGGCAAAAGCGCGCAAAGCCTCTTCGGGCTCATCGGGGCAGGGCAAAGACACCGCGCGAGGCCACTCTAAGATACAGAAAAAAAAGAACTTACCTCCGCCTCCACCTCCTCAGCGCGGAGGCGTCGAATTGGTCGATCCCCGCGTTCAAGCTCAGCTCAAAATTTACGATGAAGCGCTAGCCCTCTTCCACCAGCAGAAATTTGCCCGTGCCAAGCAAGAGCTGGAAAAAGTGCTTGAAGGGCCCAGCCAAGGGTTGGCTGACCGCGCTCGCATGCACTTGCGAATCGCCGAGCAGCGCATGAAGCCGAGCGCGGAACAGAACCCGCGCACCGCCGATGAGCATTACCAACGCGGCGTGGCCATGATGAATATCGGCCGGTGGGACGACGCGCGTGAAAGTCTTCTGAAAGCGCGCAAGGCCTCGCCAAAATCGGATTACATCCACTACGCGCTTGCCGCGCTCGATTGCTTGACCGGCGAAGCGGATTCAGCCTTGGCGAATCTTAAGGTTGCGATCGAACTTCGCGCGGAAAACCGATACCACGCGCGCAACGATGAAGACTTCGCCTTCCTACAGGAAGATCCTCGGTTCACGGAACTTCTCTATCCGGAGAAAGACGGCACGGCCGGTTGAGCCTTTGTGACTCAGCTTTCTGACCTGCGGACCCGAAACGCGCGCAGCGAACGCGCCCGCCCGCGGATTCCAGCTAGACTGGAAAGAGTTCCAACGCAGGCTTGAGACCGAGAGTCAGAATTCCGCTCGGAGGAATACGTTTCGAGTGAAACGCCAGGTCGCACAGTTTCGCTACCTCATCCGGTGAAGAAAGTAGCGCCCAAACCGAAACTTCTGTCCCGCGGATTCCGCGTCGTGGCTCTTGGCGGGGGCACCGGCCTTTCCACCCTGCTTCGCGGCCTCAAGGAGTATGTCGTCCGCCGCAGCGACGAGCATCCCAATACTGAGCGCCCCATTTCCGATTTAACTGCCATCGTCACCGTCACCGATGATGGGGGCAGCTCTGGACGTCTTCGCCGCGAGAATCGTGTTCTTCCGCCGGGCGACATCCGCAATTGCATGGTTGCGCTTTCGAAGGATGAGGCTCTTCTTGGCCGGCTCTTTCAATATCGCTTTCATGCCGGACGTGGCCTCATCGGGCACAATTTCGGTAATCTTTTCCTGGCGGCGCTGACGCATGTCACAGGGGATTTCGCCGAAGCCGTGCGCGTTAGCAGCAAAGTCCTTGCTATCCGTGGCCGCATCTTTCCTTCGACATTATCGAATGTTCATCTGGTCGCAAGGCTCGATACCGGGCGGATCGTCCGCGGGGAGACCAAAATCACCGCAAGCCGCGCGCCCATTGAAAGACTTTTCCTTTCTCCACGCCGAGTTTCGCCATTCCCCGCGGTGATCGACGCCATTCGCGAAGCTGACTTGATTCTTCTCGGCCCCGGCTCTCTCTACACCAGCATCCTTCCGAATCTCCTCATCCCTGAGATCGCTGCGGCTATCGCCAAGTCCACGGCACCCCGCGTGTATATCGCCAATCTTATGACGCAGCCTGGCGAAACAACGGCGTACTCTCTAGCCGAACATCTCCGCGCTATCCGTGCACACACGCCGCGCACGGTCGTGGACTGGGTGGTGGCCAACCGCCGGCCTGTTTCGCCGGAAGTCGCCAAGCGCTATCGTCGGGAGGGTGCGGAGCAGGTGGCGGTCGATCTGCCCGAGCTTCAGAGGCTTGGTTACCGCGTCATCCTCGACAATCTGCTCGAGGAGCACGGGGTCATCCGCCACAATCCCCGTCGGCTCGCGCGCCTGCTCCTCGAAGAATTTCTGTCGCCTTCAAATCCAACCCGGCGTTGATGCTCCTTTGTTTGGAGGAAAAGACACGGCTTCAGTCCCCGCGGAGCGCCCTATTTGGATCGACAGCTGCCGCGCGGCTTGCCGGCAAGTAACTCGCGAGTGTCGCGGCGCATTTCTTCCCCGGGCGCTCGCTAACGCAAAAGTCCTTCACCGCTTTTGTGGCGGAGATGGCCGCTTCCTGCTAACGTTTCCGTGCTCACTTTTCGTTCGAGTTCTGTAGAAACGCACTTCTGGAGAATCCCATGGCGACATTTGGACTTATTGAATATAAAGATGCGAGCCCGGAAGTACGAGCGGTATATGACGACATCATGGCTACGCGCAAGTCCGATTGGATCAACAATTTTTGGAAAGCCATCGCGCACGATCCGGCCACTCTGAAGCGCACCTGGGAAAACATCAAAGAAATCATGGCGCCCGGCGCGCTCGATCCGCTCACCAAGGAATTGATCTATGTGGCCGTCAGCGTCACGAATAATTGCCACTATTGCATCGCTTCGCACACCGCCTCCGCGTTCAAGAAAGGCATGACCGATGCCATGTTCAAGGAGTTGCAAGCCGTGATCGGCATGGCCAACGAGACCAACAAGGTCGTCACTGGTTATCAAGTTGAGATTGACGAGCAATTTCGCCCGCCGCTAAATCGCTAGCTCTGTTTCCACCCTCAACACGGCTGTCCCTCAGGACAGGTGTTTCCATGTCAGTACGCCCGTACTATGGGTGCAGAGCATGGGCGAAGACGACCATGTAGATGTTCAGGGACAGCCCCATTTTCCGCGCGAACTGAACCAAAATTTTGCATAGTAAGTGAGCATCCTATGGCGCCAATCAGCAAAGAAAATGAAGTGTTAACCGCCCCGCCGAACTCGTCCGCTGCAGTGCCACCCGCAACGGGCACGCGCGGGGAAGATACGGCCAGCAGGCCGCAGCCCGTCGCGCTGGAAGTGCCAGTTACGGTAAACGGCGCGCGTACGGTCGAAGGCAGCGACAAACGCGAGCCATTTTCTGAAACCACAAAGACCGTGCTGATCTTTGGCCACGGCGCAGTCATCCGTCTCGGTTCGCCGGTGTCCGCGGGCCAATTGCTCTTTCTGACCAACGAAAAGACTAAAAAGGAAGTGGTCTGCCAGGTCGTCAAATCGAAAAATTACAGGAATGTCAGCGGCTACGTGGAACTCGAATTTACGGAGTCGGTGGTTGGCTTCTGGGGTATGCGTTTTCCTTCAGACCGCATCGTCACGCAAGCACCGGCCCCTTCCGCCACGACCCCGCCGCCAGCCAAGAGCATTCCAGTTACACCAATCTCGGTCGCATCCAGAGTGTTGAGTCCGGCGATCGTTGCGGATCCCAGAATTCCTGAAGTTAAACCAGCGCAGATTCATAGCGAATTTAGGGCAGGCGCGCCTGCGGCTCCGAAACCGGAAGCACCGTCAATGCAAACCACGGCAGCTATTGCGCCGCCGGTTGCAAAGAAGCCGGAGAGCCAGGCGATCCCTGCGCCTTCGGTGTCCGCTTCTCTGGCTTCTTCCGCCGCAAGCCTTCCAAGCGCCCCTGCGGTGCCGCCGGTTCCGTCCGAAAACAAAACGGCAGCCACAAGCGTCGCCGCCGACAATTCCAGTGAAGAGCTGAAGCTCCATGACGCGCAACTTCAGGAACAACTTTCCTCACTGCTCTTTAGCACCGCGCCAACCGCCAAGCCCGCGCCGCCGGTGCCCGCTCTTGATTCCAAGGCTATATCGGGAGTGGCTGCCAAGGTTTTCGAAATAGCAAAATCGGAGCCCGACCCGGTCAAGACCGCACCGCCCGCAAAGACTCTTCCTCTTCCTGTGAAATCTTCTCTAGACACGGAAGAGTTGAAGATTCCGTCATGGCTCGAGCCGCTGGCGCGCAATGCCGCGACTACCTCATCGACGCTAGAACTCATCGAACAAGAAAAAAGCAATCACGCCACCGAGAGCGGAGCGGATGAAGAGCAATCTGTTGAATCCGCGCCTACAGCCGAAATGGGAGGCGCCCCCGAGATCGAACAACGCGCCATTGGGAATCTACTGCCGTTCGATGAAGATGTGACTTCTCGCGAGCAGCCTTCCAGTGGCTCTCGAAAAGGACTCTGGATCGGAGCGATTGCCGCTGCTGTTCTGCTTGCCGCGGGCGGGGCCTGGTATCAATTTTATCCCTCGAACGGGCTGCGCAGCACGTCCGGGCCCGTGTCGCCGGCCTCAAGGATTCAAACGACTGCCGCGCCGCCGGCAAACAGCGAGGCTCAGCCCGGGGAGCATCCCGCACCGCGAAATGAGGTAGTTCAGCCGGAACCGTCGACTGGCTCGACTTCCACGCCGAGTTCGGACTCGCCAGCCTCCAGCGAGCCGCGGACGAAATCCCCGATCACGCCGCAATCAGTGCCCGTGACACGAGACAACAGGCACAACTCCGCAACTACCATTCCCGCTGCCATTACGGAGCGCATTGCTCGCTCCGAGCCAGTGCCGGAGCCGAAGAAGCCGGCCCTCGGCCCAGTCCACTTTGCTAGTCCCACTATGAATCCCCCGGAAGCAAAGCAGGATGATGAAGTGGTTGCTCCAACAATTTCCACGGGCAACGCAAATGCCAACTCCGACGGTTTAGCCTCGGGCCTTGCGGCGGGAAATGAAAAACAGCCTGCGGCTCCCGAAGTTCCGGTTCCTGTCGGTGGCGATGTACGGTCGGCAAGATTGATCAGCCAAGTGCCTCCGGCTTATCCCCTCATGGCTAAAAATCAGCACGTGTCCGGCGACGTAGTGATTGACGCCCTTATTGACGTCAACGGACGCGTCACGACCATGAGAGTCATTTCCGGCCCAACGCTCCTGCATCAAGCCGCGAAAGACGCGCTCCGCCAATGGAAGTATCGGCCGGCCTTGCTCGATGGGAAACCCGTCGCGATGCATTTGTCGGTCACCTTGCAGTTCCGAATACAATAATTCGTTTTGTCCTTCTCGGCCATTGCCGAGGGAAGCTTCCCACGGTCAACCGCATGCCCATTATTTTTGAAGGCTCGGAATAGGGAAGACGCGCGGCACCCGCATCTCCACACCCGGTAGCACAGGAAATTCCCCGTGAGGTTCGGTCTGGTACCAATACGCTACCGAGTAATAATTGTCTCCCCGATCGTTCGCATGCCCGTGCTCGATCGTCGCGCGCAAGGACTTCGTAAAGGGAATCGGCGAATCCAGGTGGAATCGATAAACCGACCATCGCCCGCCCTGCAGTTCCGCGCCCACAATCGGCGCTCCGAATAACCCGTAAGCAAATGGCTTTCCGCCAAAATCCCACGCGCCAAGAAAAAAGTCTTCCGAACCTGTTCCGTTGATGGACGGCAGCTTCTCGCCATCCACAAAAAACATGTCGTCGCCTTCGCCCCACCATCCGTCCTGATTTTCGATCACGGACATGGTGACTCCGGCGAAGTGTCCGCGCCCGGTCGCTTGCATCCAAACATAATTCTCTTTTCCGTCCAGATTGATCTTGTTCTCGGGAAACGCCTTGTTAGGCGCAGCTTGCCGGTATTGAGCGTGAAAATAAAGCACATCCGCGGGCAACGCCGCTTTGTAAACGCGAAGATCAATGTTCCAGTAAACCGCCTCTGCACGCTTCTGCCCTTCGTTCGTGAGCGTCACACGCGCGTGTTTTTGAAATGGCATCGGGAAGAAGCAGTTCAGAGCCTTGTCTCCGCCCACCGCGAGCGGCACAGACTGATAAAGAATGTACTGTCCGAGTCCCAATCCAAAAAAATCTCCAACCGGAGCTTCCACGCTCGGAGAACTTTCGCCGTCCCAATACATCCGCAGCACTATTTTCTTCAAGTGAAATCGCTCATCGCTCGCGACGGTGATCCAGATGTGCGAGATTTCGCCGGGTCCCGCTTCGTCCAAAAGCGTAAGCGTCTCTCCCCGGGCAAGCGGCCGGTAGTCGTCGTTGCCTCCCGTTCGGTCGTAGCTCGAAATGCGTTTTAGAGTGTAGTCATGTGGCCTGGTCAATTCGGAAAGTGAATCGGAGGGCGCTTGCCCGAACGCTATTCCCGGCACCCCGAGTAAGAAGAATTCGAACAGAACCAGCAAGGTTCGTTTCATTTTTCGTCTCCGGAAAAGCATCCGTCTCGCAAAAATCGCCCGGATTATAGCAGAGCAGGTGGCGCGCAAGTTGCCCGCGATGCAGCTCTCTCCGCGTTGCAATTTGCCCATTCCTGGACCGGTCCCTCTCTTGCGGGCGGAGGAGCAGGTTCGTATACTGGCGGCCCGGCCAAAAGGCGAGTCTGGCGGGTCGGTCGATTCGCGGTTCTGTGTTTTGGGGTAGCCTGCCAGGCATCACTCTTGGTCCAGAAACTGCAAGTCGGTCCTGAGCTCCCTTCACAGGCCGAAGTGCGCATTGTTGGTTGATTTCACTGCCATCGCCGCCTCAAAGGAGAGTTCCGCATGTCGCAAGCCCCAGTACCGGAAGAGATGAATGTCTACCAGAACGCCGAAGCGCGCTTCGAAGTCGCCGCACAAAAACTCGGACTCGAGCAGGGCCTTTACCGCTATCTCAAATATCCCAAAAAAGAAATCACTCTCTACATCCCCGTGGGCATGGACAATGGTCAACTCGACGTTTTCACCGGCTATCGCGTCCTTCACTCCACTGTCCGCGGCCCGGGCAAGGGCGGGATTCGTTTTGCTCCCGATGTTTCTCTCGATGAGGTGCGCGCCCTCGCCACTTGGATGACTTGGAAGTGCGGTGTTGTGAATATCCCGTTCGGCGGCGCCAAGGGCGGCATTATTTGCGACCCTCGTAAGCTGTCGAAGGGAGAATTGGAGCGTCTCACCCGCCGCTACACTGCCGAGCTCGCCGACTGGCTCGGCCCCGAGCGCGATGTTCCCGCTCCGGACATCGGCACTGGCGAGCAGGTCATGGCTTGGGTGATGGATACCTACTCGATGCACGTTGGCGAAGCCACGACAGCGGTGGTCACCGGCAAGCCCATTGAGCTCGGCGGCTCCCGCGGAAGGCGAGAAGCCACTGGCCGTGGCGTCATGATTTGCTGCGACAAGGCTCTGGCCAAGCTCGGCATCCGGAAGGAAGGCTGCCGCGTCGTGATTCAAGGTTTCGGCAACGTCGGCTCGCTGGCGGCGCAGCTCATGCAAGCGGCTGGGTATAAAATTATCGGCCTTGCCGACGTTGGCGGCGGCCTCTACAACGAAAAAGGCTTCGACGTTCCGAAAGTGATTGACTGGGTCTACACCCAGAAGAAACCCTTGCCGGAATTCCCCAGCGGCGGCACGAAGATGTCTGCGCGCGACATTCTCTTCCAACCGTGCGAGATCGCTATCCCGGCCGCGATTGAAAATCAGATCACCGAGCAAAACGCTCATCAGGTCCAAGCGCGGATTCTCTGCGAAGGAGCAAACGGTCCGACCACTTGGCAAGCCGACGCCATTGTCGATTCCAAAGGCATCTTCACGGTCCCGGACATTCTTGGCAACGCCGGCGGCGTCACCGTCAGCTATTTCGAATGGGTACAGGACCGCCAGGGCTTCTTCTGGCGCGAGAGCGAGGTCAATGAACGGCTGCTCGATATAATGGAAAGCGCCTTCGACGGCGTGGTCCGCTACGCGGAAGCCCACAAAGTCAACAATCGCATTGCCGCGTACATGCTCGCGATTGACCGCGTGGCCAGCGCGCTAAAGTTGCGCGGAATCTACGCCTAGTGTGATAAAGTGCGGGCCGGGTTTCCGTCTGCTGGGAGCCCAGGAGTTTATTTTGGTGGGGGCAGCGGAATGGCCCGGCTGAGAGTTCGGGCAAGGAAGGAGTGTGTTCAGTGAATCCCTACTCGCTCTGGCCCACCCACGAAAAAAGCGAAGAGAAACATCGTCTAGAAATTTGCACCGTTGGCAAATGGATGTACGACCGCGGGTTTATCGTAGCCTGCGAAGGCAATATCTCCGTCCGCCTGGACGAAGACCGCGTCCTCACCACCCCCACCTGCATGAACAAGGGGATGCTCGAGCCGCAAGATTTGGTGGTGACAAATCTTGAGGGGCGCCAGCTTGCAGGCGAGCGCAAGTTTTCCTCAGAGATCGCCATGCATCTGTTGTTTTACCGCATGCGCGCCGATGTGAACGCCATTTGTCACGCTCATCCGCCCACAGCCACGGGGTTTGCGGCTGCCGGCCGCTCCTTGAATCAAGCTCTCTTGCCCGAAGTGACCATCGGCCTCGGACAAATCCCGCTCGTTCGCTACGCTACTCCGGGAACGCCGGAGCTCAGCGCCGCAATGGAGCCCTTCGTCCCGCACTACGACGCCCTGCTTTTGGCGAATCATGGCGCGGTTACTTGTGGTCCAGATCTTTTGACCGCGTTCTTTCGCATGGAAACCATCGAGCATTTTGCCAAGATCGTTCTGGCAGCGGAGTTGGCTGGCGATCCCGTGCTTCTCTCCAGCCGCGAAGTCGCGAAGCTCATGGCTGCCCGCGCGCGGTACTTCGTCGTCCCGCCCCCAGGCGGAGGCGCCGAACTTCCGGAAACCAGCGACGGCGGCGAATCTTCCAGCGCCCATGTTTCCCTGACCCGCAACGAACTCGATGCTCTTATCGACGAAGCCGTCCGCAAGGATCGCGCTCGCCGCTGATTACTGCCAAATTTTCTGGCGCGTGGGATTTTTTGATCTACGGAGTACCCGTTCGCCGCCTCCGATCATCCATTTAAGCAGAACACCTCAGCGAGGCTCACGACTGACCCTCGGGAATTGCACGGACGCAAGCGGACTCACCTATGAGGAAGGAGATCTCGCATGGAACCCAGAATTGACGCTCGTAAACATGCTCCGGAAGCGCAAAAGGCGATGTATGCTCTCGAACAATATATTGCCGGGTGTGGCCTTGAGCACGGCCTTATTCACCTCCTGAAGATGCGCGCTTCTCAGATCAACGGCTGCGCTTATTGCATTGACATGCATTCCAAGGACGCGCGCGCTCTTGGCGAAACCGAGCAGCGTCTTTACGAACTCGACGCCTGGCGTGAGACTCCCTTTTACAGCGATCGTGAGCGAGCGGCGCTCTCGTGGACCGAAGCCGTTACGTTGGTTTCCCAAACGCACGTTCCCGACTCCACCTACGAAGAAGTCCGCAAACACTTCAGCGAAAAAGAAATTGTAGACCTCACTCTCGTCGTAACCACCATCAACGCGTGGAACCGTTTGGCCATCGCTCTCCGCGCAGTTCCAGGTCATTACCGTCCGGCGGCCTCCTCCGCAGCGGCCAGCTAGCTTTGTCCGGACCGCCGGCAACCGATGTTCAATCCTGTTGCTGTTGTGGTGTCCTGCATGTGTTTATTCAGCTTGGCCGTCCGCAGAATCTATTAGAATCGTTCCATTCGGCCTTTAGTAACTTTTTAGGCAGCACATTTCAAAACTACTATCCACAGAGGAGAGCATCGCCATGAAGAGCAAAAACCTTGTGTTGGGTTGCATGTTGGCTGGCGCCTTGGTTTGCGGCGGCTTCGCGCTTGCCCAGGGCCCCGTCGTCAACATCGACTCTCACAGGCATCCGAATCTCGCTGAAGCGCAGCATCATCTCCAGCAGGCATACGCAAAGCTCGACGAGGCGCAGCGCGAGAATAAAGACCGCCTCGGCGGTCATGCCGAAAAAGCGAAGGATCTGCTCGACGCAGCCGACCGCGAAATCAAGGAAGCCGCGGAATACGCTGATCACCACAGGTAAGTTCACAAGTCCCGCTGCAGTTTGCATTTGAGCCGCCTGGCGTTGCAGCCCGAGAGGGTAAGCTGAGCGGCTTCACTTTTTTTTCTATGGTCTAACGCGTTGACAGGCGAAGAAAAGGCGGCAATACTGGCCTCCATGATTGGCCAGCTTCGTGGTCGCCTCGCCGAAAAACGCCCGAATCAGGTTCTTGTCGATGTCGGAGGCGTGGGCTACCTCGTCCAGGTCCCTCTTTCTTCGTATGCTTCTCTAGGCGAACTCCACACCGAAGTCACTCTTCTCATTCACACGCACGTTCGCGAGGACGCCCTTTCCCTCTATGGTTTCGTTTCCTCGCGCGAAAAGCACCTCTTCGAGATGCTGCTCTCCGCTTCCGGAGTCGGGCCTACTCTCGCTCTCAAAATTCTCTCCGGCATGAGCGTCGAAGAACTCGTCCCCGCTATTCGAAGCAGCGATTTGGGCCGTCTCACAAAAATTCCCGGCGTCGGACGGAAAACTGCGGAGCGCATGGTGGTTGAGTTGAAGGACAAGCTCGAAGCCGTGGTGCTGGAGGCCCAGAAACCGGCATCCGCCTCGCCCGCGGGCGTCGAAGCCGACGTGATCTCCGCTCTCGTGAACTTGGGATACGACGGGCGAGTCGCGGAAACCGCCGTCGGTGAATCTAAGGAGGAAGCCGGAACGACGAATTTTGAGAAGTTGCTGCGCGCGGCTTTGCAATCGTTGTCTGCGCCCAAGGGTCGCACGACTCACGCCGGCGCGTAGCGGTAAGCCCTCAGTTGTAGTGGCCGATCTTTAGATCGGTCAGTGATTTTAGATTTCAGAGAAACTTGAACAATGCCCGACGCCAGCGCAAAACGGATGCCTGACCGAAGAGAGCAACACAGAATCGTTTCCGGCGCGCCCTACGACGAAGACGCCCGCATCGAAGCCAGCGTCCGCCCAAAGCGCCTCGACGAATACATCGGGCAAAAGCGCGTCAAGGAAAACATCTCCATCGCCATCGAAGCCGCCCGCACGCGCGGCGAAGCCCTCGATCATGTTCTGCTCTACGGCCCACCCGGCCTGGGAAAAACCACCCTCGCTCAAATCATCGCAAATGAGCTGAATGTCCCCATCAAAACGAGCGCGGGTCCCCTACTCGAGCGCAAAGGCGACCTCACCGCCATCCTCACTTCCCTCGAAGGCAAAGAGGTTTTCTTCTTAGATGAAATTCACCGTCTCCAGCCCGCCGTCGAAGAAGTTCTCTACCCCGCCATGGAGGATTTTCGCGTCGATTTAATCATCGGCCAAGGCCCTGGCGCTCGCATCCATCCTTTCCAATTGGGACACTTCACGCTCATCGGCGCCACCACTCGCGCCGGTCTAATCACCGCGCCGCTTCGCTCGCGCTTCGGGATTGTCCACCGCCTCGATTTCTACGAGCCTGAGGATTTGCTCATCATCATTCATCGTTCCGCGAAAATTCTGAATATCTTGATGGATGATGGCGGCGCCGAGGAAATCGCCCGACGCTGCCGTGGTACGCCGCGCATCGCCAACCGTCTTCTCCGCCGCTCCCGCGATTTTGCCGAAGTGCGCGCTGCGGGCCGCATCACCCGGGCCGTCGCGCAGGAAGCTCTTGCCATGCTCGGTGTCGACGAAAGCGGCCTCGACGAAGTCGACCGCAATTTAATGCTGGCACTTCTCGATAAGTACGCCGGTGGACCTGTTGGCCTCGGCACTCTTGCCGCGGTTCTCTCCGAGGAAGAAGACGCCATCGAAGAAATCTACGAGCCCTACCTCATGCAGATTGGAATGATCGACCGCACTCCGCGCGGCCGCGTAGCCACCGCCCGCGCCTACGAATATTTCGGCAAAGAACTCCCCAAGCGTCAGCCCCGGCTTTTTTGAAAGATTCCCCGTTTTTACTCGTCGTGCGTGTGCTGAATTCGAATCTATTCATCACGTTTTGCTAAACTATTCCAGCCATGAGCGTAATCGACGAAGTTCTCCAAGCCAACGAACTCTATTCCCGCACGCACGAATTGCGCAGACTTACGCCGCGCCCCGAACGCCACCTTGCGGTGCTGACTTGTATGGATACGCGGCTTTCGACTCTCACTCTCGGGCTGAAAAACGGCGACGCCCACATCATTCGAAACGCCGGCGGCATTGTTACCGAAGACGCGTTGCGCTCTCTGGTTGTCTCGCACTACCTGCTGGATACCAGGGAGTTCATGATCATCAACCACACCGATTGCGGCCTGATGCACACCACCGAACAGGATTTGCGCAACAGAATCCAGAACCGCACCGGAACTGCGGCGGTCTCTCCCGCCTTCTTTTATGCATTTCAGAACATTGAGGAGAACGTCCGTCATCAAGTACAAAAGCTGCGCACGCACCCATGGATTCCAAGGGAGGTCACTGTGCGTGGCTTCGTCTACGATGTGGCCAGCGGCCGCCTGCGCGAAATCACTGGCAGTTGACACGCGAATCCCCGCGCGTAGCGCATCCGGAATTTTTCGTCGCCCTTCCCCTACTCGTATCGCAACGCCACAATCGGGTCCACGCGCATCGCTCGCCGCGCCGGTATATAGCACGCGAGCAGGGCCACTCCGGTTAGCAGAATCGCCACTCCCCCGAAGGTAATTGGATCGGTAGCTCCCACTCCATAAATAATTTTCGTAATCAATCGAGTCAATCCCAGCGCGGCAACCAGCCCAATCCCCACGCCCACCAGCGTGATCCTCATTCCTTCGCCCAGCACCATCCGCAGCACATCGGCGCTTGACGCACCGAGTGCCATGCGCACCCCGATCTCATGCGTACGCTGTCCCGCCAAATAGGAAATCACGCCATAAATTCCAATCGCGGAAAGCAGCAGCGCCAGCGTTGAAAACACACTCAAAAGCATCATCGCCAGCCGCTGCGTGGCAATCGAATTCGCCACGACGTCTCCCATCGGCCTTACTCCATACAATACTGCGCTGGCATCCACACCTTCCGCTGCTTTGCGAATCGCATTCACGACTCCCATTGGCTTTCCTTCCGTCCGCACTACGTAATCACCTCCGCTCGCCAGCAAAGGCCAAAAACGGTCCGGTGTTTGCCACAGGGGAAGATAAATCTGTGCTTGCAGGTTCTGATGCTTCTTCGAGCCCAACCCCCAATGCTCGACGTGGCCCACCACGCCCACTACTTCTGCCTGCACATCCAATAATGCCAGGTTGATCCTTTTCCCGATCGGATCCTCTTTGGGAAAATAGGTGCGCGCGAAGTCTGCATCTATCAGCATAACCATCGGCGCATGCTCGTCGTCCCGATCCGTAAACGCTCTCCCGCGCTGTATCGGAATCCGCATTACATCCTGATACTTCGGCGTCACAATATAAAATAGCGCAAACGGCATTGCCTGCTCCGTCTCCGGCTTCGGCCTGCCTTCCACCCAGAAGGGTACTTCGGAATCGCCCCTCATCGGCAGCGCGCCCTCCACTAAGGAAACTCCTTCCACTCCGGGCACATTTTGTATTTGGCGCAACGTCTCCCGAAACTTGGTGCGTAACTGCTCCGCGATCGAACCGGGACTCGGAGTCGAGGAGATGCTGAAGTCCAAAACGTTCCGCGGGTTGAACCCCGGATCAATGCTCCACAGCGCCGCCAGGCTCCGAATCATCAAACCCGCTCCAATCAGCAGCACCACCGCCATCGCCATCTCGACTGCCACGAACACGCTCTGCGTGCGATGTCGCGCTCCACTCGACCCGCGCCCGCCCTCCTTCAGCGTTTCGTGCATGTCTGGCCGCAGCGTCTTCAGCGCTGGCACAAGTCCGAAAACGATTCCCGTCAGCACGGAAATCCCCAGCGTGAAAAACAGCACGTGGCCATCAATCCCGATCTCTTCCGTGCGCGGCAGCGTTTTCGGCAGCGCCGCAAGAATGGCTCGCGTGCCCCACTTCGCCATTAACAATCCGAGCGCACCGCCGGCCATCCCGAGCATCACGCTCTCCGTCAGAAGCTGCCGAATCACGCGACCCGGGCTCGCCCCCAGCGCGGACCGTATTGCGAACTCGCGCGAACGTCCCGTCGATCGCGCCAGCAACAAGTTCGCCACGTTCGCGCACGCAATCAGCAGCACAAAGCTCACTGCACCCAGCAGCACCAGCAAAATCCCGCGCACGTTCCCGACCACGTCCGTCTTCAGCGGCACCAGAGTGACTCCGGAATCCTTGTTCGTTTCTGGATATGCCGCCGCCAGGTTCGCGCCGACCGAGTCCATATCCGCGCTGGCCTGTTCGAACGACACTCCCGGCTTCAGCCGCCCAATCGCGTTCATTCCCATGCTGATGCCACGATTCAGAAATGTCGGGTCCGTCCACTGCCCGACCGGCACGTACACATCCGAAGGACTCAAATCCGTGATTTGCCCTGGCGCCACTCCGATCACCGTATAGGCCTTGCCATTCAGCGTGATACGCTTTCCCAGAACGTCGCGCGACAATCCGAACTTGCGTTTCCAAAGCCCATCGCCAATCACCGCCACGGGCGCCGCGCCGGCTCTGTCCTCATCGGGAAGAATGTTTCGTCCCAGGAGGGGATTAATCCCCAAGGCGGGGAAAAAATCCGCCGAAATCATGTGCCCGTGCAGCCGTTCCGGCTCTCCCTCACCTGTCATGTTGTAGTCTTCGCTCCGGAAAGCCCCCAGCTTCGAGAAGGAATGGTTATCTCTGACCCAGTCCAGAAAATTCGGATAGCTGATGGAACTCTCATGAAACTGCTGCGTCTTCGAGTACACGGCCACGAGCCGGTCCGGATTCGGAAATGGCAGCGGATTCAACAACACTCCATTCACCACAGAAAACAGCGCGGTATTCGCGCCAATCCCCAGCGCCAGCGTCAACACGGCAATCGCCGTGAATCCCGGATTCTTCAGCAACACTCGCAACCCGTAACGGACGTCTTGCCAGAAACTCGTCATTCCCCACCCCCGCTCCTCTTCTTCGCCGACTTCCGCCGCCTCCCTGAGATACGCCGCCAAGCGGCGATTTGTTCCCGCAAGATCGGACAGACACTCTTGTCTGTCTCTTCCCACTTCGCGGGTGAGACACTCGTCGCGTGGTCCTTCACCAGGAAGACGCCATCGAGGCGCGATTCTCAAAGCCAATTGCTCCTGCTGCCAGTTGAATCCAGAGGAAGGACAAACTAAAGTTTGCTAAGGCGCACGCTGGGGGAGTTTTAAAACGTGCCTGCGCAGACTCCGTTCATGCCTATCATCTACTTGTCGCTTGGTTCAAATATCGGTGACCGCGAGTCCAATCTTCGCGCTGCAATCGACGCGCTTCCGTCCGCCGGTGTCCGCGTTACGCAAGCCTCCTCGCTTTATGAAACCGAGCCCGTCGACTATCTTGATCAACCGTGGTTTTTGAATTGTGTTGTGGAAGCGGAAACAGGTCTGGACCCGCACGCGCTTCTGCGCACGCTGCGCTCCATCGAATCGCAACTAGGCGGCATAAAAGAATTTTCCAAAGGTCCCCGCGGAATCGACCTGGATATTTTGCTTTACGACTCAGAGACCATCGACACCGCGGAGCTCCAAATCCCACACCCCCGCATGCTCCTCCGCCGCTTCGTCCTGGCTCCGCTTTCCGAAATTGCCCCCGCTCTTCAGCATCCTGTCTGGCACGCTACAGCCAGTCAGTTGCTTGCCCAATCTTCCGACAAGAGCCAAGTGCGCCGACAAGCCCGCAGTTTGTAGCAGCACGGCACGCCCTGCCCTTCTTCTTCCTCGGCTCCGCTCTTCCTCACGAAGTCCGGTGCAGCAACAACCGGTGCAGCAGGATTGGTTTCGGCTCAATCGACTCCAGCTCAATCAACGAAAGCCTCCCCTCCGTAATCTCCCGCCACCGGTAAACTCCCGGCTCGCTCTCTACCACTTCCCGCCCGTTCAAGTTCCGCAAAAATTCCCGCGCATCCGTAATCGCCGCAGTTTCGCGGTACGCTGGCCGCGCCAAAGCCTCGACCGCATAACTCCGTAGCAATTTGCTCCGGTAATGTTCGAACAGTTCGTCCGACGCGAAAATGTCGCTCCACGCCACGTCTCTCCCATACGCAACTACCACACCGACAACGCGCTCTCCTTTCAAGCCCAACGTCGCCCGGTTAAACCGTCGCTGCAATTCCTCGACGAAATCATCCACCGAAGCCCCAACGCGGCTCTGTTCATAGATTTTTGCATAGGACTGCGTCGGCGCCGCCGTGGCGATCGTGTCTACGATGACCTCTTGGCTGAGAGCGGGCGGAGGTGGTGGTGGCGCGGCCGACTGGCCTGCTACCGCCGAAGGCGCCATTCTGGGCTTGGCCAGAGTGCCGGATCGAACCGCGTCCCACACTTCGTTCTGGTTCTGCGCCACAGCCGCCTGCTCGCGCACGCTCGGGTGCACAATCGTCTTGGCGGCCCCAAATTGCGAACTCGCCCCCGTCCACCTTCCATGTTCCACGCAGAACACATCCAGCGGCAGCGGCTCCGACCCCACGGGCACAATCCTGTCCTTCCCAATGATCCGGTCCTGCTTCCCGCCGCTCACCAACTCGCCAGCCAGCAAAAGCAGTGGCCGCTTGCTCCTGTTGATCAAAACAAGCTGGTTGACGCTCGCCCCAGCGTTGTATTGCGGCACAATCACTGGCCGGCCGTTGCGCGTCCGCGCCAATCCTGCCGCACCCTGTTCGCTGACGATCACCTCGCCGCTCGATAGCCCCTCATCCAAGGTAAGAAACGCCGAAGTGTCTTGGCTCGAAGAACTTACAACAGGAAAGATGGTGATATTCTCGTAAGAGACTGGATCCAGCAACTGCCAGTTACCCTCCGGCTTCCCCGGCAGTGGATTCGGCGACGCCCCAATCAGGGCCAACCCTCCCAGCGCCCCAATCCCAAACAACCCCCCGAAAATCGCCCACAACATCGTTCTCAAACCTGTCCGCTTCATGGAACCCTCCTTCGCGCGCCCCTTCGAACGCGCGACTCGGGTTTAGAACGAGGAGGCTGAATTTTCTTGCAATCAGCCGTGCGAGAAATAATGCCAATGCCAGGAACGCCCTTCAGCAGGCCTGAAGCGGACAGTACGGTTTACGCGATTCGTGCGGATCGAGTCTTCTCGCAAAACAAGCACGGGTTCAGCGCGCTATACCGCTTTAGGGTTTCGGCGGATGAAGCTCGTATTCGTGCGGTGGCTCCGCGCCCAGCAAGTAGCGCACGAGGTAATCCCAGCGCCGCCGCGTCATGTACAGCGTCTCGCTCCCATAGCCGTGGTGCTGGTTTGGCAAAAGCAGAAGGTCGAAGTCTTTGTTTGCCTTGATCAGCGCGTCCACAACCAGCAGGGTGTTATATGGCGGCACGTTGTCGTCCATTGTCCCGTGTGCCAGCAGCAGATGCCCTTTCAGATTCTTGGCGATGTTTTCGTTGGCCTGATCGTCGTAGTTGCTAGTCCCGTCCGCATTCTTGACCAGCAAACCCTGGTATCTTTCGCCCCAATCATCTTCGTACTCGCGATTGTCGTGGTTCCCCGATTCGGAAATCCCCACCTTGAAAAAGTCTGGATACCGAAACATAGCATCGGCCGTGGCATAACCCCCCCCCGAATGGCCATAAATGCCTGCGCGGTCGATATCAATCCACGAATACCTCTGCGCCAGCTCCTTCATCCCCGCGATCTGGTCGGGCAGTGTGTTGTCTCCCATATTGCCGTAATAAAAATCGTGGAATTTCTTCGAGCGCAGTGGATTGCCCATCCCCTCGATTTGAACAACCACGAAACCGAGCTCCGCAAGCGCCTGAGTATCACCGCGTGCAGGAGAAAACCCCCAATAGCCGACGCTTCCGCCCTGCGGCCCGGGATAAATGCTGTTGACGATGGGATATTTCTTCGTTGGATCAAGATTCGTGGGTTTGTACATCAGCCCGTAAAGATCGGTGACTCCATCCCGCGCTTTTACCGTGATGGGCACTGGCGGCTGCCAACCCGTGGCGAGCAGACCTGAAATGTCGGCCCTTGCGACGGTCGAAAGCAATTTTCCGGCGTCATCGCGCACCACCGAAACATCCGGCGCATCCGGTTTGGAGAGATCATCGACATAGTAGCGCCCCGATGGTGAAAAGCTGATTGCGTGATTGCCGCTCTCGGGCGTCAGCAAGGTCAGATTCTTGCCGTCGAATCCGATGCGGTAGAGATGAGCGAAATAGGGGTTCTCCCCTTTTTCGCGGCCATCCGCCAGAAAGTAGATCAGCCGATTCTTTTCATCGACGCGCAGCAACTGGGTGACCACCCAATCCCCGGTAGTGATTTGGTTCATCAAGCGGCCGTTCGCGAGATCGTACAAATAAAGATGTCCCCAATTGTCGCGCTCGGAAAACCAGATGATTTCGTTCGATGCCGGCAAATACCGCCAGTTGACACGGCCCCAGCCCGATTCGTATTGGGTAGCCACTTTTTCTTCAAGCACGTCCCGCACCGCGCCCGTTTCTGCGTCCGCAACGCGCAAATGCTCGTCCTTGTGGTCGCGCGAAGTCGAAACAAACGCCAGATGTTTGGCGTCTGGACTCCATTGGACGTCGTCCCAGTCTCCGCCACGGCATTCCACGTCGTCGCAAAGTGTCGACCGGTGCTGATCCGCTGGCATCTGCAGCCGAATTACTCTTGGCCCATCGAGATCGATAATCACCCGCTGGATGGTCGTGACTACTGCATCGCCGGGAAGCGGATACTTCCACGCCTGCAGCGCCGGATGCCCGACTTTCGTTTCGACAAGATACATTTCGCCGACGCCGCGCTGGTCCTGCTGGAACGTCGCGATTTTCCTGGAATCAGGCGACCACAGAAGTATGGGCCGGTCGCTATGAATCCATCCGGCGTTGTCCGTAGCGTAGCCAAAGTCCTTCACGCCATCGCTCGTAAGCTGCGTCTCTTTGCCGCTGGCCACGTCGCGCACCCAAAGGTTGTAATCGCGTATAAACGCCGCATGTTTGCCGTCAGGAGAAAGCTCCTCAGGCGGGGCCGGCGCACCCTTTGCAGGCTTCGGTTTGGCAGTGCAGCGATTCGTTTGCAAATCGCAGTTCCACTGCTGGCCTTTCACCTCAAACGAGATGGACTCTTCCTTGGGCGAAAATTCGAACGTCATGAACGGCAAGTGCGCCGCGTCATACTTGGCTCCGGCGGCCGCGGAGAGCGCCGCGGCAAGTTTTGCGTGGTCAAACGCGGGCTGCCGCGTCCCGTGCGCGGCGTCATAAACCACAAACTCAGATCCTTCCGGTCCGGCATCCCGGTACCAAAAGCGATCGCCCGGCAGCCACTTGGCCCGCACCTCGTGGTAGACAAGCGGCCGCGTATCGTACGACATGAATTTCTCGGCGTGCTGGTAGTCGGCCGTAGTCAAAACGCGCGGCGCTGCGGAATCGGACTGGTGTGCTACTGATGGAATCGCTGCGCATGCGGCGGCGGCCAGCCAGGCCAATCGAAACAGAGGGGAAGTCACAGCTAATCGGAATCGCATTTAGCTCCTCGTTTATGTCGGGCAATCGCTCGGGTGTTCTCGACAACTTGGACGCGGTAGCATCGCGCCTGCCACCCATGGAAGTCAAGCCGCCTGCCCCGCAAAACCGTTGCGGAATTATCTTCTGCTGAAATGTTAGCTCTGTGTGGGAGACTGCGGGCACGGAGGCATTCAATGCTGATGAGAAGAGGTGGCCTTGCCATGGCCGGCGCGTGTTTGAGCTTGCTTGGCGTGATGGCCGGGAGCGTCTGGGCCGGCAAAGGAGAACAAGCATCAGGTGCCGCGCACAACCATGTGAATCAGGAACGATTGTGGACGACACTCCAGAAGCTCGGCGAATTTGGGAAAAATCCGGAAGGCGGCGTGAGCCGCGTCGGGTTTACGGAGGCGGACCTCGCCGGGCGAGCGTATGCCATCGGGCTGATGCGCGAAGCCGGACTCGAGGTGCGGGTAGATCCCGCGGGAAATATTTTTGGGCGCCGCCCGGGATCGCAGAACCTGCCAGTGCTGCTTTTTGGCTCGCACATTGACTCTGTGCCACATGGCGGAAATTATGACGGCGACGTAGGGAGCCTCGGTGCTCTCGAAGTGATTCGGGCCCTCAACGAAGAGCATCTGACCACGCGCCATCCCCTTGAAATGGTTATCTGGTCGAATGAAGAAGGCGGGAGGTTTTACTCGGGTCTATTTGGATCCTCCGCGGCGGCGGGAGTTTTGCCGGCGGATGTTGCGGCGCGGCGCGACGAAAACGGAGAGAAACTCAGCGATTGGCTTTCGCGCATGGGCGGCGACGCATCCCGGATCGCCGCGTCGAAAATAGCCCGGGGCAGCGTGGCCGGCTATCTCGAGCTGCACATCGAGCAAGGCGCTGTGCTGGACGAAGCAAAAGTGCCGATCGGGGTGGTTACAGGAATTGTGGGAATCAGCTTGCGGACCTGTACCGCGACTGGCTTTGCAAATCACGCGGGCACGACTCCGATGAACCGCCGCAAAGATGCTCTCGCTGCGGCATCGCGTGCGGTGCTGGCCGTGCGCGATGAAGTTCGGAGCGAACCGGGAAGGCAGGTTGGCACCGTCGGCTGGTTGAAGGTCGAGCCTGGCGCCAGCAACGTGATTCCGGGCCGTGTAGCGTTTCCGGTGGAGTTGCGCGACTTGCATCAAGAAAAAATCGATCGAATCGCAACAAGGATATTGAAACGATTCGAAGAGATTAGCCGGCAGGAAAATGTTCAAATCAGCTGCGCAACGCCGGATTTTGACGCTCCCGCGCTGACCGCTCCTGCCTTTCAGGAAGCCATACGCAGTTCCGCACGCGAGGCGGGACTGGGGACGCTCGATCTGCCGAGCGGCGCCGGCCACGACGCACAAAACGCCGCGCATTTTGCGCCCGTGGGTATGATCTTTGTGCCGAGCCGCGGGGGAATCAGCCATTCGCCGCTGGAGTACACCTCACCCGAGCAAGCGGCGAATGGAGCGGAAGTTCTCTACCGCACGCTGCTTAAACTAGATGTGCAACTTGATGGAGCCGGCGCGGCGCCCCAGGAGAAATCTCTTCCCTAGCGCTAGTGCCCTTAGCGGTCGGAGCCGCCGAGGTCGGTGCGAGGCTTGCCCCGTCTGGATTTGGATTCTTCGCTTTCTTGCTTCTCGTATTCGGCCAGCTCTTCGTCGCTATACGAATAAGAGTCGCGCGAGGCAAACATCGAGTTGGATCGCGCGGCTTGCCTTTTCTTTTTGCGCATGGCGCCAAACTCATGGCGTACCTGGCGAATGGGTCCTTCGATGGCTTTCACTTCGACGAGGAGATCGCTGACTTTGTCGAGAAAATCATGGAGGTGGAAAGGACGGACGACGTACGGGGCGCGAGCAATCTCCAGCGCGCTTACGAACTGGCTACCGGTCAGATCCGGGACGAGATAAAGGACTCGTATGCGGCCGCCCTCTTCATACGAAACGCTGGTGAGCTCGCGAAGCGTGATGAAAACCGGCGTATTGATGCCCGCGAGCGCAATATTGGCAATCACCAGAGACCATTCACCGGACCTGAGTTCAGCGAGCAGCAGCTTGGGGTCCTGAACCAGGCGCACGCGCCATCCTTCCGAATCAAGGATTTGACGCAGCGCCCCGTGGTTCTGGTCGTCGTCATCCAGGATGAGGATGCCGACCTGCCTCGGCTGCACGGGAGGAAGGGTCGCCATCAAAGAAGTATAGTCCCGTGTCCGGTGCAGAGGGGCAGGCAAACAAGGGCCTGCTGCGTATCGGCCAATACCGGACCAATTCGGTCCGCGAGGCATGCAAATGGGAACAAACGGGATCTCTGCGCTCTGAAACCGGTTGGCCAGCGTCTTATTGGCCTATCACATAACTGTAACCATCGTGAATTTTGACCTGGCTGGTGCCGTCCCAAAACATTCGGTAGATTGTCGCCGCCTGGCGGTTAGGGTCGCGGCCAGTGAAGAAAATCTGAAGGCCGTCGCCGGACCACTCCGCATCGCTGGAGAGCATATTCGGCGGACTAAGAAGGACGCGGCGCTTGGAACGGATCTCGTAGAGGAAGAAAGCTGGCCCCGGCAGGATTGTGACCGCTTTCACATTCGTGGCATCTTTGCCCGCGGCCGCTTTGCTGGCAGCTGCCTGGCTAGTGGCCTCTTTCGACGCGGCGCTGGCAGCCGCCGGCAGCAGCTCGGTGGAAACGAGCAACAAATCCGGGTTGAGCGGGTGAATTCGCACGGTATTGGCGCTAGTCACGCCATACTGGTCCTGGCCGTATAAATCCGTACTGGAAAGCGATTGCTTCACGATTCCGTCATCCCCGATCCAAGTAAGGTTCTGCAAGTCGCTGGCAAGAATCGTGTGCGCGTCTGCCCAGCCATACAGGCTGACCTCATCGCCAGAATAGAGGGGAGCAGCTTTTGCCGGGGCGTCCGCCGGCATCACCCAGACTTGCCACTTCCCTTCAACGTTTTCGAGGAAGGCGATCCGTGAGTCGTCAGGCGACCAAAACGGCGCATTGACGTTTGCGCGAATCAACTCCGTTACGCGACGAGTCTCGAAGTCGAACTCGTTTATGGTGCGGAGCGGGGCGGGCTGCTCCTCAAGAACATAAAGTAGTTTCTTGCCATCGTGAGAGAGGCTCAGGGCATAGCCTGCTTTTCCGGAGACACTCCTGGCGAATGAACTGCGTTTGACGAGCATTCTGTCGGTAGCCGTGATGTAAGCGACGTCGACGGGCGACTTAAAATGCGTCACCGTTGGAGGGGCGGGCTTGTCCTTCGTGTCGTCATCGTCGTCGGTGGGTTGGTTGTTGATTCTGGGAAAAAGCTCCGTGGCCACTCTGGCGCAGCCCTGCAGGGGACCGATCTGGGCGTGCTCCACGGACGCCGTAAAACCATATTTTGTCGCGGAGGTATTGTCCGCGCAATTTCCTCTGGCCAAATGGACGGCGACTGCGGCGCCTGTCTGCATGTCGGTGGCTTTGTACGTCCAGATCTCCGGTCCCTCGCGGGTGATCTCACCGGGTTCCAGCGGGATGGGTGGATAACCTGTGCGGTCCAGGCGCTCCGGCCCTTTTTGCCCGATGCGCAAGCTCCAGGACAGATCTTTGCCTTCCACCAGAAGGAGAATTGGAAAGTGCGTAGATTGAGGGGCAGCGGGGGCAACGGCAGGCTTTGCTTGGGTGGAAGGGGAAGATGGCTGGGCAGCCGGTTGCGAGGTAGACGGCGTTGGTTGAGCCGGCTGCTGAGCCTGGGATGTACAGATGGATGCCGAGAAAATGACGACGGACGCACCAAGAAGTATTCGTGCTCGTGGGGACTGTTGCACGCCGTTCCTCCCGAACAAGCAGAATACCCCGTCGAGGGGCAGGCAAACAATCCACACGAAGAGGGAGTGTTCGTTGTGTTGGGGAATTGGATAGTGGCGCTGCTGGCACCGAACAAAAAGCGAAAAGTACTTGACATGGCGAACAAAAAGCGAAATAATCTCCCGGTGCTTCGAGGTGGGCTATGTCTCCAGTTCTTTCCTCCACGGCTCGGACCTTTGGTATCCCGCGCCGCCGCGCTTCACAATCCACGGCAACACTCTTTCCTGTAAGCCCCTATGCGACAAGCCCAAAACCAAAGGCCGGTAATTCGCCGCACTGCATCCACGATGTCGATGACAATGTGGAAGCCTCGGCGCTGCCCGGCTTAGGCGGCAGCAATTCGGGTTGCCCCCCGGCGGATTGCCCTCCGCCGACCTCCAGTGAGGCGGTCTCGCACGGCTTCGAAAGCCAGGCGGAAGACCGGACCCGAGAGGCAGCCGTACCGCTGGTGGGCATTGCCCGCCTCGCAGCATGCTCTCCGCCCGCGGAGAGCCACCGCAAGTCCGCCGAGCGGCCCGAATATTTCCTGCTGCCCGTGAAATCCATCCTGAACAAGTGCGACTCGGCGCGCGTGCCGTTCGATTGGACCATCAATCCCTATCGGGGATGCGAGTTCGGGTGCGTCTACTGCTATGCGCGCTACACTCACGAGTACATGGAACTCGACGGCGGCGAGTTCGAACGAAAGATCTTTGTGAAGAAAGATCCTGGGCCGCTGCTGGCTTACGACATCGCTCACAAATATTCGTATGCGTCCGAAAGTTCCTGCGGTGAAAAGCCGGAGCACATTGCCATCGGCACTGCGACCGACCCCTACCAGCCCGCGGAGCGCGAATATGGAGTGACGCACGCGTGCCTCGAGGAATTGTCCAAGCGCGAGGGCTTGAGCATTTCCGTGATCACGAAATCAAATCAAATCGTGCGCGACATCGACTTGTTCAAGAAGATTGCGGAGCGTTCGGAGCTGTCACTGAATATCACCGTGACCACGCTAAGGCCGAGGCTCGCTCGTTTGCTCGAGCCGCGCGCCCCGCGCCCGGATTTGCGTCTCACAGCAGTTCGGCAGTTACACGAAGCGGGGCTGCGCGTTGGCGTCTCGGCTTCCCCTATCGTGCCCGGAATTACCGATCGTGACGGCGACTTGGAGTCAGTGGCGGAGGCCGCGAAGGCCGCTGGTGCGCAATGGTTCTGGTCCGGCGTGCTTTTCCTGATGCCCTCCTCCGCAAAGCAGTTCATGCCTTTTATCCGCGAGAAATTTCCAAGGCTAACGAAACAATACGAACAGTGGTACGCGAAGAATGGCTACGCTCCGGAGGAGTATCGCAAGAAAATGTCGGATCGCGTTGCCCGCATCAAGCAGAAGTACGGCTTCAATTCCCGCCCGCAGCATGAGTCGCAACGCTCCATCCCTCGCATGCAGTTGAAGCTCGGCTGGGACGCTGCCGCAGTCAGCAAGCAACTTCAGGAGACGCGGTCCTGCGCTGCGGGATAACCGCGCCACGAGAAGTCAGGTTCATTTCAAAATTTGCCGACCCGGATTCGCACGACCTCCGGCTCCTCATGGAAATTTAATCCTCTGTCCGTCTCGTCGCCATTCAAAAGCCGCGACATCTTCCACACGCCGTTCTCATAGGAACCCTCTTCGGCAGAAAGAATCTGCACGCGCAACCCGGGCAGGCGGCCTGGCACGTGAAAGCTGACGCTCGCGTCCACCCCCGTAACAAGAAACTCATCCGGCCCGAGCTGTGCTACCAGAGCAACCCCGTGAGCGTCCTTGCTGCCAGGCGGCCGTCGCCCATCGTATTGCGGAAAGCCGAACGATACGGTCGCCTTCCAGTCGCCAAAATCCAGCTCCTGCTGCGCCTGTCCGAACTCCTCGATGCACGTTTTCAGCTTGCCTTCGAAGTTCAGCTTCGCGATTTCTCTGTCCATCGGCCCGAGCAGCGCAAAATTCCTCGCATGGTCTTTGATAGGTCCGTCTCCGAGAATGTTCCATCCCCTCTGGTCCACCCCAAAAGGCGCGAATCCAATGCCGCCTTCTCCCAAAGCGGTGAAGAGGAACTTGGCAAAACTGTCGGTCCTTCCGATTTCGGGGATTATCAATGGATTGTCTGGCCGCCGGTAGGCGCTGATGACCTCCTGAACAAATCCCGCATCGCTGGCATATATGTCCGGCGCAATCGCATCAATGGAAGGAGCCAGCTTGCGCCACAGTCCCACGTATTTTTGCACTGCCCCGCCACTGGGATATTGAATGCCTGGGATGAGCATGTTTCTCTCAGGCAACTCCGCCGGCGGGTAACTGAGCCACACATTCATGTAAAGCGGAATCGCGAATTCAGCCTTTCCCGCAGCGGCTACCTCATTGAGATAGTGCGCCTGGTGGTACAGCTGGAAAATCTCATCCGCCTCGGAATCGAACACCTGGCTCCACGTGCCGGACTTCTTGTGCACGATCGCCAGCACATCCGCCGGAACCTGGCCGGCGAATTCGGCGTTTGCCTTGGGAGAAAAATCGCGCACGCTGCCGATAATGCCCGATTCGTTTTCGACCTGGACCAGCAGGACGGTGTGCTCGACTCCGTCCAGCTCTTTCAGATGCCGCATCAGCGCCGCGAATGCCGCCTTATCCGCGTCCAAATTTGCTCGCGAGTTTGCGCTGAGCACATCAATCGGTTCCCCACTAGCGTTGATCACGCGCGGAAACCGCTTCGGGTCCGTCTTTATCCACTGCGGCACGTAATGCATGTTGCCGTTCTTCCACGTACCGAACCATAGCAGCACGAGGTGCAGGTTGTGCTCTCTCGCGCCTTTAACGAGCGCGTCTACATTTGCAAAGTCAAACTGCCCCGGTTGTGGCTCCATCTGCTCCCAATAAACGGGCCCCTCCAGGGTGTTGGCGTGCAGCGCTTCGAGCGATTCCCATACTTGCGGCAGCTCCGAGGGCCAAGCACTCGAATTGTGAATCTGTCCACCCAGAATAAGAAATGGACTGCCGTCCACGAAAAGTGCCCAGTGGCCATCCTTCTCGACAAGCTTGGGGGCATCCGCAGGCAACGCCAGCGCGGGAGCTAGGAAGCCGAATAAAGTCAATACAAGTAATCGGTACAAGCGATGCACGAGGATCACCTCGCGCATAATATAGGCGCGCTCTGCGGACCGCGCAAGTTCGCCAGATCCTGTGTCGCTGCAAAATCCGAATATCTGGTTCCACGAGCTCGCGGTTATTCCATCGAAATGGAGCACACCGCGCGCTGGTTAGTCTCACCGAAAAATTAGGTTCGAGATATTCAGGGAACGATGATGCGAGATTCCTCGCGCTTTAGTTCGGGTGCAGCGGGGAATTGGCCTCGAAGAAATTCGAGGTAGCGGCGTGCGCGCGGGCGGCCGTTGGTGCGCAGCAGGCCCATGCGGTATAGAAAAACGAGCAGAGAAAAAACTTCGGAATCTTTTACAGGCGTAGTGCTTGCAAGCGGTGAAGGGCGGGGGCGCTCGGCGCTTTGCTGCTTCGACTCGTTTAGAAATTGAGCGAGTTCGGCGTAGAGCTCTCGGGGAAGCGGGCTGGCGGGCGGCTTCTCATAAAGGATGCCGGAGCCGAGCGTCTTGTAGGTTTCGGCAAGTGCTTGGAGCGCGGCGAGGACGTCGGCATCAGTCGTGGCGGGATGCGCGGCAGAAAACTTCGCCGCCGTGAAAGCCAATCCAGAAAGCACATCTTGGTGGCTGTAGATAACGTCTTGCGAAACCTTGGCGTCGAGCAGCGGCGTGTCCTCGGGAAGCGAGCGCTGGTGCTGATCCTCATATCGATGCGCCGCAATGAGATACGTGCAATCCGACGGGCAGTCGATCGAAATTTCGCGCTCCGTGCCGCAGCACACGGCGCAGATTTTCTCGCCCTTGGCCGGACAAAATCTTCCAGATTTGCGCTTTTCACAGATCGGACAGGACACAGCGGCTCCTAGCGACGCTCAGGCAAACCAGCAGAGTACCGCGAGGGCGGCCAAAAGGCCAAATTGCTAAAACACAAAACGGCGGCGAACCATGGTTTGGTCGCCGCAATATACCTCCGTGGAATCGTAGGGACGCGGAAGAAACTTCGCGCCTACGCCATGATGACTTTATTGCGGAAGCGGCGCGCGGCTACGAACAGCAGAAACGTGCCCATGGCGAAGAGCGCCAGCGCGTCCGTCCATAGATCCCGGATTCCCGCGCCGCGCAGAATGATCCCCCGCGTTATGTTGATGAAATAGCTGGCCGGAACGAGATAACTAAGCGCACGAAAGATATAAGGCATGGTCTCGCGCGGAAAAATGTAACCGGAAAAGAAAACGCTGGGAAGAATGGTGAGAAAAGCGAGCTGCATGGCTTCTCCTTGAGAGTTCGCTTTGCTGGAAATTAAAATGCCGAGAGACAGCGAAACAAATAGATAGGGCAGCGAAATGAAGGCAAGAAGAAGGACGCTGCCGTGAATGGGAATGAGGAAGACAAATCGCATGGCCGTGACGATGAGACAGAGCTCAAAAAAGCCGATCCCGAAATAGGGAAGCAGCTTGCCGAGCAGCAGGCCGAATGGCTGCACGGGCGTCACAAAGAGCTGCTCGAGAGTCCCGCGTTCTTTTTCTCGAACAATGGCAAATGCGGTTAAGAAAGTGGTCACGTTGAGCAGCAGAATAGCGGTCAGGCCGGGAAGGAAGAAATTCGGCGAGCGAGAATCGGGATTGAAAAGCAGCTGAGGCCGCATATCCACGGCGAACGAACCTCCTGCCGGCAGAGCGCGCCGAAGCGATTCGTCGAGGCCGATAGAAGTAGTGACGTTGATGGCGATTCCGGCGACAGAAGAATCCGAGCCGTCGATGAGCACAAGAACCTGCGCGCTCCGGCCGTGAAGCAGGCGATCGGAATAATCGACGGGAATTTTGATCCCCACACGCGCGCTGCCGCTGATAATCGCGTCGTTCATGTCGTGGTCGTTTTCAACGTAGCGAATGATATGAAACGTATCCGAGTTCTTGATCCGGTCGAGCAATTCGCGGCTTTGGCGGCGGTTGTCGGCGTTAAAAACGATGGTGTTGATCTGGCGGACGTTGGTGTCGATGCCGAAGCCGAGCAGCACCATCTGGAGAATCGGGATGATCAGAGAAAAGAAAAGCGTGGCGAAATCCCGGCGTACATGCAGAACTTCTTTGTAAAAAACCGCGCCGAAACCGCGGAAGGCGTTACGCACCAGCGGCCTCCATCGAGGTCTGGTGGCGCGCGGAAAGCTCGACGAACACGTCTTCCAGACTCGGCGTGAGCGGGCGAATCTCGGAGACGGAAACACCCTGTTTTGAAATCAAGGCACTGAGCTCGCTTAAATCAAAGTGCTCTTCGACGAGAGCATGGATCGAGTCTCCGTAGATGGTGGCGCTGCGAATCGCCGGAATTTTGCAGACAATGCGCAGGGCGCGAGTCGCGTCCGGCGTGACGATTCCGATGCGCTTTGTGCCGTGGGGCTGAATCTGCGGAAGCTGTTTGAGATCCTTGGGGGTTCCGTCGGCGATAATTTTTCCGAAATAGATGTAGGCCACGTGACTGCAACGTTCGGCCTCGTCCATGTAGTGCGTGGTGACAAAGAAGGTTATGCCGCGGCCGCTGAGATCGAAGAGCAGATCCCAAAGCTCGCGGCGAGCGACAGGATCGATGCCCGCCGTCGGCTCGTCGAGAAAAAGAAGTTTCGGCTCATGCAACATGGCACAACCGAGCGCCAGGCGTTGCTTCCAGCCGCCGGAAAGCTGTGCCGAAAGCCGGTTCAGGTAGGGTGCGAGGCCGTTGAGTTCGACAGTTTCTTCGATGCGGCGCTTCAGTCGTGCGGAATCTAGTCCGTAAATGCGGCCATAGAACTGCAAATTTTCGGCGACCGTCAAATCGTAGTAGAGGCTGTAGTTTTGCGACATGTAGCCGATGCGCTCGCGGATGGCTTCGGAATCCGTCCGCACGTCGAGGCCTTCGACCCAGGCGGAGCCTGCGTTGAGCGGCAAGAGACCCGTAAGCATCTTGATGACGGTTGTTTTTCCGCTGCCGTTAGGGCCGAGAAATCCGAAGATTTCCCCTTTTTCGACTCGAAAGCTTACGTCGTTCACGGCGGTGAACTGCCCGAAGCGCCGGACAAGATGTTCGGCGGAGATGGAAGCGTCCGCCGGAGTCTGCGAAGCGGTACTCACGGGCTAGCTGCCCGCTTTCAGCTTCACGTCCGCGGCCATGCCTGCCATCACGTGGCCCGCGGGATCGTTGATGCGGATTTTGACCCCGAAAACCTGATGAACGCGTTCCTCGCGGGTTTGAACGTTGCGCGGGAGAAATTCGGCTTGTTGATTGATTTGCTCGACGACCCCGTCAAATACCGTGTTCGGAAAAGAATCAACCCGCACTTCCGCTTTTTCGCCCACTTGGACCTGGCCAATCTGCGTTTCTGGAATGTAGATGCGCACGTAGATCTGATCCTTCTCAAGTAGAGTCGCGATCGGCGTATTCGGCGCAATCAGGTCTCCGGGTCGTACATCGAGCACCTCGACGGTGGCCTCCGACGGAGCCACGACCTGCCGCTCGCGAAAGCGCGCTTGGTCGTAAGCGTAAGCTGCTTTTGCCGTCTCGACGTCTTCGCGGCGATTGCCGCGTTCGTATTTTTCCAGCGTCGCCAGCGTTTCCTCGTAATGCGCCTTCGCCGAAGCGATCTCTTCGGGGCGGTATCCGCGTTTCAGCTCGTCGAGCTTGTGCTGATAGTTCTGCTGTTGCGCGAGGGCCATCTTCCAGTTGGCCTCGGCTGTGTCGCGCTGCTGTTTGGAGACAAGATCCTTCTTGGCCAGCGCGTAGTAACGCTGAAAGTCGAGGCGCGTGCGAACTTCATCGGCGGCGGCGCGCTCGACCTCGGCTTGCGCAGCGGCTATGTCTTCCTTCCGGTATCCGTTGATGCGCAGCTCATAATCGGCCTTGGCCTGCGCGGCGGCGGCACGCGCTCCGGCGATGTCCTCCGCGCGATATCCGCGCTGCGCCTTTTCGGCCGCAGCCCGGGTCTGATCGAGCGAGGCCAGCAATTCCTTGTCATCGAACGTGATCAAAATCTGGCCGGGGTGCACCGTATCGCCTTCTCGGACGAGCACTTTATCGATGCGCCCGCCAATTTTCGAGCCGACGCGAATATCGCGCGCTTCGACGGTGCCCGAGCCTTGCAGCGCGGTGTCGCGACGAAACCATGTGGCATAGACGGCCGTGCCGCCCAACACCACCGCGATCAGAATTAGGACGATGACGCTTTTCCGGCTCATAAAATCAATCTCCACACGTAAACAGCGGCACTCCGGTCAGCGAGGCTCGCACGCAGGCACTTCGCTCGGCCTAACTGCGGCGTCACGCGGAGCCAGGCCCGACCAAAGCACGTTGAACGCAGACTCGATCCGAGCGTGCAAAGTCGCATCGCCGTGAAGCGACCAGAACAAGAGCGTGCCGAAGATGGTTTGTCGAAAGACGTGCGCAATTTCGGCCGCGGGGAGGTCCTTGCGGATTTCGCCGCGCTCCTGGCCTAGGAGAACGATCTCCGTGTGCAGCGCGTGAACACGCTTTTGTAAATCAAGCATTGCCTCACGCACGGGAGTGGTCGAGAGATACGCCTGTAAAAGAGTCCGGATAATGCCAGGGTTGCGAATGGGCTCCTGCGTCATTCGCAAGCCCAGGGAGCGGAGAAACTGCGGCATCGGTTCCCGCGAGCCGCGGGCTTCCTTAACTGCGGCCTCCAGCTTCGCAAGCTGCATCTCTCCAAAGGCCAGAAGGATGTGATCCTTGCTTGGGAAGTAGTTGAAAAATGTGCCCTTACCGACGTCCGCAGCTTCCGTGATGTCTTCCACGGTGGTCTCGTTAAATCCCTTTCTGGCAAAGAGATCCAATGAGGCGCGAAACAGACGCTCGCGGGTTTCGACGCTCCGTCTTTCGCGGCGCCCATATGATTTGCTGGCGCCAGCGCGGGGGGATGGCAATGCTCTCCGATTTGATTTCTTGACCATAGCTCATAAATGACTATGAGTCATAAAAAACGCTCAGTCAAGATCTTTCTGCGCGCTTTCCTTCCCCAAAAACCGAAGGCCCCGGCAATCGCCGGGGCCTTGGTGACCATCTGGATTCTGCTGTGTTATTCCTTCAAGGAGTTGGGATCGGAGGTGTTCTTTGGAGACTTCCGATTGAGATAGGCGATCATTTGCTGGGCCGGCGGTGGTACAGGGACCGCACCCTTGAAGATGATGGCCTCTGCGCTCACATTCTTCCCGTACACCCGCTCGTTGGCATCATTATCCGGGCGGACCGTCGAGCCGTTAAGGGAGATGCCGGCGAATAGGCCGCGTGAGCGGGAATAACTAAGCACCTCGGCCCGCAGAGTGGCATCGGTGGAAGCGTCGGCCGTGCGGCCCTTCGGACCGGCGGCAACGGAAGCGTCCGCTCCGAGCTTTACCTTGTTCTTGAGAATGGAGTGCGCGCCCCTGGCATTCATCACCAGCAGAACAAAATCAGTGGCTTGCCCGCCGATCTGGAAGCCCAGACTGCCTCCTTCGAGAGCCATCATTGAAGGTGCGCTCCAGGGGCCGGTGTAATGTTCACCGGTGCGGCACGTCATGGCGCCGCGGCCGTAGCTGCCTCCGACGACAAAGGCCGCCTTCAAAACCGAGGGATAAACGATGACACATTCCGCTTTGTCGATGAGATCCTCGGGGATGTCATCGGGGATATCCATAACTTCCTTGATTACCGTGCCGCAATTTTCAAGCCGGTCGGCCTCCTTTCGGTCGGCTTGTGCCAAGAGAGGCGGAGCGATAATCGCCAACGCCATGAGGCAAGAACTAATCTGCTTAATCAAATTTCACCTCGCTGAAAATTACTGGGCTTACCAATCATAGGTCGCTTAACGCTTAGGTGCAACCAGCAGTTCGTGAGGGGCCGGCTTCGATAACTCGCAACATTTACGTAGATGCGCGCGGCAGCCGAAATGTTGCGCTGGCTTTCGACTATACTTTCACTTGCGGTGATTTGCAGGCAGAGGAAACATGGGCTTACGAAGAGCGGGCGGATGGCGGTCGGCGGCGGCTACGGGCATGGCCTTTTGTGCTTTGGCGGCTTCCGAAGGGCGGGCACAATCGAATGCTAGGCAAGATCAAACTTGCTGCGCGGTGAAGCACGACGCGAAACCCGAAAAACTCTCTGCCAAGGATGCCTCTGCTGCGGCGAGATTTGGCTCGCGGGTGGACCAACTGCTGAACGCGGCGCCCGCAAACAAAGGCGATTGGGGGCTGCTCATCGTCGATGCGCGCACGGGCGAAACGCTCTACGAGAAAAATCCCGACAGTTATTTTGTGCCGGCTTCGAACATGAAGCTGTTCACCACTGCCCTGGCGCTGGCCAAACTCGGGCCGGATTACAGGTTTCACACTACCCTCGAAACGCGCGGGATTATTTCAGCGGACGGCATCCTCTCCGGCGACCTGATTCTGGTGGGACGGGGCGATCCGAATCTTTCGAACCGCAAGTTCCCCTACGAGCTGAAAGAAGAATTCGACGGGCCGCCGGAAAAAGCACTTGCCGAACTGGCCGGCGCTTTGGTGGCCCGCGGCGTGCGAGAAATTTCGGGCGACGTCGTCGGCGACGATAGCTATTTTCCGCGCGAACGCTATCCCAACGGATGGGAAATCGACGACATGGTTTGGGAATACGGCGCGGCGATTTCTGCGATTGTGGTCGGCGACAACACGGTAGCGGTGACGCTGACGCCGGGTGAAAAAATGGGAGATCCGGTGAACGCAACCGTTGCGCCGCTTACTCTCGACTTCTCGCTGCAGAACGACGTGACCACGTCCGCTGCGGACGTTAAATCCGATTTGACGCTGACGCGCGATCCAGGCGCGAGTCTCGTGGTTGTGCGCGGCACTCTTCCCGCAAAAAGCGCGCCGCGCAAACTCGTGCTCGCGATTGAAGAACCCGCGCAACACGCGGCTTCGCTGCTGGCCGCGCTACTGGCCGAACGCGGCGTGAAGATCGATGGAAAGGTTCGTGCGGCTCACGTTCCCGAGACGGATACAACGCCGCGGACAATTCTTGCCGAGCATGTGTCCGTGCCGCTCGGCGATTCCGTGAAGCTCATCAATAAAATCAGCCAGAATCTCCACGCGGAGATGCTTTTGCGAACCGTCGCGCGGCAAAATGGTTTGTGGAACACTCCGGAGGATCTGCTGAAAGTTCCCCAGGATTTTTATGCCGCTGCGGGAATTGCGCCCGACGACGTGATTCAGACGGACGGGTCGGGACTGTCGCGGCACGATTTGGTGACACCACGGGCTGTCGTCACTCTGCTCAAGTACGCGCAGGGGCAGCCGTGGTTTGCGCCGTACTATGCGTCGCTGCCGGTGGCGGGAATCGACGGTTCACTGCAGGACCGCATGAAAGGTACAGTGGCAGCCGGAAGAATTCATGCGAAGACCGGATCGGTGGAACATGTTAGATCCCTTTCCGGTTTCGCCGAATTGCCAGACGGGCGGCGGCTGATCTTTTCCTTCTTGAGCAACAACGAAAGCGGGAAGAATCATGAAGCCGCCGACGCGTTGAATGGGCTTTGCGTAGCGATGATTGAAGAATTTGACGGGCCATCAGCGACCTTTCCGGCAGTGCACTAGCACGTAGAACAGAAATGAAGCATCGGAACGGAATTCTCAAGTAGCGAAAAAACTGAATGTCACGGACGGCACAAGATGTACTCGAATTTGACAAGCTCCGCGAATTGCTGCGGCTGAGGACGACTTGCGCGCCGGGGCGCCGCGCGGTAGATGCGCTGGAGTTCGGAACGGATCGCGCCGCGCTCGAAACCGCGTTTGCGTTGATTCGCGAGGCGCGCGAATGGCTGCGTGGAGGCGGCGAATTGGGATTTGGCGGGCTGGCGGATCCGCAAGATTGGCTTGAAAAAATCGAAGGGCCGGGAATTGTTCTGGAGGCGAAGGAGCTGTTGGCCGCGGCGTCGCTGGTCGAAACCGCGGCGTGGCTGCGGGGGCAATTCCGGGAAGACGCGGCGAAATTCCCTCTGCTGGCCGCACGCGTCGCTTCGCTCGGTGAGTTCCGCGAGGTGCTCACCGCGATCCGACGATGCGTGCTGCCGAATGGCGAGATCAGCGACGACGCGTCGCAGACGCTGCGCCGCATTCGCGCGAGCATCACCCAGTCGCGCGAATCGATTCAGAAAACGCTGAAGCAAATCCTGCGGATGCGCAACGCGGAGGCCGGAGAGGATTACGTCACGTTGCGAAATGAAAGATTTGTGATTCCCGTCCGCGCGGAGAACCGGCGGAGCGTTCCGGGAATTGTGCATGGCGCGAGCGGGACGGGGCAGACAGTGTTTCTAGAGCCGCTTGAGACGGTGGAAGCGAATAATGAACTCACCCAGCTTGCGGAAGATGAGGCTGCGGAGATTTTGAGAATTTTGCGCGAAATGACGGAGCGGCTCCAGATGGTTCGCGGCCCCTTGCTCGCCGCGGCAGATATGATCGCGGGGCTTGACGGTGTCTTCGCGCGCGGGAGATTTGCGCGCGATTTTGATGCAGCGATGCCGGAGTTTTCCGAAGCTGCGGAATTGCGTCTCGTTGATGCACGGCATCCCGTGCTCGAAGACAAGCTGCGGCGCGAAGAACGCGCGGTCGTGCCGATGACGCTCGCGCTCGGCGGCGCTGAAAAAGTATTGGTTATCAGCGGGCCGAACACCGGCGGCAAGACGGTCGCGCTGAAAACGACGGGCTTGGCGGCGCTGGCCGCGCAATCCGGCATTCCCGTGGCGGCGCAGCGCGCGGTGATGCCTATTTTTGACCGCGTGCTGGTTGACATTGGCGACGAGCAATCCATCGCCGCGGATCTTTCGACGTTTTCGGCGCACATGTTGAACTTGAAGACCATGCTGGAATTGGCGACGCCGCAATCGCTGGCGTTGGTCGACGAAATGGGAACCGGAACCGCGCCGGAAGAAGGCGCTGCATTAGCGGTCGCGCTGCTTGATGAGTTTCGCGCCAAAAATTGCCTCGTGCTGGCGACAACGCATCATGACAGGCTGAAGGCCTACGCTTCCACGACGCCCGGCGTGGTGAACGCCGCGGTGGAATTTGACGACGTAAATTTGCGGCCGACGTACCGCCTGATGGTCGGGGTGCCGGGTGGATCGAGCGGGATCGCGATTGCGCAGCGATTGGGCATTGCGACGTCCATCATCGAAAGGGCGCGGTCTCTGCTGACGCCAGAATCGCGTGAGGCCGCCGACTTGATTGCCTACTTGCATCGCAGCCGCGATGAGCTCGACCGCATGCAGCAGCAAATGGCCGCCGAGCGCCACGCCCTAGAAGAGGAACGCAAGAAGCTGCGTACCGAATGGGTGGAACGCCAGCAAAAACGTATTAAGGAACTCGAAGCGCAGTTTGCGGAGATGCAGAAACGCTTCGATGAAAACGTCGCCCGCGTGATCGAAGCCGTGAAAGAACGCGAATTGCGTGCTTCACTCGAGAAAACCGCGAGACGAAAGGGCCAGGAAATTCGCAGCGAAGCGCGCGAAGAGCTGAATGCCGCGGTAGTGCAAACGATTTCGGAATCGCAAGCAGACCTCGGTGTGCGTGCCGGTGCAGCAGAATCTGTCAGTGCGGGACGGCTGCAGCCCGGCACGAAGATCCGCGTGCGCGGCTTCAGCAAGCCAGTCATCTTTCGCCGATTGGACGGCTCGTCGGCGGAAATCGAAGCCGGCCCGCTCCGCATGAAGGTCGCGGTCGGCGAAATTACCGGAGTAGAAGGCTCGCCGACTCTGCAAGCAGCGCAAGCTGTGCAAGCCGCGTCGCGAAACGTGACCGTCACATCGCAGCCAGGTGAAGGAACAGCTTCCGGCGAGATAAACGTAATCGGCATGCGCGTTGAAGAAGCAACGGAGCGTGTCGACAAATACCTCGATGAAGCCGCGCTGGCAAATCAAACGCGCGTGCGCATTATTCACGGCCACGGAACCGGCGCACTTCGCCGCGGCCTCGCAGAATTCCTCAAGTCACATCCATTGGTTCAACGCACTTCCTTTGAAACTGAAGAACACGGCGGCAAAGCAATCACCGTTGTAGAATTACGTTCGTAGACGGACATGGCGGAAGCGGGATCATTTGCGGAGAGGGTGAAGCAGCAGGCGGACATTGTTCGCGTGGTCGGCGAATACGTGCGCCTGAAAAAGACCGGCAAGGATTTTTCAGGGCTTTGTCCGTTTCACCAGGAAAAAACTCCTTCGTTTACCGTGTCGCCGATCAAGCAGATCTTTTATTGCTTTGGATGCGGCAAAGGCGGCGACGTTTTCAATTTCGTGATGGACATGGAGAAGTCCGCGTTTCCGGAGGCCGTGCGAACTGTCGCCGAGAAGTGCGGGATCGCGATTCCGCGTCCCAAAGAACGCTCTCCCGAAGAGCGCAAAGAAAATCAGCAGCGGGGGGCGCTGGTCGAGATGCATCGCGAGGCGCAGACTTTTTTCACCAAACAAATTTCCGGAACACTTGAGGGGAAAGCGGCGCGGGCTTACCTAGAGGATCGCGGGCTCGATAACAAAGCGATTGACCGCTTCGGAATTGGTTATGCGCCGAGCGATGGGGACGCCTTGCTGCGATTCCTTAAGCAGAAATATCCTGAGAAATTGCTCGTCGAGTCCGGACTGATATCGCGAGGCGAACAAGCCGGCCGATTGTTCGACCGGTTTCGCCGGCGAATCATGTTTCCAATTGCGAACGATTCGGGCAAGATCGTAGCGTTTGGCGCTCGCGCGCTTGGCGATGACCAGCCGAAATACTTGAATTCACCGGAAACGCCGATCTACTCGAAGAGCAACGTGCTGTATCACATGGACCGCGCGAAGGAAGCGCTGCGGCGGTCGGATTTTGCGGTGCTCGTCGAAGGATATATGGATGCCATCGCCGTGGCGCGTGCGGGGATCAGCAACGTCGTCGCGAGTTGCGGGACGAGCCTTGCAGAACCGCAAATCAAATTGCTGAGCCGCTTTACGAAGCGGGTCATCGTGAACTACGACCCCGATAACGCCGGGCAAGCGGCGACCGAACGGTCCGTGTCGCTGCTGCTCGAGCAGGATTTCGAGGTGCGCGTGCTGGCGCTGCCTCCGGTTGGCGACAAGAAGGCCGATCCGGATTTGTTCATCCGCGAAAAAGGCGTCGAGGAGTACACCAAGCTGCTGAAAGATGCGCCTCCTTACGTGGACTACCTGATCGCGCGGGCGCGGAAGATGGATTTGACGACGGGGGAAGGGAAGCGGCGCGCGGTGAATTTTCTCCTGCCCTACGTGCAAAAAATTCCCAATACGATTCTTCGCTCGGAGTGGGCGACGCGGATCGCGCAACAGCTTCACCTGGACGAGCCGGTGTTGCGCGCCGCATTAAGCAAAGCAGCTACGCAGCGCCACAGCGAACTAAAGATTCAGCCCGAACTCGTGGGCCGCTCGGCTAAACCGGTCGAGCGGCGATTGATTCGGATGCTGGCGGAGGCGGAGGGATTTCGCCGCGAGTTGGCGCAACAGCTGCATGCCGCCCAGCTCCATCATGGGCTGGAAACCGAGAAAGTTTTCTCCGCATTGATCGCCTCGATTCTGGCCGACGAGCCGATGCAAGCTACGGAAGTCGCCGCGCAACTCGAAGAGCGCGACCGTCGGATGCTCTTCGAGATTCTGTTTGAAGAAGCCAGCGAGCCGACCTGGGAAGAGGCGGTCAGTTGCATCGAGGCTCTGCAACATCGGCAAGCCGAGCGCGAACTAGCGGACGTCCAGAGGAGCATTGAGGCGAATCCTCCCGTGGCGGAAATGCGCGGGCTGCTCGAGAAGAAGCAGGACCTGATGCGCCGGCTGGCGGCGGCGAGATGAAGGACTAATCCAGGTCATTCGTTACTGCACTGCTACGGAGTTCCTATTCAGGAGCACAGACTGAAGTCTGTGCAACTCAGTTCGCCTGATTGCAATTCTGCGCAGCGAGGCGAGAGGGCACGATGTATTGTGCCCCTACAGTCGATGAAGGCCAGCCTGCAGCCCCTCCCCTATTTTCGTAAGTGCGGATTCTAAAGGACTTAGGTTTTCTGCAAGTTGATTAGAATCAATAGTTATGGGCGGTTCCACACATATTGATTCTAAAGAAGTTGCACGGAGCGACTTCAAACGCCATGGCCGGTGATTTCGACGCAGTTACGCTCTGCTAGGGTCGACTCAGTCTCAAAATAGAACAATTGAACTATGAACGCTCGCAGGTTTACTTAAAATAAAGTGTACGCTTATTCCATCAAAAGTCAAGGGAAAAGACTGTCGGCGGGCATGCGGCTTGTTCGTTTCTGCAGAGCTAGATTCGGCTTTGGCTATTTGAGCTGGGACAATGGAATGGGAGGGCGTGCAAGACCTGCCGCGCAGGACTGGGGGTTCGGCTACAGCCCTTCCTTATGCAGCTTCAGGGAAATCTTTCGGCATGCATGAACCGATTGACTTTCTGTTTGCCACCCCCTTTACGGATTATGCTTCTGCCCCTTTTGTTGCGACTGCTGGTGTTTCTGTTGCGCTGCCTTCTCCGACTCCTCTATTGCGATGCGGAACTGGTCCACCGCGGCTACTCCCGGCGGTTTCAACCCATCCTTCGCAACGTACTTCCAGACCACCGCACCTTCTACCGGGTACTGCACTCCCCCTTGAAATAGGTCGAAGGTGTCATCACGCGCTCCAACTTCCATGCCTGGGTGTGCCCTTTGGTCCGGTCCCGCCGTGTCGGTAGGAATTCCCGGCTGGGTCACATCGCCCGGAGGCCCTTGCCGCCCTATAACGCGTATCTGGTTGTTTTTGTTATCGATCGCCACTGGCGAATCCACCGGGCCGCCGTTGATCGTCGGATTCGAATTCTTTCCCGTTCCTTTTCGTATCCCGATTACCAGGTCGGCCTGGCTCGCATCCTGCACCAACCGGAATCGCCCCCACTTCATGAGTGCGTTCTCCACATCCGCTTGCGCCTTTTGGTTCGCAAGTGGATCGTCAATCGTCTGGCCAGCGTCGGGCAGTATCACCACCAGCACCGTCTGCGCTTTCAACACATACCCCGGCAGATACACCTTCTCTTTTTTCTTTGCGTTCGCCGTCCCCGCCGCCGCTATGGTTAAGCAGATCATCGCCATCGTTCCGCGCGCCAGGATGGTCATAGCTGCCTCCCAACAGATCCGTCCGCGGCATTATATGCCCTGGGTGAGGTTCCGTACTTGAACCCACGCCAGCAACTTCTTCCACAGATTTCCACTGATTAAATTGTTGACGGGGATAGAGTTAAGCGTGTAGCGTAATAGGGTTTCGCGGGTAACGGATTCGCACCTAAATGCATCTATATAGATGTACTTAGAGCCGAGGGACCGTACCCTGAGAGCGGGTAACGGGCGAAGTACAGGGCGAACGGGAAACTGTCAACGCGGCGCATCATAGAGGAATTCACACAAAGACGAACGATCTGGTGGGAAATTCCCCACAGTTCATTTCGGTGACCGCAGAGGAGTTGACTGCGCCAGCGTGGCATACTGCCTGCGCCTTGGCACAATGTTTTCGCCGGCACTGACCGGGAGCACTTGGGATTGCGCGTGAACGTTTGGAGGAATTCGTGGCAGCAGTGGGACTTGAAGAAAAATATGATGCGGTAAAGCAGCTCATTGCCATCGGCAAAGAGCGCGGGTACCTGCTTTACGACGAAGTGAATGATTCGCTTCCGGCGGAAGTGCATTCTTCGGAAGAGATCGACGACCTTCTCACTACATTTGAACGGAACGGGATCGAGATTTACGAGGATCAAGCGTCGGCGAAGGCGGCGCGCGCGGTGGAAGTGTCCGCGGAGGCTGGCGATCGTGACGTGGTCGTCAAGGACGAGGCGCATTCGGACGAGGGCGGCAGCGATCTGGATTTGACGCCCGGGTCACTCGAAAAAACGAATGATCCCGTGCGTATGTATTTGCGCGAGATGGGCACGGTGCCGCTGCTGACGCGCGAAGGCGAAGTGACCATCGCGAAGCGCATCGAGCGCGGCCAGCTCGTGGTGATGAAGTCGATCACGCGGTCGCCGATCGTGATCAAGGAATTGATCGCGGTGGGCGAGGACCTGCGCAAGGGCGCGCGGTCGATCAAGGAGATCGTGCAGTTTGACGACGAAGAGCTGACCGAAGAAAAAATCGCCAACAAAACGAAACAGACGCTGAAGTACATCGACAAGATCGCGAAGCTGTACGATCTGGCGCTGAAGCAAGCCGAAAAGCTACACAACACGCCGAAATCGAAGAAGCGGCCGTATATAAAGGCGAAATGGGCCGTGGCGCGCACGCGCGTGGAGATTTCGCTGGAAATTCGCGGGATCGATTTTAATCCATTCGAAAAGAAGCGGCTGATCGACAAGATGCGCGGGACGGTCGAACGGCTGCAATCGTTGGAGCGCGAAGCGGGGCGGCTGGAGCGGCGCGTGGACGCCGCGAAAGGCGACGTGGCCTCGGAAGCGCGCAAGGAATTGCGCACTCGGCGGACGGAGCTGAAGGATATTGAAGAGGCGAGCGAAGTCGGGCTCACCGAACTGAAGCGCACTCTGACGTTTATTCATCGCGGCGAAGCGGAAGCCGAACAGGCCAAGAAGGAATTGATCGAAGCCAACCTTCGGTTGGTCGTTTCGATTGCGAAGAAATATACGAACCGCGGGCTGCAGTTCCTGGACTTGATTCAAGAAGGCAACATCGGGTTGATGAAGGCCGTGGACAAGTTCGAATGGCGGCGCGGTTACAAATTTTCTACGTATGCGACGTGGTGGATCCGGCAGGCGATTACGCGCGCGATCGCCGACCAGGCACGCACGATTCGTATTCCTGTTCACATGATCGAGACGATCAACAAGCTGGTGCGGACGAGCCGGCAGTTGGTGCAGGAACTGGGGCGCGAGCCGACTTCGGAAGAAATTGCCAAGCGCATGGACATTCCGGTGTCCAAAGTGCGCAAGATTTTGAAGATTGCGCAGGAGCCGATTTCGCTGGAGACGCCGATTGGCGAGGAAGAAGATTCGCATCTTGGCGATTTCATCGAGGACAAGGCAGTCGTTTCGCCGTCGGACGCGGTGATCAATTTGAATTTGAAGGAGCAGACGTCTTCGGTGCTGAAGACGCTGACGCCGCGCGAAGAGAAGGTTATCAAGATGCGGTTTGGTCTGGATGACGGGAGCGAGCACACGCTGGAAGAAGTGGGGCAGTCGTTCGCCGTCACGCGCGAACGCATCCGGCAGATCGAGGCGAAAGCGCTGCGCAAGCTGCGGCACCCGTCGCGTTCGCGGAAATTGCGGGCATTTTTGGAAGGGCCTTCGCGAGATTATTTATAGAAGGCGCGGAAACTTGAGAAGCGAAATTCGAAAAGGAAACGCCCCGATTTTTTCGGGGCGTTTTATTTTCCGATGAATTCCGAGGCCTGCCGGCAAATTGCAACAAACTTAGACAGGCAGCTGAGGCTGGTTGCAAACCCCAAGAAATTGTGAAGTTCCCGGGCTGTTCGGCGCCTAAAAATTTCTGACCGCCAAGTTCCGGAAAGTGGTATTAGATTTCAGGAGCAGATGTGCGCCTGGCTTCGCGGTGTCCGTGTTAGCGTTACGTTGGGAGGAAAGCATATGCTGAACAAAAAAGGAATCTCGCGTAGGCAATTCGTTTCGGCCGGAGCGTCGGCAGCGGTAATTTCTTGCCTCCCCATTTCGAATTCCGGCGGCACCATGGACCAACACAGCTCTCCCTCGCTCGAACACACGGATTGGAAAGAGCAAGGCGTCGAAAATCTTTCCAAATCGCCTTACGCGAAGCTGCGGGATGTTCCCGTGCGGGCCGTAACCATCCAAAGCGGGTTCTGGGCATGGCGGCGCGAGGTCAACGTCACGAAAAGCATTCCGAGCATGCACGATCTGCTCGAGGCCAACGGCCGCATGAACAATTTCCGCCGGCTCACCGGGAAGAGCAAGGATCCCCAGCGCGGGCCGGTTTATTCGGACTCCGATGTTTACAAGTGGACGGAGGCCGTGGGTTTCGCGCTGCAATCCGGCGATCGCCCGGCGCTTCGCTTGATGGCGGAAAAAGTCATCGCCGATGTCGTCGCGGCGCAGCAGAGCAACGGCTATCTGAACACTTATTATGTGGGCGACCGCGCCTCGCAAAGCATGTTGCCGCAAACACAGACAACCGGGCACGAACTTTACTGCATGGGCCATTTTTTGCAAGGCGCTATCGCTTTTTATCGCGCTACCGGCGACACCACGATGCTCGACGCTGGCATCCACTTCGTGGATGACTTTCTCATCCCTGGCTATGGCCCGGCCCCGAAAAAACCAATTGTTTCCGGCCACCCCGAAATCGAGATGGCCTTGATCGAGCTCTACCGCATCACCGGCGACAAAAGACAACTCGATCTCGCTGGCTATATCCTTCACGGCGACGATCGCATTCCGCTGCCGGAATACCGCACGATTTACATGTTTTGCGGAACGCCGTTTACGGCGCGCACCAAGCTGGAAGGCCACGCCGTCCGCGCCATGTACGCGTGCTGTGGCAGCACGGACTACTACCTCGAAACAGGCGATCCAGCCTACTGGAAGACGCTCAACACGCTGTGGGACGACATGACGAAAACGAAGATGTACGTCACCGGTGGCGTTGGTTCGCGTTCCGACGGCGAAGCCTTTGGCGATGCGTACGAATTGCCGAACTATCTCGCTTACGGCGAAAGCTGTGCCGCGATTGGTAATCTCATGTGGAACTGGCGCATGCTTGCGGCCACGGGTGATGCGAAATTCACGGATGTTCTGGAGCGCGCCCTCTATAACGGCATTAATTCTGGCATGTCGCTCGACGGCACGCTTTATTGCTATCGGAATCCGCTGGCATTTGATCCTTCGACCGGCGAGAAAATTCGCAATCCCTGGTACGACACGACCTGTTGCCCGCCCAATCTCGAGCGCACCTTCGCTTCTCTGCCGGGCTATTTCTATAGCACCAGCAAGGACGGCATTTATCTACACCTTTACGCCAATTCCGAACTGGACTGGCATCTAGAAAATGGCACGGGTCTGAAGGTCGCGCAAAAGACCAATTATCCCTGGGACGGAAGCGTGGAAATCGCCGTCACGCCGGTGCAACCTGCAAACTTCACTTTCCATCTTCGAATTCCGAGTTGGGCCGCGCACGCGACCGTCTCTGTGAATGGCGAGCCGCTGGGCGGCGTGAAGCCCGGCGCGTATCTGGCGATTGCTCGCCGCTGGACACCCGGCGACACCATCCGCGCAAAATTCGATATGACGCCGCAGGTCCTCGAAGCCAATCCTCACGTGGTCGACGATTTGGGCCGCGTGGCCATACAGCGCGGGCCGCTCGTTTACTGCCTCGAGGAAATCGACCAGCCGGCTGACACGGCGTTGACGGACGTGGCTGTGGATTTGTCTGCGTCCTTGCCGGGCGAGTTTCACGAGGAATTCAAGAGCGATTTGCTTGGCGGAATAGTTGTCCTTCGTTCACCCGGGGTTATCTATGAGAGGGACCGCTCGCGCGATGCCCTGTATTCCAGATTCAGCGCCAAGCCGCTGCAAACCCGCGGTGTCCCGCTCACGTTCATTCCCTACTATGCGTGGTCGAATCGCCAGTCCACCTCGATGGAAGTCTGGACGCCCTTCATAAAGACCTGACGCGGCGGCGAGGCACTACATTCGGCCGGCACTCATACTGGTCTGCAAGATTTTTCCTGAAAATTGAAGCTACCCTCAAGCCGTTTGGTCCTCGACAAACATCAAACCTCTGGCGAAACAAGTGTTTCCGAAACCGAGCATCGACATTTGGAATCGTTGACAATCAAAAAAGGGATGACTATACTCCCGAAAACGATTAGTTAACCGATTTAGCTCATGGTGCTAGGCCACTTCGCGAATTCTTTTAGTGGGAGGAGCAAGTCATGAACGTATCGAAACTTTGCATCCGGGCGATGTCCTGGGTGGCCTTGGCAGTGTTCTTCGCTAGTGCGGTTCACGCACAGTATCGGACTTCCATTCAGGGCGTGGTGACCGATGCCTCAGGCGCGGTGGTTTCAGGCGCCAAACTCACGCTGACGAATCCGGCCACCGGCGAAACCCAGGTTCGGGTTAGCAATGATGATGGCGTGTACAACTTCAATGCACTCCCTGCTGCTGCGCGCTTCCGGTTGGAAGTGGAAAAGCAGGGTTTCGCGAAGAAGGTCATCGATAATCTCGAACTGACTCCAGAGCAGGCGAACTCTATCAATGTTCAGCTCGAGCTGGGAACTCAAACGCAGACCGTAACAGTTGAAGGTTCAACGGTCCCGGCCATCGATACGGAGACCGCCTCAATCGCAGGCACCGTCACCAAAAACCAAATTGAACACATACCAGCGTTCGGACGCGATGTTTTTCAGTTGCTACAGTTGGCGCCGGGCGTCTTCGGCGATGGTGCGCAGGGAGGTGGTGGCGGGAGCCAAAATATTCCCGGAACACAGGGCCCTGGTGGAACAGGCGGCAACACCGGCATTTTTGCTACGGAAAACGGTCCGCAGGTCCTGGCTAATGGCGGGCAGTACGAAAACAACAGCATTACCATCGACGGTATCAGCACGACGAGCGCCGTCTGGGGCGGAACGACAATCATCACGCCCTCTGAAGATTCCGTTGAAAGCGTAAAAGTCCTCTCCAATGGATATGATGCGGAGAATGGACGCTTCAGCGGCGCCCAGATTCAAGTAACTTCCAAGAGCGGCGGCAATAATTTTCATGGCGGTTTGTTCTTTACTGCTCACCGTCCGGGCCTGAACGCCTATCAGCGGTTCAATGGCCAAGGCAATAGCGTTTTGAGAGACAACAACCGATTTAATCAGTTCGGCGGCAATGTCGGCGGTCCGATCTGGAAGAATAAGATCTTTTTCTTCTTTAACTATGAGACGGTTCGTGAACCGAACTCCACCAGCGTTGGCAACGGGTGGTATGAAACCTCGTCTTTCGCCTCCTCCGCACCTGCGGGAAGCATCGCGGCGAAGTATTTGACCTTTCCCGGTTCCGGTGTCGTCAGCACGGGAATCAATCCTTCCACATGCGCCAATGCAGGGCTGACGGAAGGAGTTAACTGCAGAACGATTCCAGGCCAGGGCCTGGACATCGGGTCGCCGCTGAAGACCGCCTTGGGTACGCAGGATCTCAGCTGGGTAAGTCCCAACAACCCCGGTGTAGGCGGTGGCCTGGATGGAGTGGCCGACATTGCGAATTTCATAACTTCGAGCGCGACGACGTCGTCGAAAAATCAGTACAATGGCCGCCTCGATGCGGATGTCACCGAGAGGGATCACCTCAGCTTTGCGCTCTACTATGTTCCCCAGTCATCCAGTTTCCTTAATGGCGGAGCACGTGCCTACAATTACTTCCATCACTCGCAAATCAATGAAGCGTTATCCGGAATCTGGAACCACACCTTCTCGCCAAGCTTCCTGAACGAAGCTCGCGTGAATGCTGCCGGTTGGCGCTGGAACGAAGTGAAGTCCAACCCGCAATCGCCGGTTGGACTTCCGTCGGATTACATTGGCGGCATTGGCAGCATAGGTTCGCCAAATTCTTTCGGGCCGAACGTGGGCAGCATCCTGGACCAATGGACGTATAGCGGTAAGGACGTGGCCACCAAGATTATTGGAAACCATACTATTAAGTTTGGCGGCGAAGTGACGCGCCTCTTTTATCTTAACGACTGTGCCGGATGCGGTGTGCCGAATTACAACTTCTTCAACATCTGGGACTTCCTCAACGATGCGCCGCACAACGAGGGGGGCGGCTTCAATCCTACTACCGGGTTCCCCACGACGCTTCGTCAGGACGACCGGGAAGACATATGGGGTTTCTTTGTCCAGGATAGCTTCAAACTTCGCAAGAACCTGACGATCAACGCGGGACTGCGCTGGTCCTATTTTGGTCCGCTCTCATCCAAAGAGGGCAACATGTTCGTGGCCACCCCTGGCGCGGGCGCGAATTACATGACGGGACTGACCGTTCAGAAAGGCCAATCCTGGAACGCGCAAAAGGGTAACTTCGGGCCGCAGGTTGGATTTGCCTGGAGCCCGACGTCGATGTTCGGCCATGAGTTCAATAGCCGCTTGGTGATTCGCGGCGGTTACGGTCTGAACTACAATCAGGAAGAAATCGCTATTTCGGCCAACATTCAAGGAAATCCCGGGCTGGTGGTGTTCCCGAGCTTGAACATGTCCACGCCGACCTCGCCGAATCCGGGCATCATCTACGCCGTTTCATCGGATGTGCACTCCATCTACGGCTACCCCGCGAACCCCAATACCGTTTCGAGCTTTGGCGCGAATGGCCTGCCTACCAGCGGCCAAGTGAATGTCAGCATCTTCCCCCACAACCTTCCAACTATGCGCACGGATCACTACTCGCTAGAAGCGGATTACGATCTCGGTCACCAGTTCATAGCGTCCTTGGGCTATCAGGGAAGCCGGTCGCATAACATCTACTTCCACGAGAACCCGAACGCAACCCCTGCGGCGTTGGGTTACACGCTGAACCCGCAGATCGGTGGCGGAGATTACTGGGGCGTATCTGGGAGTGGCAACTACAACGCCATGCTGGCTGAATTGAAACATCAGTTCTCGCGCCAGTTTATGGCCGATGCTCAATTCACTTGGGCCAAGAGCATGGACACCAGTTCCGCGCCATACTCGGAACAAGACTATCCGTACAACCCAAGCCTAAATTACGGACGCTCTGACTACAACGTGGGCAAGGCCTTCAAGCTTATTGGTATGTGGCAGCCGGTCTTCTTCCACGGCAGCAACAGCTGGATGGAAAAGATCGCTGGCGGCTGGTCGTTGAGCGGCATCTTCAACCTTCATTCTGGATTCCCCTGGAGTCCGGTGGTGAACGTAAATGGAGGAAGCCTCTATTGCGGAACATGCGGTTATACGCAACTGCTCCCTGCAGCCTACCTGGGCGGCGCGGGCACCAGCACCAGCAACGATGCATTCAAGACTGGCTCGAACTATCCCAACGGTGGCGCCGCGTATTTCTCGACGCCAACCTACGTAGCCTACAGCGGCACTAACTACGGATCCGCGCTTCCCCAGACCGGTGTGCGTCGCAACTCGCTCACCGGCCCTGGGTACAGAGACGTGGATATGACGCTGGCCAAGGCCTTCGGCCTGCCTAAGTTGCCGGTCCTCGGCGAAGACGCCAAGTTTGAGTTCCGAATTGATGCTTACAATCTGTTCAATAATTTGAACTTCAACCCGACTAGCATCTCGAACAACATTGCCAATGCGAATTTCGGCCAGGCTACGTCTGCTCTTGCCGGCCGTACCGTCACATTGGGAGCTCGGTTCAGTTTCTAGTTAAAAGGGTGGAAGCGATACGGGTTGCAACCCGCAACACGTCTCGCTCTTCCCTGCAATGCTCTTGGGAGTGCTGAGGCGGAATACGCATCCTAATATAGTTCGAAAAGGCGGTCAGCGAGCGGCTTCAAAATTCCGCTCGCTGATTGCTTTTTGGCGAGCACGCCTTGCCTTAAATTTTCACCAGAGTTCTGCGATGCGGGCTGATTTGAGCGACCAGACAGTCGCTTGCCGGGGTGGAACTGTCGCGCCCGCGAGGTCAAAGCGCAGTTCACGCCAAAAGCGAATCGGTCTTTGTCCAGCCTCGGGATTGACAGAGTGTGATCGGGGCTGGTTCTCGCGTGGAGCCTACACTTCGCTGCGCGTCCTGGCGCAGACGTGACTCAAGACTTCGCCGAATTCGCGGAATCGATTTTTCATGGACGCCTTTGGCATTGCCGAGGGCATTTTTTATTTCGACGCAAAATCGTCGCGTGGGACTCGCCCGAAGTGGGTGAGCATTCGGATAGAGAATGAGACGGCGAAGACAAGAAAACCTCCCAGGACGCAAAGAAGCAGCAGAGTACCCAGCGTCCCTCCCGGATGCAGATTCTGACGGATGGCGTAGTTGACGGCGGTAGTGACGACCAAGAGAACAGCGCAGCCGAACCAAGCAAAAGAACCGTTCAGACGAGCGAGCGTCTCCGCGCGGCGCTCGGGGGCCAGCCAATATTCTTTGTGGGGAAGATTGATCATGGCTATTGGCATTTTGGAGAAGATCGCCAGAACTCCGAAGGTCAAAAACGCGGCAATGGCCACAGCTCCGACGAAGAAAGCGAAGAAGACCGACTTCGGCTGCCAGCCATTGGCCACGCCGCGCGCATTGAAGTGGGAAGCGACTATGTTCGGCAGTTGCGCGTAATTCGACCAAAAGTAGATGGCCGCGAAAACGGCCAGCACGATGAAAATAGTTTTGGGTAACTTCGAATCTTGCATGACGTCCTCTGCATTCAGCTTACGAGCCGGAACAGTACCAAGCAAGCAGGACGAAACACCGTTTGTCATATCGAGAACCGTGCTAAGTGCGATGTTTTCCTGGTTTGGCATCAAGCAAGGTTCGAGAAACCTTGCGCACGCCGGATTAGAGATTGATACAGTATATTGTGATGAATCCGCGAAGCAGTTGTTTGTGGCGGGCGAGAAGCATACTAAAATGATGGTCCAGCCCCTAAAACAAACATGAAACTAAGACAGAAGATTGTAGCGATGGCGCTGGCGGTGCTCCTAGCGGCGAGCGTCTACGGATTGTTACGCACCCGGCAGCCAGCAGGGGCGCAGCTTGCCGACAAACCCGCCAACGGGGCTGCGACCGCACAAACGCCGCTGGTGGACCAATCCTCTCTGTTGACGGCGCAGGCGCTTTCGAAAATGCCGACCAGCCCCGAGGAACAACCGTTCGCCCAGGAAGCGCTTCGCCTCGCCGATCAGCAGATGGATCAGGCGTATGCGGCCGCGGAGCGCGATGTGGAAGAGCATCCGCCGGCGTTGAGCGCGCAAGCAAAAGAGATACAGGCGCGATTGACCCGAGCCGAAAATGCTCTGGACGCCGACAACGTGTTGGTTGCCCGGCTTACGGCAGAGGACGCCAAGGCTACTGGATCCAGGAAAGATGCGTTGGACGATCAACTTGTTCTGGCAACCGCCCACCAAGAGGAACACCAGGATGAAGTGGACGATGCCAAGGAGGATCTCGAGCGGGCGGGAGGCGATCCGAAAAGCCGCATTGAGGCCATGATGCAAGAGCACAAAGCCTCTGCAGCGGTCACCGATGCCCTGCGCGTCAATCTGAGCACCGCCGTAGACGAACCCGGATTGATTCACCGGTTCGAGGAATGGCTGGCCCTGCATCAAAAGCAGCTTCTCTTGTGGCAAGCGAAACAAGCCGCGGAGTCAAGGGCTGCTTCGCTTTCGGCGAGACATAATGCGCTCGAAGCGCAGCTCGACGCACTGAAGAAAAGCTCCCCGCCGCCCAGCGGAGAGGCAAATCCAAATCAAGCATCAGGGAAAGGTCCGGCTCCGGCACAGCTAACCCACGAAGAGTCGGCCGCGCTGGTTAAAGCGACCGAGAGGCGTTCCGCGCAACAGAAGACCCTGGCTTCCTTTGATAAGCGGATCGACGATCAGAAACAGCTCGCCGATAACTATGCCAAGTGGATCGTAGTTATCGAAGGAAGACAGAAGACCGTACTTCACCGCGCCCTGATCGGTTTCATCATTATTTTCAGCATTCTTTTGGTAGGCGTATTTTTCGACAGCTGGCTGGAAAAGCTGCTCGGGCGGACCGCGCTGGATCGCCGGCAAGTGGGGACGCTGCGAACCGTAACACGCGTTTCCATACAGGTGCTTGCGGTGCTGCTCATTTTGCTTGTCATTTTCGGGCCACCGGGGCAACTGGGAACCTTTCTTGGACTCGCAGGCGCCGGCCTGACAGTTGCGTTGAAAGATTTCATCATCGGATTTCTGGGCTGGTTCGTGCTCATGGGAAAGAATGGAATCCGGCTAGGCGATTGGGTGGAGATCAACGGAGTGACCGGCGAAGTCGTGGAGCTGGGGATGTTTCACACCGTGCTGCTCGAAACCGGCAATTGGACGGACTCGGGCCATCCCACGGGGCGGCGAGTGACGTTCACCAACAGCTTCGCGATCGAAGGCCATTATTTCAATTTCTCGACTTCGGGCCAGTGGCTGTGGGATGAGCTGCAGGTGGTTTTGCCCGCGGGCCGCGATCCTTATCCCATCGTGAATGCCATCCAGAAGATCGTGCTGGAAGCGACGGCGGAGACCGCGAAACAGGCGGAGAAAGAATGGCAAGGAGTCGCGCGCTCGAAGGATACGGAGCACACCTTGACCGCGGCGCCAGCCATCAACGTGAAGCCAGTCGCCGGCGGCGTCGAGATTGCCGTGAGATACATCACCAGGGCAAACGAGCGCTACCAGATGCGCGCAAAGTTAAACCAAGCCGCGGTGGATTTGCTGGGGCAGGATTTTGTTTCGGCCCCGGCCGTTGCGGCAGCCCCCGTCTCAAAACAGGCTTGAACGTCGCCAAAAATGCAAGCTGGAGAATGAGGCGGACACTGGAAGAATTGGCAGCTTGTCTATCCCTCCGAGATTTCCATAGTGGACGCCCGCGCTCAATAGGGTGCCACGGAAGTTTCACGCATGAGCTGGCGGGCGCGGGAGGCGGAAAGAGTGGCGCCTGCGTACAGGAGCGCAAGCAAAGCGTAGCCAGCGACCAAGCCGGCGCTCTGCGCGATGATCCCGAGAGCAAAACTCATGAAAAGTTGCACGACCGTCGTGAGGATGGCCATAGCGGATTGCGTGCGGCCCATGAAGTGGCGCGGGACAATCGACATTAACCCGGACTGCGCTGTGACGCCGCCAACGGCGCGGCATAGACCGAAAAGAATTTGCAACGTAACGGCGCCGGTGAGAAATGCAACAAACGGCGTGGCCATGTGACCGATGGCCAGGACGGCGCAGGCGGCGACGTAGAGCGGCATGCGCAATGCACTGCGGAGCTGGCTGGCGATGAGGCCGCCGGTGATCGCGCCGATAGCCCAGCCGGCCTCAAGGAAGCCGAGGCCGCGCGCACCCGCATGCAGGATGTCGTTCACGAGGGCGACAAGAACGACGTTGGCGCTGACGACGCCGGCCATCATGATTGCGTGAGTGATTCCCAGCGAACGCACGAGCGGTTGTTTCTTCAGGTAGGCGAAGCCTTCCTTAAGATCGGAATAGACGGCCAGCGAGAGGCCGGCTTCGGCGACTTCAGGATTTTCGCCGGTCTCGAGCGCTTCCGCGGTTGCTTCGGTCGCTTCGGAATATTCGCGGGGATATTTCAGATGATCGCGCGGCGAGACGTAGCCTCTACGAATGCTGTATAGACAAAACGCGGAGACAAAGTAGGTAAGGCCGTCGATACAGAGAATGCCGGCGATGCCGGCGCGGTCGTAGAGGAAACCGACGAATGCGCCGGCGAGGAGCATGCCGCTTTGCACGCCGATGAGAACGGCGGCGTTTGCGCCCGTGAACTGGCTCGCGGGGATCACTTCCTGCACGAGGGCGTTGACGGTAGCCCAGTACATCGCGGAGCCGGTCCCGGTGATGAGAGTCATGGCGTAGAGATGCCAGAGATGGAGATCGCGCCTCCACGCGACATAAGCGGTGGCGAGGACGAAAAAGCCACGGACCAAATCAAGGAAAACGCCGAGATAGCGGCGGTCAAAGCGATCGATAAGCACTCCGCCAAGAAAAGGAATGAAAAGACCGGGCAGCGTGACGACGATGACTTGCAGGCTGACTTTGACAGTGGAATGCGTGGCCGCCATGATGTACCAGCTCACGCCGACAAAGTTCATGCCGCTGCCGAACAACGAGACGAACATGGCCACGAAAAAATAACGGAAGCCGCGCTGCGCCCAGATCAGCTTCCAATCCACACGTTGTGTCGTCGCGGTTGCCATTGAGCCCTCTAGCTTACTATCGTCGGCACGCGGATTTGCGAGCGACGAAGCGGGCGGTTTACATCTCTTTACATCTGCACACGCAAGGCGCACTCCACAGAGCACAAACATGCAGTTTCGCGTGGGGAGTTCCGAAGTTCAGCACTAAGATGGCTTCGTGACCTCTTTACTCGACGTGCGCGGATTGACGGTGGAGTTGCCTACTCCGGCTGGATGCACACGGCCGGTGAATGAAGTGAGGTGGCGGAACGTTTTCGAGCGAAACGGAGGGGGCGCGGTTCACGGCGGTTGACGGCGTGAGCCTCGAAGTACGGCGGGGCGAAACGTTTGCCGTGGTTGGCGAGAGCGGCTGCGGAAAAACGACGCTGGCGCGCATGCTGCTTCGCCTCATAGAACCCGATTCCGGCGAGCTTCGTTTTGAAGGGAAAAATCTTTTGACTTTGCAAGGCGCGGAACTTCGCGCCGAGCGACGGCAGATGCAGATGGTTTTTCAGGACCCTTTCGCGTCGCTCGATCCGAGAATGCGCGTCGGAGAAATTGTTGGCGAGCCGTTGGACATCCATCATTCAGACCTGGGCAAAACAGAGAATAAGGAACGCACCGCGGCCATGCTGCAGCGCGTGGGGTTAGGCACCGATGCTCTTCGCCGCTATCCACACGAATTTTCGGGCGGGCAGCGTCAGAGAATCGGGATCGCACGGGCGCTGATTCTCCGGCCAAGGCTGGTTGTTGCTGACGAACCCGTTTCCGCGCTGGACGTTTCCGTGGGAGCGCAGGTTCTCGTGCTACTCCAAGAGCTGCAAAGCGAGTTCGGGCTGACCTACATCTTTATCTCGCACAGCCTGCCGGTGGTGAAGCAAGTGGCCACGAGGATTGCAGTGATGCGAGCGGGGCAGTTTGTCGAGGCGGGCGCCGTCGGGCAGGTGCTTCACCAGCCGGCGCACGCGTATACGAGAGAATTGCTGGCGGCCGTCCCGGCATTGCCTGGCCTGATGAGCCGTTGATCTGTTTCGGCACACGAAGCCTTTCCCAGGTCTCGGGGCACTGTCCTAGGTTCGGACAATCTAAGCGGTGGGGGTTGGAGCCTGGGACCTTAGTTAACCCCTCCTCCTCGCGCCTGCCATTATTCACAGTGTCAGGGATCCGCCCGGTCCATTCTGTCAACCATCCCCCCGGTCTGTACCCCGGTGTGCCCCCTCCCCCCGGGTTTTTGCATAAGTGTTCATTCTAAAGACACTTCAAGTGCTTTATTTTGATGCACTTTTACAAGTGTTCATTCTAAAGGTGCTTAGGGCGCGGAATTGCTGCAGTATGCCGCAATTTTTCGTAAGTGTTCATTTTAGAGGCTTTGCTGCAAGACAGGCGGTCCCAATAAAAAAACGCCAATCAGAAGATTGGCGTTCCAGGAACCGATTACACGTTTACCTAGTGCGTACTATACCTTAGCGATATGTAGCTGTCAAGGGCAAATTTACTCGAAAAGCAGGGAAAAAGCTGGGAAGCTAGCACAGTGAGCAGCAAAATGCGGACATTTCGTGTGCTAATTGGAAGGACATTTCATGTGTCAACGACAGGGAAGAGCAGGAAGTTGTCAAACCTCTTTTAAAATGTCCCCTGGTTTACCTCGATTAAAGTGCCCCCTTTCTTGGATTGGTGGATGGAGCCGGGAGGTGCTGTTGCGTCCTGGCGATCCGAGAGAGAAGAGCACCCCAATACGGACTACTTTGAAGTCCGCTTGTCATTCCTGACAAAGAGGGCTCGAATAGGCTAGAATCCGCGCATTGAAATTTTTGGGTGGTTCCGTGCGTAATGCATTAACAGAGACCGGTTCCTAACCTCGTGGTGGAGGATTTTTCGATGGCAACGACAACGGCCGTTTCCCCGGCGGCGCCCGAGCCGCAGCCCCAAATGAGCGCGATCAGCCGCGTTTTTGGCGTCTTATTTTCGCCGCAAAAGACTTTCGAAGATATTGTGAGGAAGCCCGGTTGGGTGGTGCCCATCGCTTTGCTGACGCTTCTCAGCATCGCGGTCAGCTTTGGCTTAAATCAGCGGGTGAACTGGCGCGATTTCATTGGCCAGCAAATCGATAAGAGTCCTCAAGCTTCGCAGTTGTCGCCCGAACAGAAGGAGCAGCGAATCGAGGCAGGAGCAAAATTCGCTCCCATTTCCACTTATGTATTCGGCGTTCTGGGCCCTATCCTTGTCGCGCTTATCGTGGCCCTGGTTATGTGGGGGGCTTACAGCCTGCTCGGCGGAATAAGCACGACTTTCGGCACCGCAATGGCCATCACCTCGCATGCTTTCATGACCGGGCTGATCAGTAGCCCACTTTTCTTGCTGATCATCTATCTTAAAGCGCCGGGGACAATTGACATGGAGAACCCGATTGCAACGAACCTGGCCGCATTTCTTCCGGATGATTCGGCGAAATGGCTGGTGGCGCTCTGCAAGTCGTTTGATGTCTTTACGCTCTGGACGTTGATCCTCCTGGCCATCGGATTTGCGGTCGTAAATCCCAAGAAGCTTAAAGGTGGCAAGAGCTACATGATCGCGTTTGGCGTGTGGGCTGCCTTTGTAGTCTGCCGCGTGGGGTTTGCATTCATCTTCTCCTGATACACTCGCAGAGTGGGTTTTTCATTTGAAGTAGCGAAGACCGATCCGAGCGGCGCGCGACGGGGCGTTTTGAACACGCCACATGGCGCGGTGCAGACGCCGTTCTTCATGCCGGTGGGCACGCAAGCGACCGTCAAGGCCTTGCGCAACGAGGCGCTCGAAGAGCTGGGCGCTGAAATCATTCTCGCCAACACCTATCATCTGTACTTGCGCCCGGGGTACGAAGCCGTGCGCAAACTCGGCGGCTTGCATAAGTTCATGTCCTGGCCGCGCGCGATTCTCACGGACTCCGGCGGCTTTCAGGTCTTCAGTCTTTCTGAACTGCGCAAAGTCACAGACGAAGGCGTGCGCTTCCGCTCGCATTTGGACGGCTCGGAGCATTTGCTCACGCCGGAAAAAGCGGCGGAGATACAACTCGCGCTTGGCTCGGACATTGCGATGGTCCTCGACGAGTGCATCGAGACGCCGGCCCCACGAGACAAAGCCGAAGCTGCGGTCGCGCGCACCACTGCATGGGCTGCACGTGCGCGAACGTATTTTCTCGAACAAGCGAACCGCAACGGCGACCTTGCGCAATTGCAATTCGGAATCGTGCAAGGAGCCACGTTCGCTGATCTACGGCGCGAAAGCGCGAGCCGGTTGCTCGAGTTGGATTTTCCCGGATACGCAGTTGGCGGGCTGGCTGTCGGCGAACCGCACGCCTTGACGTGCGAAATGACCGGTGAGGTCACGGCGCTCTTGCCGCGCGAGCGGCCGCGCTATTTGATGGGCGTCGGAAAACCAGAGCAGATCGCCGATTACGTCGCGCTCGGCATTGACATGATGGACTGCGTGCTGCCGACGCGCGCTGCGCGCCACGCCTGCCTTTACACAAGCGAAGGCCGCGTGCTGATCAAGAACGCGCGTTATGCGGCAGACCGGCGGCCTCTCGATCCAAATTGTTCCTGCTCCGTTTGCCGGCGTTACACTCGCGCGTATCTTCGTCATCTTTTCGCTGCCGGGGAACTGACGGCCGCGATCCTGGCCACCCACCACAATATCCACTTTTACCTTGACTTAATGCGGCAAATCCGCGAGGCTATCGAGTTTGGGAACCTAACGAATTTCTCTTCTGAGATGCACGCGCGCTATGCTGTAGGTCCGGCCTGAATTTTGGGACGGAATAGCGTCCGAGATTCTTCACGTGCACTCCGACCCGGTCGGAGTGACCTGCGCGGCTACACGAGCAGAGAATCCGGCGGGCTGTGAGAGCGGGGCAGCGAAACCGCCGGGCTGATTCCATCTTTTGTGGTGATGGACCGGGGTGATTTTCTCGAAAGGAATGGAGAGTTTCTTGACGATGTTAGCGACGATTTTATTTCAGGCTTCGGGGCCAGCGAGTTTTTTGGGCAACCCGCTGGTGATGATGATCGTGGTGATGGCCATTTTCTACGTCATGCTCATCTTGCCCCAGCAGCGGCAACGCAAGAAGACCCAGGCAATGATTGCCGCGCTTAAATCCGGCGACAAAGTCGTCACCAGCAGCGGCATCTACGGAAGCATCAGTGGAATTGACGGCGAGACGGTCATCCTCAAAATCGCCGACCAGGTGAAAATACGCGTCGCGCGCTCGGCGATTGCGCAGGTGGAGGCATCGGAAGATGCGAAATAACCCCGCCGGCGGCCGGACTACGCGCTCAACTTTCTGACCATGAACCCAAATCTGAAGTGGAAAGCAGTTTTCATCATCGTTGTCATTGTCGGCTGCATCTACGGCCTCATCGGACTGCCCACGTTTCCGACGTCGGTGAGGCAGTTGAAAGATAATTTCGCTCACCAGATCAAGCTCGGGCTTGACCTCCAGGGCGGCACGCAGCTCGTGATTCAGGTGCAAGTGCAGGAGGCCATCGGGCAAGAGACAGACCAGATGGTGGAGCGGGTGACCACCTGGCTGCGCGGAAAAAATATCAGCTATGACGAAGTCCGCCGCGTGGACGATACGCACGTCCTGGTGCGCAACGTGGATCCCAATCATCTAGCGGATTTCCGCGACTACGTGGAACAGCAATTTGGCAATGTTTGGGATATGGCACCAGCGGCCGGCGATCCGACCGGCTACACGTTGACGATGAGGGCGGGCGCCATCGCGCAGATCCAGGAAACGACGATGACGCAGACGCTCGAGACCATCGATCGCCGGATCAACGCGCTTGGCTTGACCGAGCCCACGATTCAACCTCGTGGCGGCGCGAACAGCAATGAAATTCTTGTGCAACTACCCGGAGAGGGCGACCCTTCGCGGGTGAAAGCGGTCATCCAAGAGGGCGGGCAACTGGAGTTGCGGCTCGTGGAGGATCCGGTTGTTTACACTTCGCAGACCGACGCGTTGAGCAAGCACGGCGGCGTGTTGCCAGCCAATACGGAACTTGTCCCCGGGCGCGTGGAATCCAGTGGGGCTCCTGGAGCGCCGCCGCAAGGAGAAGGTTGGTACCTCTTGAGCCGCGGGGCGGTTGTGACCGGCCGAGATCTTCGCAGCGCCACGGAAAATCGCAACACCAATAATCCCGGCCAATGGGTGGTGGACTTTACGCTTTCCGCGGAAGCTGCCAGCCGATTTGGGCCTTTCACTCAGCAAAACATCGGCCACCAGATGGCGGTGGTCCTCGACCATCGAGTGTACACTGCGCCGGTTATCAACGGCCGGATCGATGACTCCGGGATGATCGAGGGCAATTTCAGCCAGGAATCGGCGCACGATCTGGCGCTCGTGCTACGTGCGGGAGCGCTTCCGGCATCCATCAAGTATCTCGCGGAACACACGGTTGGACCGTCACTGGGCGCCGACTCGATCCGGCACGGCGTGCAAGCTTCCATTTTGAGCTTGGTGGTGGTCATGCTCTTCATGTTGTTCTACTACCGGGTATCCGGCGCCAACGCGGTGCTCGCGCTAATCCTAAACTTGGTGATCCTGCTGGCGGCGTTGGCTTACTTTGGCGCGGTGCTTACGTTGCCGGGCATTGCGGGCGTAATCCTGACGATCGGCATGGGCGTGGACTCGAACGTCCTGGTGTTCGAGCGCATACGAGAAGAATTGCGCAATGGGAAGTCACCGGCCTCCGCGGTAGAAGCAGGGTTCGATAAAGCGTTTCTGACCATCATCGACACCCACGTTACGACCGTTGTTTCGGCGTTCTTTCTGTTTATTTTCGGCAGCGGGCCTATTAAAGGATTTGCGATTACCCTAACGGTTGGTTTGATAGCCAACGTATTCACCGCGATCTACGTGTCGAAGACGATTTTCCATTATCACCTGACAAAAATGGATCGCCAAAGCGAGTTGAGCATCTAGGCTGAGGAGTGGCTGTACTAGGACGCATAGGGCCAAAGATTTGTCAGAACGGGACGAGAGAGTGGTAGCTATTTCCGGCGGAGACTCCCAAGCTGGGCAGGGAGCCATTGGGAACAAAGTCGCAGGCGCCGGAGTCTAAGAAAGGGAAGCAATATCCGCATGATCGAGATATTCAAGACGCCCAACATTGATTGGATGGGCAAAGCCAGGTATTTCTATGCCCTCAGCGCCATTTTGCTGATTGCGGGCTGGACTTCCATCTTCCTGAAGGGCGGGCCCGCCGGTGGCGGTCTGCCCTATAGCATCGATTTCAAGGGCGGAACCAACGTGGACGTTCGTTTTGCGCAGCCCCCCAATATCGAGAAGCTCCGCAGCGGGTTATCCGCGCAAGGCATTGGAGGCAGCGAGATTCAAACCATCAGTGATATCGCCAGCTCCAACACGAACGAAGTGCTGATCTTCGTGGGACAAAAGGGGCAAGGCGAGGAAGCCGGAGAGGCCAGCAAAACGCGGATCCTGACTGCGCTCAACGCGATTTACGGCGTGCAAAACTCTTCCAAGCCCGATTTTAACGCCGCTACACCCGCCACACTAGCCACTTTCCTTACGCAACGCGATCCGCTGCTGCTCTCCACGAACGCCGGCGACCGCTACCAGCAGCTTGCCAAAAAGATCCTGGATTATCGCGATACCAACAGCCAGGGAGTTCTGACCAATTTCGATGATCTCTCGAAAGTCGACGGCGTCACTCCCGCCGTGCTTTCCTCCCTGAAGGACAATTACGCTCTGGGATCCTTCGCGATTCGCGGCGTGGAGATCGTCGGTCCCAAAGTCGGCGGCGAGCTGCGCCGCCAGGCAATCTACGTTACCCTCTATGCTTTGGCAGGCATGCTGGTATATATTGCCTTTCGATTCGAACTGGTCTACGGAGCTGCCGCGGTCTTGGCGGTGTTTCATGACGTTTTGATCACTCTGGGCTTTTTCTCGCTGCTGCATTTCGAGATTTCGCTCACGGTCATCGCGGCTCTTCTCACACTGGTTGGATATTCGATGAACGATACCATCGTCATTTTCGACCGCATCCGGGAGAACAATCGTTTGCTGCGGCGCCAGCCGTTTACGGATATCGTGAACACATCCATCAACCAGACGCTCTCCCGAACAATACTAACCAGTGGATTGACTTTCCTTACCGTGCTCGTGCTGTTCCTGATGGGCGGCCAGGTGCTACGTGCTTTCTCCTTTGCTCTGGTGGTGGGGATTGTGGTAGGAACGTACTCCAGTTTTGGCATAGCGGCACCGTTGGTCGTCGCCTGGAATCATTGGCGGGGCGGCCAGGGTGCTGTGGCAGGCACCGGACCCGCAGCCGGAAACAAACCCCGTGGAAGTGAAGGCGTCCCGGGACGTCTCGCTCCTGCCGGGAGGAGGTAGGATCCATGTTTGAAGATATGGTGCTGTCAGGAAAAACGAAGCGGACCAACAAGCCTTGGACAGTGGTGCTATCGCTGGCTATCCAAGCCGTCCTCGTTGGCATTCTGATCCTTATTCCACTGATCTATACGGAAGCGCTGCCGAAGACGATGATGGCGACCATGCTTACCGCTCCGCCGCCACCGCCTCCGCCGCCCCCTCCGCCGCCTCCAGCGGCGGTGGTGCACATCAAGCCGCAGGTGCACTTGATGGACGCGGGCAAACTCATGCAGCCGAAAGAGATTCCGAAAGACATCAAAATTATTAAGGAAGACGCGCCCGATATGGCCGGGGTACAAGGCGGAGTTCCAGGCGGCGTGCCCGGCGGATCGATGGGCGGGGTTATTGGTGGCGTGATTGGCGGCATGGGCGGAGCTCCACCACCGCCGAAGCCGGCGGTCTCGCGCATCCGGCAGGGCGGCAACGTAACCGCGGCCATGCTGATCAACCGGGTCCAGCCGATGTATCCGCCGCTGGCTCGGCAGACGCGCATCTCAGGCACGGTGCGGCTGCACGCGATTATCGGCAAGAATGGCTCCGTACAGCAACTCGAAGTCATCTCCGGGCATCCACTGCTTGTGCAAGCCGCGCTTGACGCGGTGCGGCAGTGGCGCTATCGTCCGACTCTCCTCAATGGCGAGCCGGTCGAGGTCGACACCACGATCGACGTGATTTTCTCTCTGAACCAGTAAGCGGTCTGACGAGCCGGTCGTGGGACAGGCGCGTCAGTCCGGGTGGCAAGCTTGGCAAACTCTCGCGGTGGCTCCGGGGAACCCGGAGCCATCAGAACTAAGGAGCAAAACGAATGGTAGCGACTCTGTTTATGAACGCGGCCCTGTTCCTGCAATCTCAGGCAACTTCCTGGGATATCCGGAGCATGTGGTCTTCCATGAGCACCCTTCCCAGGATCGTCGTCGCGATCCTTTTTATTCTCTCGATTTATTCCTTCGGCGTAATGATTGACCGTGCCCTGATGTACAGTGCGGCCCGCAAGCAGTCGCGGGTCTTCGTGCAGCAAGTTGCCGGCGCCCTCAAGGAAGGCAAGCTGGACGAAGCGATTGCGATCGCCGAGCGGAACAAGAAGAGCCATATCGCCAAAGTCGTGGCCACCGGCCTTTCGGAATTCCAATCCGCGTCGCAGCAAGTCACCGACGCCGACGTGATTGAAGCGGCCAAGCGCGGGCTGGAGCGCTCCGTTGCCATCGTTCACGCGGAAATGAAGCGGGGACTTTCGGCGCTGGCTACCATCGGCTCGACAGCTCCTTTCGTCGGCCTCTTCGGTACCGTCGTCGGCATCTTGAACGCCTTCAAGGGCATTGAAACCAGCCACGCTACCGGCTTGTCCGCGGTCGCCGGCGGTATCGCCGAAGCGCTGGTAACCACGGCTCTCGGTCTTCTAGTGGCCGTCCCTGCCGTATGGGCCTACAACTACTTCACCAACAAGGTCGAGGCCTTCGACGTGGAAATGGACAACTCCTCGATGGAGTTGATTAACTACTTCATTTTGCGTCGCGGCGCGAAGAAATAAGGCAGCCCATGGGCTATAAACCAAAAGTCGGAAGTCAGATGTCGACGCCAAACGTCATCCCGATGGCCGACATCATGCTGGTCCTGCTGATCATCTTCATGGTGGTCACGCCCATGTTGCAGAAGACCTTGCCCGTGGATATGGCCAGGGTCGACAACGCGCGCGAGATGCAGGATGCGGATAAGGATGACGCAGTGATCGTGGCAGTCACTCGAGACGGAACAATCTACCTGAAGAATACCAAGATATCGAAGGATGATATCACTGGGCAGGTCAAAGATCTGATTGCCAACCGTCTGGATAAGACGGTCTACGTGAAAAGCGACGCCAGGGCCAAGTATGGCGACGTTGTCGCGGTGGTGGACGAAATCCGCTCCGCGGGCGTGGATCAGCTGGGCCTTTTGACCGAGCAGAATGAAGCACGCAGGCCTACACCTCCGCCTCCGCCTACTTCCCCGTCGGCTGATTGAAGCCCGCGGAGAGGCGCAAAGCTGAGGTGAGTGACTCGCGCACCGTTCGTTTGCTGATTCAGTAGGGTCGCGCCGGATCCCACCCGGCGCGGCTTGATGGCCTGCAATGCACGCGATCCGCAGGCTGATAGGAGATTTTCAATGGCAATGACAGTTGGTGAAAATAAGGGCGGTGCGATGGCGGAAATGAATGTCGTTCCGCTCATCGATATTTTGCTTGTGCTGCTCATCATCTTCATGGTCATCACTCCGCTCACTCCTCACGGTTTGGACGCTCTCGTTCCTCAGCCCAATCCGAACAAGCAGGAGAATCAAGATCTGGAGAATAAAACCGTGGTGGTCCAGGTGCTTGCCAACAACAAACTGAAGATCAACAACGAAGACACCACTTGGGATGGCCTCGGTCCGCGCCTCGAAACGATTTTCAAGGAACGCGCCGAGAAGATTGCTTTCGTCAAGGGCGACAACGACGTACTGTTCATGGAAGTCGCGCGCGCCATCGACATCATGCGCGGTGCTGGCATCGACAGGGTAGGTTTGATCACGGCCAAGCTCGAGGCCGGTCAGTAAGGCAGTAGTTAGGAAGTCGTTCGCGGCGGCTGCATCTGAGCCGGCGCAGGGTGTGAGAGTCCTCCTCGCGGGAGAATCCATTTGATGCGAGGTGGATCATGGGCATTTCGTTTGGCGGTGCGAGAGTCGGAACGATCGCGGAGATGAATGTAGTTCCGCTGATCGATATTTTGCTGGTGCTGTTGGTCATCTTTATGGCTATCCGTCCTTCGGCTGAGGTCGGCCTTCCGGTGGACCTGCCGATGCCAGTGGAAGCGGATACGCCAGCGTCTCCGGGAACGATTGTCGTGCAGGTTTTCGGCGATGGGACTCTGCGCATCAATCAAGATCCGGTGCGATGGCAGGAGCTCCACAGCCGGCTCGTGGAAATCTTCAGGTTGCGGGCCAACCGCGCCGCTTTTGTTCGCGGTGACGCGGCCCTCGAGTTTGGCGAGATTGCGCGGGCGATTGATGTCATGCGAGGATCGGGAATTACGACGGTAGGCCTGATGACGCCGGAACTCGCAAACGCGCGCTAAATAGTGTAGATTGGCCCCTCGCAGGGCGGACGTGAATCCTAGCAGGGATGGTTGCCTTCGATGACTGATGCATCAGTTTGTAGTGCTCGCCGGACCGCTTCTCTGGCAGCGTTGTTGATCCTCGTCTTTGCCGTGTCGGGCTGCAACAAGCTCAAGGCCCGCGACCTCCTGAACAAGGGAGTGGTGGCCTTCAAGGCTGGGCAGTCGGACGCCGCCATTGAGGACTTCAAACGCGCTTCCGAGCTGGATCCGAATTTGATGACTGCGCGCCTCTATCTGGCCACTGCCTACGCCAGTTTGTACATCCCCGGCGCGCCTTCGGCGGAAAATAAGGCCCGCGGCGACCAAGCCATCAAGGAATTCCAGGATATTCTGCAGATTGATCCCAAAAATCTGACTGCCATCGACGGCATCGGCTCGCTTCTCTTCCAGATGGCAGGCACGCCGCCTATTAACGATAAAGGCTTCGAGGATTCGAAGAGCTACCATGAGCGTCATATTCAAATCAAACCGGATGATCCGGAGCCGTATTATTGGCTTGGTGTGATCGATTGGACGCTGGCATATCGCGGCAATGGCGAGATGCGCCTGGACTATAACAAGAACAATATCAGGAAGCAGGTGAAGGACACGGATCCGCTCCCCGCTTCTGTCCGCACGGAATACGCAGCCAAGTATGGTTCACTCGTAGACGAGGGAATCACTGACCTGCAAAAGGCCATCTCCCTCAGGCCGGACTACGATGATGCAATGGCCTACCTCAGCCTGCTGTATCGCCGCAAAGCCGACATGGTGGAAAGCGCAGACGAGCGCGCTTCCTTGGAAAAGCAAGCGGACGACCTCCTCGACAAGATCAAGGAGATCAAACAGAAACGCTTGGAGCAACAGCAACAAACACCCTAAGTGCTGCCGCCGGACCGGCGGTTGCGAATCGATTTTCTAAAGATGAAAGACAAGCAAAGGACGCCCGCGATGGCGTCCTTTATATTTCCCTGCGCGCTTCGCCAGCGCGGCTGGCTCTGACTCGCGCTCTGCCCTGTTTCGGGCTACACTAGGATATGCCGTCGCCTAGCAACGTCCCGTTGAGTTTCCAGCGCGACCGCGCGGTCCGCCAGATCGAAGCCCGTTTCGAGGAGCTCCTCGAAAAACTCCGCAAAAACCGTCCGTCTGAAGATCCCTGGGTAGTCCGCCGGGCTTACGAAATCGCTTCCGAACGGCATCGCGACCAGTTCCGCAGCTCCGGCGATCTTTATATTTCCCACTTGATCGAAGTCGCCCACATCCTGGCGGACATGCGCATGGACGCCACCACGCTCACCGCCGCCCTGCTTCACGATGCCATCGAAGACACCGAATATCCCGTCGCTCGGATTGAAGAGCGCTTCGGGCCTGACGTTGCACGCCTCGTCGAAGGCGTCACCAAGATCAGCCGCATTAATATGACTGCCCCGGAGACCCGCCAGGCGGAAAACGTCCGCAAGATGCTTCTGGCGATGGTCAACGACGTGCGCGTCGTCCTCGTCAAACTGGCCGACCGCCTGCACAACATGCGGACGCTCGAATACCTATCGCACGAAAAGCAGCAGCGCATTTCGCGCGAAACTCTGGACATCTATGCGCCCATCGCGCACCGTCTCGGGATGGGTCTGATTCGCGGCGAGCTCGAGGATCTGGCCTTCCGTTTTCTCGAGCCGGAAGCCTTCCTTGCACTTCAGAAAGAAGTCACAGACAAGAGCCCCGTGTACCAGAGGTTTTTGGAGGAAGTCCAGGGCACGATTCGCACGAAGCTCGTCGAGAGCGGGATACCTGCGGAGTTGGAAGCCCGTGTCAAAGGCCTGTATTCACTGCACGGCAAGATCCTACGTCAGCAGAGCACGCTTGAGCAGGTGTATGACCTGCTCGCCGTGCGCGTCATCACGGACACGGAGCGAAATTGCTACGCAGCTCTCGGCGTGATGCACCACATCTGGCGTCCTGTTCCGGGCCGTTTCAAAGATTACATCGCCATGCCGCGCCCAAACCTTTATCAGTCCCTTCATACTACTGTTTTGCATGGCGGCCAGCCGTTTGAGGTGCAGATTCGCACACAGGAAATGCATCGCATTGCGGAAGAGGGTGTCGCGGCCCACTGGAAGTACAAAGGCGGCAAACCCGTTTCCGGAGACGATGACCAGCGCATCGCCTGGATGCGCCAACTCATCGAGTGGTCGCAAGAGCTCCAGGAACCCGGCGAATTTCTTTCCACCCTGAAAGTGGATCTGGCGCCCGTCGAAGTGTACGCCTTCACACCCAAAGGGCGCGTTCTGGAGATGCCCCGGGGCGCGACCCCGGTCGATTTTGCCTATTCCGTGCATACGGAAGTAGGCCATCAATGCGTGGGCGCAAAAGTGAACGGCCAAATGGTGTCGCTGCGCCATGAGATCGTCAGCGGCGACGTGGTCGAAATTTTGACGCAGAAAAACCATACGCCCAGCCGGGACTGGCTGAGCTTCGTCAAGTCCTCGCACGCGCGCAGCAAGATTCGCCAATGGCTAAATTTCCACGAGCGCGAAGAAGCCACGGACATGGGAAAGAAGTTGCTGGAGAAGGAGTCCCGGCATTTCCCCCGAGGCCTGAAGAAAATTCCCGCGGCGGATTGGGACAAGCTGATCTCCGACTACGGCCTCACGAAACAGGAGGACCTCTACGCGGCGGTCGGATTTGGCAAATACTCTGCCCGGCAAGTTCTCTCTCGTTTGCTTGGAGAGCCGGATAAGCCTGCGGAATCCGAGGCGGAAGGTTCCAAACCGACGCTGGTCAAGACGGTCAAGCGAATGCTCGGATTCGGCGAAGCCCCGTTAATCGTCAAGGGCCACGACGACCTGCTTGTTTACCGCGCAAAGTGTTGCAATCCGATTCCTGGGGACGATATTGTCGGTTACATCACGCGTGGCCGCGGCGTCGCGGTGCATACGCGGGCTTGCCCCAATGTCCAGAACCTGATGTATCAAACCGAGCGCCGAATTGCCGTGGAGTGGGGAAGCGGGACCGCGGCCACGTTCCCTGTCCAGCTTTCCATCCGCGGCAAGGACCGCGCCGGTCTCCTGGCGGAAATCACAGCGGTCATCAGCGGAGCAGGTTCCAATATCCAGAGTCTTGAAAGTCGCCCAGACCGGCAGAATGCGCGAATCGAAGCCAGCCTCGAAATTGTTGACCGCCGCCAGCTCGAAACCATCCTTGTCAACATCCGGAAAATTTCCGGCGTTTTCGGTGTTGAGCGCGTCTACCAGGTCTAAATTTTCAAACGTTTACATTCTCTGCATAGACTGGTGTGGACGTTGTTGCCTTCCGCCAGCCCAATCCTTCCTCGTCACCAGATCCATCACCGATTCGAGGAAACCAGGACAAGGAAACCTGCCGACCTGTACTTTCTGCCGGGTATTATCCGAGCACACTCCCTCGTTTCGCTCTTTGCCTCCCCTACAATGGGACTATGTGGTACCAACGATTGATTCTCGGTGTGTGTGTCGTCCTAGCGGTGGGTTGCAACCAGCACTCCCTTACCGACTACCGTCCTCTGGATCAGGCAGGGATGTGGTCGAGCGATATCGAGCAGCTCAAAGGGCTCAATATCTCGGACCAGGAGGTCGCCCAAGTCGTCAAGCTCAAGCATGCTGGCATTAGCGATGATACGTGCGTCGAATTGGTCAGCAACGCGCACGTCCGCAAGGTTCTTTTTACCAGTGGCGATTCCGCTGCGAATCTCGCCGGAGCCGGATTCACCGAGCAACAAATCCTCGAAATTGCGCACGCCGGCCAATTAGACGCCATCAGCTTTGATGCCGTCACCCTTAAGCTCATCGGTCTCTCCGACTCGACGGTGCAGCTCATTCTTCACCGCCATCTGACCGGCCAGCCGGTCATGGCCAGCGCCGAAATCTCAGAACTCAAGAACACCGGTTTGACGGAACACCAAATCCTCGAACGCATCAATTCCGGAATGACGGACGAACAGGCCAAAAAAGAGATTCAGGCCCGCGAACGGGCTCGCGATCACGCCAACACTTCCTTCGTGCACGTCCGCGGCCGCAGACCGCGCTGAGGCCTTCAGTTTTCACCATCGCGCCTGAGCGCCTTTCTTCGCTTTTGCTTCTTCTCATTTCCCCCGCTACAATCGAGTCGTTTTGCTGGCACAGCCTAATCTCCGACTCCTTTTTTGTCCGTTACTTGTCGCAGTAGGTCTTTGGATTTCCTCCTGCGCCGCCGCGCTCGGACCGGGCTATTCCATCGAGAAACAGGAAATCCGCGTTCAGTTTGACCCCGCGCCAGTTCCGCGGATTCGCGTCGACTCGGACTACCATCTTCGCAACACTGGCAACCAGCCCCTTTCCTCCCTGGAATTGCGCTTGCCAGCACACCGCCGCTTTCGCATTGCCGAGTCGCGGGCCACATGGGACGGCGCTTCTCTCACTGAGCAAAATGTGGCGGCAATACCTCGAAACACTTCTCTTGCGCTCCCCCAAACGTGGAAGGTCGGAGAGGGGCACATTCTGCATCTCTTCGCTGAATTTCAAACTCCCGCGGCGAGCGAGACGGGGTTCAGTTTTGCTTCCGATGCATTCTTTCTGCCCTCCCAAGGCTGGGCGGCGGAGCTGCTCCCATCGCAGGGCTTCTTTGCCACCGGCGGAGTTCCTCCAGCGAAGTGGCTCTTGCGAGTGAGCGTGCCCGTTGGATTTCTTGTGCACACCAGCGGCCGCTCCACAAAGACTTCTCACCACGGCTCGGAGGTCACTGTCCAGGCCGTGCAACATCACGAGGATCGCTATCCTTTTGTCGTCGCAGGGCTTTACAAGCAAACACGTCTGGACACCGCTGCGGGACAAGTCCTCCTCTGGACGCGGGCGCAAGAAGAGGCTTCGCATTTGCAGCAATCAGCGGATGCTATGGTGCTAGCAATCCGGGCTTACGACACGGCCTTCGGCACCCGCGGCCGAAAGGCGCAACGGCTTTGGATTGTGGAATGCCCCGTGGTGCTCGGGTGCTTTACGGCCAGCGTCTCTTCGTACGCCAATCTCTTGAATGCGGAACCGGGCGCCGTTTCCTCCGAGCTCGCATCCCTCGACACCTTGATGATCGATCTAAGCGGCGGAATCCCCAAGCTGGCCGCTGCGGCGCCCGCGTTGGCTGCCAGTTGGCTCGGTTACGGCCAGAACCCCGGCTTTTATGAACAGCAGCCTCCGCTCTCGGCGCTCCCGGCCTTTGCCTCCGCGCTTGGGCAAGAAGCCATTGACGGGCCTTCCTCTCGCACTGAGACAATTCGCCGCGCTTTGCGTATGATTCCCAGGAGCCCCGTTGCGAATAAAATGGAAGATGATACGGTTCTGCGCGCAAAGAGCTTTCTTTTCTTTTTTGCACTGCAGGATCGCTATGGGCGGGAAGCCTTCCGCCGTGCCATCTACCACATGCTCTCCGCTCGTCAAGGACGCGGCTTCAACCTCGACGACCTGATCGCGGCGTTTGAAGAGGAAACTCATCAAAATGTGGCGGAGTTCGAGCGGTTGTGGATGAAGCATCCCGGAGTTCCGGAAGAGTTTCGCGCGCGTTACGAAGATACTTCTGCTTCGAGGACCACCATTTCCAAGGAGACCATGCCATGAGAGAAATTGTACTGACAGATCGCGGTCCAAAACCTATCGGCCCGTATTCGCAGGCCGTCAAGGTCAACGGACTTCTTTTCGTTTCCGGACAAGTTTCTATCGATCCGAAAACCAATGAGTTTGTTCCCGGTGATATTCGGCAACAAACGGAACGCACGCTAGAAAACATGAAGGGGATTGTGGAAGCGGCGGGAAGCAAGCTGGGCCATGTCGTCAAGACCACGGTATTCTTAAAAAACATGAGCGACTTCGCGGCGATGAACGAAGTCTATGCGCGGTACTTTTCCGCTGCTCCGCCGGCGCGGTCGACCGTGGAGGTCGCGCGTTTGCCAAAGGACGCCCTCATTGAAATGGAAGTTATTGCGACGATTTGAGCCGGAAGGGATGCGAACTACGGCCGGTCAGGACTTTCCAGAGCCTCTTGGACCGCAAAGAATGTCACTAGGCCGACACCCGCGCTCGCGTACCAAACAAACTTGCTCGTCCCTGCGCTGATCGGCGCCCGGCCGGAGCCTTTCCCACCCGCGCCTTGCGTCGGAGGTTGGCGCTGCGCTTCCTCCTTCGCAGCCGGATCCAGAACGATGCGATACGCGCTTCCTTCCGGAATCATGCGCGAATCATCACCCACCGTTATGTTCAGCGCCCCTCGTAAGCATTTCACCAGCAGTTGGTTCTCGCCGAGCACGCTCACTTGGCCGATGGTAGGTTCGTCGGACTTCGGCCTGATAACGGCTGTCGACACCTGCAGCGCAAACGCTTGTGCACTGGCTGTCGAGAAAATCGCCGATCCTCGCAGCAGTGTTGCCCGGGGCATTCCGCCTTCTTCACTGACTGTGGCTGACGAAGACGCGGAAAGTTGAAATCGCGCCGCCCCAGCGCGCAGCTGCACGCTTCCGGTATCCTCCGTGCTCAAGTTATCTCCGGCAAAGATCGTTGTGCCAACTGCTGCGCCTGTCCCGCCCACACTCGCACGGTCCGATGCCACCACCGTGCCCAGTGCGCTCACGGAAGCGCCCCAGACTGGTGTCATCAGTAAACAAGATCCCAAGAACGCAGCAACAATTTCGCGCCAACGCGCCATTGAAGCCTCCAAGAGGGCTATTTGAAGAATACTCACGCTCACCGTCTGCGTCAACATCGATTCGACCGCCGAAGGCATAGTATGTATTCCCCCCCAAACCAAATGCCTCCTCTGGCTGTAACCACCTTCCGCTGCTACAATGCAAGCCAACACATGGCTGACTGGAAACAGATCACCGCCCGCATTCGTCGGGCCCGGACCGGTAAAGATCCCGTCGGACAATTGTCTAATTTGTTTGAAAAGACACGCGACGCTATGGTGGCGTTTGAATTGGCCCGCTATTTCGAAACCTCGGGACAAAATCCGGAAGCCGCCAAATGGTATCTCGCTGCTGCGGATCGTTTTCGCAGGGCCGATTGGAAAACCAAAGCACAAGAAGCGGCCGTCAGACTCGGCGGAGAGATAGCGCCAGCGGAGCCTTCTCAATCCTCCAGCGATTTTCAGCTGACATCGCCTTCCCTTGCCGCTCTTCCACCATCACTCTTCGATGCAGAGAGTGCTGCCGCGGCCGAATTCTCTAAGTCTCCCGCGGAATCCGAAACCGAAGAAGCCGCCGCGAACACCGGCAGTGAATCCACCGAATTACCGGATAAGAAAAGACGCCGCCGCGGCAGGCGAGGTGGCCGGAACCGTCGAAAGGGCGGGCCTCTCAAAGGATCCGCTTCCGCGACCGCCAGCTCGGAACCCGCAGCTCCTGCGAAAGGTTTGCCGACGAGAGTCTTCGACGAATCTGCTGAACTTAAACCTCCGCGAGTCACGGATACGCGATCGATCCCGGCGCTCCCCATCGAGCCAATCGGCGAACCGGGCGGGCCGAGTGTGCGCGGACGTTCCGGCGATCCTGGTCTGTCTTCCAGATTGTCTCTTCTCGAGATGCAGCTTCGCCGGCTGTTAACTTGTCCTCCCGTGAAGCTGAACGATGCGGATCACGCGCCCGTTGGTCCTGGCGTTTTCGTCCTCACCGATTCCGACCTCACCAGCTATTACTACGTTGAGGCCTGCCAGACTTTGCGCATCGCGGTTGGAAATCTTTTGCGGGGCGGCTCGAGCCGGCGAGGCGCCGATTCTCTCAAACCGCAACTCGCGGAACATCTTGGCATACCGGAATCGCGCGTCACCAAATACCTCGCCGATCACTGCGTGGTCCGCTGGCTTCAGCTCGATGAAGGCGCCTCCCACTTCGCCCATTTTGTCATTGCTGTCATTCACCCCACCCTGAACGAGTAGCCCGCATCGACACGGCATTGCTTATTCGAAGCCCCCGTACTTCCCAAAACATGCAAACTTGTAGCCCATTCGCCCTAGGAGTAACCCCCTGCCAGACTACCGTTCACTGCTCCTAGGGACCGTTCAACCCCCAATTTTGACCGTTCAATGGTTCCTCCTGGCATCCCCCGCCCTTTACCGTCAAACTATAGGGGCACAAAGACTTATAGGACGTACCCATGGGAAATGGTACGGTTACTGGAGCCCCGGGGGCTGTAAAGGGCTCAGTTTTCATCCAAATTTGGTAAGCAGTTGGGCTTCATCTTTTGAAAGCGAGGGTAGAGTTTTATGCCGAATCGTGTGGGGACGCAGATCCTGAGAACGTTCGACTGGGCGCTGTGCAAGACAGCCGCCGCCACTTTTAATAGCATTCAGTATTTCAACAAACGCAATCCGAATCCGTCCGTCACTCCGCAGTGGTCAGACAAGCCGCTGCTCAAGTCCTGGGAAAAGACCAAGCCCACGCTCGGCTTCCCACGGCAAACCGATTCCTTGTGTCCTGCATGCGTCAAAGAGGCGCGTGAAGCGATCATCGCCGGCAAAAAAGACTGGCGCGATCTGATGCACGAGAAAGTCGGCGAAATCAAGGCGCAGATCATCGAGCGCGACAATCAGATTTGGATGGTCAAGGACTGCCCCATCCATGGCCATTACGAAGACATGATGGCCATCGATGCCAAGTTCCTCGACTGGATCGAAAAGCAGTTCCCCGGCCGCGACATTCCCGCGCACAACGACGAAGACCTGCACAAGCACGGCTCCTCCACCGTCCGTTACGGCCGCGGCTCCGTTCTCACCGTCGACCTCACCAACCGCTGCAACATGATGTGCGATCCCTGCTTCATGGACGCCAATCAAGTCGGCTACGTTCACGAACTCGGCTGGGACGAAGTTAAGGAAATCTTGGACAACGCGCTCAAGATCAAGCCGCGCCGCCAAATGTCCGTGCAATTCTCCGGCGGCGAGCCGACTATGAGCCCGCTCTTCCTCGACGCCGTCGCCTATGCCCGCAAGATTGGCTACAACAGCGTGCAGGCCGCCACCAACGGCATCGAATTCGCCAAGAGCAAGGAATTCTGCAAGAAAGCCTTCGACGCCGGTATGCGTTACGCCTACCTGCAATTCGACGGCATCGGCAACGACGCCAACAGTCACCGCCAGATCGGCAACCTCTTTGACGTGAAACTCCGCGCCATTGAGAACATGCACGAAGCGGGCATCGAAATCGTTCTCGTCGTCACTATCGTCAACAATGTGAACAACGACCAGGTTGGTTCCGTCGTGAAATTCGCGATGGAAAATCCCAAGAAAATCGCTTTCGTCAGCTTCCAGCCGGTCTCCTTCACTGGCCGCGACGAAGACATCACTCCGGAGCGCCGTCTCCGCCAGCGCTACACTCTTTCGCACCTCGCGAAGGACGTTAGCGCGCAGGTCGGCAAGGTTGAGCCTACACGCGACTGGTTCCCCATCTCGTTCGTCAGCACATTTGCTGGCTTTGCGGACATGGTCAAGGGCAACGAGTCCCAGTGGGGCTCTTTGTCCTGCGGCTGCCACCCCAATTGCGGTGTCGGCACTGCGCTCATGATCAACAAAGAGACCAAGGAATGGGCGCCTGTTCCGCGCTTCCTCGATGCCGTCCAACTCACTAAGGACGTCACCGCCATCACCGACGCCGCTCGGGGCAAGAAATTCTCCAACTTCATGATGGCCATGGCCCTCCTGAAGAATTATCACCCGTTCCAGGGACCCAAGGGCTTGACGCTCTCCGATCTTTTCAAGAAATTCGACAAGACGTGGGCGCTCACGAAGAAAGCCACTGTGAAATACGGCAAGACTTCGCCGGACCGCACCTACGAAGACGCCATGAAGCGCCGCAAGACCGACCCATGGAATTTTCTCTTCATCGCTGGCATGTGGTTCCAGGATCTTTTCAACTACGACTTCCGACGCACCGAAATGTGCATCATCCCCTACGCCACTCAGCAAGGCGAAATCTCCTTCTGCGCCTACAACACGGGCGTAGGCTGGCGCCAGATCATCGAAAACATGCACAAGAACGCGACCGTCGCCGAGTGGTACAAGAACCACGGCAAACACGAAATCTACGCCAAGGGCAAGAGCGTCAATCTTCAGAGCTTCGAACACTCCCTGAAGATCGACGCCGATGACGCCGCCCGTGTCCGCCACCTCGAGCACGACATTCCGCTAACCGCAGCCGAAGAAGATCGCGCCCGCCGCAAAAAGGCTTTCGAGGAACAAGCCAAAGTCCGCGCCATTTACGAAGAACTCGTTCTCAAAAAGCCCCAGACAACGGTCGTTCAAATCGGCACGGTTTCCGACATCGCCAAAGCCACGCCAGCCAATTTCGCCAACGCTGGCAAGCCGGTAACAATTGCTCCGGCCACCGGCAACGGTCATTCCAATGGCAACGGCCATTCGAACGGCAACGGCCACTCCAATGGCAACGGCGCGACTGCGCCCAGCCCCGCCGAGAAGGCCACCGAAGCCGTCGCCGGCGATTAATTCCAGCTAACGGCATCCTGCCAACTCCGTAGATACTGTCTGGCTCCGGTCCTCCGGAGCCAGACGCATTTAGAAATGGAGTCCCACATGAGCACACTTTCGGGACGCGTTGCCCTAGTCACCGGCGCAAGCCGCGGCATCGGCAAAGCCATCGCCCTTGCATTGGCCGACGCCGGAGCGGATGTCGCGGTCAACTATCGCGCCCAAGCCCAAGCCGCCGAGGCCGTCTGCGAAGCAATTCGCGCCTCCGGCCGCAAATGCATCGCCATCCAAGCCGATGTCTCCATCACCGCGGACGTCGAGCGGCTGGTGAAAACGGTAGACAACGAGCTAGGCACCGTCGGCATTCTGGTGAACAATGCCGGCATCGGCAAAGTGATTCCCCCCGATCAAGTCACCGAAGAAATCTGGAACGAGTACCTCCGCGTAAATCTCACCTCCGCTTTCTTGGTCACGCAGCGCGTCCTCCCCGGAATGTGTGCCGCTCGTTGGGGCCGCATCATCAACCTCTCCTCTGTAGCTGCCCAGTACGGCGGCGTCATCGGCCCGCACTACGCGGCTGCTAAAGCAGGAATACTCGGCCTAACCCGCTCCTACGCCTTCCAGTTCGCCAAAGAGGGCATCACCGCCAACGCCATCGCCCCCGCCCTTATCGAAACCGACATGATCGCCGGCCTCCCCAAAGAGGTGGCTAGCCGCAGCCCCATCGGCACCTTCGGCTCCCCCGCCGAAATCGGTCGCGCCGCCGTCACCCTAGCCGAAAGCTCCTTCACCACCGGCCAAACCATCAACATCAACGGCGGGATGTATATGAGCTAGAAGGGAGCAAGGAGAAAACCCGATGCAAATCTTATTCGCGCTGAACGCAATTCTTGCCCTTGCAGGATTTCTTCTCCCTATCCCGTTTCTTATTCTGGCGTTGCGGGAAGTGCTAAAGCTGACTAGGACATCCGCCAGCAAACCTTGGCGTCGCGTAGCCTCTAAGATGGCCTTTCTCGTCTGCGTACTTGGCTTTGCTCTATGGACTTACGCCCTAGTGCGCCAAATCCACGGGACTTACTCATACATTTTGTTGAGCGCAAGCGTAGGCAGATGGGGCGCGGCGGGCCTCATTGGCGTTTCCTCGCTTGCAGAGCGAAGACTGAGGCTCTATCTGCTGCTGGGATCAATAGGCATTTGGTGCTTCTTCGGCGTCAGCATCGGCGACGTGTTCCTTTAGCGCGGCACTGCCGTGCCATATATCGGAACGATGCGGTTGAGACAGTTTGCCGGTATACTTATCAGAGAGACTAACAACATGCCCATCTACGAATACGTTTGCGACGAGTGCGAAACGCACTTCGAGAAAATCGTTATCAACAAGCAGCAGGAAATCTCCTGCCCCAAGTGCGCCAGCAAGAAAGCCACCATCCAGCTTTCCGTCTTCGCCACGACCGGCTCCAGCGGCTCCTCAGCTCCCTCCGGCAACTCCTTCGGTGGCGGAGGCTGCTGCGGTGGTGGTTGTAGCTGCCACTAGCTCTGGGTGGCACAGGCTTCAGCCTGTGCTCTCACCTCAGCGTTGCTCCTGGTACACCGGTAGGGGAATCCGATGACCAAATACGAAATCATTATCTATTGGAGTCAGTCCGACGAAGCTTTCATCGCCGAGGTTCCCGAACTGTCGGGCTGCGCTGCCGACGGTAAGAGCTACAAAGAAGCGCTTGCCAACGTCGAGTTCATAATCAACGAGTGGATCGAAACCGCGCAAGAACTAGGCCGCCCTATTCCCGCGCCGCGTGGCCGCCTGGCGTTCGCATAGTTTTTAAAGTGATCGATCTCGGAACTCCATGTCCATCACCACCGCCGACCAACTCGAAAAACTCCGCGCTTGCGGCCAAATCGTCGCCAAAGCCCTCCGCGCCATGTCCGCTGCTGTCCGCCCCGGTGTCATCACTGCCGAACTCTCCGCAATCGGCTCGCGCATCCTCGCCGAAAACGGCGCGCAGTCCTCGCCGCCGCTCGTCTACAATTTTCCCGGCGACGTCTGCATCAGCGTCAACGACGAAGTCGTCCACGGCATCCCCGGCCATCGCGTCATCCAAGCCGGTGATCTCGTCAAGCTCGATCTCACCGCCGTGAAAGACGGCTACCACACCGATTCCGCCGTCACCATCCAAGTCCCGCCTGCGGCTGAAGAATCCCGCGAACTTGCCCATTGCGCCGAACGTGCCTTCCGCCAAGCCATGAACGCTGCACGCGTCGGCAATCGCACCAAAGACATCGGCCGCGCCGTCGAACGCGAGGTCCGCCGCCGCGGCTTCCACGTCATTCGCGAACTCGGGGGCCACGGCGTGGGTCGCACTATTCACGAAGAGCCCAGCGTCCCCAATTTCGCCGATCCCTCAGCGCGCGATCTGCTCACCGAAGGACTGGTCATCACCATCGAGCCCATCATCGCCGCGGGCACCGGCCGCGTCTCTCTCGACCGCGACGGCTGGACCGTCCGCACCGCCGACGGCAGCCTCTCTGCTCACTACGAGCACACCATCGTCATCACCAAGCGCGACCCCATTCTTCTCACCGCAATCGCCGCCTGATCGCCCATGCTCCCCAATCACTCTTCTCTCTTGCTTTTCATCACGGGAGCCTTCGTCCTTCTCGTCATCCCAGGCCAGCGACGAATAGTACGTTCTCCGACGTGTCTCGTTACACTACATAAATTATTAGAGCGTTACACAAGACTGAATTTACTTTCACCATTTCACGCTCCCTGATATAGACTGTGTTCGCTTGCGCCGGAGCCAGCCACAGCGCGAACCACTCTTATCTCCTCATGCGCGCTGCGCATCGTTTGGTCGTGTCAGGTAATTTGGAAGAGGACGCGTCCTTACGAATAGGCTTCGTCAGGTCGAGCGCGTGGCTCGACCGCAAGCTGCGACTCTCAAGGAGTAAATGAGAATTTTATTGTACAACCCGGACAACGGCGTGACCCGCAACTTCATGCCGCATCTTTGGATGTTTCTGCTGCAGGCGCTCACTCCTCCTGGCCACGAAGTAGTCCTGATTGACGGCAACGCCCAGCCCATGGATGAAGAAGGCATCGCGCGTTACGTGCGTGAACAAAATATCGGACTGGTCGGCATCGGTGCCATGACCAGGATGATCGCCAAGGCTTATCGCATGGCGGACGCGGTCCGCGCCGCGGGAGTAAAGGTCGTAATGGGCGGCCCGCACGTCACGGAAATGGCTGATGAGGCCCTCGGGCGTGACGGCGGCTCGCGCCATGCCGACGCGGTGGCGCTTGGCGAGGCCGATGAGACCTGGCCCAGAATTGTCGAAGATGCTGCGCGCGGCACGCTCAAGGATGTCTACGCGCCAGTGGACGACTTTGGCCAGGAGCGCAAACCATCGCTTCAGCCCTATCCGAAAATTCCCTGGGACAAAATCAAGCTGGAGCAGTTCAATGTGCTCCCGGGCATATTGCATCCGCTGCTCAAGCATGTGGGCGCGGGTTGGGGAACCTTTCGAATTATTCCGGTCGAGTCAGGGCGCGGTTGTCCTTATGGATGCGAGTTTTGCACCGTGACGGGATTTTTTGGCGACTCCATCCGCTTTCGCACCAATGAAAGCGTGGTGAACGAACTGTTGCTTCTGAAAGCCCGCGCGAATAAGGAAGGCGGCCAGATTGCCGTATTTTTCATTGACGACAATTTTGCGATCAACGTAAAGCGCACAAAATCGTTGCTGCGAGACATCATTGCCGCTAATGCGCAAGTGCATTGGGTCGCCCAGATCAGCGCCAATCTTCTTCGCGATGAGGAGCTCGTCGATCTGATCGCCGCCGCGGGAGGCAAGTGGATCTTCATCGGAATGGAATCCATCGATCCCGCCAACCTTGCCGACGTAAAGAAAGGCTTCAACAAGCCAGGCGAATATGCCATGGTGCTCGACCGGCTCGCCCGCCGCAACGTTTTTGCCATCACTTCTTTTATCTTTGGCATGGACAATGACACTCCCGGCGTGGCCGAGCGGACTCTGAAGGAAATTCGCACTTGGCCGCCGGGGCTGCCCATCTTTGGCTTGATGACCCCGCTGCCTGCCACGCCCCTCTACAAGAGGCTGGAAGCCGCAGGGCGCCTTACCCGTCCGAAACACTGGCAAGAGTTCATTCCATTTGCCATGGCCCATACGCCGCTGAAGATGAGCATCGACGAAGCTCATAACGAGGTGCGCATTGGATGGGCCAGCTCTTACAGCCCCGAAGCAATCGAAAAGGCTGTGGAATCTATGAACCATAAGCCGCTGGGTTATCGCATCAACATCCTTATCGCGCGCTTATGCTTCCGGGGAATTTATTTTCCGCAAATGGGCCGCTTCGCCTGGCTGAAAGCGATTCTCGAAAATCGGCGCATAATTTTCAAACTCTTGAGACAAGGGTTCGGAGGCGGGTTGCACGCCGCCGCGCCGTCAGTTGCTCCCCCGCCAGTTGCGGAGCTGCGGCACTGAATCTGGCGTATTTCAACGGGGTCGCTATTCGTAAAGAGATTTCCTGCTCATCGGCAAGCCCACCGCTGCACGGGCTTTTCCCGGGAACTTCAATCCAATGCCGCCCGCTGCTTTTCTCCGTGGTCCGCAAATTCGCTTGACATACGAACTCCTTACTAGTAAGTTCTTCGTACTATGCGCGACGAACTTCCCCGCCCCACCAACGCCGAACTCGAAATCCTCACCGTCCTCTGGAGCATCGGCCCTTCTACCGTCCGCTCCGTCTACGACGTGATTCGCCGCCGGCGTCCCGCGCAATACAGTACCGTCTTGAAATTCATGCAAATCATGGCCGAAAAAGGGCTCGTGCGCCGCGATGAAAAGGAACGCGCCCACATCTATGAAGCCGCAAAGCCCCGCGAATGGACGCAGCGGCAGCTCGCCGGGGATCTCCTCGAACGCGCGTTCAGCGGCTCAGCCAAAGCGCTCCTGATCGGTGCGCTCTCGGCGCGCAAGGCTACTAAAAAAGAGCTGGCCGAATTGCGCGAGCTGCTGGATCAATTCCGGGAGGCACGGAAATGAGTCTTCTCGAAAATTTCGTCGCCTCTCCGCTCGCCGCCGCCATCGGCTGGACTCTGCTTCATTCACTCTGGGAAGGCGCGCTCCTCTCGGCCCTGCTTGCGGCCGTTTTAGTCGCCACCCGTTCGCCGCGCATTCGCTATGCCGTGGCCTGCGCCGCCATGCTGCTGATGTTGGGCGCATTCAGCCTCACGCTGATTCTTCTCTTACCGCAAGGTGCTCACGGCTTGCAAGCTCTGCAACCTCCCGCTATCCCCGGATGGAATCTCCTCTCCGCCAAAAATGCTTCGAGTTTCTGGAATCTCAGCCTTGCTGCCATTGCACCTTGGCTCGCCCCGCGGTGGCTCGCGGGAGTCTTGCTCCTCTATCTCCGGAGTCTGGCGAGCTGCCTGTCCGTGCAAAGACTCCGCCGCCGCGGCGTGTGCAGTGCGCAAGACTCCTTGCTAAATGAACTTGTTCTCCTGAGTGCCCGCTTGCGTGTGTCCCGGCCGGTTTTGCTGTTGGAATCCTCTCTAGCGGATGTGCCCGTTGTTCTTGGCCATTTCAAGCCGTTGATTCTCGTTCCCGTCGGACTTCTCGCTGGCCTTCCTCCCGGCCAGATCGAAGCCATCCTGCTCCACGAGTTGGCGCACATTCGCCGCCACGATTTTCTGATCAACGTTTTGCAGCGCTTGGTTGAAGGCCTCTTCTTTTATCACCCCGCGGTTTGGTGGATTTCCCACGTTATGCGCGCCGAGCGCGAATGCTGCTGCGACGATCTCGTGGTCGCCATCACGGGCGACCCCCACGAATACGCCCTCACTCTCGCTGCTCTCGAACAGTTCCGTTTGCCCGGCCGCGAACCGGCCGTTGCTATAACAGGAGGACGTCTCATGAAACGCATCCGTCGTTTGTTGTATTCCCAAGGGCCGAATGGAGCGTGGGCTCCGTGGTTCGCCGCTGCGATCTTCATCGTGGCAGGCGCCGTGTCTCTCGCCGCATGGCAATCGGAAGCTTCCACTCGCAACTCCTCTGCCGCGCAGGCGCAGGCGGATAAGCCCGCCGCCTCCTCATATTCGAAATGGCTCAACGAGGACGTGGTCTACATTATTGACGACGCCGAGCGCGCCGCCTTCCAAAAGCTCACCACGAACGAGGAACGCGACAAGTTCATCGAGCAGTTCTGGGCACGCCGCAATTCTGCTCCCGGCGCGCCTGATAACAAGTTCAAGCAAGAACACTACCGCCGCATCGCTTTCGCCAATCAGCGTTTTACCACCGCGTCCGGCACGCCCGGCTGGCAGACCGATCGTGGACATATCTACATCGTCTACGGTCCTCCGGACGAGATTGATTCTCATCTCAAGAGCGCTCAGTATCCGGTTGCTATCGAAGTTTGGACCTACCGCCATGTGGATGGCGTCGGCAACAACGATTCCATCACTTTCATCGACCGCACTGGTCGCGGTGACTATCACCTCGCCCCCAGCAACTCACGCTAACCGCGATCTTCGTCCCCCAGAGCTGTACGATGTCGCGAGAGAATTTGCGCCGGGCGCTGTACCGTAAACCTCAATGGGCCTTGACGTGCAGTTGTCCTTGGCGTATCATATTTCCTGGGTAATACCACCCACAGATTCCGCTACGCCAGCTTCCTGCTGGCGTTTTGCTTTTGGTAGCACAGGCTTTTGCATGTGTGTTTCTTCCAGCCAATGACACACTGCTCCGCAAAATTGCATGTGCATTCACCGGCAAGCAGGGAAACGAGCAATCCCGCAGGTCAAATAGAGTGCAAAATCTTGGTGCAGGTGTAAGCCATTTAGAATCAACACTTGCGTGGCTTCCCCCTAGCTGATGATTCTAAATGGCTTACGAAAGCACTAAATCCTTTAGAAGCAACACTTATAGAAAACGGGGGGGGGTTGGGGGTAAGCGGCACAATCCGGGTGGATTCCTGACAGAACTGACTGGGAGCATCTCTCGCACTTTTACCCAGGCTTGGTCTCGCAAAGTCTGATGCAGGATTGCGGGCCAGCCGGTGAAATGAGTCATTGTCTCATTGCGGTCGCGAGTAGTCTTGGATGTTCGCGGGTACGGGAATCGCCGAATTGCCGCGCGGATCGCGCACCGGTTCTCCCGGCGTCCACTTGAACGGCAAGACGCCAGTCCAAGCTCCACTGGCGTACTCTCCATCGCTGTCCACCGCGAACCCTGTTCGTATTTTTGCGGACGCTTCCACTAGCGGCACCGCCAGCACCATCGTCCCTTTCAGTTCTTGCTCGCTCGGCGGCCTCACCGTCGCCCAGCGCCCGCGCAACACGTACTCGACAAAGTCGCGCATTGCCGCCAGCTTCGCCGAAGGATCTTCGATCGGCTCGGCCTTGCCCATTACCACGACGGACCGGTAATTCACCGAGTGGCCCGTCGCCGTTGGCGAAAAAACAATCCCGTCCAGCAGCGTCACGCTGAGGCAGAACGGAGCGCCGCTTCCTAGCGTCTTCATCAGTCGGCTTGCCGTCGAGCCGTGCAAAAAAAGTTTGTCGCCCACGCGCACGTAGTTCGTCGGGACGACTACGGGCATACCGTCGGCGATGAATCCGACACTGCACACAAAGGCCTGGTCGAGTATGTTGTAAATCGTTTCGCGCTCGTAATTCGCACGGTCCGGCTTCCGACGTACTTTTGTTCTCTCGGTAGGTGTAATTTGGCTCATTCCCGCAGCCTAGCTCCCGCCGCGCTCAGCCGCAAGCGCCAAAGTGGCGCAGGTTTCAGCCTTTGCTCCCGTCTCTTCCTCAAGATAAGAGTGACAGGCAAGAATGCCTATCCCACTATTGCTTCGCAGGCGCAGGCTTGACTGCGCCGCTACCCACGCGGAATCCAATCTATTTTGGCGTGGGCGCGAAATTTGATTTCAGGTCAGACGGACGGTCAGCGCTGCTGCCAATCACTGTGCCTTCGCCGTCGCCCGACAGCATCCGTCCAGACAAGGCGCACTGCATAGTTCAATTGACGCCGATTGGGAATCGTGTACTCTTGTCCCCACCAAAGCGCAGCGAGGGTCGCGTATGACCAGACCGGAGTCGATTTTCACGCCGGATACATTTCGTTTTTTTCGGGAACTGGGGCGCAACAATCGCAAAGTGTGGATGGACGCCAACCGCGAACGATACAAGGAATTCGTGGTGCAGCCTTTCCGCCGGCTGCTGGAGGAACTCAGCCCCGCCGTCCTGCAACTCGATCCCAGGTTCGATACCACGGGACGCACGGGCGCAAATTTCTCTCGCATCAATCGCGATATTCGATTCGCGAAAGACAAGACGCCGTATCGCGCGCAAATGTATTTGAAATTCTCCGCGCCCTTTCCCGGCGAAGGTGAAACTGGCCAGCTCTACACAGGGATATCCGCCGACACCGTCACCGCGGGCTTTCGTATTTATTCCGGATCGAAGCGCAAGGAGTCCGCGCTGGGCCAGATTGCCGAGCCGCGCGCGCTCGCGCAGCCAAAGTGGATTGCTCAGCAAAAAAAGCGCCTCGGCCGGCGTTACGAAAGCTACTGGTACACCGCGATAAAAGGCGAGTGGGCGCAAAAAGAAGGCTGGCCGACCGGAGTGGAAGACTGGAAGAAACTGCAAGGCTGGATCGTGCGGGTCAAGCTCAAACCAGCGGCGGCCACACGAGCGTCCTTTCCGCGCGACCTGGCCAAAATATTCCGCGACCTCTACCCGCTGGTACGGTTCACTTCGCTGGACGATTGAGACTCACAACGAAATGGAGAAACGATGAGAATGAGCGCCGGGCTTTTTACGAGCAAGATGAATCTTGCAAGAAAAATTGCGGCGGCAGCGGCGCTTGCTTTGCTCATTCCGTGCTGGGCCAGCACCGGTACGCCGGCGCAGGAACGCGCAGCGACGAAAGATTTGCCGACGGCGGCTCCGAAGGAGTTGGGCTTCCATCCGGAAAAACTCGCCGCCTTCGACGCCGACCTTGCCAGCGGAAAATACGGCCTGGTGGACAGCATGCTCATCTTGCGCTGCGGCACGGCCGTCTACGACAAGACCTATCAACACGATTACGGCCAGATTTACGGTGAACGCGCAAAAAAGGAAGGGCCGCTGAATCACGATCCGCAAGGCCCGTACAATTATTTCAGCGCAAAATTCCATCCCTATTACCAGGGCAGCGACATGCACACGATGCAGTCGGTGTCAAAAACGGTTACATCCGTCACCATCGGAATCGCGAGGACGCGGGATGATTTCACGGCCAGCCTGGACACCCCCGTCGTAAAATTCTTCGATAGTCACAAAATCGCAAATCTTGACGCGCGGAAAAAGCGCATCACCATTCGCGACCTGCTGACGATGACTGCGGGCCTCGAGTGGCACGAAGATTTGCCGTACGACGATCCAAAAAACTCCGCCGACATCATGGAAGCAAGCCACGACTGGGCTCAGTACGCGATCGACCAGCCGATGGCCGAGGAACCGGGCAAAGTGTTCGTCTACAACAGCGGCGCGACGATACTGCTGGCGCACATCTTCAAAAAAGTTACCGGCAAGAATGTTGATGATTACGCCGAGGAACATCTCTTCAAGCCGCTGGGAATGCACTATTTCTGGAAGCATTCCCCCACTGGATTGCCGGACACGGAGGGCGGGCTGTATTTGTCGTCGCATGATCTCGCGAAAATCGGCCAACTGTATTTGAAAGGCGGCATGTGGGAAGGCAAAGAAATCGTTTCTTCGTTCTGGATCAAGGAATCCGTGTCACCTCACGCGACGGTTCCCGGCAGCGACTGGAAATACGGTTATCTCTGGTGGCTGGAGTCTTTTGGGAGCACGCCAGACGACGTAGCGTGGGCCGCGCGCGGGTTTGGCGGCCAACAATTGTTTGTCGTGCCGGAGTACGATATGGTCGCCGTGTTCACCGGCTGGGACATCTTGCCATCAACCGAGAAACACCCGCATGACTGGGTTCCACGCCTGCTGGACTCCGCAAACCGATTCTACGGCTGTACAGAATAACGGCAATCGCGACTTGCGCCTTCACGGCGCCCACAGGCGGAGGCCGATGAGGTGCCATGAGGCGATGAAGACAGTGATCGTGCAGCACGCCAAGGCGACGAGCAGGGAATGAACGCGCGTACCGCCATGAATCTCGTTTTTGGGAACGCGCACCGCCAAGAACAACCCGTAGAGCGAAAGAAGTGGAAACAGGATACTGAAAGCGAAAATCCCCGCGGTCCATATAGTGAGTTTTCCGGTATCTGCGCCGCCGAGTTTTGTGAAGCAGAAGAATAGAGCGACAAAACTGAGCGTTGCCAGAAGCGGAATCGCGCGCACCGCCAGGTGTTGCACGGTTTTCATCCCCCCAAAAAGCTTCCGTAAAATCCAAACGACGGCGAAGAGCAGGGAAGTCGCCATCAGGACGAGGCAGAGGGCCAGGAGAGCAATCCGCGCATACGTCCATGCAATGTTGGTGCGCTCGCCGTAGGAGAAACCGTCTAGTCCCTGGCCCGAGAGGATCATGTCCCCTGCGCTATCCGGGACGAAGATACAAGTCGCTTCGGGATCCTTCTCCCCTCGGAAGAGATTCTTCGCGACGGGAATCAGAACTACAGGCTTGCCGAAAAGGCCGGAGCGGGTAAGCTGCCCATGGATGACGCGGACGCGAAGGCCTCCGGAGAGGTCCTCGATGAATGACAACAGTTCAGACCGCGGAGCGCGCGGCGCGTAATAGCCGGCAAATTTTTCCAAGTCCGCGGCGGCGGCGGAAATGGAAACCGCGGGCTGCTGCGGCTTCGGAAAATCCTTCGAAAGAAAATCTATGGCCAGCTGGTTCAAAGCATTCAATGCCTGGCCCGATTGCGTGCTGTTCAAGAGCACAACGTAGCCCCAATTCTGTTCCGGCATGTACCGATAGGAGGAGATGAACCCGTCGATGCCTCCATCGTGGCCATGTGTGACGACGCCCTCGGCGACTTCTGCATAATTCGCGAGGCCGTAGCCGAGGCGCAGCCCGTTTCTCGCGGCCAAAGTCGTCTCCACGGATTCCATACGAACGATGGAATCCGGCTGAAGAAGCTGCACGTCGCTCGTCTTCCCGCGCCGCAAGAAAAATTGCACGAGTTTGGCGAGTTCGCCAGGCGAGGCTTTCAGATCGCCCGCCGGACGCAGATAGATGTACGGATAACCGAGCACATGAGGCGGATTCCCATCGTAAGCGGTGGCGAGGAGAGTCCTGTTGGCATCCGTGAAGGCGAAGTCGGCGTTCAACATGCCTAGCGGCCGGAGAATTGTCTCGCGAATGTATTGATCAAACGGAGTGCCGGTGATTTTTTCGATGAGGTATCCGGCGATGCCGTAACCTGGATTGGAATAGGACATGCGGGTGCTTGGAGGCCAGCGAACAACCTCCGGTTCCTGGAACCGCTTGAAGACATCAAGCAGCGGAAAATTATAAGGGTCTTTGAAGTTGTAGACCTCGGCGGCTTCCATATCGTCAAATCCCGCGGTGTGTTCGAGCAGGTTTACGATGCGCACGGGATTGGTGGATCGCCAGCGATTCTTGACAGGCACTTCTGGCGCAACATCCTGCAACCGCGCTTCAAGATTGATTTTTCCTTCTTCCTGGAGTTTCAAGAGCGCAAGCGCGACGAAAGTCTTGCTGATCGAGCCGACGCGAAATTCCGTGTCGCACGTGACATCGCGGCCGGAGGCCATGTCCGCCTTGCCGAGGCCGCCGCACCAGAGCAGCTCGCCGTTCGAGACAAGCGCAACGCCTGCGCCCGGCAGATGATATTTATCGAGAATATCTTTCATCGCCTTTTGCACTTCGGGCAACGATTTCGGATGGGGCAGCTCTTCTTTTTGCTGGGCACCTGCGATCGGCGAAAGCAGGAGAAGCGCGGCGATGCTTAGGCACACGCTAATCCGTGGACGGGCTGGGCGCATGGAAGCTCCTCGAAGCCGAACAGTCTGAATCGATCTGTATCGGCCAGCATTCTATAGAGACGGCAGCGCGACACAAGGGAAATTGAAAGAGCGACTTGGTGAGTGGCGAGGTATGCCCGGATTGACGAAGCTATGCCACTCGAATACGATGCCGCTGGCTGTTCCGCCATTTCCGCCCCGACCAACACGAGGAGCGTATCGCCGATGGAAGATCGCGATCTGAGAACGGGGTGCTCAGCCATTCTGCTTCGCACCTCATTCGCCACAGCGCAGGCCAATGAAGCACGCTCTTAAATTTATTGTTTGGCTATGCGTAGCGTTGGCAGGGGCCGGCTCCCTGGGAGCGATCGCATTACACCGCGGCGAGCCGCTAAACGCCACGTGGTTCGTCGTCGCTGCCGTCTGTTGCTATATGGTCGCTTACCGTTTGTACTCGGCGTTCATCGCGGCGCGACTGTTGGCGCTCGATGATACGCGCGCTACGCCCGCCGAGGTTCACGATGACGGGCGCGACTTCGTGCCCACCAACAAGTGGGTTCTTTTCGGGCACCATTTCGCGGCGATTGCCGGACCGGGCCCGCTGATTGGCCCGACGCTTGCCGCGCAATTCGGTTATTTGCCGGGCACTCTGTGGCTTATTGCCGGGGCAGCGCTGGCAGGTTGCGTGCAAGATTTTATTATTTTGTTCTGCTCGATCCGGCGCGGCGGAAAATCGCTTGGCCAGATGGCGCGAGAGGAAGTGAGCGCGCGCGGCGGATTGATTGCCCAGCTTGCTGTGCTGGCGATCATGGTGATTTTGCTGGCCGTCGTTGCTCTCGTGGTAGTGAACGCGCTGAAATCCTCGCCGTGGGCAACGTTTACGCTGGCCATGACCATTCCCATCGCGCTGCTGCTTGGCGTTTATTTGCGTTTCTTACGGCCAGGACGCGTTCTGGAAGCTTCCTTGTTCGGCGTGGCGCTCGTACTTTTTGCGGTGGTGGCAGGGCAGTGGGTGGCGGTGTCGCCGTCGTGGTCGCGCGCATTTACCTTCGGCGGCGTTTCGTTGGCCTTTGTGATCATCGCGTACGGCTTTGCGGCCGCGGTTCTTCCGGTGTGGCTGCTGCTCGCGCCGCGGGATTATCTGAGTGCGTTCATCAAGACCGGCGCGATTTTTTCTCTTGCGGCGGGAATTTTGCTCGTACGGCCGCAGATGATGATGCCGCCGCTCACGCGATTTATCGATGGAACGGGCCCTGTTTTCGCAGGGAAGATTTTCCCATTTTGCTTTATTACGATCGCGTGCGGTGCGATCAGCGGTTTTCATTCGCTGATTTCATCTGGCACCACGCCCAAAATGATTCTTCGGGAGAGCCATTCTCGGCTGATCGGTTACGGCGCGATGCTGCTGGAATCTTTTGTCGGGGTGATGGCCATGGTCGCGGCTTGCGCGATGCCGCCGGGCGTCTATTTTGCGATTAACAGTCCATCGAGCATTGTAGGGAGCACTGCCGATGCCGCAGCCGCGACGATCAGCAGTTGGGGATACCCTCTCGATGCGCAGACTATGGCCAACCTGGCGCACTCCGTGGGCGAGCAGACCTTGCTCAATCGCGCCGGCGGCGCGCCTTCGCTGGCCGTTGGGATGGCACAGATCTTTTCGAACACCATTGGCGGCGAACGCCTGCTCAGCATCTGGTATCACTTCGCGATCATGTTTGAAGCGCTGTTCATCCTCACCGTGCTGGATGCCGGGACGCGCGTGGGCCGTTTCATGGTGCAAGAGCTCGGCGGACGAATCTGGAAGCCACTTGCGCGCACGGGATGGATGCCGGGAATTTTGCTTTCGAGCGCAATTATTGTGGGAACGTGGGGCTATTTCCTGTATCAAGGCGTCGTCGACCCGCTGGGAGGAATCAATTCGCTGTGGCCGTTGTTCGGGATCGCCAATCAGTTGCTGGCGGCGGTCGCGCTGGTTGTGGCCACGACAATTCTCCTGAAGATGAAGCGGCTGCGGTGGATTTGGGTGACCCTCGTGCCCACGGCCTGGCTCGTTGCGGTGACCATGACGGCGAGCTATCAGAAAATTTTCGCTGCGAATCCGGATCTCGGGTTTCTTTCGAAAGCGCATTCGCTCGCCGCGCAGATCGCTTCCGGGCAAATTCCAGTTGCGAAAATTGCCGAGACGCACCGACTGATTTTTAACCAGCGGCTGGATGCCGTGGTGACGGCCACGCTTGCGTTGATGATCCTCGTGCTCCTCGTGGAAGCCGTGGTGCAGTGGTACGGTATCTTGAGCCGTCGCCGGGAGCCCGTGCTGCACGAAGCGCCTTATGTCGCAACGCAGTGGGCCGCGGGGTTTAGCGGTACGGCGCACGGAGATGACTGATGCGGACAGCCACAAAATTCGCTAAACGCGCGCTTCGCCAGTTCTGGCGCGGCGTGCGGGAATGGTGCGGCGATGCGGCTTACGAGCGTTATCTGCAAGCCAGTGGCAGACAGGACGCGGGATGCCGAGCGCTGACCGCCGAAGAGTACTACGTCGAGCAAGTCAATCGCCGCTACTCCCGGCCCAATCGCTGCTGTTGAGCGAGCGCTAAAGCGCCTTGCCACTCGTCGCGCTGCAGGTTTAAAATCGCCAGCCACTGCCCAGCGCACTTTTTTCCTGCTTACGGAGGAATCGATGGCTATTAATCAGGACAAGCTTCATGAATTTCTTGTGAAGGCTATAGTGGATTTTGGCGCCACCTTCAACGCGGCGCTGATTCGCATCGGCGATAAGCTCGGCCTATTTAAAGGCCTCGCGGCTGGCGGGCCGCAAACGGCCGCGGAACTCGCGAAGCGTACGGGCACCGTTGAGCGTTACGTTCGCGAGTGGCTGAGCGCGCAAGCGGCCGGCGGTTATGTGACGTACGACGCCAAGACAGGAAAATTTCACTTGAGCGAAGAGCAGGCCTTTGCCATGGCGGACGAAAGCAGCCCCGTATTCCTGCCGGGAGCGTTTCAAGTTGCGCTCGCGGCGGTCAAGGCCGAGGAATCGCTCACCGAGAAATTCAAGACGGGCGAGGGAATGGGTTGGCACGAGCACCATGCCGAGCTTTTTGTCGGTACCGAGCGATTCTTTCGCCCGGGCTACGCAACGAATCTCGTTGGGGCGTGGATCCCTTCGCTCGAAGGCGTCGACGAAAAACTCAAAAGCGGCGCGCGTGTCGCCGATGTGGGCTGCGGTTTGGGCGCTTCGACAATTCTGATGGCGAAGTCTTATCCAAATTCCGAGTTCGCCGGTTTCGATTACCATGACAAATCGATCGAGACTGCCAAGCAACGCGCGCGCGATGCCGGCGTGGGCGACCGTATCAGGTTTGAAGTCTCCAGCGCGAAGTCCTTCCCGGGGAAGGACTATGACTTCGTGACCTTCTTCGATTGTCTCCATGACATGGGCGATCCCGCGGGCGCGTCCGCGCACGTGCACAGCAGGCTGAAGAAGGACGGGACGTGGATGATCGTCGAGCCGTTTGCCGGCGATAAGCTGGAGGACAATCTCAATCCCATTGGCCGCGCGTTTTATGGGGCGTCCACGCTTTTGTGCACCCCCGCTTCGCTGTCGCAGGAAGTCGGGTTGGCGCTGGGCGCGCAAGCCGGAGAGAAACGGTTGAAGGAAGTCGTGACGAGCGGAGGCTTCACGCGATTCCGCCGCGCCACGCAGACGCCGTTTAATTTGGTCTTTGAGGCACGGCCGTAGCAGCCGGCGATTCAGCGGTTAAATCGAGTGGCGCAAGTCAGAAATCCTCTTCGTCTTCGGCATCGTGCTTGAGGATCGTGACTTTGTGCGTAATTTTCACGCTGTGAGCGCGAATTCCCGCGATGATCGCTCGGCGCGTTTCCACGGGGAGCATTTCCGGAGCGAACACGCCGGCTTCCTCTCGCCGAAAATATTTGATGAAGAGTGCTGCGGCGTGAGCAGTAGCGTACGCGACCGGCGTAGAGTACCTGCCCTGCTGGCGGATTTGATAAAGCGTCGGGAACATGGCGTCGGTGCGGATCAGCAGATGCTGATCTTCTTTTGCGCCGCGCTTCACGCCGCGCACCAGCACCGCAGCGGAAAAGCGCGCGTTTTGCAGCACCCCCTGGCGGATCAGCCTGGCGATTGCGCGCGGCGAGGAAGTTTGCGGGAAGCGCTGCCGGACGATGCCGCGCGATTTCGATAATTTCCCCTGTTTATACCAGCGGCGCAAGCGGTCAAACTCGTTTCCGCCGATCTTCACATCCATGCTGTGCATGGGAATCGTGTGGGGAAGCGTCGCGACTTCGTCCTGTGCGGCAAGTACGACGTTGGCGTTTCCAATTGGATCAGGAAAGCGAAATTTCTCGAGTTCTGCGAAGCGCTTTCCCATGCGGAATTTGCCGTGGCGGTAGACCCGCGGATGCGAAATGGCCTCGTCAAAAGAGACTTCCGGCGACCACTGCGATATCGGATCGTCGCTTTCGGCGCTTTCATAGAGGCGGATGTGGACGGAGTGGACTTCGTCCAGCATTTCGGCCGCGCGCTTGACCAGCAGGTTCGTCAAGCCTGGTGCGGCCCCGGCATTGATCAAGGCCGTCCTGTTTTTCTCCACAAAACGCTTGGTAAAGGAGAATTGCTCGGCTTTGAATGGATTGCGCGTGAGGTGCGAGCTCAGGTCCACATAATGCGCGCGCAGGCGAAGCGCGGCTCGCATCACGATCTGATTGAATACGCTTGCCGAAGCGTTGACGATGAGCTGGCAGCCGCGTGCCGCGCGCACAATTCCGCGCAAATTTCTGGCATTCACTTCGGTAACGGCAATGGTGCTGCGCCTGCCCAGAAAGCGGCGTGCGCGAACGGGGTCGCGGTCGCCGCACCAGACAGTATGTCCTTGACGTTGCAGCAGTTCTGCCAGAAGGGAGCCGGTCGCGCCGGCGCCGAGAACGAAGATCCGCATGGCGTGGCAAAAACTCTACCACACACTGCGCGGCAAGATTCGCGGATGTCTCAGGGCGTTGCCCGATGACGAGGTGCGGGGGCGCCTCGCAACTGAATTGCAGTCTTTTTCGCACAGGCATACACTATGGGCATAACTCCGATCCTTGCTGCCTACGGGAGAGACAGCCTAAGGCGCAGGGACGACGCTTTGGTGGTGGATTTCGGAAACCGCGAAGCTGAGGGTTCGGGTGGAAACGCCCGGGCCTCCCGAACTTGGAAAGGAGCGATTCGGCGGATATGTGTGTATTTCCGTTGCGCACCCGATTCCAAGCTGTTGGATCGGGCGTTTTATTTTCCGGGAACTGAAAGAAGAATTTCAAGCGGTCGCGCCAAAACAGATGAACAAGCTATGAGTCTTCAAGACAAATTCGGCCGGCAAATCACCGACCTTCGTATTTCGATCACGGATCGCTGCAACTTCCGATGCGTTTACTGCCGCTCCGCTGACCCTGAAAATTACCGCGACCATGATGAAATTCTTTCCTGGCCGGAACTCGATCGGCTCACCCACATTTTTCTGACCCTCGGCATTCGTAAGATTCGCATCACCGGTGGAGAGCCGCTCGTGCGCGCTGGCGTGGAAGATTACATTGCCCGGCTCCATGCACTTGGCGTCGAAGACCTCTCCATGACCACTAACGGCCACCTGCTGGCGGAACGCTGCGAACGCCTAATTGAAGCAGGGCTTCGCCGCATCAACATCAGTCTCGATTCGCTCGATCCGGACAAATTTGAACGCATTACGCGAACAAAATCCTTTGCAACCGTCATGCACGGCATTGGCGTCGCGCAGAAATCGCGGCTGGCGCCCGCGAAGGTCAACGCGGTGCTGGTGCGCGGGCTGAATGACGACGAGGTGGAATCGTTTGCAGAATTTGCACGGGAGCGCGGCGTGATTATGCGCTTCATCGAATTCATGCCGCTGGATGCCGATCGCACCTGGACGCGCAATCTGGTCGTGCCGGCTGACGAAGTGCGTCAGCGCATCCACGCGCGTTGGCCGCTCGTCCAAATCCCGCACGAGCGCAGCGAGACAGCGCGCAAATACCGCTTCGCCGACGGCGCTCCTGGCGAGATCGGCCTGATTGCGCCGGTCACGCAGCCTTTCTGCGGCCACTGTTCGCGTATCCGCCTGACCGCGGATGGAAAGCTGCGGACGTGCCTCTTCAGCAAAGAAGACCACGATTTGCGCGGACTGCTCCGCGAAGGAGCCACGGACGACGACGTGGTGACGTACATCCGGTCTGTCGTCGATGAAAAGGAAGAAGGACACCGCATCAACGCTCCTGATTTCGTGCCTCCCTCCCGTACCATGGTGTTTATCGGCGGATAGTGGAATGCTTCTTCTGTGGCATATCTCCTGCAGCGCAGGATGCTCGACCATGCCATGAGTTTGGGTTAGCATCGAAGTAGGCCGGAGAGAAAAGACGGCTGAAGAACGGACACTTCATGGCTGACGAAGAAGACGACGACGACGAAGAAGACGGCAACGACGACGTAGACGAAGAAGGAAAAGACGAAACGCCCGAGCCGGAGCCGCGGCTCTTCACCCTAACCGAGGCGGAGCGCGCCCGGCGGGACCTAGAACCATTTCTCGTGGAAGCCATGGATTGCCGTAAGAAATTGTCTGGCCTGGAAAAGGATCTTTCTGCGGTCTCCGCGCGCATCATGATGATGGGCGGTGTGATCGTACCATATGAAAAACTGGCGGCCTTGCGAGTCGAACACCAGCATCTCGCCGCATCTCTGAAGAGCGCCCTGAACCGTATCCTTGAGACCGGCTGCCTCATCAAGGATCTCGACGTCGGCTTGCTCGATTTCCCCGCCGTGATCGACAACGAAGACGTTTATCTTTGCTGGAAGCTTGGCGAAGACCGCATCCGCTTTTACCACCGGCAGGACGAGGGATTCGCCGGACGCAAGCCCATTGACCCGCGCGACACCGGCCCCGGTGACATCGTGCAGTAGCTCGTGCGGCGGCCTGTGCTCCTTCTCCGCAATCAGTTGGGCACTTTCAAGACCTGCGCTCTTCCCCAGCGCGTTCGGGCCGAAAGGATTTTTCGTGTCGTCTCATCCTGAAAATCGTTTGAAGGATTCCGTCAGCCCGTATCTGCGCTCCGCGGCCCGCCAGCCCATCGACTGGCACGAGTGGGGCGACTCCGCATTTGCGCGCGCGGAATCAGAAGACAAGCCCATTCTTCTCGATATTGGAGCAGTGTGGTGCCACTGGTGCCACGTCATCGATCGCGAGAGCTACGAGAACTCCGAGATCGCCAAAATTATCAATGAGAATTTTGTCGCCGTGAAAGTGGATCGCGACGAACGCCCGGACGTCGATGCGCGTTATCAATCCGCGGTCAGCGCTATCTCCGGCCAGGGCGGCTGGCCGCTGACCGGATTTTTGCTTCCAAATGGAAAGCCGTTTTTTGGCGGGACGTATTTTCCACCCGAAGATCAAATGGGCCGTCCCGGCTTTCGGCGCATTCTCCTCGCGGTGGCCGATTCCTACAAAAATAAAAGGGCCGACCTTGTTCGTGCGGCGGATCATTTGGCCGATGCCGTAGCGCAAGCCGAAGTGTTCACGGGCGCGCGGGCGGAGTTCGACCCGAGCGTCGTCGATGCGCAAATCACCTCGGTCACGCAGCAGTTTGACATCAAGAATGGCGGCTTTGGCCGCGCGCCGAAGTTTCCGCACTCCTCGGCCGTCGATTTGGTTCTCGAGCGCTATCAACTAACAAAAGAAAAGCACCTGCTGGCCATGATCGAGACGACGCTCGAAAAGATGGCTCGCGGCGGCGTCTACGATCAGCTCGCCGGCGGTTTTCACCGCTATTCCGTGGATGAACGCTGGCTCGTCCCGCATTTCGAGAAAATGTCCTACGACAATTCCGAGCTTCTGAAAAACTTTCTCCACGCTTCGCAGGTGACCGACAACCGGCTCATGGGTGAAACTGCTGAGGGGATAATTGCGTGGGTAAACGAAGTGCTCTCAGACCGCCAGAACGGCGGCTTTTACGCCAGCCAGGATGCCGATTATTCGCTGGACGATGATGGGGACTACTTTACTTGGACGCTTGATGAGGTTCGCTCTGTCCTGACACCCGAAGAAGCTCGCGTGATCGAACTCTATTACGACGTGGAAGCTCACGGCGAGATGCACCACAATCCGGCCAAAAACGTGCTCTGGATCGCGCGAGGGTTCCAAGAAATAGCGGAGACTCTGAAACGCGACGCCGACGATATCGTCACGACAAAATTACGAGCCGAGAAGAAGATGATGCAAGCGCGGCTTCAGCGCCCAACGCCCTTTGTGGACAAGACCATGTACGTTTCCTGGAACGCGATGTTTGTTTCCGCTTACCTGGAAGCCTCCCACGGAATTGTGAATGACTGGCTCGCGAAGGACTGCCGCGAGTTTGCTCTTAAGACTCTCGACCGCATGTTGAAGGAAGTCTGGAGCGAGACGCGCGGATTCGGCCACCGGCTCGGAGGGCCTGCGCTCGACGGTTCGCTCGATGATCAAGTCTTCAGCGTTCTGGCATTGCTGGATGCCTACGAAGCGACGCTCGATCCGCGCTATTTTGCCGCAGCGCAAAAAACGATGGACCTTGCCATCGCTCGCTACGGCGATGCAGAAGGCGGCGGCTTTTTCGATCGGCCCTCGGACGCCGCGCCGATGGGCGGCCTCGACGTGCGCCGCAAGCCTTTCCAGGATTCGCCCACGCCCGGCGCCAATTCCGTCGCGGCCATCGCGTTGATTCGCATGCACGCCTTCACCGCCGACCAACGTTATTACGACTTTGCCCAGAAAACGCTCGAAGCATTCGCTGGGATTGCGCCGCAATACGGAATGTTTGCCGCAACGTACGGTCTTGCGGCCACGCTGTTTGCGCGCCATCCGATGCAAGTCGTAATCACCGGCCGCGCGGATGATCCCGCTGCACAAGCCCTCGAAGAAGCAGCCCACAGCGTCTACCGCTTCGGCAAATCCGTCCTCCGTGTGACGCCCGAAACGCAGCAGCTCCATCTTGCGGGAGCGCTCAAGGAAACGCTGCCTAATCTCCCCTCAGAGAAGGCTTTGGCGGTTGTCTGTGCGGGACAGACGTGCCTGCCGCCGACGAACGACCCTGCGCAACTGAAGGCGCTGCTTGAAAACGGCGCGGCTGGTGCCGCAACTTCATAGAGCTTTCGGCCACACAAAAGAGGAACGAGGACGATGGCAAACACTCGCGCTCGTTCACAAGTGCGAAGCGTTGCTGCTTATTTCTTGGGCCGCGATTCGGGCGGCACCATCCCGTTGATTCGGTAATAGACGACGAGCTGGCCATAATGTTCGCCGGAATGCTCGATCAATTCATACGCGAGGTCCGAGAGCCGGTAGGTTTGCTTTCCTAGAACCACCGTTCCAGCCATGCCCGAATCCCCCTTGGACTTGATGAGGTCCGTTCCGTCTTCCACCGACTTTTTGACAAAGGCAACAACCTGCTCCTTGGTCTTCAGCTCGTCGCGTTTTGGATCATCGCCAAACCGCGCCTTCTTCCCCACGGCTTCATCGGTGAAGAAGTACATCGATGCGGCCACGTGGAGCAATTGCGCCACAAACGTCCGCGAAGCTGGATTCGGCTTGTAGTCGTATTTGTCTTCCGGCAAATCTTCCGCGATGGCAATCAACTTTCTGCCGACCTCATTCCATGCCTCCAAGACAGCCTGAGACGGGCTCGCCACGGGCTTTGTCTCCGTGGCCTTCTTCGCTTCCTGTGCAAATGCGGGCATCGCCGCGAGCACAACAATAACCACCAGTGCCCCACACCCACTCATGATCTTCATCAGATCCCTCCTCATCTCTCTTAAGGCCTGCTGCGAAACAACCTGGGCAGGCCCTCACTCTCAGACGGGCCGCGCGGCCAAGCGTTTCTTCCGTTGGCTGGCAAACACTGTCCTTTTGGCCGGGTTCATCTTACGCAGGTCATTCTCCTGCGTCACGGAAAACCCACGCGGTGAGGCATGGTAAGCTTATAGTTCGTGTCGAGGGGGATACTCCATTTGAATTGGACATGGCTGTTGGTGCGAATCGCATTAGGACTGAGCATCTTGGGGCTGCTGTTCTTCTCCCAGCGCTTCTGGTATCGCGCCATTTGGCGCGTCACGTCAAACTGGGGCAGCCAGGGGCTGCGCGTTGCAGTTCGCTTGATTTACGTTACCGCATTGCTGCTGAGTATCGCCGCGATGGCGGACAGCTTCCGCATGGGCCGGCGCGGCTACCTGGTCCCGACCGATAACATGGTCACGGTATTCGCCGGCTTGTGGTACTTCAGCGCACTCTTCGCTTATCTCGCCGTAAAAACTGTTGGAGCCGTCGATCGAATCTGGGGCTGGCTGCGCGCTGCCTATTTGCTCAAAACCAATCGAACACCAACCCGAGTTTCCGTTGCGCCGACTGCGGCTCCCGCCATCACGGAGTCGCGCACTTCAACGCCAGCCGCCGCGGAACTGCTCCCCAACCCATCGCGCCGCTACCTATTCAAAACGGCCACCGCGCTTGCTGGAGCCGGGCCGTTTCTTACCGCCGTGTATGGATTCGCGGCCGAGCGTCTGGACTATCAAGTGCGACGGATCGAAATCCCGATCCCCAATCTGCCGGCCGGTCTGGAAGGCATGAAGATCGTCCAAATCAGTGACATCCATCTGAGCAGCTACATGCCGCGCTTGCAGGTCCGCCGTGCCGTCAATATGGCCAACGATCTCGGCGCGGACCTCGCTCTCGTGACCGGCGACTTCATCACCGGCCCAGCCGACCCGATCGCCGATTGCATCGACGAAGTGCGCGGCCTGCGCGCATCCCTCGGCGTGTGGGGCTGCAACGGCAATCACGAGATCTACGCTAACGCGGAGGAGAAAGCGCAGATACTCTTCGCACAGCGCGGGATGAAATTGCTCCGTCACCAAAACGCCCAAATCGAGTTTAACGGCGCTTCGTTCAATCTCATAGGCGTGGATTATCAGCGCGAGCGCACGCCCCGCGGCCGCAGAGTGCAAATGCTCCAAAACCTCGAGCCTCTGGTGCGCCGCGACATGCCCAACATTCTCCTTTCGCACAACCCCAATTCCTTCAATCGAGCAGCGGAGATGGGCATCGAGCTAAGCCTCGCCGGGCACACTCATGGCGGACAGATTCAAGTAGAGATTCTCGACCATCGGCTCAGCCCCGCGCGCTTCATCACCGACTATGTCGCCGGGCTGTTTCACCGTCCAATGTTTGCCCCGGCGCCCAACGATCGAGCCTCTTCGGCGTTCTCACGCTTCGAGAAGAGCAGCGGCTCCTTGTTCCCCAACGGCACTTCGGCGTTGGCGTCAATTTACGTGAACCGCGGACTCGGTACCGTGGGCGCGCCGGTGCGAATCGGCGTACCGCCCGAAATCACGCTCATAACTCTTCGCAGGGCATAACCATCCGGGTTGAAGATTCGCATGGATGAAGCGCCGGAAATCGACCGCATCGTCAACGAATTGAACGATCTTCGCGAACGCGAAGGATCGCAATCCGCCGGCACGGTCCAACTCGACAAATGGCTCAAGACGCTGATTGCTCGCGGCGGAAGCGATTTGCTGCTTGTTGCCGGCGCGCCTGCTTGCATTCGTGCACAAGGCGCAGTTCAAAAGATTGAAGCCGCGCCTCTCGACGGCGCAGAAATTGAAGCGGCGGTTCTGCCGGCTCTCACGTCGCATGCATTGGCGCGCTACCGCCAGACGCAGATTGCAGATTCGTCGTATCGCGTCGCCGGGCTCGGCCGTTTTCGCATCAACCTGCATCGCGAACGCGGACGCGCCGCCGCCGCGATTCGCGCCTTGCCCCAAAAAGTGCCCGCGCTTCGCGAGCTAAACCTCCCGCCTTCGGTCGAAACGCTCGCGCATTTGCCGCGTGGCCTTGTGCTTATTGGAGGTCCCGCGGGTTCGGGAAAATCCACCACGCTGGCGGCCTTGATCGACGACATCAACCGCCGCGAGGCGCGCCATATCGTCACCATCGAAGACCCCATCGAGTACGAGCACACGCACATTCGAAGCGTCATCGAACAAGTCGAGATCGGCACCGACGCGCCCGATTTCCCGACGGCTCTCCGCGCGGCTCTCCGCCAGGCTCCGGATGTTCTTGTAGTCGGCGAGATGCGCGATCCGGAAACCATGCGCATCGCCGTTGCCGCAGCGGAAACCGGTCATCTGGTGCTTTCGACCTTGCACACGATCGATGTCGCCACGACCATCTCGCGTATCTCCGATTCTTTTTCCGATGAGCGCCAAAACACCATCCGCCAGGAATTGGCGATGGCCATCGCCGCGGTCCTGACGCAAATCCTGTTGACCGGGAAAAGTGGCGAGCGATTTCCGGCCGCCGAGCTCCTGATGGTCGGCTACGGCGCGCGGCAGCACATTCGCCGCAACGCGCTGCAGCATCTCCATCAAGAAATCACCATGACCAAGAAAAAGGGATCCTTCGCGCTGGAAGAATCGCTCGTGCAATTAATCGGCAAAGGCCGCATCGACCGCGAGGAAGCGCTCCTCTGCGCCATCCATCCCGATGATCTGGATATCCTCCTGAAAACCGGAAGCCGCGGATAAATTCGCAACAAACGTTTCCAATCGCTGCGTAGTTCAGGCAAAATACGTGCGCCAAACAAGGGGGTCTTATGAACCGCAGATGTTTAGTCGCATCCATCGTCTTCGCGAGTATTTCGCTGGCGCCGATAGGCGCGCACGTTGTAGCCGACGAGCAGCCGCTTGCCGGTTATTCCGTTGAATCCTCGCACGCCGAAAAGCAGTGGGAAGAAAAGATGCGCGCAATACCCGACCCAGATAATATTCGCGACTATATGAAACGGCTTTCTGCGCGGCCACATCACGTCGGATCACCGTATGACAAAGACAACGCCGAATGGATTCTCGCGAAATACAAGGAATTCGGCCTCGACGCTCACATCGAAACGTTCGACGTGCTTTTTCCAACGCCGAAGGAGCGCCTCGTCGAGCTAGTCGCTGGCGGGCCGAAGTTCACGGCCAAGCTGCAAGAGCCAGTCGTAAAGGTCGATCCTACTTCGGACCAGACGGCCGAGCAGCTTCCTACCTACAACGCGTATTCGATTGACGGCGATGTGACGGCTCCTCTTGTTTACGTCAATTTCGGCGTTCCGGCTGATTACGAGGAGCTCGAGCGCATGGGCGTCTCCGTGAAGGGCGCCATTGTCATCGCGCGCTATTACGGATCTTGGCGTGGCATTAAGCCGAAAGTCGCGGCGGAGCACGGCGCCATCGGATGCCTCATCTTTTCCGATCCGCATGAAGACGGGTACTACCAGGGCGATGTTTTTCCCGAAGGCCCATATCGCCCGAAAGATGGCGTGCAGCGCGGCAGCGTCGCGGACATGCCCCTCTATTCCGGTGATCCGCTGACCCCCGGCGTGGGCGCGACGAAAGACGCGAAGCGCTTGGACTTGAAGGACGCAGAGACTATCACCAAGATTCCGGTTCTCCCAATTTCTTACGCCGATGCGGAGCCGCTCCTCGCTTCGCTGAAAGGTCCGATGTCGCCGGCTGGGTGGCGAGGCGGGCTCGGCATCAGCTACCACATTGGCCCCGGCCCCGGGAAAGTGCACCTGGTTGTGAAATCGAACTGGATGCCCCTTAAGCCGATCTATGACATTATCGCGAAAATTCCCGGCTCGGTTTACCCCGATGAGTGGGTGATTCGCGGCAACCATCACGACGGCTGGGTAAACGGCGCCGAAGATCCGCTCTCCGGCCAGTCTGCGATGCTCGAGGAGGCCCGCGCACTTGGCGCTTTGGTGAAGGAAGGCTGGAAACCCAAGCGCACGATAATCTATTGTTCGTGGGATGGCGAAGAGCCCGGCCTGCTCGGCTCGACGGAGTGGGTCGAGACGCACGCCGAGGAACTCGAAAAGCATGCCGTCGCGTACATCAATTCCGACGGCAACGGCCGCGGCTATCTCATGCTTGCGGGTTCACATACCCTCGAAAAATTCATGAACGGTATCGCGCGTGACATTCAGGATCCCGAAACGAAGTTGACCGCCTGGAAACGCGATGAAATGCGCGCCCTCGAGCGCGCTCCCGAAGATAAGAAGCAAGAAGTCCGCCAGCGCCCCGATTTGCACCTGAGCGCGCTTGGCTCGGGTTCGGACTACACGCCGTTTCTTCAGCACGTTGGCATTGCTTCGCTGGACATAGGTTTCGGCGGCGAGGATGGCGGCGGGATCTACCACTCAATCTACGATGATTTCTACTGGTATACCCATTTTAGCGATACGACTTTCGTTTATGGACGCGCCCTTTCGCAGGCCGGCGGCACTGCCATGATGCGCCTCGCCGACGCCGACCTCCTGCCCTTCGATTTTGGCGATTTTGCCGAAACCATGCAGACCTACGTCCACGAGCTAAAAGATCTGTCGAAGAAAATGCAGGACGAAGTCCGCGAACGCAATCGCGAAATCGACGAGGGCGTTTTCACCGCGACGGCGGACCCGAAGAAAACCTACGTTCCGCCGAAGAAAGAAGAAGTCCCGCCGTATCAGAATTTCGCGCCGCTGGAAAATGCAGTGGATGCGGTCACACGCAGCGCCGCCGAGTATCACAAGGCTTTGCAGCACGCGGAAGCCAACGGCGGAGCGGCGCTGGCCTCCGCTTCGCTCGACGAAGTGAACCGTTTGCTTATCGAAAGTGAACGCAAGCTCGTCACACCGGAAGGCTTGCCCAACAGGAAATGGTATAGGCATCAGCTGTACGCCCCCGGTTTCTACACCGGTTACGCAGCCAAAACGATGCCCTACGTGCGCGAAGCCATCGAACAAAAACAATGGAAACAAGCCGATGAAGGCGTCGTAGTCGTCGCACATTGCTTGCAGGACGAGGCCAAGCTGATCGACGACGCTGCGGCGAAGCTCGCCGCAGCACATTAAACCCGAGGTGGGACAGACATTCCTGTCTGTCTCACCCGTTCCATCGCCGAGGATCAGCTCATGCCTTCCTACAATCTCGCCATCGTCGGCATGGGCAACGTGGCCCGCGCGCTTCTGCGCCTGCTCATTTCGAAAGAAAGCGATCTGCGGCGCCGTTACGACATCCGCTGGCGACTCACTGGAGTAGCCACGCGTCGCATCGGCTGGATCGCCGAACCTGACGGGCTCAATCCGTTTGGCGTGCTGCAAGGCTACTCTCTGATTCAAACAGGAGCTACGTCGAAGCCGGTAAATGTCCGCCAGTGGCTCGAAAAAACGCGCGCCGACGTTTTCTTCGAGACCAGCTCGCTTAATGTGCAAACCGGCCAGCCGGCCATCGAACATCTGAAAACGGCTCTCGAATTGGGCGCGCATGCCATCACCGCCAACAAAGGCCCCATCGTCCACGCGTTTCACGAACTCACTGCGCTCGCGAAAGAGAAGAACCGAAAATTCCTTTATGAGTCCACGGTCATGGATGGCGTGCCTGTTTTCTCGATGTTTCCGGATGGCCTGCCCGCCACGGACCTTCGCGGTTTTTCCGGAGTTCTGAATTCGACGACGAACGTCGTACTGACGGAAATCGAAAAGGGCCGTTCCATGGAAGAAGCCGTGAAACGCGCGCAAGCCATGGGCATCGCGGAAACCGATCCAACCGCGGACCTGGACGGCTGGGATGCCGCGGTGAAGGTCGTGGCTCTGGCGATTGTCCTGATGGGGGCGAATATCCGGATCGAGCAAGTGCAGCGCACCGGCATACGCGAGCTGAGCGAAGAAAAAATTCGCTCCGTGCGCGCCGCAGGGATGCGCTACAAATTGGTCTGCCGGGCGGAGCGGCGCGGCGACGGCGTCGAGTGCAGCGTGCGCCCGGAAATGCTCCTGGCCTCGGACCCGCTCGCCAATCTTGAGGGCAGCAGCTCGGCCATCCGCTTCGACCTCGACGTTTTCGGCTTGTCTTTCGTGGAGCACAATCCTGGCATCGAAGCTACCGGTTACGGCCTGCTTGCCGATTTCCTCCGTGCCGTCCGCCAATAACTCGCTCCGCTAGCCGGCGCGCGTCCCGTTTGGCACCGGCCGCTCCGGGACTGCGAGCGCGGGAGTCACGCCATCGGCATAGCCGATATCGAACAGCATTCCTTCGGAAATTTCCCCGGCCATTTTTCGTGCCTCGATGTTGAGAAGAAAGAGCGATTGGCGGCCTTCCACTTCACGCGGATTCGCCCGCTCCTTCCTGATTCCTGCGAGAATCGTTCGCCTGTGATCGCCGAAATTCACCGTGAGTTTCATCAGCTTTTCTGAGCGCGCTACTTCTTCGACGAGCTCGATAGTTCCCACGCGGATGTCGAGCGCCTCGAGCGCGGCGATGCCTACAAGTGCCTTGACGGGTGCGGGAGCAAACTCATCCACGGTTCACCTCCTGTAGCCGGCCGCGTAAGTCGGCAAGGGAATTCCGAGATCGCATTTTTCATCGCGAATCGGCGCGCCGGCCACGACGCGCAGCGGAATCACGCCGGCCCAGAGTGGGAAGAGCATAATCGGCAGCGTCATCTTCGGGAGGACCAACGCGAACTTTCGCGGAAGCTTCCGTGAGCGGCAGTCGCAAAATACTGGTGGCCTTCAGTTCTTTCTCGTTCGGCTGGCGCGCGTCATCCCAGCGGTGGGGCAAGATCTTTTCCGTGAAAGCCCGCAGCGCTTCGAGTTTTTCATGCGCCGCATCCACTAGCGTCGCTTTGCCCAGCGCCACAACAGAGCGATAGTTAATCGAGTGATTGAAAACCGAGCGCGCCAGCACGATCCCATCAATCAGCGTGACCGTCACGCAGACGTTCGCGCCCTCGCTCGCGCAACGCAACATCCGGCTTGCCGCGGAACCATGAAAATAAATCGCATCGCCGATTCGGGCATACAGCGTGGGAATAACAAACGTCTGGCCGTCCGCGGAAAAACCGACGTGGCATACCAGCCCTTCGTCGAGAATCTTATAAATGGATTCTCGATCATAGGCGCCGCGCTGCGGCTCGCGCACTATACGCGTGCGCTCGGTCTGCGTGAAGGCTTCCGACACTTTGCACCTCTTGGAGAAACGTGGCGCGGAGCCGGCCGATTTGCGGCCGCTCGTTTGATTTGTAGCCGGCGCCAAAGCGGCATGAGTGAGGAACAATCCATTAAATCCTAACACGCCTATGCGCGGCTTCATCCTCGGCCCGCGCTGTGAGAAACTAGCTCCCGGAGAAAACAATGAGTACACCCGCTATGCACGGAACCGAAACCAAGCCGCTCGATGTCGCCTGGGTCAGGGCGCAATTTCCCTCGCTGAAATTGCAGGTGAACGGCCTCCCCGCCGCTTTTCTAGATGGCCCCGCAGGCACGCAGGTGCCCAAACAAGTGATGGACGCCGTTCAGAACTATTTTCTCCATTCGAACGCCAATACCTGCGGTGCGTTTGCCACCAGCCGGAACAACGATGCTGTTATCGCCTCCGCGCGCGCTGCTATGGCGGATTTTTTCAATTGCGACAAAGACGAAGTGGTCTTCGGGCAGAACATGACCACCATCACGTTCGCTTTAGCGCGCGCGATTGGGCGGGTGCTGGAGCCCGGCGACGAAATTGTCGTGACCACCTTGGACCATGACGCGAATGTCGCGCCTTGGCGCGCGTTGGAAGAGTTGGGCTTGGTAATTCGCCAAGTGGACATTCACGAAGCCGATTGCACGCTGGACCTCGAAGATCTAAATCGAAAGATCAATGCGAACACGAAGCTCGTGGCCGTCGGCTACGCTTCGAATGCGGTTGGCACGATCAATCCCGTTGCCGAAATTACCAAGCTCGCGCATGCCGCTGGCGCGCTGATGTTCGTCGATGCGGTCCATTACGCGCCACACGGCCCGATTGACGTGCGCGCGCTCGACTGCGATTTCCTTGTGTGCTCACCCTACAAGTTTTTCGGCCCGCACATGGGCACGCTCTACGGCAAGCGCGAACATCTTCTGCGATTCCGTCCGTACAAAGTTCGCCCCGCGCCGGATTCGCTCCCTGACCGCTGGGAAACCGGCACACAAGTGCAAGAATTGATCGCCGGAGTCGGCGCAGCGGTAGATTACCTCGCGGAGCTGGGCCGGCGGTGCGATCCCGCTGCAAAGGATCGTCGCAACGCATTGCTTGCGGCTTACCGCGCAACGCGGCAGCACGAAATGGCGCTGGTCTCGCGTTTAGTCGAAGGCCTGCTCGCCATTCCCGGCCTCAGCTTTTTCGGCATCAGCGATCCGAAACGTTTTAGCGAGCGCTGCTCGACGGTTTCTCTCCGTCTTGCCAATCACACGCCAACAGAAGTAGCAACATTCCTCGGCGACCGCGGCATCTTCACCTGGGATGGCAATTACTACGCGCTAAACTTGACCGAACGCCTTGGCGTCGAAGCCAGCGGAGGCCTGCTGCGAATTGGCCTGGTCCATTACAACACTGCTGAAGAAGTCGATGGCCTTCTCGCGGCGCTAAAGGAAATTTAGCAGGACAGACTTCAGTCTGTCACTCTTCTCAAATTTGAGCTCGAAGTGGAAGCCACTAAGATGGAGAAGGAACTAGAAAGCAGGCAAGAATGCCTGTGCCACACATTATGACCAAACGACCAAAACCAATTGTACTCACCGTGCTCGATGGCTGGGGTTACCGCTGCGGAAACAAAAGGCAACGCCATCGCTCTCGCGCGCAAGCCCGCTTACGACGACCTGATGAAAAAATTTCCGAACACGCTCATTCAAGCGTCGGGTCCGTATGTCGGCTTGCCCGAAGGGCAAATGGGCAACAGCGAAGTCGGCCACATGAATATGGGCGCGGGCCGCATCGTGCACATGGACATCACGCGCATCGACTTGCTGATCGCCAGCAAGCAATTGCAAAACGTGCCGCTCTTTCAGCAGGCCATGGAACGCGGTCGCCATCGTCAATTGCATCTGCTCGGACTTCTAAGCGATGGCGGCGTGCACTCGCACATCCAGCATCTCTTCGCGCTCCTCGAAATGGCCAAGCAACAAAAAGTCGAGCGCGTTTTTGTCCATTGCTTTATGGATGGCCGCGACACTCCGCCGAACAGCGGCCGCGACTACGTTCGCCAATTGCAGAAAAAAATGCGCGAGCTTGGCGTCGGCGAGATCGCCACGCTCACCGGCCGCTATTACGCGATGGACCGCGACAATCGTTGGGAGCGCGTCGAGCTTGCCTACGGCGCCGTGGTTCACGGCGAAGCCGAAACGCTTTCGAACGATCCCCTCTCCGCGCTCCAAAAGAGCTACGAGCAGGGCGTCACCGACGAGTTCGTCAAGCCCATCGTCATCACAAGAGGTGAAGGTGCTTCAGCTGCGCCCGTCGGAACGATTCACGATGACGACGCCGTTATCTTCTTCAATTTCCGCGCCGACCGCGCCCGTCAAATGACCCGCGCCCTCGTTGAGCCCGGCTTCGACAAAATCACCGACGCGAAGCGTCCCAAGAATCTTTTTTACGTGGCTATGACGCAGTACGACAAAAACTGGCCCTGGCTCAAGTACGTCATCGCTCCCGAAAAACTCGAACATATCCTTGCGCAAGTGTTCCAAGAGCTGCAGTACAAAAATCTACGTTGCGCGGAAACCGAAAAGTACGCCCACGTCACCTATTTTTTCAACGGCGGCGTCGAAAAACCCTTCAGCGGTGAAGAGCGCATTCTCGTTCCGTCCCCTAAGGTCGCCACCTACGATCTCAAGCCGGAAATGTCCGCTGCGGGAATCACGGACACGGTAGTAAAAGCCATTGAAAAGGGTGATTTCGACGCCATCATCATGAATTACGCCAACGCCGACATGGTCGGTCACTCGGGAAACCTCGAAGCCACCATCAAAGCCGTCGAAGCCGTCGACGCGGGCCTCGCCATAATTTATCAAGCTTTAAAACCTCGCGGCGGCGTCTGGCTTATCACTGCCGACCACGGCAACGCCGAGACCATGATCGATCCCGTCACGGGCGGTCCGCACACTTATCACACCACCAATCCCGTCCCGCTCATCCTCGTCAGCGACAACAACGAATTGCAATTGAAACCAGGGGGTTCGCTGCGCGACCTCGCGCCCACGATGCTCGCAGCCCTGGGTCAGCCTGAACCATCGGAAATGACCGGCCACGATTTGCGCATCATCACGAGGCAGTAACATGAGCTTAAGCTACGAACCGGTGTCGCAAAAGCCGCCAGAGCGCAGCGAGAATCGCAGGACCTCCTTCGGTACCATCACAATCCCCGGCACGCCCGTCGGTGCGATAGTTTCTGTGGGTCTGGTTGTGATCTGCTGGTTCGCTCTCCCTCTCTCGCACATTTTCATTCTCGGCACCGGCGGTCTCGGCCTGATCCTCGGCCTACTTCTATATTGGAAGCATCGCGGCCCGCGCGAATGAACCGCAATCGCACCACGCCAGCAGAAACCAAACTTGTCATCTGCGTGTGGCATCCGTTCACGTTTTGGCGCCCGCAGCCGGTGATGCCGCAAACTATTCGCGCGCGGTGGCCAGAGATGCGCGTCGTGCATCTCCCCGATTACGACCGGCTCCCAGCCGAATTGCCGAACACGGATATTTTCGTTGGCTATTCCCTCCGAGCCGAACAGCTCACTCACGCAAAAAAGCTGAAGTGGATTCATTCCACCGCCGCCGGCGTCGCCCAATTGATGTATCCAGAGCTCCGCGATTCCGGAATCGTGGTCACGAATCCCAGCGGCGTCTTCTCCATTCCCATGGCCGAGCACACCATGGGCCTTCTCCTGGCGCTCGCGCGCAATTTCCCGGATTCCGTGCGCCACCAGGACCGCTCGCACTGGGGTCAGCAAGATATGTGGGACATGGCGCAGCATCTTACCGAACTCAACGGTCAAGTTCTCCTGATCGTCGGATTCGGCTCGATCGGTCGCGAACTTGCCAAACGCGCCCGGGCCTTTGACATGCGCGTTTGGGGCGTAACGCGTTCCGGCAAAGGCGACACCGTGCACGCGGAAAAAATCGTCCCCGTCTCGCAACTCCAAGAAACGCTTCCGCACGCGGACTATGTGGTCATCGCCGCTCCCGAAACTGCGGAGACCCGGCATCTCTTCGGCGCTGCGCAAATCGCATGCATGAAACCTGGCGCTCGTCTGATCAATGTCGGCCGCGGCTCTCTCTTGGACGAAGCCGCGCTCATCCGCGCGCTGGAGAAAGGCGCTCTCGGCGGCGCTGCCCTCGACGTAACTTCCGTGGAGCCTCTCCCTCCAGATAGCCCGCTATGGAAAGCCCCGAATCTTTTCATTACCCCGCACACCAGCGCCGTTAGCGACCGCCTGTGGCGTTGCGAAACTGTCCTCCTTATGGATCTTCTGGAACGCTGGTTTGACGGACGCGCAATGTTCAACCAGGTTGATTTCGCCCGCGGCTATTAGCCGTTCAGCATGCTGCAAGAAAAACCGGCGAATCGAACCTCAGTCCCCTGTGCCGGTTTTCTCCGCTTCGTAGCCTTCGCGCGCATACACGACGTATTTCTGTTTCTTGCCCTTCTGGTTGACGACTACCAGCGGGCTTCCGTCCGGCTGCACGAGTTCGATCTTCACCTTGTGAAACTTCCCGTCTTTCGCTCCGTTCGTTGGCGTGTAGGATAAGCTGTACTGGTGCCGCAGAAACGCCGCCAGGCTCTGAAAGACCCCTGGCATCTCTCCGTCAAACTGCGGGAACCATGCCTGTCCTCCGGTCTCCCGCGCAAACGTCTTGAGCTGATTCTCAGCCTGCAAGAAATCCATCTGCTGCGAGACCATGCGGCCCGCGGGATCAGCCGCGTTCTGATACGCTTGCCCCAATCCGATGCAAAAAACGGTGACATCGGTTTGCCGTAGCGCCTTCATGGTCTGATCGAGATTATGTTTTGAAAAAGTGTCCACTCCGCTGGCCATCACCACGATAGACTTTTTCCCTTTCACATCCTTCAGCCGGTCCACCGTTTCAAGAATGGCATCAAATACATCCGATTCGTGGAAGCCGGGGAAATAAAGGCGGTTGATCGCATCCAGGACTTCCTGTTTGTTCTGCGTAAAGTCCACTTCGAGGCGCGTCTTCAAGTCGAAGGTTTCGAGCGCGATCCAGTCTTTTGCCTGCAATTGCGGAAAAAGCGCTTGCGCCCAGTACTTTGCCAGGTACGCCATGTAGGAGTAGCCACGGGCGCTGAATTCGAGCAGCAAAACCATGGTGATGGGTGCGTCAGTAGGTCCGAAGTTGGTGATCGTCTGCGGCACGCCTTGATCCGTGATACGGAAATTCTCTTTCTTTAAGCCCGTGAGGATGTCCCCGTTTTGCGTGGTGGCTACCACATCCAGCGTCACCACCGGCACTTCCACGGCGATGCTCACCCCTGCCTGGGGAGCCTGCTGCTGCGGCGTAGCCGTATTCTGCGAAGGCGCCTGCTTCGGAGGTGGCGCCGCGCCCTGCGGGCCCGTGGGCTCTTGCGCCCCCGCGCGCTCTCCGGAGAGCAAGGGGATGACTAAAGCTGCAAGAAATGTCAGCAAAATTAGAGAAACGATCTTCTTCATGGAACCCCTCGATTCGCCTTCGATCTCATCTCCGTCAGCCCAGCCTTGCGCGACATTTGAGTTTACGCAACGCGCTGCCAAGCCTGCGGACCTGCCCCCGCACCTGCATGTTAGTATGAAGCGCGCTAACTGCAAAACGTTTGCTGCGTGAGTCTCTTTAAGTTAGGCCGCATCTAAGATGCATCTGAGATGGAGGACGACTTCGTGAATTGGAATTGCAAAATGCACATGCTGGCGCCAGTCGCAGCTCTGTCGCTGTTCGTGCTGGCCCCAAGCTCCCCACTTTTGGCCCAGGCCCCATCCACGGCCATGCCGACTGTCCAGTCAACGCAATCTCCGGTTGGAGATACCACCGCACTGGCCAAAGAAGCGGAAGGATGGCTTGCCGATCTCGTTCGCATTAACACTACCAATCCTCCGGGCAACGAGCAAGCCGCCGCAAAATACCTCGCAGGGATTCTGACCAAGGAGGGAATTAATTCCGAACTCTTGGATCTGGCTCCGGGGCGCAGCGCGTTAGTGGCTCGGCTGCGTAGCGCGGCCGTGCCCGACCCGGCTCGCGCCCTGCTCTTGGTGGCGCACATGGACGTGGTTGGCGTGGACAAGTCCAAGTGGACCGTCGATCCCTTCGGCGCGATCATCAAAGACGGCTACATGTACGGTCGCGGCTCTATCGACGATAAAGGCATGCTGGCGGCCAATCTTGCGGCCTTCATTGCCCTGAAACGTTCCAACATGCGCCTGAACCGCGACGTGATTTTTCTGGCCACCGCGGATGAGGAGCAGGGCGGCGACGCGAGCATCAAAATGCTCATCGCCAAATACTGGGAAAAATTTGCAGCGGGCTTTGCCATCAACGAGGGCGGCAGAGTAGTCGTGAACAAAGGAAAAGTACAGTATATCGCCGTGCAAGCCAGCGAAAAGGTTCCCGTCGACGTCGCCGTCATCGCGCGCGGGCCGTCCGGCCATGCTTCCGTGCCCACCAAGGAAAACGCCGTCGTCCATCTCGCCGCTGCGGTCGCGAAAATCGGCGCGTACACCGCTCCCGTACATTTCACTACTATCGTCCGCCGCTATTTCGAACAGCTCGCCCCGCTGGAAGACGACGAACTCGCCAAATGGATTCGCTCGCTCGATACCGCGGATCGCGGCGACCACGCCCAGCGCTTCATTTCCGAGGCCAATCCGCTATGGAACGCCATGTTGCGCGACACGATTGCTCCCACGATGCTCTCGGCAGGTGTGCGCGCCAACGTCATTCCTTCTGAAGCGCGCGCCAATCTGAACATCAGGCTTTTGCCGGGCGACACCATCGACGTGTTGCTCGCCGACCTCGCGAGATTGGTCAACGATCCGCAAATCCGGTTTGAAGTCCAGCCCGACGCGGGTCTTGCCGCTCCGCCTTCTTCGCTTGAAAATGATTTCTATGCCACAATCACCAAGGCTGCCTCGCAGGAGTTTTCCGGCGCACCGGTGCTGCCGTTCTTGTCGTCCGGCGCAACCGACTCGGCTCAATTGCGGCTGCACAGCGTGCAAGCTTACGGTCTCTCGCCGTTTCCCATGGCCGATGAGGATTCCCGGCGCATGCACGCCGACGACGAACGCATTCCGCTCGCGTCTTTCGATAAAGGTGTCGGCTTCATAGCGCGCATTGTCGCCGAATTCGCCGCATCAAGGTAACTAAGCCAGAGGCTGCAGTGCCGTCTGCCCCGATCGAGCGGACAAGATGGCAGACTGCCCTCCACGAGACAGCATGGTTTTTCGTCACGCAAAAATCGTTTGCACCATCGGCCCCGCCAGCCGCTCACCCCGCATGATTAGCCGCTTAATCAAAGCAGGCATGGACGTGGCGCGCCTGAATTTTTCTCATGGGACCCACGCTGAACATGCGCAAAATATCGCCGTGCTGCGGGCCGCCGCGGTCGAACACGAAAAACCGATCGCCATTCTCGCCGACTTGCAGGGACCAAAAATCCGCACCGGCCCGCTCGCGGGTAGCAGGCCCGTGCTGCTGCGTGCGGGGCAACGATTCACCATTACAACTTTGAAAGTCTTGGGCGATACCACCCGCGTTAGCACCACCTTCCGGCCTCTGCCGCGGGAAGTCCACCGTGGTGACCGCATCTTGCTTTCGGACGGCTTGATTGAACTGCACGTTCTTCATGTGCGCGGGCCGGAAATCATTTGCGAAGTCGCCAATGGCGGAGCTCTCGGCGAGAACAAGGGTATCAATCTGCCCGGCATCAAGTTGCGTGTTCCCGCTCTCACTTCGAAGGACCGGGAAGATCTTGCTTTTGCTTTGAAGCACGGCGCGAATTACATTGCCGCAAGTTTTGTCCGGCGGCCCGAGGATGTTCTTCTGGCAAAGTCGTTGATACGGCGCGCCGGGAAAAACACGCCGGTGATCGCCAAACTCGAGAAGCCCGAGGCGATCGATAATCTGGACGCCATCCTCCGCGTGGCCGATGGCGTGATGGTCGCGCGCGGAGATCTTGGCGTCGAGATGAACCCGGAGCGCGTGCCCGTTGTGCAAAAAACAATTATCTCGCGCGCGCGCCACTTCCGCCGCCCTGTCATCACCGCGACGCAAATGCTCGAATCCATGACCGAGAATCCCCGTCCCACGCGCGCCGAGGCTTCCGACGTGGCCAATGCGATTTTTGACGGTTCGGACGCCGTCATGCTTTCCGCCGAAACAGCTTCGGGAAAATATCCACTCGAAGCTGTCAGTATGATGGCGAGAATTATCGAAGAGGCGGAAGCCAGCGATTGGAAGACGCCACCGCGCGTGCCGTTGGAGAAGTTGAAAGTGGCGGAGACGGTTGCGGAACTCGTCTGCCATGCATCGCATGAACTCCGCATGAGGTTGATCGCCGTGTTCACGCACAGCGGCTTCACCGCGCGCCTCGTTTCCTGCTACCGGCCCGCGGTCCCCATCATCGCCTTCTCGCCGGAAGCGGACACCCGGCGGCGCATGGCGCTCATCTGGGGTGTGAAACCGCGCCACATTCCCGACACCCGCAAAATTGACGGGCTGGCCGCCATTACGGAAAAACGCCTGCTCGAGGAACGCCTGGTTAACAAGGGCGACGTCATCGGAATCGTCGCCGGCACGCCCATGGGCATTCGCGGCACCACCAACTTCATGAAGTTCCACGTCATCGGCGGCCCCGCTTAGCGCACGCGGCGCCGTTCGCGCGAGTCACCATTCGCCAGTCACTCTTCGCCTTTACTCCGCCAACTTCGGAATCTGGATCAATTGACCCAGCGATCCGGCCGCGAGGGCGGCTCGTTTTTGTGCTTGTTGATATACACTTCGAATCGTTTGCGGTTGCGCTTGTGCTGCCAGTCCGAAACGCTGTTTCGCACGCTATACAGAAACGACCCGCGCCGCAAATAAAGGTATCCCACCAGCATCCCGCCTAGATGGCAAACGTGTGCGACGGCGTCGCCGCCAGCTCCCAGCGTCGAAAAAAATTCGATCGCGCCCATCACCGCAACATACGGCCGCATCGGAATCGCGACCGGCAAAGGGAAGAGCCAAATGCGCCGGTCGGGAAACAGAATGGCGTTCGCCATCAAAATCCCGAAAATTGCGCCCGATGCTCCGATGGTCGGAATGTCCGAGGGCGTGTGGCCCCAGGACATCGGAATGACTTTCACCAGTATTTCAATCAGGCCCGCGCCGACGCCACAAAGAAAAAAGAAATTCAGGAAACGCCGCTTCCCCCACACCAATTCCAGCTCGCGGCCAAACATCCAGAGAAACAGCATGTTGATCAGCAGATGCCATATGCCGCCGTGGAGAAAAATGTAGGTAAAAGGCTGCCAAAGGCGGAGGCCCGGCACGGGGCCGAGGGCGACGAGGCCGAAATAGTGGTTGATCCAGGAGGTGGCCTTCAGGCCCAGGAACATATCGACGAGCGTCTGGACCAGGAAGACCCCGGCGCAGACGAGCACCAGGAGTTTTACGCCCGGCGTGATAAAGCCGCGCCAATCGAAGTTATAGCGGCGGGCGCGGAACGAGGTCGGCATATTCAAAGTTTACGGCGTCGGAACCCGCTCGTCAAAGCGGCGTTTGGGCGGCCAATCCGCTTGTCTCGATGAACTTCCTTGCGGCGCGATCCGCCTCTTTTTTTTGAGTTGAGGAGTTCTTTTGCTTGGCTCCTTAATTGAGCTTTTTGCGCGCGAAATGGAAGAGCGAAGCGGCCAGCAGGGCGAACATGGCGACGCCGAAGAGAGATTGGATGTGGGTCGGCACTGGCAATTTGTCGTTTGGAGCAAGCAGCGGCCAGAATTTGGGGCCAAGCGAGAAGAGGTCCGGCCGCCAGGGCAAATGCAGCAGGCGGCCAAACCAGCCGGGCACGTGGGTGGCGATCTCCGGATCCTGGAACAGATTGATGACGATTCCGAGCAAACCAAAAACACCGCCTGCGGCGATCAGTCCGCTGGAGAAGAGAGCGCCGGGGCTGGCTTCTCCTTCGTCTTTTTTCTCCTTGGAAGAGGCTTCAACGAGCCATCGAACCAGGCCACCCGCGAACATGGTTGCAGTCGTGGCAATCGAGAGATAGGAGCCTACGGCAAAGGCGAGCGAGCGCACGCCGAGCACCTCGACGGCGATGACCATCGCGACGCCCATCAGAACGAGTCGCCAGGGAAGTTTCTGGTTGAGGATCCCGTTGATGACCGTAGCCATGAGGCGGGCCTGCGGAGCGGGAGCTTTGTCACTGCCGATGCCCGGCGCCCATTGAATTTCGATCTGCTTTGAGCCGCTGTCGTAGAGATATTCGCCGTCGGGGATGACGCCGGAGCCGAGAGAGTTGATAAGCGCGTAGGTTTTGCCGCGGTACTCGAAATTGTTGCGCTCGATTTTCACGCCGGAGGGAAGTGCGGCGATATTCACGGGAATTTGCGTGGGGACGTATTTCTCGAGGCCGACGTTCATCAAGTTGAGCGTGGCGCCGATGGCGAAGGTGGAAACGGTGACGCCGATGAGCAGGCCCAATTGCTGACGGTAAGGAGTAGCGCCGACGAGATAGCCGGTTTTGAGGTCTTGCGAAGTGGCGCCGGCAATGGCGGCGGCGATGCAGACCACGCCGCCGATCATGAGAGCGAGTGCGGCGTAGTTTGGAGAGGTCCAACCCGCGAGAAAGAAGATAGCGCAAGTGGCCATCAGCGTGGCGATGCTCATTCCGCTGACGGGATTGGAGGAATTGCCGAGGAGTCCGCTGATGCGGGCGGCGACAGTGACAAACAGAAATCCGAAAACGACGACGAAAATGGCTGCAAAAAGATTCTGATACCAAAACGTGCCCGCGCCCTTCATGGGATGGAAGGTGAGCAAAACCCAGAGCATTACGATGATGACGGTCGAGCCCACGATCACGGTGCGCATGGGCATGTCCTCGTCGATACGGCTGGAGGCCGAGGACTGGCCGCCGCCTTGAGCGCGGACATCTTTGAGGCCGGAACGCAAAGCGGAAATGATGGTGGGCAAGGTGCGGACTAGAGTGATGATGCCCGCGGCGGCGACGGCGCCCGCACCCATGGGCCGAATGTAGGTTATCCAAAGCTGGTCCGGAGACATTTGCGGAATGGGAATCGTGCCGGGATAGATGGCGACATTGCCGGAGATCTGGCCGAAGAATTTAATCGCGGGCATCACGACAAGCCAGGAAACGATGCCTCCCGCAAAAAGAATACCGGCAACGCGCGGACCAATGATGTAGCCGACGCCGAGGTATTCGGAAGTGACGTTGGCGCGGAACGAGGAGCCGGGAAACCATTTGGGCTGGCTTTCCGGTTGAGAGGGCCAGGCCTGGAAAATGTTCATGAAGACGGTGTAAACGCCGCCGAGACCGAGTCCCCAGAAAACGCGGCTGGCGAAGGAGCCACCGCGTTCGCCGGCGACGAGGACGTCGGCGCAAGCAGTGCCTTCGGGGAAGGCGAGGTTGCCGTGCTCCTTGACGATGAGCTGGCGGCGCAGCGGAACCATCAGAAGTACACCGAGCCATCCGCCGAGGAGCGCAAGCGGGAAAATCCGCCAGAAAGTGAACTCCGAGCCGAAGCCGAGAAAGATCAGCGCGGGAATGGTGAACATGACGCCCGCGGCGAGCGATTCGCCTGCGGAGCCGGTGGTCTGGACGATGTTGTTTTCGAGAATCGTCGAGCGGCCAAAGGCCCGGAGGATGCTGATGGAGAGAACGGCGATGGGAATGGAAGCGGAGACGGTCAGGCCGGCGCGCAGGCCGACGTAAACGCTGACCGCGCCGAACAACAAGCCAAACAACGAGCCGAGGATGATGGCGCGGATCGTAAATTCCTTGGGGCTCTCTTCCGCGGAGATGTAGGTGCGGAATTCTTCTGGAGGGGCCGTGGAACTCCATGGACGATCGGTCACTAAATCCTCCCCGTATGCGAAATGAATCGCGCCCGTTTGGCAAAGCGGTCGCGACCTTGCGCTTGTGCGGGTGGATTATGCCGCAAGTCGCAGGCTGGGAGTTAGCAGTTCTCTGAAGGACGGCCGGCCGTGACTGGTGACGCGTGACTGGTGACTGGTGGAAGGGAGGACGCACGCGCGCACCTTGCGCTATGGGCTCCAGCCCGTTGCGCCTAGCGCGACCGGGACAGGAACGCTTCCGGGCATGGCCGGAACCTTCAGTCGTTGGGTGTCTGGTCAACAATAAGACCGCTCCCCCTCCCGGGTTTTTTCGTAAGTGCGGATTCTAAAGGACTTTAAGTGCTGTGTTTTGGAAGTGCGGATTCTAAACGGGTTATGGGCACGTTTTTCAGAAGTGCGGATTGCAAAGGAGTTAGCTGCGAAGCATGGACGAGACAGGAATTTTGGTTGAGTGGTGTACCCCACCCCCGTGTGTTTTTTGTAAGAGTGGCAGACAAAGGACTTATGCTTGACGTGGTCTGTAAGAGTGACAAATACGGGACTTAAAGTAGTTGCGTTTTCAGCGATTTGCAAAAGGCTTGTAAGAGTGGCAGGGAAAGGAGTTACGGAGCGGCTGGTTGAAGATTGGGAGAAGAAGGGAGAGCAGAAGAGCAAAACACGGGTTCAAGGGAGAGGACGAATCCCAAAACGGGAAGCGGGATCGTGCTGGAAGCCAAAGTTCACGGAGAATGATACCGCGTTTTTGATAACTTGTCAAGTTATTTCTTATGTAGTAACGATTCGAATGGCATGCGCATGGCGCGTAAGTTGATAAAAGGGATGGGGATGGGCGGGAAACGGACGCAGCGAAAATGGTGTTTGTGCGAGGTCCTGCTAAGCCCCGCAGATTCCGAGGGGAGCGAGGTCAAGGCCCGCACCCTGCAAATCGCAGGGATGCGGCACCCTGCGTGGGCCGTCCGGCCCGACTTTCTAGTAGGAGAGTGGGGTTGGCCGGTCGTAGAATCAGCATGGGAATGGAAACATGGAGCGACTATGAGCATTTCGATAGATCCAGAGCTCGAAACCAAAATCCGCGCCCGAGCTGAGGCTGAGGGACTCAGCATCGAGGCTTATCTAGAGCGACTCGTTCAGGCTGACCGGCAGGGGACCGAGGAATTGGAAGCGCTCGCTCTTGAGGGGCTCGAGTCTGGTGCTCCGATCGAGGCGGGGCCCTCCTACTGGCAGGACAAGCATCGCCAACTCGATGAACGTCTGAAGAAGACCGAGACCCGGTGAGCGCAGTGTATGTCGTCCGCCCGAAGGCGGACCATGATCTCGACGAACAAGCTTATTACTTTGCGACCAAAGCCGGCCCGGAACTCGGGCATCGGTTTTTTCCTCGCCGCCCACGAGACATTTCGTCTGCTCGCTACGCAGCCAGAAATGGGTTGGCACGCGAGGCTCAAAAATCCCCTTCTTGCGTCCATGCGAGTTTTTCGCGTGTCGGGGTTTGAAGAAATATTAGTGCTTTATCGTCCCAGCCCGGATGGAGTGGAAATTCTTCGCGTGATTCACGGTTCTAGAAATATTATGGAGTTATTGCGTCGTGAAGGAGTTGGGTGAGCGGGGGCTTCCGCTTGCAAGGCCGCGCAAAGGTGTAAGGCCGCACCCTGGAAACCGCAGGGAGGTGGCACCCGGCGGTAGGCTATTCAGTTCGTAGCGCGGAAACAGGTTCCAGCACTGCGGCTCGCCGGGCGGGCAAGTAACCGGCCAGGGCCCCGGCCAGCAGCAGCACGACAAGGCTCGCCAGGGCGGTAATGGGATCCTGTGGCTCAACTCCAAACAACATGCTCTTCAGCACACGGGTGCAAATAAAGGCCAGCGGCAGGCCAATTGCCGCACCCACCGCGACGAGCGTGACGGTCTCGCGCAAAATCATCCACAAAACATCTGCTCTGGTTGCTCCTAATGCCAAACGCACTCCGATTTCTTTTGTCCTGCGTCCCACCGCATAGGCAATCACTCCGTATATCCCCATCGCGGTCAGTAGCAGCGCCAACGCGCCAAAGAAACTCGCCAGAATCGCCATCATGCGGTCGGGCCGCTGCGCCAACGACAACCGCGCAGCCAGTGTGGTCACGTCATAGACGGGAACGTGCGGATTCAGCGCGCGGATCTCGGAACGCACCCGACCCAGAATCAACTTCGGATTCCCCCTCGTGCGGACATGCAGAACCACGTTAGTTGCAGTTGCCCACTCATCTTGCAGCAAGGGCTCGTAAAGCGTTGGCCCCGGAGCGTTCTTCAGAAACATGTTTCGTGAGTCTGCGACTACCCCGATGACTTCGTACTTCAGAATCGACTTCTCGCCTTGGTCGCCGATGTGCCGGCCAATGGGGTATTGACCTGGGAAATAGCGCTTCGCAAATGCTTCGTTAATGATGACCACTTTGGGGGCGCCCAAAACGTCGCGCTCCGAAAATTCGCGCCCTTGGAGCACAGGGATTCCAACGGTAGAAAAGAAACTGGGACCGACCACATTGAACGCGGCGGACTGTTGTTGCTCAGGCGGTCGCCCTTCAACCCAAACCGATTTCGACCATCCGCCCGATGCGAATGCGAAATCCGCCCCTAGAGTAGCCGAGATGACTCCAGGTACTCCATGGACGCGCTCCACAAGTTCTTGATACACGGATGAGGGATGTGTCTGCTGATACTCCCGCCGGCCCAGCCCAATTCTCATGACCAGCATGTTTTCGATGGGCATGCCGGTGTGCAGGGTATTCAATTTGATGAAGCTTCGTACCAGCAAGCCCGCACCCGAAAGCAGCAGCAGTGATGCGGCGATCTGAACTACGATGAGTCCCTTGGCCAAACCTGAACGCGACAAGCGAGTCCCCGACGCTTCCCGCTTCAGCAAGGACAATGCCTCGACATTCGTAGCACGAAGTGCTGGAACGAGCCCAAAGAGCAGCAGGGTAACGATCGCCGCGGCTGCACTGAAGGCCAGTACGTGAGCATTAAGCGTGAAGTGGATCGCTTGCCGCGCTTCGTCGTCCATCAGCAGCAAAACCAGCGCACGCTGCATCCAAAACGCAAGCGCAAGACCGGCCATAGCCGCTATAGCTGAAAGCAGAGCGCTCTCCACCACGAACTGCTGCACCAGGCGGCGCCGGCTGGCGCCCAACGCCAGCCGAACACCTGTCTCATGCGTCCGGGCTGCAAAGCGTGCGAGCAACACGTTGGCGATATTTACGCAGGCGATCAGCAAGACCACGCCGGAAAGCAGCATTAGGGTCTGCAGCGAGTCAGTGTAGGACCCCAGCGCCTCTCCCAAGCCTCGATCTCCCCGTGTCAGCAGCGCGCGCTGCGTCAAGATCTCTTCCCGATCGCTTTCCCGATAGTTGTCCAGACCCGGGCGCATTAATTCGAGCGCACTCTGCAAAGCAACATCAGCCTCCGCTTGCGCCTGTTTGTCACTGACATTTGCCTTGAGCCTTACCGTGGTCCAAACATTCGCAAGCTGCACGGGATGGTCGAGGGGAATGGTGATGTCCGGCGAAACGCCTTGGTCCGTTCCGAAAAATGCCGGTGGCGTCACTCCGATGACTTCTGTCGGGATGCCGTTTAAGTTGACGGTCTTGGCGACAACGGCTGGATCACTTCTATAGCGCCGGGCCCAAAACGGATAGCTGAGCACTGCAACGCGTTGGTGGTTCTTCTCATCTTGCTCGTCGATGGTGCGCCCAATGAAACTTGGGACGCCGAGGGTCGAATAGTAGCCGCCCGATACCTGTTGGACCAGAACACGGTCGATGTCGTCGCCGGTGTCGAAATTCATCTTGTCTCGCCAGAACGCGAACACACCGGAAAAAGACTGCGGAGCTTTGTGCAACTCATTGAAAAACTCAGAAGGGATATTGGACATCCGGACGCCCGAGCGTGTGACCACCTCGACCGTCCGCAAACTCGCTGGGTCACGCACCGGAAGGGTCTGCAATAGCGCGGTGTCCAGCAAACTGAAAATCGCGGCGTTGGCGCCAATACCTATGGCCAGGGTGAGCATGGCCACGGCGGTCACCGTGGGCGTGCTGGCGAATTGCCGCAAAGCGTAGCGGAGGTCCCGCACGCAATCGCGAAGGAATATCACTTGGCTTGGCCTCCGACCTAGTCCGAAAGCCTACTCCACTCTACACCCGCTAAGGGATCGCTTGGCACGTAACCGTCGAGTTGGCGTAAGGGATCGCCAACCGCCTCTGGTCACACGAAGCAGAGTCAGCGGTCATAAGCAGTTTGTCCGCGACGCCAGTCACGGGCTTAGATGCGCCTTGATAGCGGCGTGGTCGAAGGGATTGTTAAGCATGTAGGTGTACATTTCTGAGAGAAGGGCTGCGCGGCGGCTACGACCCAACCGGTTTTGAAAAAGCCCCTTTAGCGTTTTGCACGGATTGTGGAGAACTGGCGGGCGGGACAGCCTTAGAGCGAAAAGACGATTTTGACTTTGGTTTTTTTCCCGGGTGGCCGCCGCGTAAGTCTGCATTGTAGCCTTTGGGTGGCCCCTCCTTGTGGTTTTCAAGGGTGGGGCTGTCTTCGGCTAGCTTCCCCCTTTACCGCAACCTTTGCTTTGAACATCAAGCTGTCGACGTCTTAACACATCCATTTACATAGTGAGTAGCCAGACGGCGATTGCGAGGGTTTAGGCGTTTCACAACGTGGTATATAACTACCACATTTGTGGTAATATATGACTACATGTTTGAAATACGATCCAAGGCGAGGAGAAGCCTGCTGGCCTATTACTTCACAAACCCGGCGGCCCGGCTCCATTTGCGAGACCTCGCGGAGCGGTTGAAAGTCGATCCGTCCAACCTGTCAAAAGAGCTGGGACGGCTGGAGCGCGAGGGGCTCTTTCGGGCGGAAGTGAGCGGGCGCCAAAAGTATTTTCAGCTGAACCGAGACTATCCCCTGTTCAAAGAGATTCGCAGCATCGTCGCGAAAACGATTGGCGCCGCGCCTCTGATCACGGAATCGCTTAAGAAAGTCGATGGAATCGACGAAGCGTATTTGTATGGCTCCTTTGCCCGAGGCACCCAGGACGCAGCCAGCGACATCGACGTGCTTGTGATTGGAGTGCCGCGCGGCGATGCTCTAGCCGACGCAGTGAGAAAACTTGAGCACCAGCTTGGCCGCGAAATCAATTACACGGTCCTGACGGGGAAGGAATTCAAGTCCCGGCTGGCTCGAAAAGATGCCTTTCTTGCAAATGTCTGGCACAATAAACGCGTCACTTTGATTGGGGCGGATGAAAAAGCTCAAACCCCACGTCGTCGACTGGGCGCAAATCGATCGCTTCCTCGCGAGCGCCGATAAGAAACTGTCCTCTGCGCGCAAAATCCTTGTTTTTGATGAAGAGGCCTGCCTGCAGCAAGCCTACGAAGCCATGCTGAAGGCTTCTCTCGGATTCATGTTCAGCTACGGATTTCGCGCGAGGAGCCAGCCTGGGCACCATATCGCCATCATTGATTTCGTGCGAGCGCGGATCGACAAGAAGCATGCCTCTCTGCTAACCGTCTTCGACAGGCTCCGGCGTAAACGGAATCTGGCGCTCTACGACGATTCGGGATTTGTTTCTCACCACGAAGCGGAGCAAGCCCTCGAAACTGCGGCGCTTTATTTGATCGTTATATGCGATGACATCGCGGCGCGGAGATCATAAGCTCATGGAAGCGACTTTGGAAATTTGTGGAAATTTGATGACCCCCCCTATGCATGCGGAATGGCTTGAGTGGGACGCCAGCTTGTACGCGGCCGGCTTCGCGGCCTGAGAATGAGATCGAGAAAGGAGCGATGGCCACCGGCCGTGTTTCGCCGGTGAGCGGGTTCTACTTGTCGGCGCGCTGCTGGCTTTTGCTGGCGCTGGGAAAAACGGGAGACGGGAAGCGATGGCGCTACGCAAGGGGCGCGCAGAGCATGGTGGCATCACGATCACTTCTTGCGGGTTAGAACCCACACGACAGCGACGGGCGGACTATTGACAAGGGGGATTCGGGCTTGTATTGTCCGCCGCAGCAAGTGACTTCGGTCGGTAACACTGCTTATGCGCCAAGACCCTTCCCAGCGCGGCGGTGCAGGTCATAGTTCCTTCCCTGCGAGCGCGGGATGGGTGTGGGCGCGTGAAATTCAAGTCCGTGGCATTCCATTAAACGAATCCCGAGTGCATAAAATTCAAGCCCGGAGGTGGGGTGTGACTCTGCGCCGGTTATGCCTGATTACGGTTGCGATTTTGCTTGGGGCGGCGGTGTATCGCGCGGGTTCGGTTAACGCGGCGGACGAATGGCTGCCGATTTCGCCAGAAGAGCTGAAGATGACGAGCGATGCGGCGGCTCCGGGAGCGCCGGCGATTATTTTGTACCGGCAGGTGAACCGGGACGACAGCAACGCCCACGTACCGCACGAGTACAACTACGTGCGGGAGAAGATCTTCACGGAAGAAGGGCGGAAGAACGCGGACGTGGAAATCCCATTCGTCAAAGGCGATTACGAGATCGTGAATATCCGGGCGCGGACGGTGCGACCGGACGGGTCGAGCGTGATCTACGACGGAAAAGTTTACGAAAAAGAGATCGTCAAAGCGCGGGGCTTCAAGTATCTGGCCAAGACGTTCACGCTGACGGACGTGCAGCCGGGCAGCATCATCGAATACCACTACATGATCGACTTCAAGGAAAACTATGTTTTCGACTCGAACTGGGTTTTAAGTTCCGATCTTTTCACGAAGTCGGCGAAGTTCACGCTGAAGCCCTACGGGGAGTGGGCACTGATGTGGAGCTGGCCGAACGGGCTGCCGGAGGGAGTCAAGCCACCGGTGCAACAGCACAACGCCAACCACGATATCGAAATGGAAGCGCAGAACATTCCCGCATTTCAGGTGGAAGACGACATGCCGCCGGAAGCGGCGATGAAATTCCGCGTGGACTTCACGTATAAGGAAGACGGTTTGGAGTCGGACCCCGAGAAATTCTGGAAAAAGCAGGGCAAGAAGCTGAACGACTCCACCGAGAGTTATATGAACAAGCGGAAAGCGATGGAACAAGCGGTGGGGGAGATCGTAGCGGCGGGCGATTCGCCGGAAGTGAAGTTGCAGAAAATCTACGCGCGAGCGCAGAAGCTGCGCAACCTGAGCTTCGAGGTGGAAAAAACGGAGCAGGAACAGAAGCGCGTTAAAGAAAAAGAGCCTGCAAATGTGGAGGAGGAGTGGAAGCGCGGGTACGGCTACGGCGATGACATTACGCTGCTTTTCCTGGGGCTGGCGCGGGCAGCGGGAATGGACGCCTCGGCGGTGAAAATTTCGACACGCGACGACCACTTCTTCGTCAAGAATCTGATGAAGGCCAGAGATCTGCGAACTTACGTGGTGCTGGTGAAACTGAACGGGAAGGAACTTTATTTTGATCCAGGGACGGCGTTTACGCCGTACGGATTGCTGCCCTGGTCGGAAACTGGAACGCTGGGATTGAAACTAGATAAAGAAGGAGGCACGTGGGTCACAACCAGCACGCCGGAGAGCAGCGCTTCGCAGATCGAGCGAAAGGCGGATCTGAAACTGACACAGGAGGGGAGCCTGGAAGGGAAACTGACGGTCACCTATACGGGGCTCGAAGCGCTGTATCGGCGCTTGGAGCAGCGAAACGAGGACGAGGCGGAACGTAAGAAGTCGCTGGAGGATAGTGTGCGGTACATGATTCCAGCGGCCATAGAAGTAGACCTGACGAACAAGCCGGATTGGAGCAGCTCGGATGCAAAGCTTGTGGCTGAATTCAATCTCAAAGTGCCAGGCTGGGCGTCGGGAGCGGGACGACGGGCCCTCATGGCAGTGGGGCTTTTCGATGCGGCTGAAAAGCACATGTGCGAACACGCGACGCGCGTGCATCCGCTGTACTTTCATTACCGGTCTGAAAAGGTGGACGACGTAAGAATTGAGCTGCCGCTCGGCTGGCAGGTGAGCAGCGTGCCGAAGCCGGCAATCGACGATGCCAAGTTGTTGCTGTACACCATGAAGGCCGAAAACGACAACGGGACGCTGCACATCGAGCGGCTCATGAGGAGCGATTTGATCATTCTGGAACAGAAATTCTACCCAACGCTGCGCAGATTTTATGAGGGAGTGAGGACGGCCGATGATCAGCAAATCGTGTTGCAGCCCGCAGCAACATCCGCGAGCAATTAAGCCGGCGCGCCGGGCTGCATGGTTGGCAGGAGCACTTATTCTCTGCGCGTTGGGAGGGTCGTCGCCTGCCAGCGCAAGCGACGCGCCGCAGTGGATGCATGCGCTGGTGAATGCGCCACTGCCCGCCCATGATGAAAAGACGGATGCGGTCCTGCTTTACTCCGAAGACATTTTGAACGTGCAGGGCAACGGGAAGGTGAAGAGCATCGAGCGGCGGGCGTACAAAATATTGCGACCGGCCGGACGAGAGCACGGAACGGTTCTGGTGCACTTCGATTCAGAGACGCGGATTACGGGGCTACGCGGGTGGTGTATTCCCGCGCAAGGCAAAGACTATGAAGTGAAGGACAAGGATGTAATGGAGACAGCGCTGTTCGGCGTTTCGAACGGCGAGCTGGCGAGCGACGTGCGCACAAAAATACTGCGGATTCCGGCGCCAGATCCGGGAAACATCATCGGGTACGAAATCGAGCATGAAGACCGGCCCTATATTTTGCAGGATGAGTGGGGCTTTCAGGGCACGGATCCCGTGCGCGAGGCACACTACACTTTGCAGTTACCTGCAGGCTGGGAATACAAGGCGGTGTTTTTGAACTATCCGGAAGTGCAATCAACGTCCGCAGGAAACAATCAGTGGCAATGGGTGCTGACCAACGTGGAGGCCATCCGCCCAGAAGACGACATGCCGCCGTGGACCGCAGTTGCGGGCCAGATGATCGTGTCTTTCCTGCCGCCCGGCGGAGAGCAGAATCGAGGGTTTGAAAACTGGAACGATATGGGGCTGTGGGAAGCGGGGTTGGTGCGCGGAAGGCGAGAGAGTTCGCCAGAAATCAAACAGAAAGTGGCGGAATTGACGGCTTCAGAGACGAGTGTATTGGGAAAGATGCGCGCGCTTGGAAAGTTTGTCCAGGACGACATTCGGTACGTGGCGATTGAGCTGGGAATCGGAGGATGGCAGCCGCACGCGGCAAACGATGTTTTTTCACATCACTTCGGTGATTGCAAAGACAAGGCGACGCTGATGAGCGCGATGTTAAAGGAGATCGGCGTCGATTCATACTACGTAGTTCTCAACACGCATCGGGGCGCCGTGAATGCAAAGACGCCGGCGGTCAACTGGTTCAATCACGTGATTCTTGCGATCAAGCTGCCCGAAGGAGTGAACGATCCCTCGTTGTCGGCTATTTTGCAGGACAAGAAGCTGGGTCGGCTGCTGATTTTCGATCCGACGGATGATTTGACGCCTTTTGGCTACTTGCGCGGGCCGCTGCAGGCGAATTACGCGTTGCTGGTAACGGACGGTGGAGGCGAGTTGATCGAGCTGCCGGAGCTGCCGGCGGCGATGAACGGAATCCGGCGGGTTGGCAAATTGACACTCACGCCGGCGGGCACGCTTACGGGAGAGGTGACGGAGATCCGGATGGGAGATCGCGGGGCCGCTCAAAGGTACGCGATGCGCTCCGCGCCCACAAGCAAGGATAAGATCAAGCCCATTGAGAGCCTGTTGTCTGGGTCGCTGGCAAATTACCAGATCACCAAAGCAACGGTGTCGAATCTGCAGCTTAACGACCAACCGTTCGTGTACGACTATTCGTTGGTCGCACAGGATTACGCCAAGCTGGCGGGGAACCTGCTGTTAGTAAGGCCGCGTGTGGTAGGAATCAAGTCCAGCGGATTGCTGGAAACGAAGGAACCGAGAAAGTTTCCCGTGGAGTTCGAGGGGCCGTCGCTCGATTCGGATACTTTCGAAATTACACTGCCCGCGGGCTACCAAGTCGACGATCTGCCGCCGCCCGTCGAAGTGGATTACGGATTCGCAAGCTACCACAGCGAATCGGAAGTTAAGGGAAACGTTTTGCGATACACCCGGAAGTTTGAAGTAAAAGACCCCAGCGTGCCTCTTGCCAAGGTGGAAGAACTGAAGAAACTCTACCGAATTATCGCCAGCGACGAGCGGAACACGGCTGTTCTAACGCCAGCTTCCCACTAGATTGAATGCCGAAGCTCAGGAAGTGAAGTGGCGCAGTGAATGGTGACTCGTGACTGGTGCAAACCAGGCCAAGCGGGCAATCATCGTGCCTGCGCCTCCTAACTGGCCGGAAAAAACCAAGACACAGGACAAACATGGGATGGCTGAGGCTGTGCCGAAGCATGGCCGAAAACGCTTGTGGGTTCGCGCGGAGTGTAGAAACACTTGAGTGCTTCGGGATAATTGACGATGGAGAACGCAGGGTCAGGAGAGGCGGGCGCGGACACGGTCGCTTAGGGCTTTGCCGTCGACGACTTTGCCTTCGAGAGCGGATTTGGCGGCTTTGACGACGGCGCCCATTTGTTTCATGGAGTTGGCGCCGGTTTCGGCGAGGGCTTTGGCGATTGCGGCGTCCATTTCGGCATCGCTGGCACCGGCGGGGAGATAAGATTCGAGGATAGCGAGTTCCTTGGTTTCTTTGTCGACGAGATCTTGGCGGCCGCCTTTGCCGAATTGGTCGATGGATTCTTTGCGCTGTTTGACGAGAGTTTGCAGGATTTGGATGGATTCGGCTTCGTCGAGCGCGCGGATTTTCTCGGTTTCTTTGTACTTGATGGCGGACTTTACGCCGCGGATGACACTAAGGCGAAGCTCGTCCTTCGAGCGCATGGCGTCGGTCAGGTCTTTCTGGATTCTTTCGGAAAGAGTCATCTGCTTCAATATAACAGAAGAAAGAGGAAAGAATTAAGCCCCCGAGCCGGTCGGGGCAGGCGCGTTCGCGGAGGACACGGAGATCGCAGAGAAGAGAGGCAAGCACAGGATTTGACAGGGTGCGGGTGGCTCGCTACCGTTAATGTTTCAGTTTCGGCGGAGTTTGCCCGCCAGGTGCGCGTGGAAACATAAACCAATCCGAATGAGGCGTGATGAAAGTCATAGTTGCAGACAAGATCAGCGAACGTGGCGTGGAACTATTGCGGAAGACGGGATGGAACATCGCGTTGACGACGAAAGACACGCTGAACGCGGAGATCGCGGATGCGGACGCCTTGATCGTGAGGAGCGCAACGAAAGTTACGGCGGAGTTGCTGGATAGAGCACCGCGATTGCGAGCCGTGGGGCGCGCAGGCGTCGGCGTGGACAATATCGATCTGGACGCGGCTACGACACGCGGAGTGTTGGTGATGAGCACGCCGGGAGGGAACGCGGTCAGCGTGGCCGAGCATACCTTTGCGCTGCTGCTGGCGCTGGCGAGGTTGGTGCCGCGGCTAGACAAATCGATGCATGAAGGAAAGTGGGAAAAATCGTCCGCAGCGGGAACGGAAGTGCGCGGGAAAACGCTGGGGCTGATTGGATTGGGCCGTATCGGTAGCGAAGTGGCGATCCGCGCGGATGCGTTTGACATGCGCGTGCTGGGGTACGACCCATACATCAGCGAAGCGGCGGCGAAGGAGGTGCAGGTCGAGCTGGTGCCGCTAGAAAAATTGTTGGCGGAAAGCGATTTCGTCTCGCTGCATACGGCGCTGAGCCCGGCGACGCAAAATCTGATCAACGCGGAGACAATTCGGAAGATGAAGAAAGGCGCGCGGTTGATCAATGCGGCGCGCGGCGAACTGATTGATGAGGGTGCGCTGGCGGAGGCGTTGAAAAGCGGGAAGCTGGCTGGAGCGGCGCTGGACGTTTTCGTGCACGAACCGCCGAAGGATTCGCCGTTGCTGGCGATGCAAAACGTGATTGCGACGCCGCACGTCGCAGGCTCTACGACCGAGGCGCAGGAAGAAGTGGGCACGCAGGTGGCCGTGCAAATCAAGGATTATCTGGCGGATGGGTTGATTCGAAACGCGGTGAATTTGCCGGCGCTTTCGGCCGATCAATACCGGCGAGTACGGCCGTATTTGGCGCTGGCCGAGCGTTTGGGTTCGCTGGTATCGCAGGCGGTGGCTGTGAGGCCGGCGCGCATACGGATTCGCTATGCTGGCGAAGTGGCGGAGGTGGGGACGCACCTTTTGCGGAGCGCGGTGCTGGCTGGAATGCTGAACGCGGTGCTGGACGAAAAAGTGAACGTGGTGAATGCCCCCGCCGTAGCCGCGGCGCGAGGGCTTTCGGTCGAGGAAGAGACGCGGCGGCGGGAGCGCGGATTTCCTAACACGCTGGAAGTGGCTGCCTTGCCGGAAAAAGAGGGCCAGGTGCGCGGCTTTTCCGCCGAAGGCACAGTTTTGCATGATGGGTCGCCGCGCGTGCTGCTGATTGATGGCATCCCGGTAGAAGCCGAGCTTGCCGGGACCATGCTCTATCTGCGGAACCGCGACGAGCCCGGCGTGATTGGGCAAGTGGGCTCGACGCTGGGCAATATGGGCGTGAATATCGCGACGTTTGCGCTGGGGCGGCGCGAGGCTGCCAAGGGTGCGGAGGCGGTGTCGCTGGTGCGGCTGGATGGGGAGGTTTCGGACTCGATCCTGGGAGCCATTCGCGGGATTCCGGCTGTTACGGTAGCCAGGCTGCTGAAACTTGGATAAAACCGTTTGTGCATGGCGGGGTGTGAGTTTTGTTTGTTGCAAGGGCAGAGCGGTTCCCACCTGAGTGCTATTTTCAAGAATCCAAAAATTGTATAAGTCAGAGTTGATAAAGAAATTAGAAGATCTTTCCTTGACAGGGACCGTCGAATTGGCCTAAAAGCTAGGTCAAAGTTTGGCTCGTTTGATAGTGGGGAAAGCTGTCCAGGGTCTAGCGTAGTTTTTTCCAGGTGAGGACCCGGCAAAGCGCTGCTTTGTACTTATGTGGGCTGGTGCTGCCTACCAGCGTTCAACGCAAATCTTGGTTATGGTGCGCGAAAGGAGCAGTCCATGAGGTGGGATTTAGTTAAGCGCAATGTTTTGATCGCTTGTGTAGGATTTCTTTTTGCCGTTACGTGTGGCTGGGCGCAAACCGGAACCACGTCGTTGCGTGGTGTGGTAAGCGATAGGAGTGGCGCGATAGTTGCGAATGCCGCTGTGACGCTTACAAACATCAGTCAGGGGTTGAAGCGCGAGACGGCAACGAATAACGCGGGCGAGTACCAGTTTCTTGCGCTGCCACCTGGCACCTATGCGCTCACCGTGGAACTCGCTGGCTTTCGCAAGTTTGAGCAGAAGAATTTGCAACTGCTGGTAAATCTGCCATCCACGCAGAACGTCACGCTGGATGTGGGGGCCGCGACGGAAACCGTAGAGGTCTCAGCGGAAGCAGCCACGCTCAACACGACGGACGCTTCGCTTGGAAATGCCTTCAACGAGAACCAGGTGAAAGAATTGCCCCTGGAAGGACGCAACGTGCCCGACCTTCTTAGCTTACAGCCTGGTGTGGCTTTCCCGAACAACCGCGATGACGATCCCAGCTTCGATACCCGAAAAGGGGCGGTGAATGGCGCGCGAAGCGACCAGAGCAACGTAACGGTTGACGGCGTACAGGTGAATGATGAAGGCGGGCACGCTTTCACGTCTGTACTTCCCGTGACTTTGGATTCGGTTCAAGAGTTTCGAGTCACTACTTCGAATTACAACGCCGATCAGGGGAGTACATCCGGCGGGCAGGTAGCGATGGTGACCAAGAGCGGCACCAACAAACTTCATGGCTCCGCGTACGAATACAATCGGAATACTTATACGAGCGCCAATGACTTTTTTGTGAAGAACGGCGAAATCCAGAATTGCCTGAACAACGGCACTCCTCTGACCGATCCCTCCTGCAACAAGGCCCCGAAGCTAATCCGCAACATATTCGGTGGATCGCTGGGAGGGCCAATCAAGAAGGACCGGATGTATTTCTTTGCGAACTACGAGGGAACTCGCAGGGCGGAGGCGACGAGCGAGACGAACGCCGTTCCCTCCTTGGCTATGAGGGATGGGGTGATCTTTTATCAGTGCGACCACACTAGCTCGACGGTCGCGACCGACTGCCCCGGTGGCTCGGTGGCTGGCTTGAGCGGGAAGTCATATACGATTCCCACGCCTGTCACACTTTCCGATGGAACGATCCTCGCTTATTCTGCGGTTTCGCCGCAGCAGATCAAGCAAATGGATCCCTTACATGTTGGTCCAAGCACGGTGATGTTGAATTATCTCAACACCTTTCCATCTCCCAATTGCAACAACGCGGGAGACGGCTTTAACTACAGCTGCTTCAACTTCAGCGCTCCAATTTCCCTCACAGAGAACGTATACATTTCCAAGCTGGACTACAATATCACTCGGGATGCCAGGCATCGA
>CAVWDX010000014.1:0-386145 GCA_963753745.1 uncultured Acidobacteriota bacterium
ACGCGAGTGCAGGCGATGCTGATCCGCCGCCGGATTTTGACGCGACGAAGAAATATCCCCTGCTGGTGCTGCTGCATGGCGGGCCGCAAACGATGTGGTCAAACGCGTGGGGCTACCGCTGAAATCCGCAAGTATTTTCCGCTCCGGGCTACGTCACGCTGATGATCAACCGGCGCGGCTCGACGGGATACGGGCAAAAATTTACCGATGAGATTACCGGCGACTGGGGCGGCCAGGCATACGTGGACGTGCTGGACGGCGTGGATTTCGTGCTGAAAAAGTATCCGTACACGGACGGTTCGCGCATGGCGGCTGCGGGCGGATCGTATGGCGGCTACCTGGCGGACTGGATTGCGACCCACACAGGCCGCTTCAAAGCGATCATCAGCCACGCCGGCGTTTACGATTTAAATTCGATGTACGCCACGGAAGAGCAGGTTTGAAAAACACGACATGCAGGGCACGCCGTGGACGAATCCGGAGAGTTATCGCAAATGGGCGCCGGCGACCTACGCGGCGGAGTTGGGAAAGTTCAAAACGCCAACGCTGGTGATTGACGGCGAACTGGACTTTCAGTGCCGTACACGCAATCGCTGGAATTCTTCAACACGCTGCAGCGGCAAGGCGTGCCCTCGAAGCTGGTCATTTTTCCTGATGAAGGCCATTGGGTTCTGAAACCACAAAACAGCCGGTTTTGGTACAAAACGTTTTTGGATTGGCTGGCGACCTATTTGAAATAGTCCCCAACTTAAACTGCAAACAACCGCTGCAGCGCGCGCCGCGCAAACCGGAAGAGATGAAACAGTAAGTAAGCAGAAAGTGCCAGCAGAACTACGACGATAACAGTTGTTGCCACGGGATGCACCGTGGCCATCCACGTCAGCCAAACCGCCAAAACGTCTTCTCCGAAGCTTAATGCCCAATTGCTGAACGGCTCCGGTATCGTGTTGACCGCTGCACGCGCGCTGGCCTTCGTGCCATGAGAGGTTAGCGCGACTCCACCCGCGAGAAGCGCCGCAGCCCAGCGCCACTCCGCGGGAGCGGCGCCCGCAGCAGTATACGCAAGCAACGCGGCGGCGGGCGGGCGGATAAAAGTGTGGATCGCATCCCAAGCTGTATCGACGTAAGGGATCTTGTCCGCGAAAAATTCGACCACGTAAAGAAGTACGGCAATACCGACAACCCAGGGATGAGACAGCGCGTGGAGCGATCCCGGCAGATGAATCACTCCGAAGCGCTCTAGAAGCCCCAGTGTTGCAACAGTCGCATACAGGTTCAAGCCGGAAGAAAATCCGGCGCCCAACGCGAGCCCCAGTGTTTCGATGGGATTCACTACGCTCATCATAGCAAAGCGAGACGGCGCGCGTGGACAGTAACTTCTGCTCCCGCCCGCGAGAAGTTCCGTTGGACCAATTAGGCCGAGCCAGACATGCTGTCTGCAGAGCGGTCGTCCATGTTTGCTCTAAGCCTCCTCTTCTACAGCACTGACGGCGTGTCCTGAAGACACGCGCGCACTGCGTATTAGTCGTTTGAACATTTTCGGTCTGAAGTACTCTTGCCACACTTTAGCTATTTCTTCGAATATCGCCCCGCTCACCGAAATTGCACGAGTTGTCTCTGAAGCCGCGTTATGCGGTTTTCAAGGGAGACCTCTGGTTCGCGCGCTGGACTCAGTTAACACCTAGTCCATGGCGTAAGCCAAGTCCTGCAGGCCTCGGAGCGTCCTTTAGCCGATATTGCACTAACGGAAATTCATGTTTTAAGTCTTGAGTTCAGAGCACAGGAGCACCTGACAAATGTCCGCAAGCCGCTTGCTGCATCTTCTGCACCTATCCTCAGTTAAAGTAATCCGAACTTTCTTTCGCGTTCGTGAGGAAGGGCATCCAGGCGGTCTGCGCTGCCGGAGAGGCCCCGCTGTGTGCGCCGCACTGATCTTGCTGGCAGCATTCAGCGCCGCTCCGGTTTCCGCCAGTACCCTCACGGTGACGAATACCAACGACAGCGGACTAGGTTCGCTGCGGGACGCGATTGCGAACGCGGCCTCGGGCGACACCATCAATTTCAGCACCGCGGGCACGATCACTCTGGCCAGCACGCTTACAATTAATACCAGCCTTACCATCACCGGTGCCGGCGCGTCCAATGTAGCGGTTAGCGGCAACAACGCTGTCCAGGTTCTCTCCGTTGGCCCAGGCGTGACAGTAAATCTCTTCAGCTTGACCATCGAGAATGGGCTCAATGTCGGCGGCGGCACCTACGGTAGCGTCGCCGGCGGCGGCATCTACAACGCCGGAACTCTGAAGCTCAGCAACAGCACCGTCTCCGGCAATACCGTCAGCGCCACCGGCAATGGCTACTACGTTAGCGTCTACGGCGGGGGCATCTACAATGCCGGAACGCTGACGCTCATCAACAGCACTATCTCCGGCAACATCGCGAATGGCGGCGGTAACGACTACTACGGTGCCGTCACTGGCGGCGGCCTCTACAACGCCGGAACGCTCAGGCTCAGCAACAGCACCATCTCCGGCAACTCCACGATCAGCGCCAACGACTTTTTCGGCAGCACCACCGGGGCCGGCATCTCGAACGGTGGGACGTTGACGGCGAAGAATAGCATCGTGGCGAATAATCCTTCGGGTGGGAATTGCGCAGGGACCATCATTTCGCAAGGCTACAACCTGTCGGACGACGCGACCTGCGCTGCCTCTTTCACGCACACCGGGGACTTGAACAGCACTCCCGCAGGGCTGGATCCCATCGGCCTGAAAACTAACGGCGGTTCGACCCAGACAATTGCGCTGCTCTCCACCAGCCCAGCCGTCGATGCCATCCCATTGAGCCCCATCAACTACTGCACAGATACAAGCGGCAACGCGGTCACGGCCGATCAGCGCGGGGTGACACGGCCCCAGGGTTCTGCTTGCGACATCGGCGCTTTTGAGCTTACCCAGGTACAGACATCCACGCTTGCCCAGACGATCTCGTTCACCACGGCGGCACCGGCAATCGCGACTTACAACAGCACCTTCCCAGTCGCCGCGCAATCCACTTCCGAGCTCACGGTAACGTTGTCTCTGGATTCAGGCAGCACATCAGTCTGCTCCTTGGGAACTCCCAGCGTGGCAGGCGGAGTGACCAGCGCGACGGTGACGATGCTGAGCGGCACCGGAACCTGCACCGTTTTTGCTATCCAATTAGGTGACGCCACCTACAACGCGGCGGCCCTACAGCAAACTTCGGCCACAGCTCAGGCGATCGGCCAGACGATCTTGTTCATGCAGGCGGCACCATCGAACGCGAGCTATCGCAGCCTGTTTACTGTAGCCGCGCAATCCTCCTCCGGGCTCACGGTAACCTTGTCGGTGGATGCGAGCAGCACATCGGTCTGCTCGCTGGGAACTCCCAGCGTGGCGAGTGGCGTGACTAGCGCGATCGTGACAGTCCTGAGCGCTACCGGAACCTGCACCATTGACGCCAACCAGGCTGGTAACAACAACTACAACGCAGCCACGCAGCAGCAAACTTCGACGGCGATAACAACACTCAGCCTCAGCATCGGTGACGTGGCCGTCGACGTGGGTAACAGCACGATCACGAAATTAAAGGCCGCGGATGGAACCGTCCTTTGGTCGACCTCTGTCACCAACGAAGGGGCGATTGCCGTGGACCAGTTCGACTTCGGCGTTTACACCGGGTACGGCAGCCATAGTCTCTCCAGCCCTGGAACGGTCTATAAGCTCGACTCCAGCGGCGCACTGGTTTGGTCCAACTCCGTAAGTACCGGCGGCATCTGTAACTTCTATTACGTAAATAATGCGGCGGTGGATACGACCAGCGCTGCTCCTGGCGTCGTTTGGACGGAAGGCGGTTGTTACGGAGCCATAGCCAAATCAAATCGCACCAATGGCGCCCAGCAATGGGCTGTCTCTACAAACGACATCGGCCGGGCGTCAATAGATTCTTCTACCGGCCAAATTTATGCCATCACCAATGCAGGCCCCGGCTACTCGTACAACACTCTGTATCGCGCCTCCGCAGCGGGGAGCCTGACTTCTGCGAGTTCGTGTGAAGGCTACACGGACCTCAATCCCGGAGACGGTACCTTGTATCGGGGCGGGAACATGGCGTCGAACGGCTGCGGGCTCACGCTTTCCCAAATGAATAAGGGCAGTTTGGGTGCAACAAATTGGAGCATGAGTCTTTCCACCTACATCGCCAGCTTTGACGCACTTGCCGTTCAGCCGTGGAGTGGTGGGTACATCTTCGTGGCCAGCGTCAGTTCTTCCGAGATCGTGGTCGTCGATCCGGCAACTCAGACTGTGGTGAGAACCTTTACCACAGCCGTCACTCCGAACAACATCGCCGTCAATCCGTCCGGTGGGAATGTATATGTAACGAACAACTCGAGCCATTTTGTGTACGCGTACAGCCCAACCGGCTCGCTCGTGTGGACTAGCCCCGACCTGGGTGGCCCCGCGTACAGCATCGCTGCGCCAAGGGGTGTCGTGGGAAATCCGCCGATGGCGAACCAGACGATTTCATTCACGGCGACGGCGCCGGCCAACGCGAGCTACAACAGCGCCTTCACTGTAGGCGCGCAGTCCGACTCTGGCCTGACCGTAACCTTGTCGGTGGACGGAAGCAGCACGGGCGTCTGCTCGCTGGGAACGCCGAGCGTGGCCAGCGGGGTGACCAGCGCGACGGTGACCATGTCGAGCGGCACCGGAACCTGCACCATCGACGCTAACCAGGCTGGTGACATCAACTACAACGTAGCCTCTCAGCAGCAGACTTCGGCAACAGCGAATCTGGCAAGCCAGACGATTTCGTTCACCACAACGGCGCCGTCGACGGCTAGCTACGGCAGCACCTTCCCGGTGGCCGCGCAATCCACATCCGGGCTTTCGGTTTCTCTGACCGTGGATGCTATAAGCACGGGCGTTTGCTCGCTGGGAACGACTAGCGTGGCGGGCGGAGTGACCAGCGCGACGGTGACCATCTCGAGCGGCACCGGAACTTGCACCATTGATGCAAACCAGGCTGGTGACAGCAACTACAACGCAGCCGCTCAGCAGCAGACCTCGGCAACGGCGTTTCTGGCAAGCCAATCGCTTTCGTTCACCACAACGGCGCCCTCGACGGCCAGCTACGGCAGCACGTTCCTGGTAGCCGCGCAATCCACTTCCGGGCTGACCGTGTCTCTGACTGTGGATGCTGTAAGCACCGGCGTTTGCTCGCTCGGAAGTTCAATCGTGGCGGGTGGAGTCACCAGCGCGGCAGCGACGATGTTGAGCGCCAACGGAGTTTGCACGATTGACGCCAACCAAGCGGGTGACGGCAATTACAGCGTAGCGGCACAGCAACAGTCTTCGGCGACCGCGACTAAATCCGACACTTTCACTTATGTGACTTCCTCGCTGAATGCCGCAAACTACGGCCAGTCGGTAACGCTAACGGCCACGGTGACCGCTGTTCCGCCAGTGACGGGGACGCCGAGCGGAGGCACCCTGACATTTATGGATGGCGCTACGGTCCTGGGCACAGGCTCACCCCTTACTCTCTCCTCGCTCCCGGGCTCGGCCCAGGGCTGGAGCTCGATCACCACCAGCGGAATTGCGCCGGGATCCCTGTGCAACCTGCCAATCTTGGGAGACGGGCAAGGAGATCTGATTTTTTACGGACAGCCTGCCTGTTCCGGCGCCAATCAACTTTGGGTTCTGAGCAATGCGAATGGATTGGGAGGAACGCCAACTTGGACGCAGCTTTCCCCGACGGGAGGAACGCCCTCGGGCAGACATGCGGCCATGTCAGTTTACGACCCTACGACCAATAGCATGATCATTTTCGGCGGTTGCTTGTCCGGCTGCACCCCTGCTGGCAATGACGTCTGGGTCCTGTCGCACGCCAACGGGAAGGGGGGCACGCCCGCATGGACGCAACTCGCTCCTTCGGGAGCGGCTCCCAATCCTCGTATTAATTCTTCCGCAGCCTACGACCCCGCAACCAACCGGTTGATGATCTTCGCCGGCCAAAACGGTGGCGGCAGCGCGTGCAGCACTTATAGCGACACGTGGGTCTTGACCAACGCCAATGGGACCGGAGGAGCGCCTGCATGGATCCAGCTCTCTCCGACCGGCGGACCTCCTGCCGGCCAATACGGGCCTACCACTTTCTACGACTCCACCAACAACCGGATGACCGTCACTGGCGGCAGCGGCATCGTGGGCGGAAGCTGTAGTCCAACGAATGCCGTCTGGGAGTTGAGCAACGCCAATGGCCTTGGTGGTGCTCCTGTATGGACCAACTTGATTCCACAAGGAGCCGCCGGTGCACCTGCAAATTTTGGCGGCGTGACCACCGGGGTCTACGACGCCGTAAACAACAGAGGCCTGCTGCAGGCTCAGTCCCCGACAAATACCGTTTGGGCGATCATCAACGCCAACGGCTTGGGAGGCCCGGCTGCATGGGCCGACCTGAATCCAAGCGGCGGCCCTGCGACCACAGGCATTTATGGCGTGGTTCTTGACTCGACGAACAACCTCTTGTCGTCTTTGCACGGAGACAATACCGTCTGGGTGATGGGGACGGGCGTGGATCCGATCACTGCGATTTACAGCGGCGACAGCAACTTCAACGCTACCGGCGCGGATGCTGGCAGCACGGCAACCCCTCTGCCGCAGACGGTGAATCAGGTTAGCCAGACGATTTCGTTCACGACCACGGCGCCGGCAAACGCAGCCTACAACAGCACGTTCCCTGTAGCCGCACAATCTACATCCGGGCTGACAGTAACGCTTTCAGTGGACGCCGTGAGCACGGGCGTCTGCTCATTGGGAACTTCCAGCGTGGCGGGCGGAGTGACCAGCGCAACGGTCACAATGCTGAGCGCCAGCGGAATTTGCACCATTGACGCCAACCAATCCGGTAACGCCAATTACAGCGCAGCGACGCAGCAGCAGACATCCGCGACAGCAGTGCTGGCGGGCCAGACGATTTCGTTCACGACGACGGCGCCGGTAAACGCAGCCTACAACAGCACGTTCCCTGTAGCCGCGCAATCCACCTCCGGGCTGACGGTTTCGCTTTCAGTGGATGCCGTGAGCACGGGCGTCTGCTCATTGGGAACTTCCAGCGTGGCGGGCGGAGTGACCAGCGCAACGGTCACAATGCTGAGCGCCAGCGGAATTTGCACCATTGACGCCAACCAATCCGGTAACGCCAATTACAGCGCAGCGACGCAGCAGCAGACTTCGGCAACGGCGACTCTGGCTACCCAGGCGTTGCTGACGGTAACAGGGCCAGCCAGCGTGACTTATGGGACGACCGGAACAGCGACAGCCATGGGCGGCAGCGGCACGGGTGCACTGAGCTTCAGTGCCGGAGCATCGACAGGCTGCTCGGTGATCGGGACAACGGTGAGTGTGAGCGACGCCGCCGGAACCTGCTCGCTGACAGCAACGAAAGCCGCGGATAACAACTACAGTGCCGCAACCAGCGCAGCGTTTCCAGTGACGCTGGTGCCAGCGAGCCAGGCGCTGCTTACAGTAACAGGGCCAGCCAGCGTGACCTATGGAACGACCGGAACCGCGACAGCCACGGGTGGCAGCGGCGCGGGTGCAGTGACCTTCAGTGCCGGAGCTTCGACGGGCTGCTCGGTGATCGGGACGACGGTGAGTGTGAGCGACGCCGCCGGAACCTGCTCGCTGACAGCAACGAAAGCCGCGGATAACAACTACAGCGCCGCAACCAGCGCAGCATTTCCAGTGACGCTGGTGCCGGCGAGCCAGGCGTTGCTGACGGTAACTGGGCCAACCAGCGTGACCTATGGAACGACCGGAACGGCGACAGCCACGGGCGGCAGCGGCACGGGTGCACTGAGCTTCACTGCCGGAGCTTCGACAGGCTGCTCGGTGATCGGGACGACGGTGAGTGTGAGCAACGCCGCCGGAACCTGCTCGCTAACAGTAACGAAAGCCGCGGATAACAACTACAGCGCCGCAACCAGCGCAGCGTTTCCAGTGACGCTGGTCAAGGCATCGGCGACGCTTACGCTCTCTAACCTCTCACAGACCTATGATGGCACGCCGAAATCTGTCACCATGACGACCAACCCGAACGGGCTGACTGCTGTTTCGGTCACCTATACTGGCACTGGGGGAACCACTTACGGTCCCACCACTACGGCACCGACTGCTGCGGGCAGCTACGCGGTAGACGCCTCCCTCACCAACTCCAACTACCAGGCCAGCGATGCCGTAGGCACGCTGACGATCACAGCTCCGACGTTGGTCTCTATCCAGATGACCCCGGCGAATCCTTCAATTCTTTTGGGATTGACGCAGCAGTTCACTGCCACGGGGACTTACAGCGACAACTCGACGCAGAATATTACCGCGAGTGTTACCTGGGCCTCGGCCACTCCATCCGTGGCTACCATCGGCGCGAACACCGGTCTTGCAATAGGGTTAAACGCAGGCACCTCGCAGATCACCGCGATACTCGGCAGCGTCAAAAGTGCGTCCGTTACGCTTACTGTTGACAATCCTGCTCCGTCGATCGGCAATCTCTCACCGCTGCATTCTCCAGCTGGCACAGCCTTCACCCTAACCGTAAGGGGTTCGGGTTTCGTTTCGACTTCGACAGTCAGCTTCAACGGCAAGAAGGAAGCGACAACCTTTAGTAGCGGAACGCAACTCATGGCGGCCATCCCGGCGACCGACATTTCGAGCGGCGGCGCAGTTAACGTGACGGTGACCAATCCGGCGCCTGGCGGAAGCACTTCGTCAGCAAGCAGCTTCACCATCGACGACTTTGGTGTGGCTGGCCCCGGTTCGACAGTCTATGTAATACCCGGCCAAGCGACTCCGGTCACAATCTCCATCGCTCCAACAATCGATGGGTTTGCCGATGCAGTCCAATTGGGAGTCTCCGGGCTGCCCAGGGGGACCACTGCTCTGTTCAGTCAGGACCCTGTGACGCCGGGGTTGACCACTACAAAGGTAACGTTGACTGTTACCGCGACTGCCGCTGCCGCGCTGCCGCCTGTTCCTACGGGGAAGAATTTCCCCGCTGGCCCGATGGGACTACTCGCAGCGATCCTGGCGGCCGGGCTGCTAGCCGTGCGGAGACGCATGCCCTGGGGCCCACTGTTGCCGGCACGCGCCGGCGCCCTCGCGCTTTGGCTTATCATGGTCGGCGGGTTAGCAGTTTCACTTGGCGGATGCGCAAGCGTTCCCGGGACCGGGAATAGTAATGCGACGCCACCGGGCACCTACACGATCACGGTGACAGGAATGAGTGGGACCGCGCAGCACTCGGGAAGCGTCACGCTCAGCATCGAGTAAGCGCGCAGGAACTGGCGCTACAACGCAAGAATTGATCGAGAGCGCGCTGCTGCCTATGTTCGCCAGGCTGTCTGCGTTCCATCTGGAGCGGCGTCGGAGTTGAGGTCTCAAGGGGATTTATGTATATTTCCTCACTCCTCGCCGCCTTTTCTCGACGTTGTGAGCACTGCCGGATAACTGCCATTCGGGCGACCAAAGGAGTTTCTGATGCAAATGCTCCTGATTATTCAAGTTCTATCGAGCGTTCCGCCAGCTGCACCTTTAGATTGAGCGTCGGTCCTTTATACAGACGGTCCACGTATCTAAAACTCTGTGTTTGCAAGCCGCAAATGTTTTAGAATCAATTTAGTTGCGCCCGTAGCTCAGTTGGATAGAGCGTCTGCCTTCTAAGCAGAGGGTCGGGAGTTCGAATCTCCCCGGGCGCGCCACATCTGTTACTTACACGCGGTCTTTTCTTGTTCGTTCCCGCCAGCAGGCTGACCGTCATAAAAACGTAATACTTTCCCGTTGCCGTAGACCTTCTCATTTGCTTTTTCCAGGTTTTGCCGCACCTGCTCCACCATCCCCAGTTGATAGTGGCGCCTGGTTTCAGGGCTCGAATGACGCATCGCGCGCTGCACAACTGCGTCAGGCGCAACCCAACTGAGGCGCGTGCAGAACACATGCCTCAAATGGTAGATCGGAAAGTGAGCTACTCCCGCGTTCTTTACAGTCGTTTTCCACGCCGTCTTAACCGTAGTGATCGGCTAATCGGGTTTGACCGGACTCGGAAAAAGAAATGGGCTCTGGCCTCCCTGCTCCACCTTCCAACTGAGAAGAACATCGTGTGCAAGCCCGGTCAGGGGTACAGGCTCGGATGATCCTTCTGTTTTGGTTTTCTTTCCAAAGAAAATCACATTGTGCTCGAGATCGATCTGATCCCAACGGAGGGAGAAGCCTTCGGTGTAGGTACGGCCGCCGGTTTGCGCCAACAGTACGTATGAAACCTATTTATGACTCATGAGACTAAATCACTTCCATAAATGATGTAGCGTATTTGGCGCTAAAAAAGAAGCTCCTGCAGTCGGTGAGGGAGATGGCTTGGAAAGCGGCTTTGGCAGCCGCAAGCAACTCGGTTTCCGTCCGAGGAGCATGATTGCGGAGGATTTGCTTGATCTTGCTCCACATTGGTTCGATGGGGTTGAAATCGGGAGAATAGGGCGGCAGATGGAGCAGCCGCGCGCCCCTGGATTGGATGGCTTCGCGGACTCCCCGGATTTTGTGCGTCGCCAGGTTGTCCAGGATTACCAGATCGCCCGTTCGCAAGGTGGGTGCCAGTCCTTGCTTCACCCAAGCCAAAAACATTTCGCCGTTCATGGGACCTTCAAACAGCCAAGGAGCACAAGGACCCTCCCAGGCGTATGCCGGAGATCAGCGTGCTGGTTTGATAGCTTCCGTGCGGGACGCGGGCCACCAGCCTGCGCCCTCCGAGAGCCCGGCCCCGCAAGCGGGTCATCTTGGTGTTGGCCCCGCTTTCATCCACGAACACCAGTCCGGTGACTGGTTCGCGCGCCAACTGTTCATGCCAGCGAGCTCTTTTTTCGGCCACGTCCGGCCGGTTTTGTTCGGCGGCGACCAGAGTTTTTTTTATACTTCCAGCCCAGTCGCCGTAGCCACAAATCCATCGTGGAAGTTCGGAAGGGCCGGTCCAGGCGTGCGCCTAACTCGGCCAGCGTGGCGTCGGGCTGCGCGGACAGCAATTCTTGCAGCCGCTGTTTACGCTCCTCGGTGAGCAACGTGCGGCGCCCACTGCGATGAGTCCGCGGCTGCAGCGTGCCGCGCTGCCGAAACTGCTGGCGCACGCGCCGCACCGCGGCCACGCAAAAACCGAAGAATTGGGCAATCTCACGACTGCTCTTGCCTCGTTCGTAGAGTTGGAGAATGCGTCGACGCACGGGGACAGGGATGGGTGTCATAGCCCACACTCTGCCACACAATTTCATTTCCGAAAAGCTACATCATTTATGGGAATGCTCTAGCTCACAGTTGGCAATGTGCTGTTCTCGATTCGGTGCTGTGAACTTGTGAACTGTACACGGTCGCCCCAACATTTCGCCAGCCTTAACCTCTTTAATTGTTCATTAAATTATTGTTAATAAAGCAGTTCGCAGCACAGTTTATATATTAGATACTTCTTACTACCAGGGTACTGATACGGCACACTGTACTTCCCAGAACGTGACAACCCCTGTTTCATTTCGGACACTAAAACCATGGCAAACCCCGTCTCAGGGCTCCCAGGGTCTAAGTATTTAGCTTCTTCGTTAAATACGACACCGGTCTGCCACATCCGGAATACGGCCATTGTTTCCCGCGAAGTTGCTGGTGAAACGATAGTTGTACCCATTTGCCGTGGTGTGGGGGATCTCGATTCGGTCTACACCTTCAATCCGGTCGGCCGAAGCCTTTGGCGATTACTCGAAAAGGGGCATTCGACGGAGGAACTCGCGAATTGGGTCGCCAGGCAGTACGAAGTGGATGCGAAGCAGGCATTGGCAGACGTTCAGAGCTATCTCGCTGAACTCCAGGAAGTAGGCCTGATTCGTACGGTTTAGCCGGTCAAATTCCTTCTCATTATGCCTGAACATGGGTGCGAAGCATGGAGTGTAGCTAGTGCGCACTCCAAAGACGGTACTAGAACTCGATTGGTTTGGCAGAGTGAACTGAAAGGGTAAGAATTGCAAACGGCAGCATACGGCGAGCTGACGGGCTTGGTTCACCAGCGTTTCCAAGGGAAACGGGCGCCGCTGGAGGTGTCGATCGAGGTGACGCGCCGGTGTCCTCTCGAATGCCTGCATTGTTATAACAACTTGCCCATGAGCGATCACGGCGCTCGCGCCCAAGAGCTCACTTTCGAAGAGCATTGCCGCCTGCTCGATGAACTTGTCGATGCCGGCTGTCTCTGGCTGCTCTACACCGGCGGCGAAATCTTTGCCCGCAAAGACTTTCTAGAGATCTACACCGAGGCCAAGAAGCGCGGATTCCTCATCACCCTCTTCACGAACGGCACGATGATCAACGAGCGCATCGCCGATCACCTTGCCGAATACCGCCCGTTCGCTATCGAGATTACCGTGTATGGAGCAACTCGCGAGACCTACGAAGCTCTGACCCAAATTCCCGGCTCGTACGAACGCTGCATGAGAGGCATTCGCTTGCTTCTCGAACGCAACCTCCCGCTGAAGCTCAAGACCGTTCCTACCACGATCAATCGCCACGAAGTTTTCGAGATGAAACGCCTCGCCGAAGAAGAATTCGGCGTCGAATTCAAATTCGATTCCGCCATCAATCCGCGCATCGACTGTTCGCAAAGCCCGCTCGCCGTTCGGCTTACCCCGGAGCAAGCCGTCGAGCTCGATTTTGCGGAACCGAAGCGCAAAGCAGATTACCGGCGTATGGCCGAGCAGGACCTGGCCGCGCCGATGAAGGCCGAAGCAGGCCACGGAGAAAGATATTTCTGCGGCGGCGGCATCGGCGGCTGCGCCATCGACCCCTACGGCACGATGAGCATCTGCGTCATCTCCCACCAGCAAGGCTACAACATTCGCGAAGGCAGTTTTCTCGAAGGTTGGGAGGGGCCATTGCGTGAGATTCGCAGCCAGCCGCGCACCCGCCCGATGATCTGTGACCGCTGTCAGATTCAGTCCCTCTGCAGCATGTGCCCGGCGAATGGAGAGCTTGAGAACGGAGACCCCGAGTCGCCCGTTTCTTTCCTCTGCCAGGTCGCCCATTTGAGGGCCTACGCCTTTGGCCATGAAGTTCCGGAGCACGGCGATTGCGAGTGTTGCGAAGGCGGTATGCATCGCGCCGAACTCTTAGCTGCCGCAGAACGTTTGAAAAATTTCAAACCCGACTTGGGCATTTGGCCGGGAGGCGGGCTCACGTCGCACGTCTTGAATGTTTTGCAACCTTCAACTGGGTGCCGCACCGTCGGCTGTAACTCCTGCGCCACGGTGCGTGGATGACCGAAGAAAGAAAATGAAAGACGACCAAGACAAGAAGTCTCTGGAACCAGACACCAGGGCCGCCTACGAGGCGCCCAAGGTAATCCGCGTAAGTTTGCGGCCCGAAGAGGCCGTACTCGGCCATTGCAAAGTCACAGGCGCGACTGGCCCCGTTGCCACTTCGTGCATCGCCTTCTACGGCGCTTGCCGGACGCCAGGCTCTTGAGAGGATGAAAGCCGACGATGAAACCCTCTCAAAACGAATTAGCCAAAATGAACGACACGACCAAACTGTTCTTCCTCGGCGTTTCTGATCTTGCTTACCGGATTGGCGGCATCACTTTTGGCCTGCACGCGGACCACGGTCTGCGAATCGCCTTGGAAAAAGAACTTCGCGCCTTCGAGGTCACGGCGGACTCGTGCGAAGTGAATCTGCAAATTGCGTGGGCCGATTCGCTGGAAATTCCAAAATCTAATCTGTTATTTCATTCCGGCGGACTCTGGTCGCTCTTTGCCGAGCCAACCGGCTACCGTTTCAGTTTTCTCGCGCCGCTCGTTGGCATGACTCCCTACAAAGAAGCGTGGTTCGATTCTGAATATCGCTCCGGCCGCGTGTTGCTCTCGCGCGAATATTTCGACGCAGAGCGGCCCGTCTATCCGCTCGAATATCCCCTTGATGAACTGCTCATGATCCATCGCCTTTCGCGCGGCGAAGGCGTCGAACTTCACGCCGTCGGTCTTTCCGATGAACAGGGCCGCGGTCATCTTTTCCTGGGACATTCCGGAGCCGGCAAGAGCACCACGGCGCGTCTTTGGATGGGCCGCCCCGGAGTTCGCATCCTTAGCGACGATCGCATCATTCTGCGCGCCCGCGAGGGACGGGTCTGGATGTACGGCACGCCCTGGCACGGCGATGCGGGAATCGCATCCCCTTATTTCGCTCCCTTGTCCGCCATCTATTTGCTCGAGAAAGGCAAATCTAACGAGCAGCGTCCGCTGCCGAAGGGCCGCGCCGCCGCCGAATTGTTTGCGCGTAGTTTTGTGACGCACCACTCCGAGCATGGCATTCGCGCGACGCTCGATTTTCTCGATCGTGTTGCTTCGCAGATTCCGTGTTGCATTTTCCGGTTTGTCCCCGATGAAACCGCCGTGGAGGCCATTCGTCGTGCGGAAGCCTAGTCCGATGGTAAGGAGAAATTCTGCGCAGTTCGGCGATGTGAGCGCCGCACTGCTGCAACTCGGCCTGAAGGTGCGTTTCCGCGCGCACGGTCGCAGCATGCAGCCGAATATTCTGAATGATGACGCCGTGATCGTTGCTCCCGCCCGTTGTAATGATTTGCATCGAGGCGATGTCGTGTTGGCGCATGGTTCGGATGGATTTCGCGTGCATCGAGTCCTTCGAAAAGGCCATGAAGAAGGAGAAATTGTCACACGCGGAGATGCTGGCCAGGAGAACGACGCGGTCGCGTCGTCGGTTCTCGGAAGGGTCATCGCCATTGAGCGCGGCGGAAGGATGATTTCGGTAGCGGGGGCCAGCGCGGCTGCGTGGCATGCCGTCCGCACGCAGATGCATCGCCTGATACGCGCAGGTGCGTGCGGGATTCGGCGTTTCCGCATAGCCCTCGCCCCGTCCCTGTTCATTCTCTTCGCGTTGCTTATGCACACGGCACCGGCCGCGGCGCAATCGCTTTCCATCACAGATACGGCAGCACCAACAACATTGGGGCCCGGCGGCACCATTACTTACACACAAGTGCTGACGAATACCGGCTCATTGGCGGTTACTCCTCCGCTGACGGTCACCCAGAATCTCCCGGCCAACACGACGTTCGTTTCTGCGGCGAAAACCGCAGGCACTGATGCCTGGACGTGCGCCAACTCTGCCGGGGTGATCACCTGCACGGATACTAGCGGGTTATCGTACGCTGTCGGCAGTACAACCACTTTCACGGTCGTCTTTACTGTCAACGCTGGGACCTCGAACGGCACGGTGATCACCGACACCGTCAATGCTAAAGGAGCGAACACGGCTACTGCGACTTCGACCGCCAACGTCACGGTACAGACTCCGGATCTTTCCGTCACGGAAACTGTGGCGCCCAATCCCGTCGCCACCGGCGCAAACATCACCTACACCGAGACGGTCACGAACGGCAGCGCGGCCGCGGCCGGGGGCGCAGCACTTACGCAGAACACACCGACCGGCACGCTGTTTCAGTCCGTCACGCCGCCGGCAGGCTGGACTTGCGGAACCAAGCCGGCGGTCGGCGCCACCGGTTCAATCATCTGTACTGCGAACGGGAATTTTCCTACTGGCTCTCTAGTTTTCACCGTCGTTGTATCCGTCAGCCCGGAAGCCGTCGTCGGCTCGACGATCACGAACTCCGTAACCGTGAGTGAGACAGGCACCGATCCGAATCTAGCAAACAATACAGCCACCGCTTCCGTCCAGGTTCAAGGCGCTGATCTCTCGATGACGCAAGTCGCTTCGACAACAGCCACGGCGCCTGGGACCACCATCACTTACACAGAAACCGTAACCAACAGCGGCCCCAACGCCGCTACCGGCGCCGTGCTCTACCAGCAGACTCCTCCGAATACGACATTTTCTTCGATGACTCCTCCCGCAGGATGGACTTGCGGCACTGCACCCGCTGTCGGCGGCACTGGAACAGTCCTCTGCTCCGCAAGCGCCGCGGTGAACGCCAACACCACGACAGGGAACTTCACCTTCGTTGTTACCGTAAATGCGGCTGCCGCTGCTGGTACATCGATCGTAAATTCCGCCGACGTCACTTCGCAGACCACGGATCCCCAGGACTCGAACAACGCCACAACAACTTCCGTTCTCGTCGAAATCACGGGAGATGCCGATCTTTCTCTCTCGATGACCGTTTCGCCGACTCCGGTTTTCATCTCTTCTAATTTGACGTACACCATCCAGGTTCAAAATCTGGGCCTCGCGAACACGACAACAGGGACGTTGACTGACACGATTCCAACGGGAAGTACGTTCGTGTCCGCCAACTCGACGCAGGGCGCATGCTCCGGCGCCTCCACCGTGACGTGCGCTCTTGGCGTAATCACCCGGGGAACAACGATCACCGTCGCGATTACACTGACTGCGCCTGCGACTCCTACAACGTTGACGAACACTAGCAGCGTGACTTCGTCCACCACTGACCCTGTTTCGGCCAACAACAGCGCGACTGTTTTGACGGTTGTCCAACCCCTTGTTTGCGCCTCTCCCGGACACGACGGGGCGGGAGGCACGCTGACCGGAATCGTTAATGCCTACTACGCTCCGGCGAACGGTGCTTTGGCCGCTGGCTCTACTTCCGTCGTTCTCAGCGCTGCGGCCGCGGGGGGCGCGCAAACTGCTATCGCCGCCGGTGATTTGCTTCTCTTCATTCAGGCTCAAGATGCTGCTATCAACTCGACAAACACGGGCGCGTATGGCGACGGCCTCGCTGGCGATCCTGGTTCGGGTTGGACCAATCTCAACAACTCCGGCAATTTCGAATTTGTCACCGCCACGAGCGCCGTCCCGGTCACCGGCGGCACGCTGAATTTTCAAGGCACGGGGGCAAACAGCGGCCTTCTGAATACTTACACGAAGGCTGCTTATATCGCCGGAACACAGGGACAAAGAACTTATCAAGTCATCCGTGTGCCGCAGTATTCTTCCGCACTCTTGAGTTCCGGCTTAACAGCAATGATTTGGAACGGTGCGACGGGCGGCGTTCTGGCCATTGACGTAGCTTCTCAGCTCACACTAGGCGGAACTGTTGCCGTCGATGCGCTTGGCTTCCGGGGCGGCGGTGGCCGAATTCTTGGCGGTGGTACGGGTGCCGGCACGGACTACATAACTCTCGCAACGGACGCTACAAACGGCTCCAAGGGTGAAGGGATCGCCGGAACTCCGCGCTATGTCGTCAACGGGTCCGTCACCAGTCTCGCGCAGACCCCGACCGATACTGGTGTGGAAGGTTTGCCCAATGGCAGCTATGCTCGCGGCGCGCCGGGCAATGCCGGCGGCGGCGCAACGGATGCCAATCCACCGGCCAATAACCAAAATAGCGGCGGCGGTGGCGGTGGAAACGGCGGTACCGGCGGCACGGGCGGTTACGGTTGGAACAGCGCGGGCATCGTCGGTGGTTTCGGCGGGGTTGCATTTCCAGTATCGACGAGCGCTCTTGCAATGGGCGGAGGCGCTGGCGCGGGAACGACGAACGACGGGGCCTACTGGATTCCCGCCACCGATACAGGCGGCGCGGACTGCGGCACAAACTGCACCGGTATTTACAGCAGCGGCGGCGCTGGCGGCGGCATCGTCATTATCCGTGCCGGTTCTGTGATCGGCACGGGAGTTATCACGTCCAACGGCCAGTCGGCCCTCTCCGTGGAAAATGATGGCGGCGGTGGCGGCGGTGCGGGCGGCACGATTCTCGTCTTCTCTAACACAGGCAATCTCAGTGGCCTCACGGCTAAAGCGCTCGGCGGTAACGGTGGAACCACTTGGCCGGAACAGGCGCCCGGCGCGTTCCCCGGAAACCGTCACGGTCCAGGTGCGGGCGGCGGTGGCGGTGTCATCCTCTCTTCCGCGGCGCCTGCAGGAGCGAGCGTAGTTGGCGGCAACCCTGGAGTGACAACACTGGCTGACGACGCCTACGGCGCGACTCCGGGACAACCCGGCGCGGTACTCACTGGACTTTCCATCACACAGACGCCCGGCACTCAGTCCGGCGCTTATTGCGGTGGGGCGGACCTTGCCGTCACGAACTCGGGGACGCCGAATCCGGTTCTGGCCGGACCGGGCCCTGGCAACATCATCACTTATACCCAAAGTGTCACCAACAATGGTCCGCTCGATGCTCTGAACGCGGTTTTTGGTGAAGCGATTCCGGGCAACACGACATTCCAATCATTGAGTTTTCCCGGCGGTTCGGGCTGGACCTGCAATGCACCGGCCGTTGGAGGCACGGGAACGATTTCTTGCACAAATCCGGATTTTGCCAGCGCGGCTTCTACCACCTTCACGGTCGGCGTTGCCGTGAACACCGCTGTTGCCTCCGGCACCGTGATCACCGACATTGATAACGCGACCGCAGGCAACAACGACCCGAATCTTACAAATAATTCCGCTACAGTCCAAACCACGGTCGGTCTCTCTGCCACGGCGGATCTTTCCATCACCAACACTGCCACTCCCAACCCGGTGATTGCGGGTAACAACCTTACTTATACGGTCGTCGTCAAAAACAGCGGCGCGGCTGCGGCAACCACCGTCGCCTTCAGCGAAGCCATTCCTGCCAACACAACCTTTGTCTCCGCCACGCCTTCTCCAGCGACAGGCTGGACTTGCGGCGTAGCGGGCGGAACGCTCACCTGCTCGAATCCCACGGTTCTTTCCGGAGCTTCCACAGCGTTCACCATTGTGATGACCGTCAACGCTGCAACCGCTTCTGGAACGGTCATCAAGGACACAGCGAATGTCTCTTCGGCAACGACAGATCCCAATCCCAACAACAACTCCGCGACCGCCAGCGTCGTCGTCGCCTCGGCCGGGCAAGCAGACTTGAGCGTCACCAGTTCTGCTACTCCGAATCCCGTGACGGACGGCAATAACATCACCTACACACAATCCGTCACGAATAGTGGTCCGGCGGCTTCCGGCATTGCGACTTTTACTGATGCGATTCCGACAGGCACCACCTTTGTCTCTTTCGGTATTCCGAGCGGCTGGAATTGCGGCGCGTCCATTCCGTCCGTAGGCGGAACAGGAACCATTTCTTGCAGCATCGCGTCGCTTGCCGTAAACACACCTGTCAATTTCCCGCTCGTGGTCAAAGCGAGCCTGGGTGACACGCCCGGTACCACGATCACCAACACGGCCAATATCAATGTTCCGTGTTCTTCCGTAAGCGATCCGAATTGCGCCAACAATTCTGCTACGACCAGTGTGGTCGTGGCTTCGCCGACGCAAGCGGACGTTGCCATCACGAAAACCGCCAATCCTGATCCTGTCGATCAGGGGACGAACTTGCAGTACACCCTGCAGATCACGAATAACGGGCCCGCCACCGCACAAGGAGTCACCGTCACCGACCCGATCCCCGGCGAAGTCGCGTACTCTTCCGTTGCTACATCGCAGGACACATGCACCTATACCGTTTCCACCACTACGGTGAGCTTGCTCGCTCGGCAACCTCAGCGTCGGCGGCCTCGTCGTCATCACCATCAACGTTAGCGCCAACACCTTCAGCTCTTCCACGCTTTCCACAAACACGGCCACGGTTTCCGCCACTACCGGAGATCCGAATCTCTCGAACAATACCGCATCCTTCACTTCCACGATCGCCGCGCCGACAGCTGTTCAATTCGCTTCCTTCCGCGCCTACCGCGTCAAGGCGGCGGCGTCCTTCTCGAATGGAAAACTCGCGCGGAAATTCGCAATCTCGGTTTCAATGTTTATCGTCTGGATGGCTCGAGCCGCCTACGCCTGAATCCTTCGATCATCGCCGGCTCCGCGCTACTCATTCGTGGCGCGCGTCCGCACCACGCCGCAAAAACTTATCAGTGGTTCGATCCAAGCGGCGCACCGCAATCCACCTACGCGCTGGAAGACGTCGACCTCAACGGCACTCGCACTTCCCACGGCCCGAGTTTCCGTGGACGTGTCCGCCGCTCCAAGCTCCGGCGCAATTGTCTCAGCCACTCCTTCTGACCCAACTGAACACTGCCATCGCGCAGCCCGCCATGATCGCCGCCGCCTGCTGTCGACTCCCGCGCCGATCCTTCCGCCTATGCCTCACGCCGTAACACCCGTCTCGCTCGACGGCGACGCCGCCGTAAAAGTTTCCGTCGATAGCGAAGGTTGGTACCAGGTCTCGCAATCACAACTCGTCGCCGCCGGCCTCAATCCCAACGCCGACGCGCGCACTCTCCAGCTCTACGCCGAAGGCGTCCAGCAACCTCTGCTAATTTTGGGAAACCAGTCCGGCCCGCTCGGCCCGAACGACAGTATCGAGTTCTACGGCACCGGCATCGACACGCCGTACTCCCGCACGCGCGTCTATTGGCTCATCAGCGGTTCGCGCCCGGGTGTGCGCATCAATTCCATCGCTGCCCCAAGCACCCGCAACTCCGAGCCGCAAAGTTTTCCCGTTCACCGTCGTGCTCCAGCAGCGCACGACCTATTTCGCCACTCTGCTCAACGGCGATAATAACGACAACTTCTTCGGCGCCGCCGTCACTTCCGAGCCCGTCGACCAGCCGCTCACCGTCGCGCACTTCGATCCCACTTCTCCCCTGCCCATCACCGTCGACATCACGCTGCAAGGCGCCACCGATCAGCAGGCCCACAACGTTTCCGTGCAGTTCAACGGCGCCAGCATCGGCGAAATGGATTTCGCCAATCTCGCCAACGTCACCAACACTTTTTCCATTGATCCGAGCCTTCTTCAGGATGGCACCAACACCGTCACGCTCACCGCTCTCCAGGGCGATAACGACGTCAGCGTCGTGCAATCCATCGCGCTTCACTATCCCCACACCTTCGCCGCCGACGCCAACTGGCTCAAAGCCACGGCTCCCGCCGGCAGCACGCTCAACGTCACTGGCTTCACCAATCCGCAAGTCCAGGTCTTCGACATCACCAATCCGCTAGCCATTTCGCAGCTCACCGCCGCCATCTCGCAGCAAAACGGCAGCTATGCCATCACGTTTGGCCTCCCGCAATCCGCCACACAGACGCGCACTCTTCTCATCTTCTCCGGCGACCAGATTTCGCCCCCCTCGGCGCTCGCCTTCCACACGCCCGCCGCGCTCGCCTCGCAAAGTTTCGGCAGTCAGATGATCATCATCACGCATCCCGATTTCCAGTCCGCGCTCGCTCCGCTCGTCAGCCTCCACGAATCGCGCGGCCTCGGCGCCAAGGTCGTCACCATCGACGAAGTCTTCGACGCCTTCAATTACGGCGAACGCAGCCCCTACGCCATCCGCGACTTCCTCCAGTCCGCCGAATCCAACTGGATCCGCAAGCCGCTATATTTGCTATTCGTCGGCGACGCCTCCCTCGACCCGCGCAACTATCTCGGCCTAGGCGAGTTTGATTTCGTCCCCACGCGCATCATCGAAACCGCGGCCTTCAAAACCGCTTCCGACGATTGGTTCACCGACTTCAACCAGACCGGCTTCGCCACCATCGCCACCGGCCGTCTCCCCGTTCGCACCGCGACTGACGCTCAGCTCGTCGTCTCCAAAATCGTCAACTACGAAAAAGGTCTCGCCGCCAATATGGCCAATCAGCAAGCGCTCCTCGTCGCTGATCAAAATATCGGCGCCGATTTCACCACCGCCACCAAATTCGCGGCCACCGATCTCCCGACGTCGCTCCAACCTGTCGAAATTTTTGCCGATGGCCAGGATCCCGGCGTCGTCTCCCAGCAAATTTTCGCCGCGCTCAACGCCGGCCCGCTCCTCGTCAACTATTCCGGCCACGGCGCCGAAGAGCAGTGGTCGTTCTCCGATCTTCTCGATGACACGTCCGCCGCCAATCTCTCCAATGGCGATCAGCTCTCCGTCTATTTCCTGATGGATTGCCTCAACGGCTTCTTCCAGGATGTCTACGCCACGCCCCTGGCCAACGCCCTTCTCCTCGCCCCCAACGGCGGCGCGGTTGCCGTGTGGGCTTCGTCCGGATTTACCAATCAGCCGCCCCAGGCTTCCATGGATCAGGCTCTCCTTCAAATTCTCAAGACTAACCCGTCAATGCCAGTAGCTGCTGCGATACTTGAAGCAAAGACCGATGTGACGGACAACGATGTTCGCCGCACATGGATATTCTTCGGCGATCCAGCAATGGTCCTGCAGCTCTCGCCGTCTGTTTCAAGAGGCCGCCGTCCACCAGTGCGTATGAATCCTCCAATCGAGCTGCAACCTTAACGTCAATCTTGCTTGCATCTACGCAATCTCAGGTCACCGTCCCGTCTTAAACTCGCAGTCGCGTGGTCAATTTCATGAGGCGGCAAAAGACGGCAACAAGAAATGAGCCTCAAGGGTGGCGCCTTTGGCTCAATCTCTACAGATTTGGCCCGTTCCAGAACGGCGTGGGAACGCCTGTTGCGAGATCTAACTTGGCGAGGATATGAGCGTCGGCGTGAGTTTTTGTCTTTCGGGGTTGGCCTTAAAGTCAGACCGAATGCCAGCTTGATGCACTCCATCGCCGCCGCGCCGTTCGCAATCTGGGTAGTGCTGCTACGTTGTCTGAAGTCAGGACACTCCCTACGGCCCACTCTGCTGGCCCACAAGCCTGTTTTCGAGAGACAATGACGTTTTACACTCTATGGATAAGGATGTGCTCCGATGCTTCATCCCTGGCATGATGTTTCTCCAGGAAAAGAACTGCCTCGCGATTTTCAGGCGCTCATCGAAATCCCCCTCGGCTCAAATGTGAAGTACGAGTTGGACAAAGCCAGCGGCCTGCTAAAAGTTGATCGCATCATCCACTCCGCCGTCTTTTATCCGGCGAACTACGGATTTATTCCCCAGACTTACGCCGAGGACAACGATCCTCTCGATGTTCTGGTGCTCTGCCAGGAACCGGTTCAACCTCTTGCTCTCATTAAGGCCCGGGCCATTGGTCTGATGTCCATGATCGATTCCGGCGCCAGCGACGATAAGATCATTGCGGTTGCCACAGGCGATCCCGAGTTCAGCAGCTACCTCGAAGCGCGCGACCTGCCGCCACATCGCTTGCTCGTTCTCCGGCGTTTCTTTCAGGACTACAAGCAGCTCGAGGGCAAGAAGGTCGAGGTCGATGAAATCCGGCCCGCCTATGCCGCGCTGGCGGTCATCGAACGCGCCTTGGCCCGTTACACGGCCGAACGCGAACATCTTCTGGCCAAGGATGGCCGCTAATAGCCCGCACGCGCCTTACTAATGCAAAAATACTATTCAGCGATCGGTCTTGAAATGCTACGTTCCGCGACCGTGTTCGGGGGCTTTCCCGGGTTTGCAAAATTAAAAGTTGTTGTGCGACGCAAATCCGGTATGCAAGAGTTACAAAGCAGGCGGAACGATTCACAATGACTCTCTTCTGGAAGTGGACGATTGCTGTTTTTCTGGTGCTGCTCCTTGCCGCGTTGGTCATTCTAAGCAAAATGGCAGGCAGCCCCCGGGACGCATACTTCATGGTGCGCTACGCCTTGCCGCACATGCACCGCGGCACGCTCAAAGTTGGCGACACCGCCCCGGACGCCCGCTTGCTTGCTCTCGACGGTTCCACTCACTTTCACATCCGCGAACGCACCGGCGCGCGTCCTCTCGTCGTCATCTTCGGCAGCTACACTTGACCGCCCTTCCGCAGCCACGTCGGCGACGTGGTGCAGATTTACAACGACTACAGAGATCACGCCGACTTCCTGACCGTTTATGTTCGTGAAGCTCATCCTACCGACGAGTGGGAAATGAAGTCCAACATCAAGGACGACGTCTGCTACGCCCAGCCGAAGACCCTCGCCCAGCGCGTGGCTATCGCCAACGATTTCATCAAGCGCTTCCACTATCCTATCGCCTTCGGCATCGACGACATGACTAACGCCGCCAACGATGCTTACGCCGCCTGGCCCGAGCGCTTCTATATCATCGACGAATCCGGCCGCATCGCCTATCGCGGTGGCATGGGGCCCTTCAATTACAATCCCGACGAAGTGCGCGCCTGGCTCGCCGCCCGGTATGGCGCCGTGAAGCACGACTCGCCGGCGCCTACGTCTGCTACACCGGTCGCTTCGAGCAGTGCGCCAAAATGAATGCGTGAGACGAGGAACCAGCACTTGTCCCGCGCCCAACCGAAAAAAGTGGGACTGGCTAGATTGCTGGCTTTAATAAGTCCTTTGTGGAAATCCAACAACGTCTAAATGAAATGAAAAGGAAGCTCGATGAAAAGTGATGCGTTCTTCCTTCAAGGACTCGGAATACTATTAGGTGTAGTTGTTGCAACCTGTTTGATGCCCAAGAGACCAAATGCCGACGACAACCCATTCCAACAACGGGACCGCGTAGAAAAGGTACGCGAAGATTTTGTGAAAGCTCGTGCCGAAACGGAAAAGCAGCTGGCTCAGGGCAGAGCCGAAATGGAAAAGGCGAAACAAGCAATCGATATCGCTGCCAGAGAGAAGGAGATCGAGGAGAAGAGCAACGAGAATCTCAAGGAAGCCCCGGAAGGAATAAAGAGCGCCTTACAAAGCGCGATATCTGGGGGAGGCCCCATTAGAAGCTGCCCAAACTGTTCTTAAGATGGATAGCAACTTCATTAGAGCGGAGCAGGTCAAGGGCGAAATCCAAGACATCGTTGTTGACACGGGTGGTGTTCAAGAAAAGGCTGCCTCATTACAGAAAGATTTCGAACAGCTCAAGAAGGATCTCGATTTTGAAAATGGGGTGATCAGTGCGGCCGATCGGCAGATTTCAAAACTGGAAGCCAGCACGAGTCTCTCAAGTCAGCTGAGCGCAATAATCCAACAAGTTATGGAGAAAGCTGTACAAGCGCGGGCGCGGCAACAAGCCCGAGACGAGGCTGCTAAGCTCGCTGCAGTCCAAGAAGCCGCGGCTGCCCAGGCGCCCGCCCCCTCTGCGCGGCCGAACTACATCCCCCAACATGGAGGAGACAGGGGGTAAGGAACTGGTCGCGGCAACGGTGGAAGGTGGCGGCGCGCAAGGTGGCGGCGCACAAGGTGGAGGCGGCGGTGGACGAGGTGTGCATGGTGGTGGTGGCAAGCAAGGTGGTGGCTCACAAAGTGGTGGCGGCGCACGAGCCGGAGGCGGAGGCTTTAAGAGACCCAAAGACTAGTGACGCTCCAAGGAGGCGCACGGTTGAGCATTGTGGATCGGAATTCTACGGTAGCTATTGGTTGCCATCTGGGGATAGTCGCCGAGAAAAGATTGAGGAGCCAGATGGTTTCTTGAAGGTGCTCACTCAAGCCCTAGGATGGCTGAAAGGCAATAGCATCAGGGGCGGTCCGATGGCGACCCCGACCAGGCCACCGGACTAACTGAGGATTTCAGACCTGGCTAACGGGTATGCGTTTTAGGAATTTGGATTTTCGGAGTGGCACTGTAATTCTTGAGGGTCTGGCGCAGAGGGGAGATTCGATCCGCCGTTTTAGTCTCTTATGTTGTGCACAACATAAAAAGCTCTATGTCATCCGCCGGACTATGTTGAGTGGATGGAGAGAAGCTACGTGGGGCGCTGGTTTCCGCGCCCCAGAGTTAACATAGTTAGAGAGCTTCCAGGAACGACAGCAGGGTGTCGTCGGCCTGGAATCTGCGGAACGTCCTGCCGACTGGTTGGACCCTCGCAAGTGCCTTTTCTTTTATTGCTAGATTGGCATGGAGATAGGCGTTAGTGTTTTCGATGCCTTCGTGGCCGAGCCACATCCCGATCACCGCGATATCGACGCCCGATTGAAGCAGGGCCATCGCGGTGCTGTGCCGGATCACGTGTGGCGACACGCGTTTCTTGTTTAGGCTGGTGCAGTGCCGCGAAGCCTGCCGCACCGCCTTGCGCAACAATAGGTGAATAGCAAAGCGTGTTAGCGGTTCGCCCCGAATACTGGGGAATGCCACTGCCTGCTCCTGATTTCCCAGTTCCCGGAACCACTCCTTCAAGATCCGAGTCGTTCTAGGCCAAAGCGGAATCGAGCGATCCTTTCGACCTTTCCCTTGCAACTGAACGTAGCCTTTGTTTCCGATGTTCACCCGACTCCGGTGGAGGGTTGCTATCTCCGAGACGCGCGCACCTGTGTTGAACATGGTGAGCAGCAGAGCGTAATCGCGTCGTCCACACCAGCAACTACGATCGAGCGAGGCCAAGATGGCCTCGACCTCTTCCCGCGTCAGATACTCGCGCGCTCAGGTACCTCCGTGTGAGGCTCAAAGGTGCGTACCTGTCGCAGGAAACCACGCACTCTGTAGAAGCGATGCTGGTCGCGATACGGATGCTGACAGTCCGCGCCGAGAGCAACCCAGTCCAAGACCAAAGCGGCACGAATCGGCCAGGGGCATCCGCGATCATGCCAGAAGGTAATGAAACTCCCGAGGAGCTTCTCTCGGTGCCGGAGACTCCGGCGATCCTGATCGTTGTGATGCGGATCGGCCTTGGCCACCGCGCGCCGCAAAGCAAGGAACTCGTCTGCGTAGACTGAGAAGGCGGAGAACATCATCGCGCGCCTCCCGGCCACGGGAGGGCAACTTGCGCCAGCGCTGCCATATCGAGCTTGGCGTAGATCAACGTGGTCGTGATCGACTTATGCCCGAGCACATCGGCGACTTCCTTGAACGACGCCCCTTGCCTGATCATCTTCGTCGCCGCCGTGTGGCGAAGCGAGTGAACTCCACGGTCAGTGATGCCAGCGCAGTCGAACAGATAGCGCATGCAGTTCCTGACATAGTGCAGGTACCGCTGCTCTCCGAATGGAAGCTTTCGAGTGGGATCGAAAATGCGTGCCAGGGGTGTGCGCTGGGTCCGCAAATATGCTACGAGAGCCTCACCCACATCACGAGGAAGAGGAAGAATGCTGTCGCGACAGGTCTTCGCGCTTCGGATGTTTAGGGTTCCGCTCTTCCAGTTGATGTCGCTAGGAATCAGGCTGATAACCTCTTCCGTGCGCAATCCGAGACGCAGGAACAACAGGAGCAGTGCGCGGTCACGCAGGTTACGGGGCTTCCTCCCTTCGCTCGCCTTCCAAAGCGCGCGCACCTGCTCCTCGGAAAGTCCTCGGGGTAAGTTAGCGTGCTGCCGGTTGGCAATGGAAGGAAGCGCGGCGTCCCATCCTCCTGGGATGCAACCTTCATCAGCCAGATAACGTAGCAGACTGCGCAGGATCATCAGTCAGGCTCGCTGAGTCCCACGACTGTGTAACCGTGTAAACTCCTGCGTCAGGAACTGCACGAAATCATGGAAGCAGAGTTCGCTCCACGTGATACGACCAATGGGAAAACGACAGGCGAAAACCCTGTGGACCACATGTCTATGAAGGCTGCGAGTCGAACGTGAGAGACCACGCGCGTGGAGCAAACGAGAATCGTACTGCGATTCAAAATCCGAGAGGGCTACAGTCAAATCTTGCACGGCTCTTCTCCTTCCGCCGAGTTGCCGGTCCGAGAAGTGTGCCCACACTATGTTAAGTGCCACAACGCGAACATGCAGTGTTCATGGGCCTACGTGCAAAGAGGCGGAAACGGAATCAACATAGTCCGGCGTATGACATAGAGCCTCTATAACGGTTTAGCAGACTTCTGCTTATCCGGTTGTTTCAGCAAAACCGGATATCTTGGGCGTCGTTGAACACAGCGCCACAACGGTTGGTGGCGACCTAAAACGGCCGGATAAGCAGGAGCAGACTTATCGTCCCAGTCTGGGCTGAGCGTGTGCCCTCCTCCGCCTTCGACCAAGAATCTGGATGGCCTGAGAATCTGAGGATGTTTGGAGCAACTTTGGAGCAGCACAAGGATGGCTCGGAACACATAAGCGCAACCGAAGCAACGACTTAGATTCAATTTGCATCCACTTAGAAGGCAGACGATCTCTATGCAACTGAACGTCAACTACCAGAGCCTCAACCCACAAAGTTCGGGCCACCTTGCGGCCAAACAAACTCCGCATCCTCCGTGAAAGCACAAAGCTCGACCGTCATAAAAACGTAATACTAATTGTGACAAATCGGAGCACAATGCCTGCTTAAAGGGGATGAAGAAGGAGCAAGTAGTTGATCAGAAGTCGTCACAACTTGCTGATTTTCCCTTGCTTTGCGCTCACTCCGGCAAGTTTTGATAAAAGTACTCAAGTGACTTCTAAGCAGAGGGGTCACCAGTTCGAGTCTGGCCGGGCGCGCCATTTGTTCTGACAGCGCGTTATACCCAAACTATGCGGAGTGGCGGCTCAGGATATTCTGCGTCCTCCCATCTGGGACGGCGCGGTCTCCGTCATGAATAACGCCGTAAGCAAAACCAAAATTGCGCCGGCGCTGGCAATCCAAAGAGGCGCAGCCAGTCCGTAACGATTTGCTGCGGCGCCAGCAACTGCGGGAGCCATTGCACCGCCAACTACTTCTCCAACCAGCGTCGCAAGTCCTATCGCCGTCGCCGCAAATTTTACGGGAACACTCTCTGTAGGGACCAGCACCAGCACGAGTGGCGCTATGCCCTGCCCGCCGTTGACAAGAAATCCTGCACCGGCCATCAGCCAGGGATGGGCAATCAGGAATGGAACCTGGTAAGTGAGCGGCGCAGTAGCGGAAACCATTGCGGCGAGAATTAATGTAGGCTTCCTGCCCCAATGGTCTGATATCCACGGAATAATCCATCCCCACAGGAAGGCGCCCAAGCCGCCCGCGCCGATGATAAACCCGGCCATGGTCGCGGATTGCTTTGAAACTTCCGTGATATACAGCGGCGCGAAAACATGCATCACGAACAGCCAAGTCATGAATCCCACGGCTCCCAAACAGCAAAGCAGCATGTTGCGATACCGCAGCAGCGATCCATATTCGCTCAGCAAAGGTTTAGCGTGGTGTAAGCCCGCCGCTTCTTGCTCCCCTGGTTCTTTCACAAATCGCCATATCAATATCCCAAGAATCATTCCGGGAATTCCGGTCACAAAAAAAGCCGTGCGCCACCCGAAGCGCGAGGCTACTTGCGTTGTCAGAATCGGCGCGAGAGCCAACCCGACTAACGCGCCCGCGCTGACCATAATTCCTATATTGCGCCCGCGATTTTTCGGCTCGGAAGAAGCTTCGATCATCGAGGTCATCGTCGGGAAAGTCGGTCCTTCCGCGATTCCCAGCAAAGTTCGAATAATCAGCAATTCACCAAAGGAGCGAGCGACGCCGGAAAGCCACGAAAGCAACGAAAAAAGAAACACTGCTGGTATGAGCACCGGGCGCCGGCCGATGCGATCGGAGACCGCTCCAAAAATCAATCCGGACGCCGCCCAGGCCAGCGCCAAGGCCGATGCCAGCAACCCTACTTCTTCATGGCTTAAATGCAGGTCCGGAGCGATGAACGGTGCCAGGTATAAAACGCTCATTCGCGCAAGAAACACGCTGCCCCAGGTAAAGAAGAACAGAACCACCAGGCCAGTCTGATATCGCTTTGTAATGGGCACTAACTCTTCCTCTCTGCCCGGCAGCGCTCTCACTGACGTCCCAAAACCTTCTCCTTACTGCTCAAAATCTATCAGTTCGATTACGGCCCGGATTGTTGAAAGACGCGGTTCATTCCCCTGGCAGGCCCACGTAAACAGCATATTCATCCGCCGTGCTCGGAGATGATCTCCAGAGCGATGTGAAATGCGGAATTCGCCGCGGGCAATCCGCAATAGAGCGCGGTTTGCAGCAGTACTTCCTGAATCTGTTCCCGCGTCACGCCGACATTCAACGCCGCACGCAAATGCATCCGCAGTTCATCCGGCCGGTTCAGCGCAACCATCATCGCCAGCGTAAGCATGCTTCGCGTTTCTTTGGGCAGGCCGGGTCGGCTCCAGATTTCTCCCCATGCATAGCGAGTGATGAAATCCTGAAACGCGTCCGTGAATTCATTTCGGTGCTTCAGCGTGGCGTCGACATGCGCATCCCCCAGCACGGTGCGGCGCGTCTTCATTCCCTGTTCATAACGCTGGCGTTCATCCATTCGAATTCCTCCTTGGACCGCTAAAAGCGCGTTCACCTCTGCAATAAAACGATCGCCTTCTTCTTTCGTCGATCTTGAAAGATGCAATGTGGCAAGCTGCGCGTATTATCCCGATCCTTCGCACCTTCAACAATACACAAAAGAGAAGCAGCGCTTTGCAACGCCGCGCGATAATCGAAATCGCTTTCTGGCGTCAGCTGCGCACCGCGCGGATGAGATGGTCATCCCCGCGAATTCGACATGCAACCACGGGCAAGATGGTATAACTTCACTCCTCGCGGCATGAATGTCGTTGAGCCAGGAGCTCGATGTTGAGCACGGTAAGAGAAGTCACCTACCAAATCTTGCGCGATTTCGGGATGCGTCTGATTTTCGGCAATCCTGGCTCGACCGAACTGCCTTTTCTGCGCGACATGCCCTCCGATTTTCAGTACGTCCTCGCTTTGCATGAGCGCTCTGCGATTGGCATGGGTCTGGGATATGCCATGGCCAGCGGAAAGGCCACGTTCGTGAACGTGCACTCCGTTGCTAGCGTCGGCAATGGTCTATCGGCGCTAATCGACGCGTTCTACTGCCATGCCCCGTTGGTAGTGACCACAGGACAGCAGGATCGCCGTCATGTTCTCGCGGAACCTTTTCTAGTCAGCCGCGCAGTCGATGTGGTCAAGCCCTATGTGAAATGGGCCTGCGAGCCGCTCCTCGCAGAGGACGTGCCCGCGGCGATTGCGCGCGCTTACTACCTCGCGATTCAGCCACCCATGGGTCCGGTGTTCATTTCCATTCCCATGGACGATTGGACTCATGAATGCCAATATCCAAACGTTCGCGAAGTCTCTCAAATCGTTGAGCCGGATTCCGCAGCCCTCGACGAAGTCGTCCGCGCCCTCAATTCCAGTCGCAACCCAGCTCTCGTCGTAGGCGCTCAAATTGAAGAAGACCGCGGATGGGATGACGTCGTCGCCCTCGCGGAGCATCTCAACACCGACGTTTACCAACAACCCATTCCTCCCCGCTGGACTTTCCCGCGAACTCACAAGCTTTTTTGCGGAGGACTGCTTCCTGCTCAGCAACCGTTAGCGAATCAACTCGCAGCATATGACACCGTCGTCGTCTTGGGTGCGCCCATCTTTCTCTACTATGCCTATGTCCCCGGCCACACCATCACTCCAGGTACCAAGCTTTTTCAAATCACGAATTCACCGCAGGACGCCGCCGCGGCGCTAGCCGGCGCTAGTATTGTTGGCAACCTCGCCGCCGCCGCGCGATACCTTCGCACCCACGCCAAGCCCCGAGAACGAACGGATTCACCGCCTCGAAGCATTCCCCATCCACCGAATCCTGAATATCCCATCACGCCTGCTTATCTCTTCAGCACACTCAACAGGGTCATGCCGCGGAATGCAGTCATCGCTGAGGAATGCCCTTCGTCCAAAGGGGATCTTGACCGCTATTTGTTGCTCGATGAGCCTGGCTCCTTCTACTCCGTGCCCAACGGAATTTTAGGATTTGGCCTGCCGGCCGCAGTGGGCCTGCAAATTGCCAATCCCCGCAGAAGGGTAGTTTGCCCCGTCGGCGACGGCTCCATCCAATATTCGATCCAGGCGCTATGGAGCGCAGTTCAATACAAAGCTCCCGTGATTTTTATCGTATTGCGCAATGGAGACTATTCCGCGCTGAAATCGTTTTGCGATTTCACGCAAGTCGGCCGCAATGTTCACGGCATGGATATTCCAGGCATCGACATCGTTAAAATTGCCCAGGGCTATGGAATGGCCGCGCAAGAGGTGGACCAGCCCGGAGAACTCGAATCTGTGCTGAGCGCAGCGTTTGCCACGCAAGAGCCGCAACTGATCAGCGTCAACGTTACGAATGGCGGCCAAAAATGTATGGGGATGGATCAGTCTGTCAACCCGCCGAAGTACGGGTAAATATCAGCCTAACGGCCCATGCGAAACACCGGCATTAATCCTGGACCACTCTTGGCCGGCAGGAGTGGAGCAAGAGATAAGTCTCGCTCCAACCGGCCGTCACTCAATCCTTAGAAGGAATACTTGAGCGAGATCTGGAATACTCGCGGGTTGAACATGGTCCTTGGCGCTCCGAAACTCGTATTCGGGAACGGAGGGCCAGCGGCGGGACACGACCCGATGAACGATGTCGGGTCCGTCTGAATACTCAGAGAAGAAGCATCCTTGTAATGAGTTGGCACCTTGCCGCCGCAGAAATTATACGTGCCATACACGGAGGTTACTTCGTTGACATTTGGCCGGTTGAAGAGATCGAAGACATCCACGGCCAATTGGATCTTTTGCTTCTCGTGGAAAGTGAAATATTGCGAGACGCGCAGGTCCACTGTTTGAAGACTGTCGCCCCAGTAGGTATTGCGGGCGGCGAGTCCTGTGCGATCCGTCACCGGGTTGGTATCGCCATTGGCGTCGAACCCAACGAAGTCGGTAAAAGGACGCCCGCCCTGAAGGGTAATGATGCCGCTTAACTCGGTGTTCCGGAGGAAGGTCTTTTTTGGCCCGTTAGCCGTGAAGTTTGCCACAAAGCGATTGCGAACGTCCTGGTTCGAATTAGCCCGTTCCGCCGCCCGATCGTAGAGATTCTGCGGCGTGCTGACAAACGTCGTGAACGTGCCGTCATCCAATGTTTTAGAAAAAGTGTAGTTGGCGTTGAGCCGGAAATAATCGCCAACACGCTCCGTCAACGATAACGTTGCCCCATGGTAGACGCTGTTGCCGCTGTTGTCCGTGTAGTAGATCAGGCCGACCGGCACCAAAACCCCGCTGAAGTTGGCTTTGCCTGCGGGATACCCTGGCAACGGCGCAGGTGACGGGGCGCACGAGTACAGTCCAGTCGTTGCTCCCCCCGTAGGGCAGACATTCAGGTTCTCCGCGCGCACCTGATGGTGAGCGGAAACAAAGAGGTAACCGATGTTCAAGACCAGGCCTTTTCCTATTTCCCGGTCGATTTCAAGGCTTCCTTGTTCGGAATACGGAATCTTGCTGTTAGTCTCCACCGTGCCATTACCCACTGGGGACACCTCGCCGGCGGCCAAGTTGGTAATCATTTGGACGGGTTGATAGCTCCCAAACCGGACCAGATTCGCCGCCGCGTCCGCTGGTTCGATGCCAAACGGCGTTGCCCCCGGAACATAAGGCAACTGGCTCAATGAGTAAGTACCGTTGTAGCCTCCCTTACGGACGCCCGGGAATGGGTACGACGTCGAACACGCAGGATCCAAGCAGTACGTGACTGCCCGCTGTGGGTAAGTTACGAAGAGGAAGGAAAGATTGTAGCGGTCGTCAAACAGGCCGAACCCGGCACGAATGACGGTGTGCTTATCCGGGGCATAAGCTAACCCCACCCGCGGCTGGAAGCCTTTATAGTTCGGTGTGATCTGTCTGTATAACCCTCTCTCAAAATCCCACCGCAGACCGTAATTCAAAGTCAGCTTTGGAGTTATGCGCCACTGATCCTGCGCGTAAAATCCATAGTAGCTGTGGATGATATCTGAAAAGTAATCGTGTGTCGCGGACGCAGGATAAGCTTGCAGCCAGTTGGTATCGACTGACGGCGGGATAGTTCCGTTCACGACAGAGTTGTCAGCCGATCCCAGGGGAGACGGCCAGAAGACTACCGGGACGCCATTCTGAGCATCTGCGGGATTGGGCCCGGGATTGACAGGAAAAGGAGGTAGCGTCGCATTTTGAGGTCCAAGAGCTAGCGGACACGGACCTTCGGCAAAGTTTGAAGTTAGGTAGGGTTGCGGATTCCCTTTCAACTGATCCACATAGTTGGCAAAATCCACAAGGCAGTTGATCCCGGGCAATACGATGCGCATGGGAGAAAAGCCCGGCCAGATGATGTGATCGTTGACGTGGTTGTAATCCGCCCCGAACTTGATCAAATGAGAGCCCTTGACCCAGTAAAGAGAGTCCGCAAACTGTCCGCGGCTCTCATAGGTGGCATCGAATACGCCGAAGTTATGCCCCATGAGAAGCGAGTTTGGCAGGTCCAGATTCGGCTGGCCTGTAACTCCTGGAAAGTTCGAATGACGCCGCGCATATTGACCGAGAAAAGTGTTTACGAGATCGGGTTTCAACTGGGAAGACCACGTGCCGACTAGCGCCTGATCGCGCAAGAAGTTGTTGTGGCCGCTGCTGGGCGCTCCGATTCCCCCGCCATCCAGCGTGTCGCCAACGAGCACGTTCAAATTGCGGGCATCTTCAATGTTATAGCGGAGCATGAGGCGATTGTTGTTATTGAACTGGTGGTCCAGTTTAACGAGCCCCTTATCCGTGTCCTGCGTTTTAAGGGCTCCAATATTCTCGTTAAATTGGTTTGCCGCCCCACCAAATAGAATCGCTTTTGCCGCGTCTATTAGCGCCAGATTGTTCAGCAGCTCGGGAGATTGGATTGGAGCTTCCGCGCGCCGCTGCCCCTCGTAATTTATGAAGAAGAAGGTCTTGTCCTTCTTAATCGGCCCCCCGAGCGTGCCGCCAAACTGGTTTTGTCGCAGCGTTTTGGGTGCGGCGGGAGTCGTCGCCGTCGCCACGGGCTGCAGCAGAGCCCGTGCGTTGAGCGCGTCGTTCTCCATGTAGTCATAAACCGCCCCGTGCAGGTCGTTCGTGCCGGACTTGGTGATTATGTTGACAATGCCACCCATGGCCCGGCCCTGCTCCGCTCCGAAGCTGTTGTTTACCACCCGAAACTCGCTGACCGCTTCTTGAGACGGAGTGCTCCTCTGCGAACCCGTAGCCGTGTTGACGGTATCTGCACCGTCCACCGTTACCAAATTGCTCAAATCCCGCATTCCGCCAAACGAGATCCGCGTCACCTCCGCTTCCGTGATGGTGGACTGTAGGCTGGTGCGCCCCGTCGTCACTCCGGGCGTCAAAAGAGCAAAATCCGTGAACAGCCGCCCGCTGATCGGCAGCGACTCAATTTGGTTGCTGTTGATCACTTGGCTGACTTCAGTCCGCGTCGGCTCCACGGGCGGTGTTTCCGTCGTAACCACCACTTTTTCCGCGGTCTGCGCGACACTCAGGTCGACGTCGATGGTTGCGGCTTGCCCAACCGTCAGCACGATCCCAGTATGCGTCGATTTAGCAAACCCCGCCGCTTCTCCCGTCAGTTCGTAAGTTCCTGGAGGCAGGTTGAGGATGATGTATAAACCGTTGTCGTTGGACACCGCGGTGTACGTGCGGTTGGTGTTAACTTCCCGCAAGGTGAGCGAAGCTTTCGCCACTGATCCTCCGCTTGCGTCCTTCACGGTTCCATTCAATTGGGCCGCGGTTGTGCCAGCCTGCGAATATGCCGGTTTCGCCCAGCCGGCAAAAATCACCATCCCAAGTGCAATCCCAAGCCCTAAGCTTCGCCTCATGATTCACCCCTCCAGCAAAACCATTCGAACCAGCAATCGTGCCAATCCAATTTTCAAATACACCCCGTTTGCGTGCAGGTCTAATGCTTCAAATCGCCGCTGTCAAGTCTTTAATCGGGCGTTCGTGCGAATATCGCTCAAATTTCCGCGCTCTTTCTTTTTCCGCGTACTTTTTCGCGCTTTTCCGCGATCACCTTACGATCAGCGAAAGCTCCTGTGCCGCCGCTTTGAGCTGCGGAAGAAATCTGTTCTGCAAGTCTGGTATCGAAACGCGTTGCGCGTGAGCGCCGACGTTCAGCGCCGCGACCACTCGTCCGGCGGAATCTCGAATCGGAACCGCCATGGACCGCAAACCGGACTCCAGTTCTTGATCCACGATGCAGTAGCCATTGCGCTGAACCAGGCGCAGGATCTGCCGCAGCTTTTCGGCGTTCACCACCGTTCGCTCGGTGTACCGCTTAAATTCAAGGCGCACCAAAAATTCGTCGAGCTTTTCTGCCGGCAAGTCGGCAATCAAAACGCGGCCCATCGAGGTGCAGAACGCCGGCAGGCGGCTTCCTACACCGAGATCGATCGACATGATCCGCGTTACGTTCGCGCGCGCGATGTAAACGATCTCGGTCTTGTCCAAGGCGGCAATCGAGCAGGATTCGTGCAAAACATGGCTGACATTTTCCAGAATTGGCTGCGCCATCGCAGCCAACGGCATCGAAGAAATGTAAGAATGACCGAGTGCAAGTACTCGCGGGCGCAGGTGAAAATGCCTGCTGTCGTCGCTCGCTGCAAAGCCGAGTTTCCCGAGTGTATAGAGGCAGCGCCGCACCGCCGCGCGCGAAAAGCCCGTCTTCGTGCTGATTTGAGAAACCGTGAGTTCGCGCTCTCTTTGGGAAAAAGCCTGAATCACGGCCAGCCCGCGCGCCAGCGAGGTCATAAAATTGGGATCGCCGCCGTGCGCGTCAATTTGCGCCGACACTGTGGACGAAATCCTGAGTGCCGCGTTCGAACCAGGTTCGCTCGGAAGTTGTTGTTTCGATCCGGGCATTCCCGGCGCTTGTTGCTTTAACAAGCCTCTACTTTGCACTTTCTGTTTCGAATCGACTTTGCTAGGCGCCTGCTGTTTCGAAGCGGGTTTGCTCGGCATTTGTTGTCTGGAACCCAGATTCGAAAAGGCGGCAGCCACGGGCATCCCCCGAAAAAACCCCACTTCAAAAACAACTTCGGCGAGAGAGATTACACGAATTTTACCAATATCCCCACACAATTTCTGCGATCGGTATTGCGGGGATTTGCTGGCGTGCCATAGAATGCCCCGCGCGAGACAATTCGCATTCGAATTGTCTTCAGGAGGACGCGGCATGAATACGATTTCAGGTTATCGTCGGTACTACCCCGGCACTCAACCACGCCACTTGCACCCTCCTTATGCCTCTTCGCTGAAGCGCGCCCCAATGCAACGTCTTGTGCCTCTTCCTCACACGCTTTCTGAAATTACCGGTCCGGTCTTCGGCCCGGAGGTTGCCGATGTGAAAGCCAGCGACCTAACGCGGCAGCACTCTGGCGAACCGCTTGGCGAACGCATCATCGTGAGTGGGCGCGTGCTCGATGAAAATTCCCGCCCAGTGCCGCACACGCTCGTCGAAATCTGGCAAGCCAATGCGGCCGGACGTTATCTTCACAACAGAGATCAGCACAATGCCCCACTTGATCCGAACTTCACCGGTTGTGGGCATGCCGTGACTGATTCTGAAGGACGCTACCGGTTCGTGACGATTCGTCCGGGCGAATATCCCTGGGGAAATCACTACAATGCTTGGCGGCCGGCGCATATTCATTTCTCGCTGTTCGGCCCCGCATTTGCCACGCGGCTTGTGACGCAAATGTATTTTGAAGGCGATCCGCTGATTCCTTACGATCCTATTTTCAATTGCACGGACGATGAAAAAGCTCGCAACCGTCTTATTTCGCTGTTCGATTGGGAAACAACGATCCCCTCGCAAGCGCTCGGGTATCGTTTCGAGATTGTACTCAGCGGACGCGAAAGCACTCCGATGGAAACCCACGCTCACGGAGAAAAATCATGAGCCTTCATGCAACCACTTCACAGACCGTGGGACCATTTTTCAAGATTGGTTTCTCCTGGCTCTATCGCGACAATCTGGCAGGCGCGGGGGTTGCCGGTGAACGCGTGGAAATCACCGGCCGCATTCTCGATGGCAACGGCCAACCCGTCCCCGACGGCATCGTTGAAATCTGGCAAGCCAATTCGAATGGCAAGTACGCTCATCCGGGTGATCCGCAGGAAAAACCCATCGAGCCGGGGTTTACTGGCTACGGCCGCGTGCCCACCGACGATGAAGGACGATTCCGGTTTACGACCATCAAGCCGGGACGCGTGCCTGGTCCCGGCGGAAAACTGCAAGCGCCACATATCGCGGTTTCGGTGTTCACACGCGGGCTGCTGCGCCGGCTTGTTACGCGGATCTACTTCCCTGATGAGCCGAGCAACTCAGAAGACTTCGCGCTCAATCTCGTCGAGGCTGCTCGTCGCGGCACACTGATTGCAAAAAAGATTGATGGACGCCGTGGAGCGCTGGAATGGAGTGTCGTTCTGCAGGGACCTGGCGAAACTGTTTTCTTCGATGCCTGAGAAGTACTGAATTCTTGCGATTGCCGGATGAACCTGAAGTGCGGCAAACGAGAACAGCGGCCCACTTCAGAAAGCGGGCCCTGCGATGCATCGACCCACGGCCGCCCAATCAAAATGGATACTGTCGGCGGCCCGTCTGAATCGTGACCCATTTCACTTCGGTCATTTCGTCGGTGGACCAGCGGCCTCCTTCGCGACCCATGCCGGAGTCCTTGACGCCGCCAAATGGAACGGTTCCCTCGTCATGAATTGTCGGGCCGTTCAGATGGACCATGCCTGCTTCAAGCTCGAGAGCAAAGCGCATCGCGAGTTGTAGGTTGTTCGTGAGTACCGCGGAAGAGAGACCGTAGGTTGAACTATTGGCGAGCGCAAGCGCATGGTCCGCGTCGTTAGCTTTTGTCACCGCGGCGACGGGACCGAATAGCTCGTCGCGGAAGGCGGCCATTTGCGGCGTTACGTCTGCAAGCACCGTCGGATGATAGAAATTGCCCTCGTACTTTCCGCCGGTCAAGAGACGCGCGCCGCCCGCGACCGCGTCTTTGATTTTCTTATCGATCATGGGGCACTGCGAAGAGCGAATCAGCGGGCCAATCACGGTGTGCGGATCGCGGGGATCGCCGACTTTCATCGTCTGCGCTTTCGACGCGAAGCGTTTCAGAAATTCTTCATAGATTGGCGCTTCGACGATGATGCGCGAACCGGCCATGCAGATTTGACCTTGATGAATAAAAATACCAAAACACGCGGTGTCCACCGCGTAATCCAAATCGGCGTCCTTCAAAATAATCAGCGGACTTTTTCCTCCCATTTCCAGAATGCAACGTTTGCCGCGCTTGGCACATTCGACCGCGATGATTCGTCCCACGGCCGACGAACCCGTAAACGAGACCAGCTTCACCCGCGGATCGTCAAAGAGCACCTTGGCAAGGGTTGGGCCATCACCGGGTACAACGTTGAAAACACCCGCAGGCACGCCAGCACGTTCAAAAATCTCCGCGAGCTTCAGCCCAACGAGCGAAGTCTCTTCCGATGGCTTGAGGACGAAGGTATTTCCGCAGGCCAATGCAAAAGCGACCTTCTTCAAGGAAAGCACGACCGGAAAATTGAAGGGCGAAATGCCCGCGACGACGCCGAGGGGCATTCGGATAGCCATAGAAATCATCCCCGGCACATCCGAAGGAAATACATCGCCGCGAATCCGGCGGGCTTCACCAGCGATCGAACGGACCAGGTTTGCCGCGAACGGCACTTCAAAATGGGCTTTGCCGAAAGTCGAGCCCGCTTCATCAATCAATAGTTCAATCATCTCCTCGGACGCTTTTTCGAGTTCATCGGCGGCGCGCATAAGGATGCGTTCGCGCTGAGCGGCAAGCGTCTCGCCCCATGTCTTCTTTGCCGCGTCCGCGGCATCGATGGCCGCACGCATGTGCTGCTCTTGCGCCATGAAGATGCGAGCGAAAGGCCGCTGATTGGCCGGATTGATGACATCGGAAAAAGCGGAGGGCGGCACTTCGATATTTTTGCCGCCGATATAGGGAGTGGAAGACATGTTGCCTCCTGATGCGTGACTGCGATGCGGGCGAGGCTGACAGCAAATCCGGAAAAACGCAAAAAATCAGACGCTTATCGCACTGAGTTTTCGCTCGGGAACGGCTTGATTTTTCTCCGCGGTCCGGGAAAAGTCAAGCGGCAGGGCGTGCTCAGGCGGTCAGTTTCCGATTACGCGTTTACCAGGACCTTGGTCCGTATCACTGCAAATTATTGACTGCTGAACATTTCTTCTATATTGTATGTGTAATGTCCAGTCGCGATTATCTAGGCGAATTTGAACACATCGTTGTCTTGGCTCTTCTGCGCCTCGGTGATCGGGCCTACGGAGTTACGGTAAGGCAGGAGATCGAACTACGTATTGGTCGAGAGGTGTCCATAGGCGCGATCTATGCCACTCTTGGTCGCCTGGAAACGAAAGGTTACGTCAACTCTTACTTGGGCGACCCGACGCCCGAGCGCGGGGGAAGGTCGAAACGTTTCTTCCGTGTCACTGCAAAGGGAGTGGCAGCCGTGAATCGCACACACCGTGCACTCCGGAGCATGACCGAAGGCCTGCGTCTCGCCAGGAAGTACTCACAATGACTCACGCATCTTCCGTTCAGCCTCCGCGAGTTGCTGTTTGGCTCCTCGACCGGTTCACTCCCTACGAGCAAACAGAATCGATTCCCGGAGACCTGCTTGAGGAATTCTCGGACGTAGCATCAAAATCGGGTGTCGCCTACGCGCGCCGTTGGTATTGGCGGCAGAGTGTGCGAACAATTCTTCATGTGGTCCGTAGTGGATTCCGGGTCGCGCCGTGGTCTATCGCTGGAGCCGTAGTTGGAGGGGTCTTGCTAGTGCAGGTGGGCCATGCCTTAGCTGAATGGGCGATTCGGACAGGGATTGAGAAGTTTGTCAATCACCGTGTCCTTCCTTTTCATCTACTTTCCCATCCTGCCCTGATAAGCCTGTTAGTAAACATTGGAATGTATCTGTGCCGCCTCACAGTGGCGATGCTCATCGGATGTATTATTGCGCTTGCCTGCAAGAGCAGGGAAATGTTGGCAACCATCACGGTAAGCCTGGTCTGTAGCATCCAGGCCGTGACTGGATTCTGGACCTTTTTCCACCACTGGAAGGGCTCCCCGCCTCTGCGAACAGCCCTCCCAATATTACTGCTCTACTCGTTTGGTGGCTTGTTCGCGATGGTGATTGGCGGCGGAATTGTCCGAACATACAGATTTCGGTCTCTGCATCCAGCTAGGTCCTGATAAGTCGGTAATCGGAAACTGAGCAACTACCAAGGGACGTTGGAGGTTCTTTTGGAAGCGCGAGCGCGGAAATGGCACAGGCGAAACGGCCTGAGCGGTCGGAAAAGCGGTCTTAGCTCCAGACGCGGCGGGCCGTGTCCACAACAAGCTTGAGCTTCGCCCACTGGCGGTCTTCAGTGATGAGATTGCCTTCGGCGGTGGAAGCGAAACCGCATTGCGGGCTGAGCGCGAGATTTTCCATGGGGACGAATTTTGCAGCTTCGCCGATGCGTTGGACGAGCACATTAGGATCTTCCATTTGCGGGACTTTGGAACTGACGAGGCCGAGGACGACGGTTCTTCCTTTGGGAATGAAGCGCAGCGGCTCGAAGGTGCCGGAGCGGGCGTCGTCATATTCGAGGAGGAAGCGGTCGACGTCGAGTGTCGTGAACATTTTTTCGGCGATGGCGTCGTAGCCGCCTTCGGCGTACCAATGGCTGCGATTGTTGCCGCGGCAAAGATGGATACCGAGCGTGACGCCGGGGCGGCGTGCGGCGCGGAAGCAGGCGTTGTCGGCCTTGATGGCTTCGTCGAGAGCGGCGTCGGGATCCATGCCGATTTCTTGTTTGATCCACTCGCGCCACTTCGGGTCCATGTAGTAGCTGTATCGGGGCGCGTCGATTTGAATATATTTCACACCGTCGCTGGAAAGTTTGGCCAAATCGCTCTTCATGATTTCGACGACGGCCCACAAAAGCTCTGAGTGGTTTTTATACACACTGTCTGTGACACCACGCTTGAAGGAAATGGCGGGAAACTGGGTGGCGCTCGGCAAAGTCATTTTGATGTCGCCGGGACTGTGCGCTTTGGTGAACGGCAGTTCGTGGCCAGTGAGCGGGCGGACCTGACCAAGCTTTTTCGTGACGATGCCGGCGACGTTGCTGACCGGAGCCGCTCCTTTATCACCGGCACTCCAGTTTCGAGCGACGGCGTCGCCGAAATCGAAACCTTCGACGGCGTCCGTGAAATCGCTCATGAAATTGCGGCGGCGCAATTCGCCATCGGTGAAAATATCGAAGCCGAGCTCCTTTTGTTTCGCGAGAACGCGGAGGATGTGATGATCCTCGAGCGCGCGGAGTTTCTCGGCGTTGGCCGGAGATTGCCGCGCCTGGAGCAAATCGGGCGGCCTGAGCAAACTGCCTATGTGGTCAGCGCGAAAGGGGTTCGCCATGATGGTTTGGACCTTTCTCCCAAGCTGGATCCGGCGAGCGGCTCCATGACGGTGCCGAAGTCGGCCGGGCCGCGGCTGAGGTGTTTAGAGAGCCTGGCCGCGAAATCCATGAGCAAAGGGATTTTTTTCACGAGATCGGGACCAACAAACCTGAGCGTAGGCCCGGCCATGCCGAGAGCCGCAATGATGCGGCCGCCTTTGTAAAGAACGGGAGCGGCAATGCCGCTCAATCCCTTTTCCAATTCTTCGTGGTCGGTAGCATAGCCTTGGCGACGGATGAGGTCGAGAGCAATCTTAAGTTTTCGAACGCTGGGGATGGTAAGCGGGGTGTAGAGCTTCATGCCATGGCGGAAGACGACGTTGTAGGCCTCCCGTTGGGGGAGCCAGGCGAGGATGGTTTTGCCGGCGGCGGTGCAGTGCGCGGGGAAAAGTTCGCCGATGAGAGTGCGGACGGTGATGATGGAAGTGGGGGAGTCGATGCGGTCGAGACAGATGACGCCGCCGGCGCCAGGAACGGCGAGGCTGACACTCTCCCCGGAGCGGCGGGCGAGCTCGACGAGAAAGAGGCGGGCTTCAGATTGAAGAGAGCGGGACTGGAGAGTTCGTGAGCTGAGTTCGTGGAATTTGAAGCCGAGACGATATTTTTCGTTGAGCGGGCTCTGCTCAATCAAGTGGAACTTTTGCATGGCGCCGAGGAGGCGGTGGGCGGTGCTTTTGTTGAGGGCGAGATCGGAAGAAAGCTGAGAGAGGCTCAGTTCGGGGCCGTGGTCTCCGAGATGCAGAAGAATGCGCATGGCTTTCTGCAGGGACTTGCTGGAGCCGGGGCCGGTATCGGAGCGGCCCAGCGAGCCCGATTTTGATTTGCGGAGCGAAGGCAAGTTTCCGTTCCCTCTGTAGCGGCCCCCGAATCAAGAATTCGTCTTGAACAGGGGCGCACCGGCGTTACAATCGCGTTCGGTCAAGATGTGAAACTATATTTCATAATATGAAACTAGACAGGAGAACACAACCATGTTTTTGCGCGACTTCTGGTATGCAGCGGCCTGGGACCATGAGATCAAACATGCGCCCTTCGCGCGGACCATCTGCGGGGAGCCGATTGTTTTCTACCGGCAAACGAACAGCGCACTGAGTGCGTTCGAAGACTGCCGCGCGCGGGCGCGGCAGAGCACTGAAGGACGCGGAGTTTTAGTGCGGTCGCGGAGCTGGCTTTGATTTGGTCAGCGATTGATTCGCGCGGAAAATCACGTAGGCGCGAATGGCTTCCGCATCCTGCTTGGAGAGTTCTTTCGAAAAAGAGACCATGCCGTAAGATTGGAGCGAGCCGCCAAGGATCACCTCGGTCCAGGCAGAATTCCCGAGCGTGCCTGAGTAGCGCAAGTCCGGCAAGACGCCACCGCTCACGGCGACGTCGCCGTGGCATGTGGAGCAATAATTTTGGAAGAGGGCTTCGCCCTTCTGGATCGTGGTGGTGCCGGCTCTTGACGGAGGCGGATTCAACCGAGGTTGCGTGAACTGTGGCAGTGCAGGCAAGCTCGCATTCCCGCCCAACTTGAAAGCCAAGAGGCGGCTGACGTTTTGAATCCTGCCGGATTTCAGGGCGACTTCCCCGCTGGCGAGAGGAAATACGCCCCCCCAACCGACTTCTACCGCTACGTATTGCTCGTCGCCAACCGCATAGCTGATAGGAGCGGCCACCACACCGCTTTGCGCGTCAGCAGACCACAGTTTTGCGCCGTTATCTGCTCGATACACTTCGAGATTGCCTTGCGCCGTTCCTTCAAATAAAAGATTCCCTGCGGTCGTAAGGATTCCTCCATTGACGGGGCTCGTGCGATCCACACGCCAGATTTCTTTTTGTTGGATGGGATCCCAGGCCGACAAATGTCCTTTGATGCTATCCAAAATGCTCTTTTTAACTTCCGGTGCTTGCGGCATGGCGCCGGCGACAAAATCGATTGCCGTGTTGAACGCGAGATTGCTCTCTCGAAAATGCTGTTCCGACTTGTAGAGGAAGCCCGCCTCCTGCACAGGAATGTAGACCAATCTCGTTTGCGGGCTGTAAGACATGGAGTGCCAACTGTGGCCTCCGAGCGGTCCGGGAACAACGGGGGCTGCTTTGCCGCCGTTTTCGTAGCGGGCGCTAACTTTTTCGAGAGGACGCCCAGTTGCCGGATCGAGGGCCGTCGCCCAGGTGACGGCGGTATACGGCTTTGCGGAAATGACTTGACCCGTAGCGCGATCGAGAACGTAAAAGAATCCATCTTTCGGAGCTTGAAAAAGAACTTTTCGTGGAGCGCCGCCAATCGTAATGTCAGCAAGGATCATCGGCGCTGCAGCATCGTAATCCCAGGCATCGCCGGGAACTTCTTGGTAATGCCAAACATATTCTCCGGTTTCGGGCTTGAGCGCCACGATCGAACAAGTAAAAAGATTGTCCTCGCCTTGCGGGCTGCGCGCGCGCCGATCCCAAGGAGTTCCGTTGCCGGTTCCGATGTAAAGCAAATCGAGTTCGGGATCATAGACAATCGAATCCCACACGGTTCCGCCACCGCCGAGCTTCCACCATTCGCCGCTCCAGGTTTTTGCGGCCTTCTCCATCGCTGCATTCTCGAACGGTTTCGACGGATCACCGGGGACGGTGTAAAAGCGCCACGCAAGTTTGCCGGTGTCCGCGTCGTAAGCGGAGACGTAGCCGCGCACGCCCATTTCCGCGCCGCCATTGCCGATAAGCACTTTGCCTTTCACCACGCGTGGCGCGCCAGTAATCGTGTAACGATACTTGGGATCGATCGTGAGAGTTTCCCAAACGGGCTTTCCGGTGGCGGCGTCCAGAGCCACGAGGCGGCCATCCAGTGTGCCGACAAAAATCTTTCCGCGCCAAGCCGCAACGCCGCGATTGACCACGTCGCAGCACGCATTCACACCCCATTCGGGCGGCACTTTCGGATCGTAGGACCACAGCTTCTCGCCCGTCGCCGCGTTCACAGCAAATACTTTGCTCCACTCGGTTGAGAAGTACATCACCCCGTCGACAACAATGGGCGTGGCTTCTTGTCCGCGCTTCACGTCCAAATCCATGTACCACGCGAGGCCGAGCTGGCCAACATTCCGATCATTGATCGTCTTCAACGGGCTGAAGCGCTGTTCGTTGTAAGTCCGTCCAATACTCATCCAGTTTCCGGGTTCCTGGTCCGCGTGCAGCATGCGGGATTCGTCAACATCTGCAGCCGCAAGCCCGTGTCCGGCTTTTTCGCGGCTTCGCTCACTCGAATGGCATCCCGTGGCGCTGACGAACAGCAAGCAGATGGCGAAATATCCAAACTCGTTCCGTCGCATGAACTCTCCTGGCGGCGATTCTCAGAAACAGCATGGCACTTAGCGTATTTACTCTGTTCGACCCGGGACTATGTCCCGCGGCTACATGTATATACTTCACTGCTTCTCTTTCCAAGTGGCGGGAGTTGCTTTCGAGGTGCGATTGCCTGAAGTCCTTGCTCCTTCGAAGAGAGTGTATTAGTTTTGGTGGCGTTTCGCGGATAGTACCAATCGAAAGAAACTACTCATGGATGCACAAAATGGGACGGAAAAGGCCGAAGTGAAGGAAAACCAGAAATGATAACGAAAGTCGTGCGATTCCACGAATTTGGCGGGCCGGAAGTTTTGCGATTCGAATCGTTGGAGGTCGGCGAGCCAGGGGCGGGCGACGTGCGTGTGCGCATCGAAGCAATCGGCCTCAACCGCGCCGAAGCTGCTTTTCGTTCAGGCCAGTATATCGAGAAGGCGCAATTGCCAGCGCGTTTGGGCTACGAGGCTGCCGGCGTTGTCGAAGCGCTCGGTGAAGGAGTTAAAGACTTCTCCATTGGTGAGCCGATTTGTGTGATGCCGGCTTTTTCGATGAACCGCTATGGCGTTTACGCGGAGCGGGCCATTGTGCCAGCTTCCGCTTTGCTTCCCCGACCTGCGGGATTGGGAACGAAGGAATCTGCATCCATCTGGATGCAGTATTTGACCGCGTACGGGGCGCTGATCGATATTTCCAGGATTGGCGCGGGCGACGCGGTGATTATCACCGCTGCTTCCAGCAGCGTGGGGATCGCCGCCATCCAGATCGCCAATCACGTTGGCGCGGTGCCGATTGCCGTGACGCGGACGGCAGCTAAAGAAGAAAAATTGCGAAAAATTGGGGCGGCGCACGTCGTGGTGTCGGAAAGGGAGAAGTTGGAGACCGAAGTCCTGAGAATAACAGGCGGCAAGGGCGCAAAAGTAGCGTTCGATCCGATTGGAGGCCCGATCGTTGCTTCGCTGGCCGCCGCGATGGCGCCCGGCGGCTGGCTGATTTTGTACGGCAATCTCAGTGGACAAGCGCAAAACACGATCTTCCCCTTCGGGCCATCCGTCATGAAGGGATTTGCCATGCGTGGTTATATCGTGTTTGAAATTATCTACGACCCGCAACGATTCGAACGCGCGCGGCGATTTGTCGAAGAAGGTCTCGGCACGGGATGGCTGGCCCCGATTATTGCGAAAACGTTTCCGTTCGACCGGATCGTTGAGGCCCATCGATATTTGGAAGGCAACGAGCAAATCGGAAAAATAGTCGTTACCGTTCCTTGATCGAAAGTACTGGATGTGGGAGGCCTTGCTTCCCTGTCATTCAGGAATTCGGATCTAATCGGAAGCGGGCGGCACGCCGAGCCCAAGAAGCCGGCACGCATTTTCTTTGAAAATCAGCGGGTGCACTTCAGGCCGGAATCCTGCCTGCTTAAAATCCTCCATCCAGCGGTCCGGCGTAATCAGCGGAAAATCCGTGCCGAAGAGCATCTTGTGTTTCAGCAACGTGTTGGCGTACTGCACGAGCTGCGGCGAGAAGTATTTCGGCGACCAGCCCGAAAGATCGATGTACACATTGGGCTTGTGAAGGCAAACGGAAAGCGCTTCGTCCTGCCAGGGCCACGAAGGATGAGCGATCACAATTTTCATATTCGGAAAATCCGCGGCAACATCATCCAAATGCATCGGATTGGAATATTTCAGCCGTAGTCCGCCGCCGCCGGGCAAGCCCGTGCCCATGCCGGAATGCCCGCTATGAAAGATGGCCGGCAAGCCATATTCGGCGACGACTTCGTACATCGGATATGCCATCCGGTCATTCGGGAAAAACCCCTGAGAGGTTGGATGAAATTTAAAACCCTTGACGCCGTGGTCCTTAAGCAGCCGTCGCATCTCGCGCACGCCGAGCTTGCCTTTGTGCGGATCGACGCTTGCAAAAGCAATCATAATGTCCGAATTCGCGGCCGCTGCCTCCGCCACTTCTTCATTGGGGATCCGGCGGCGTCCCATTTCGAATTCGCTGTCCACCGAGAACATGACCAGCCCTATTTTTCGGCTGCGGTAATAGTCAATGGTCTCAGCGATGGTCGGAAGTTTCCCGGACTTGAAGTACTTGACTTTCGCGTCGTCAAACTCCTTGCCGTAGTCGTCGAACGGCTGGTGGCAGGAAACCTCCGCATGAGTATGGACATCGATGGCGATAAGTTCCGCGATATTCATCAGTGGCCTTTGTACAGCGCGAGAAGTTCGCCCACATCGTGGACGATAAGATGCGGCCGCGCCTCCCGCGGCAAGTGCGCGAAGGAATCTGCGGCGCCGATACCGCTGTTTACGGCTACAGCGAGCGAGCCGCCGCGCAATGCCATGGGAACCTCCAGCGAGGGATCATCGCCGACGACGGTGAGTTCCGCGATCCGAACGCCAAGTTGCCGTGCTGCGCAGCGCAACGCCTCAAGCGACGGTTTGCCGATGACGTGTATCCGCGCCCCAGTGAGATCCTTGATCATGGCAGAAATCGCGCGCGAAGTTCCAAGCGCCTTGCCGTAAGCGGTGGCAAAATAGAGCGACTGCGAGCAACTGTAAACTTTCGCGCCGTTCCACGCCGCGTGACAAGCCGCTTCCAGCGCATTCATCGTGAACTCGCGGAACCAACCAACCAGTATGGCGTCCACTTTGGGTTTGCCTTCCGGCGTCACCGTCTCCATCCCTGCGTCGCGCAGAGGTTTCTCAAGTCCTTCGCCGCCCAGCGTCAAAATACGGCGATAGCCCCTTCGCCGGAAGAGGTCGGCCGCGCTGCTCGCCGGCGTCATCACGCCGTTGTCCGTAAGCGTAAAGCCGACGCCGCGCAGCATTTCAACATATTGTTGCGGAGTGCGGGCCGTCCCGTTAGTGAACAAAACGAATGGCAGGCTGCGCGCCGAGAGCAAATTTGTAATTTCAAGCGCTCCAGGCAGAGGATTTAGGCCGTGATTGCTCTTATCGCCCAAAACCAGCGTGCCATCCATGTCAAAAACAAACGCTCGCGAACCACGCAACCGCTCAAGTACGGCGGAAGATGGAGCGGAAGCGGCGGTCATCGCGGCTTCCTCACGCATGAGCTGCCTCGTACGCCTGCGAACTGCGCAGCTCCAGTCGAAAATCCGGCTTTTCGATAAGGATGTCCGCAGCCGTGGAGCGCTTTTGCAGTTCGCGAAGCAATTTGTAAACTGGCTGCATATCTGGATTGTAGTGCCGCCGCGCCGGACCAGCCGGAAGCATCGCATCCACTTCTTCGGCCGGCATGCTCGCTCGCAACAGGAATTCCTCGTCGGAAATTCCCGTCTTAAAGCGTTTGCGCAATTCTTCCGGCGGCAACGGCGGCAGCTCGGCAGCCAGTTCTTTTGCACGCGGGCGCGAAAGGATGCGGTCTTTCACGTTTGCATCGACTGGCACGGTGGAACGCCCGAATTTTCCGAGCACGTAGCGGATCACCTGATCGGAAACGTTCCCGTAACGCTCGTCACCGATAATATTGTAGAGCGCCTGCGTGCAAACAATCTGCGGGAACGGCGTGACCATGATCGGATAGCCGAGTTCTGCGCGAACCTGGACGACTTCGCGCATCACGTCGCCAAATCTCGCTTCCAAGCCGAGTTCGGCGAGCTGCCGCCGAGTTGTCGTCATCACCCCGCCCGCCACTTGATGGCGCAAGAACGAGGCGTCGTATTCCTGCGGTGCGCCGGCGGGAAGATTTTCGGCCTCCGCCAATTGCGAGAAATAATCCGCGACCATTGCCAGAGTGCGATCGTCGATGTTCACGGCATGGCCGAGCTCGCGCAGATTCGCAACGACGCGCTGCGCGTTCGGCAGCGATGATCCATTGGCGAGCGACCCGCAGGCAACGTGCAGCAGCTCAACACCGAGCTCCGCCGCAGCCATATAGCTCAAGGGCGAAAGTCCAATCGTACAGTGCGAATGAAGTTCCAAAGGCATGCGGCCTAACTGAGCGCGGACCGCGGGAATGAGAGTCCGCGCGCGCTCCGGCGTCAGCAGTCCAGCCGGGTCCTTTATATAAACGCGGTCAACATGCGGCGATTTCGAAACTTTCGCGGCGAGTTTTGCATAGAACACGTCGTCGTGAACGTCGCTGATCGTATACGTGAGCGCCGCAATAATTTCTCCGGCGCCGGCTTTTCGGATCATCCGCGCGGATTCGAGCAATGCTTCGACATGATGCATCGGGTCCAGCACAACAAATCGCGAGATACCGTTGGCCACCAGCCGGTCGTAAACAATCTGCATGAAATCCGGGTGCTGGCCCTCCCAGGAGATGAAGCGAAGTCCCGTGCCGATAAATTGCAGGCGCGTGTTCGGCATGGCAGCATGCGTCATGCGAATGCGTTCCCAGGGATTTTCCTTGTGCGTGCGCACAGCCACGCCCATGTGCGTGCTCGAAGTGAAATCCAGCGCGCGGAATCCCACTCGATCCAGAACGGGTGCAATCGCAAGAATTTGAGGCGTAGTAAAACCCATCGCACCCCACAAACTCTGGTTGCCGTCGCGAATCGAGACGTCGAGAAGTTGGATATCCGCCATTTCAGTCCCTGGCCTGCGCGCTACCGAGCATGGACACCTTCACGCCGCCTCCGCATTTCTATTTTGGAGGAATCGCTGCAAAAAAGAAGTATCCACGCCGCCGCGTGCAAATTCATCGTTGTGCACCAGTTCGGCATGCATCGTCACGTTCGTTGCGACTCCGGCGATTTTGCAGTTCGAAAGCGCGCGCCGCAATATTTGAAGAGCTTGCCCCCGGTCCGCGCCGTGAACGATCAGCTTCCCCAGCAGCGAGTCGTAGTAAGGCGGCACTTTCGCTCCCGTCTGGACGTGCGTGTCCACGCGAACTCCCTGCCCCGTAGGAAAAACCGCACGCGTCACCGTGCCAGGGCTGGGACGAAAATCATGGGTCCAGTCCTCCGCATTGATCCTGCATTCGATGGCATGGCCGCTAAACTTGATTTCGCCCTGCCTCCATCGCAACGTGCGGCCCTCTGCAACCGCAATCTGTTCCTCAACAAGATCGAGGCCGCAGATCTCTTCCGTTACCGGATGCTCGACCTGGATGCGGGCGTTCATTTCCAAAAAGTAGAAAGTGTCGCGATCGCAATCGACGAGGAATTCAACCGTGCCTAGACCGCGGTACTTCAGGTGCCTCGCGAACGCAACTGCCGCGCGATGCATGTCTTCCCGAAGCGTTGCGCTGATGCCCGGCGCAGGCGCTTCTTCCAAAAGTTTTTGATAGCGTCTTTGGATCGAGCAGTCGCGCGTGCCAAGATGAATAACGTCCTTGCCATCGCCGAGGATTTGCACTTCGATGTGGCGGCCATGCGAAATGTAATGCTCGATGTATAAACGAGGATCGCCGAAGCTTGCTCGCGCTTCCGCCATCGCCATTTCCATCGTGCCAGCGAGCTCATCCGCGTCGTGTACTTGCTTGATGCCCCGGCCGCCGCCGCCGCCCACAGCCTTGATCAGAATCGGCCAGCCGATCTGAGCCGCAAGCTCCCGTGCTTCGTCCAAGCTCCGAACCTCACCGCCGGGGACGCAAGCCAGTCCTGCGGCCGCAGCATGCGCGCGCGCTTTGAGTTTGTCGCCGACGGCGTCAAGCTGCTCCACCGTCGGCCCGATGAACACAACGCCCGCTTGATGGCAGGCCTCGGCGAACCTCTGATTTTCGGATAGAAAACCGTAGCCAGGATGAATCGCATCCGCCTTACACGAAACAGCGGCCGCCACGATAGCTTCCACGTTCAAGTAACTCGCGGAAGATTTTGCAGCGCCGATGCAAATCGTGGCGTCTGCAAGTCGTGCGCCCATGGAATCCAGGTCCGCTTCGGATGCGCCCAGCACGGTCTCGATCCCGAGGCGCTGGCACGTTCGAATCACGCGCACGGCAATCTCACCGCGATTCGAAATCAGAATGCGCCGCAAAGTCATGCGCCTTCCGGCTTGATGCACATCAGCACGGCACCCTTCTCTGCAAACTGGGCATTCTCGAAGCAAATCTCGGCAACTTCACCGCGCACCTGCGCGTGAATCGCATTCATTAGCTTCATCGTTTCGACGATGCCGACCACCGTGTCTTTTTCAACGGGGCTGCCGACTTCCACGAAGGGCGGTGCACCGGGTTTTGCTGCGCGGTAAAACGTGCCTGGCAAATGCGCCCTTACCTCTACCCATGCTGTTTTGTCAGCAGCTGTGGATCCTGCAGAGACCGCGGCCGTCGCACCGGCCGGCGCCGCCGCCACGTTTGTAACAGGCGAGGAAAGCATTACCTTCGGCTGAGAAACGATCTCAGCTTCGCGTGTCCAATCGCCACTCTCCCGATTGCGACGAAGCGTCAGCTTAAAGCGCTCGGTCTCGAGATGCAGCTCGTCGTACTTGGTGGCGTCAAGTAGCTGCAGAATCTCCTGCACGTCCTCGTGGGTTAGCTTCATCTTTTGAAAGCTCCTCCGCCGAGGAGCGAGAAGACATGATCGAAGGGCTTGCCCTTGGGAGCGGCCACCGGTGTCGCGTCCCTGCCGGCCCACACAGTTTCCGGACGGCTCTGCAGCAAAAACACATTTTCGCCCGGAGCGCGATCTCGCGCGATGGCCCACTCGATGTCCTGTGGACAGGCGTAGTGGCGTTCCACCCGCTTCGCAATATCAACCAGCACGTGGAGTTCGTCGTCGCTGAGGCAAGCGGCGTTTTGTTGATCGGCGGGGACCTCTTCATCGAGCACCCCTGCACCCGCAGCGTTGGGCCGGTGCTGGCGCATCTTGGTGGAGACGGTGCGGCTGATAATCTCGCCGGTTATTTTTCCAACCGCGTATTTGTCGGGGGTGACTTCCCCGCTGACAACCGCCGAGCCCAAACCCCAACTTGCTTCCACCACGACAACGGAACGATCGCCGGTATTTGGGCTGCGCGTAAACATTACGCCCGAGGAGCGCGAATCGATCATGCGCTGGATTACCACTCCCATCGCCAATCCTTGTTCCGGCAATTTCAATCGGCGCCGGTACATCACCGATTCCACGGCATATAAGCTGGCCCAGCATTTCCGTACGTGTTTGATCACCGAATCAACGCCGCGCACCCACAGGTAGGTGTCCTGCAATCCTGCGAAGCTGGCATCGGCGCTGTCTTCGTTGGTTGCGCTCGAGCGAACGGCGACGGGCTCGTCGTGTTCGGGGCCAGCACGATGCGCATGGAGTTCACTGTAGTGAGCAGCGATTTCTTCTTGCAAGTCCTCTGGCAGAGGTGTGCTTTCGAGCCGCGCTCGCACTTCGGCTCCGACGCGCGTGCAGGCCGAATGGTCGTTCGCGGCCAATTGTTCGATTTCACGGCGGATCGATCCCGCAGGATCAATCGCAGTCAGGAATCGCTCGAACGCGGCCGTAGTCACGACGCAACCCGGCGGGACGCGAATTCCGGCGCGCGCCAGCTCACCGAGGCTCGCTCCCTTGCCACCGACAGTCGGCCGGTCGTGAATGCCGATTTCGGCGAATCGGCTGATGAGGTTCAGATTCGTCAACGCCATCCATTGCCTTTCATTCCAGAATTCGCACGATCCCGCGATTGCCATCGACGCGAATCCGCTGGCCGGTCTTGATGCGTTGCGTGGCTTGCCCGGTGCCAACCACCGCCGGCAATCCATACTCGCGCGCCACGATGGCCGCGTGCGACATTGTGCCGCCGATATCGGAAACCGCAGCTTTTATCTTTCCGAACACCGGGCCCCAGCTCGGCGCGGTCACGGGACAAACCAAAATCTCGCCGTCGCGAATCTGCCCGATATCGTTCACGTTTCTCAGCACGCGCGCAATACCCTCTACAACTCCCGGCGAGGCAGCAAACCCGACAATCTCTCTCTCGTTTCCTGCTTCCGCTGTCGTGGACCAGGATTCGAGCGTTTCCGAAGTGATGCCCCAAAGCATCTGCAGCGCTGGATCATTGATGGACGGCGGAATCGGGCCCAAGGCCGGCGGCGGATTCCACTCTTTCAACTTTTCGATGATGAGCTTCCGCTCTTCCACAATCGGACGCCAATGAGCGGCGCCCAGCGGTTTGCCGCCGCCAGCCCACGCAAGACTCACATCGGCCAGTGCGCTTTCGATTTCCACGTATTGCAGGTGGAAAACATCGCCAGCATCGGCGAGTACACCGTTAGCCACGAGCAGAGCCCCAAACTCGCGCACCTTTTTAAAGAAAAGCGTTGTGAACCAGTGTTCGCAGTAAAACTTGTGATTTTCCACGAAGGGAAAAACGAGATGGCACAACCCGAGCATCTGGTCGAACGCTTGACGCTCGTCTTCGCTCCGCAGCAGTTCGCGGTACTCCGAGATAATCCGTCCGCGTTCTTCTTTCAGTCTTTCCGTTGGGCGTTCCAATGACTCGCCCCGCCGAAGTTGCTCGACATAACGCGGCAGAGCCGCGAACGGCACCGACAAATCATCGTTCCAGCTGAGATGGTGGTGATAAAAGCCGTCTCCCGTGGACATGTGGAACCACGGCTCGCGCGACTTATCCAGCTCGGCCAGCCAGCGGCGCCCCGCTTCGCCCCGAGCGCGCACCTCGCTTAGCACTTTCTTGGCATCGCAATCGGCGGCGAATAGATCGTCAACGCCATATTCAATCGCCAGCTTCGCCAGGCGCTTCAACTCGTCGTCGGGCCGGAACATCAGCACTTCGATGCCCGCAACCATTCGAGCCACCGTCTGATCCGCGGTCTCCGGAAAAGCCTTCTTGCAGAAATCGAAAAACACCATGTAGGCGCCGTAGCCGAGCATCAACATCTCGAAATGGTGGTGCCACATTTTCGAGAACAGCTCGATCACGCGATGAAAGTTCTCCCGGACGTAGTGATTTTGGCCAAGTCCCTTGGCCTTCGTCACAACCTCTGCTTCGTCGAACTCCGGGAGCTTGGGCACTTTGATCGCTTCGAGTTCCTGAATCAAATTCTCCAGCCGGACTTTCCACTCGCGGAACAACCGCTCCCAATTCTCGTAGTAGTAGCCCGCGCGCTCCTGGAAAATCGCAAGCCGCCGCTGAATCTCCGCCGGATCGGCAACAGGGTTCGCCGTGATGTAAATGCGCCCGTTGATGATGCGGTGTTCGATGCCCATCGTGGTCGGAAACACAAAAATGCGGGTGGTGAACGCGCCGAGCGCCTCGTAAGGAATCTCGGCCGTAAGCGCATCGAACGCAGGCATTGGCTCCGGGAAATGCATCGCGTTATAAAACCAGAATCGCTGATCGTCTTCGGGCTGGAACCGGGTGTAGTAGGGATACATCAACTGCCAGCCCTCGGTCCCCGGCACATCGGCAATTTGGGAAGGCAAGGTAAAACTACGTGTTTTGCCGTCAGCGCCCATCGGTTTTCTCCAAACTGTGCACTCCCTGGCCGCCGCCGGCGACCGCTTGGTTGGCCGGCAGCGAATAATCCGCCTGCGTCTCCACGTAGCGGACGAAAAAATCGAGCGACTCGGGATTAGCCATGGCGTTGCGATTGGCGGCCTGTTCGACGGGCACTCCCATCAAAATCTTGCGCACCGGAACTTCCATTTTTTTCCGCGTCAGCGTCATCGGTATTCCCGGCGCCTGAATCACTCGATCCGGAACATGCCGCGGGGTGTATTCGCGGCGGAGGCGCTGGCACATTTTCCGCTCCAGCTCGGCATCCAATCGCAGCCCGTCGCTCAGCTTTACGAACAAGGGCATAAAAAACCTTCCGCCCGGCAAGTCGAGATTTACAACCAGCGCATCTTCAACTTCTTCGAGCTGCGACAGCACCCGGTAGATTTCCGCCGTGCCGATGCGCACGCCTTGCCGGTTCAGCGTCGCGTCCGATCTTCCCAGCACGAAACAGCCGCCGCGCCGGTTGATGCGGAAAAAATCGCCGTGCCGCCAGACGCCCGGATAAACGTCGAAATAAGATTCGCGGTAGCGCGAGCCATCTTTGTCGTTCCAAAAACAGATCGGCATCGACGGCATCGGCTCCGTCAACACCAATTCCCCGACCTCGTCCACTACACTCTCGCCCTTCTCATTAAATGCATGCGCCGCTACACCCAGCGAGCGCGCCTGAATCTCTCCCGCATAAACAGGCTGTGTCGGCACCCCACCAACAAAACCGGTGCAGCAGTCCGTCCCACCGCTCCCGGTCGCGATCCAAACATCGTCCTTCACATTCTTGTAAAACCACGCCGTACATTCCGGCGATACCGGGGAGCCCGCAGGCATGATCGCCCGCAGGTGTGATAAATCAAACCGTTCGCGCGGCACGATCCCGGCCTTGGCCATCACATCTACATACGCGGGGCTCGCGCCAAAAAAGCTCGCTTTCGAATCCTGCGCCACTCGCCAGAGCACATCCGGCGTAGGATAGGCCGGATTCCCGTCGTACAGCACGGGGCAAACGCCGCTCAAAGGCATGCTCGCCAAAAAATTCCACATCATCCATCCTGCCGTGGTGAAGAAGAACGCGCGTTCCCCCGCACGGTAGTCCATGTGAAAGTGTTGGAGCTTCAATTGCTCCAGCAGAATCCCGCCGTGACTCTGCACAATCGCTTTTGGCAAGCCTGTGGTCCCTGACGAAAACAGAACCCAAAGCGGGTGCCCGAACAGAACCTGCTCGAATTCGAATTCTTCTTTTGAAACAGACGCGTGCGCCAAAAGATCGTTCCAACGCAGCGCGCTTGCGCATGGAGCGCGTTGATCTTCAGCGTCCAAATAGGGCAAGTACACTACCTGATCAAGCCCGTCCATGGCCGCGATGATTTCAGCGAGTTCCTTCTTTCGATCGAACGCCTTTCCGCCGTAGCGATAGCCATCGACGCAAAAAAGTACTCTCGGCGCAAGCTGCTGAATGCGGTCAATCACGCCGCGCGAGCCAAAATCCGGCGAACAGCAGGCCCAAATCGCGCCAATCGCCGTGGTCGCCAACATCGCGACCATTGTCTGCGGGATATTCGGCATGTAGGCCACAACCCGGTCCCCCGGCCGCACACCCAATTCGCGGAGCCGCGTCGCGACGATGCGCACCTGCCCGGCAAATCTCTCCCACGCCACCCCGGTCAGCGGCGCCGTCTCGCTCATAAATAAAACCGCATCGCCTCCAGCGTGTTCGTTCCTCAGCACATGCTGTGCGTAGTTCAGCCGCGCTCCTGGAAACCATTCCGCGCCCGGCATCGTGCGCTTGCCGAGCACTCGGGTATGTGGCGCCGAAGACTCGACACGGAAGTAATCCCAAATCGCTTGCCAAAAATCATCCAATTCGGTGACGGACCACTTCCACATGGCCTCGTAGCTCACGAACTGCAAACCCCGCTCGCGCGCAAGCCATTTTGCAAACCGCGTTACGTTCGCGTCTTCCACTTGCGCAGCGCTCGGCGTCCACAGCAGTTCGCCTTCGCGAACTCCACTAACGTTCACTGTAGTCTGCTCAAAACGGTTCATCGTCGCTTCAGTTTCTGGAGCGCTGATAGTTCACCCCGCGCTATCTCTGAGCAAAGGCTAGTCACCTTCTAGGCTTGCGTCAAGCGAGCAAAGACAGAAATGCCGCCGTTGGCGTGTTCGAACACCGCACAAATTGCGGGCTTCGTGCTGCCCCCATGCCGAGTGCCCCTCGTTGCAGTCGTATTGTGCAGCGCAATACATTCCCTGCGTAAACAACCTGGCGATCGGCTCAGCGCCCGATTAGATCATCCGATTCACTAAGCGGCAGGAAAATGTAGTAGGGTACATCCTCATGGACTTTTTAACACGCCGCGTATTTCTCGAACGGCTCTCCGCTTTGACGGCTGGCGGAATCCTCGCCAATAACGCTCCCGCCTCACTCGCTCAGCCCATCTCTGAACCGCACATCCCTTTTCCCGCGGAGCCGCGCGCTCGGATCGCTATTCCTTCCTACCCATTTCGTGCCTACATCGTGAGCCCGGACAATCGCGATCGCGATGACGACCTGCCTGCAATGAACCTCCTCGAGTTCCCGGCCCATGTCGTCGCGAAATTCAACGTCCATAACATTGAGCCTCTCAGCAGCCATTTCACCTCGTTGCAGCCGGACTACCTCGACGATTTTCGGCAGATCATGCAGAAAGCGAGAGTCCGCGCGATAAATATTGCCGTCGGCGCGGTCCATAGCTTCTACGATGCCGACGCCTCAGCTCGGGATTTGGCCGTGGTGTATGCAAAGAAGTGGGTGGACGTGGCCGTGCGCATCGGCTCACCAGGCATACGCACGCACATTGCCGCGGCGAAGAACTCTGCCCCCAATGTCGATCGCGCAGCGGAGAGCCTGCGCGAAGTGGCCGATTACGCCGCCGGGAAGAATGTCGTCGTCACCCTTGAAAACGACGATTTGGTCAGCGAAGACGCCTTCTTTATCGTCAAAATCATCGAGTCCGTGAACCACCCTTATCTTCACGCCTTGCCCGATTTTGCAAATTCGATGATGACCGGCGATGCCGATTTTAATTATCGAGCACTAACCGCAATGTTTCAGTATGCCTACAATATCTGTCACGTAAAAGACGGCGAGATGAACGATGACGGCAAACAATTCAACGTGGATCTGAAGAAATCCTTCGATATTCCGAAGGCCAGCAACTATCGCGGCTATTGTTCCATGGAGTTCGACGCACCCGGCGAACCCTACGGCCCCACTTCAAAGTTGATCGAGCAAACAATAAAGTATCTTTCTTGATCGCCCGCGATTGCATCCACTCTAGTGCCGCCCACTAATCTAGCGGCCGCTCAACTTCCTGGGGCCCTATCGCTGAATGTTTCGCTGGCCGCATCCCAATATTGTTTTTTGCCGGACCAGTACGCCTCCGTTGCCATCAAGTTCGCCACCGAGTGCGCGAACCCATCCTGCACCGTGCAATGCGGCTGCTGCCGCGACCTCATGCATTCGAACCAGTTCGTCATATGCCCGAGGGTGAGATCGTCAATGCCCATCGGCGGCAGCCCCGTTTGGCCGGCTAGAAGAACGTATTTCGACGCTCGCTTCTGGTCGACGTCGGGGTCGTCCTCGTGAGTTCCTTTTTCTTCGACGAGTTGGTAGCGCGGGCTGCCTTCGCCGCCGATATTCGTCAGCGTGGCCTTTTTCCCCATGTAACGCGTCGAGCTTGGCGAGTCATTCCCAAAGCTTGTTGAGTAGCTCACCAGAAATCCTCTCGGATATTCGATCAGCGTCTCGAACGTATCCGCGTTTTCACGTCCATCGTGCCACGCAAAAATTCCGCCATGCGCCACCGCCGAACTCGGAACGCTGTCCTTCATGAACCAATGCACCAAATCAATCGCATGGCTCATCCATTGATCGGGAATTCCGCTGGAAAATTCTTTGTACAGACGAAACTCGCAGTAAATCTTGGGATCAAACGGCCGATACGGCTTGGTCAGCAGCCACTTCCGCCAATCCGTATCCTCCTCGCGGATCAATTTCGTTTCTTCGCGTCCGCGCCATCGCGGCCCATGATAATTCCAAATAATCTCGACTTTGCTCACATCCCCGAGCACTCCGGTCTGCACCAAATCGTGTGCAGCCCGGGGATACGGCTCGCTACGATGCTGTGTTCCAACTTGCACGATCTGGTCGCTCTTCAAAACTGTGTCCCGCGCCGCTTTTGCTTCCGCCAGGACGTTGCCCATCGGCTTTTCCACATAAGCGTCCTTGCCTGCCTCGACGGCCATCTTCAATATCGTTGAGTGCGCGTGCTCCGGTGTCGAGATGATTACGCCGTCGACGTCTTTCAGTGCTAAGACATCTTCCAAATACTGAAATGTCCGAGGCGCCCGTCCATAATATTTCGCATTTTTCGCCGCCGCTTTCTCCCGGTTTAGTTTCCACAAATCGCAGACCACGCTAATTTCAGCGTTCTGGCTGCTTTTCAATTGCGCCGCGATCCACGCCAAATCCTCCCCGCGGCTTCCCGTTCCGATGTGTGCAATCGAAATGCGGTCGTTCGCCCCCAAAATCCTTTCGTACGACAGCGCGCTGTTCGGCAGCGCCGCGCCTCCCGCGATCAACGCCGCCGACTTGCCCAAAAATTTTCTGCGATCCATAATTCCATCCGAGTCGTTCATCGTCTGCACTCCTGTCTCGACAGCTTCCGGCCGCTCAAGGCAAATTTCAGCAAAGGCATTGTGTGATTCATGTTGCGCATTGTCAATTGCGTCGCCGTTACGCGGAAATTCGGAGCCTCGCCGCTCCCTTTTCTGTTCCCCACGGCTGCGTTGACAAGCCCTTGCGCCTGGTCTTAAATGTCCAACGTGCACGTTCACGGTATGCCTTTGTAAACTTTTATCGTCTGGTTCCTTGAACTATTTTTCCCTTCACCAAAAGGGCGCAATAAACAGCATCTCCGGCAAGTCTCGCGTAAAAAGGAGGCCGTATTCCAATCCTCGGCATCGACGTCGGAACCAGCGGAACGCGCGCTGTCATTCTCGATGAACACGGCGCAGTGCTCGCCTCGGGCACGGAAGAGCACGCCAACTTCGCCAGCCCAGAGCCCGGCTGGGCCGAGCAAGATCCCCGCGACTGGTGGCGCGCCGCCGCTCTCGCAGTCCGCAAAGCGCTGCAAGTCTCCGGTCTCCGAGGCGAATCCATCTCCGCCGTAGGTTTTTCCGGCCAAATGCACGGCGCCGTCCTGCTCGATGAAAACAACGAAGTCATCCGACCCGCTCTGATCTGGTGCGACCAGCGCACCGATGCCCAATCCAAGGAACTCGAACGCATGATCGGCCTCGATCGACTGATTCAGTTAACCTGCAATCCCCCGCTGACAAATTTCACACTCACCAAACTTCTTTGGGTTCGCGAGCACGAACCGAAAAATTGGCAGCGCGTCCGCAAAATTATGCTCCCCAAAGATTACGTCCGCCTCCGCCTCACCGGCGAATCCGCGATCGATGTCGCCGACGCTTCCGGCACGCTTCTGCTTGACGTCGCCCACCGTACCTGGTCGAGCGAAGTCCTCAGCAAATCCGGCATTGACGTCAAACTTCTTCCGAAGCTCTACGAATCTCAGGAAGTTTGCGGCAAGCTTTCCGAAGCGGGAGCGAACGCAACTGGTGTGCGCGTCGGAACTGCGGTGGTCGCGGGCGCTGGGGATCAGGCCGCTGGTGCAGTCGGCATGGGCGTCACGCGTGCCGGCGTCGTAAGCGCCACCATCGGAACGTCCGGCGTAGTCTTTGCCGCAACCGACAAACCGTCGCTCGATCCCAAGGGCCGCTTGCACACGTTCTGTCACGCCATTCCTGGCCGCTGGCACGTCATGGGCGTAACCCAAGCCGCCGGGCTTTCGCTCCGCTGGTTCCGAGATCGTTTTGGCGCTGGCCATGACGACGGCCGCGATCCTTATGAACGCCTCTCCACCGAAGCCTCCGCCGTTCCAGCTGGCTCCGAAGGCGTTTTCTGGGCGCCCTACTTAATGGGCGAGCGCACGCCGCATCTCGATCCATTCGCTCGCGCTGCTTTCGTTGGCCTCTCCGCCTCTCACACTCGCGCACACTTGATTCGCGCGATCCTCGAAGGCGTCGCCTACAGCTTGAAAGACACGTTCAGTATTTTTGACCAAATTCATGTTCCCGTCGAAAGCATCCGTCTCGGCGGCGGTGGCGCTCGCTCTACGCTCTGGCAACAAATTCAGGCGGACGTCTACGCACACGAAGTGGAAATCTTGCAAGCGGAAGAAGGCGCGGCCTACGGCGCCGCGATTCTTGCAGGCGTGGGTTCAGGATGCTGGAAAAGTGTGGACGAAGCGTGCGACGCCGCGGTGCGTATTGCGAAACGAGTCAGCCCCGTTCGCGAAACCAGCGCCGCGATGCAGCGCGGTTATCAAACATACCGCAGGATTTATCCGGCTTTACATTCTATCTTCGGGGAAAATCAATCTACTTCCGCCCATTGAGCCTCGAATCACAAAAATCTCACGCCAGGCGGGACTCTCCACTCTCAAACCTTTTTCCGCCCCGGCATGTACTTGAAGCAGTACACCGCGCCCAGCAAGGTCATCAGCGCGCCCCACCATACGCTCGCGTGCAATTGGAACAACTGTATCGTTGGATGCGCAGGCGGATACCTCCACTCATACAAGCCGGCGCCAAAGATGAGCACTCCATTCACGAGCAACGACAACCCGATAAAAAACCAAATGGAAATCATCCTTCAGACCTCCGCATGCCTGCGCTACCAGAACATAATGTTCAGAACGAAGAAAACGACAACCACCACGCCGGCCCAGAAAAGCGGCTTCTGATACCACGGGACTTTTTCGACGGCTGGAATCTTGGTCAATCCATAAACCAGGCCGGTCAATTCGGCGTCCGTTTTGCGTTGCGTCGCCAAACTCACCACCACCGTCACAATCACGCACACCATAAAAGACCACAGCGCCTGAAACATATCCTGTGCAAGCGTTTTGGCGTCCGCCGAGAGCGCCACGTAACGCAGCGCCGATGGATCTATTTTCACCCAGGCCCACAAACCAACGGAAGATACCGTGCCGCAGAGCAGACCCCAGAAACCGCCCGGGCCGGTCGCTCGCTTCCAAAGCATTCCGAGGAGGACCGTGCCAAACAGCGGCGCGATGAAGAAACTGAACAACGCCTGCACGTAATCCATGATGCTCGCGAACTGCATCACCAGATAAGCGGTGCCGATGCTGATGAGCACGCCGACCACCGTGGTCCAGCGGCCCATGTTCACGTAGTGGTGGTCACTGGCCTTGCTATTAATCAGCGGGCGGTAGATGTCATACGTCCAGACCGTAGTGAATGCGGTCACGTTCCCCGCCATGCCGGACATGAAACCCGCAATCAATGCGGTGATCCCCAGACCAAGGAGCCCCGGCCCGCAGTAGCGAGCCAGCATCAGCGGAAGAACGTCGTTATAGCTCATCGCTCCGGTAACCGCGGCCACCGATTCCGGCACGAGCTTGACGGGGAGCACCGCCAAGCCCAGCAGTCCGGGCAAAATGACGATCAGCGGAACAAACATCTTGAATCCCGCTCCGATGATGGGCGCCATCTCCGCGCTGCGAATATCTTTGGCAGCGAGGATGCGCTGCACGACCAGAAAATCCGTCGTCCAGTAGCCCATCGAAATGACCGCGCCCAGCCCGAACACTATGCCAATCCAATTGATTCCCATCGGATTGCTGCTGAAGTGGCCCAAGCCGGACCACAGGTGAACGTACTGGTCCGAAAACCTGTGCGTGATTTGCACTTTCAGGTTGCTCCAGCCGCCCGCCTCGTAGAGGCCAAGAATCGGAATCAGCAACGCGCCCGCCCAGATCAAGAAGAATTGCAGCACTTCATTAAATATCGCCGACCTAAGCCCGCCGAGCGCCACGTAAATCGCCACCGTCAGCGCCGACACCCAAATGCTGAAATTGATGTCCCAGCCCAGCACAATCTGCATGACCTTGGCCATGGCGAACATGTTGACGCCACTCATCAGCACGGTCATAAACGCAAACGAAACCGCGGAAACGGCGCGGGCCGGCTCTCCAAACCGCAATTTCAAATATCCCGGGACCGAGTGCGTTTTGGAAATGTAGTAAAACGGCATCATCACCAGCGCGAGGAACAGCATCGCGGGAATAGCGCCGATCCAGTACCAATGAGTCGCCAGAATGCCGTACTGATACGCCGAACCCGCCCAGCCCATCAGTTCCAGAGCGCCCAGATTCGCGGAGAGAAAACTCAGCCCCGCCACCCATGCCGTCATTTCGCGGCCGGCCATGAAAAAATCTTCGCCCGTGTTCGCGCGGCCCTTCAAGTAAAAGCCGATGGCCAGCACCAGCGCAAAATAGAAAACAATAATGATGCCATCAACGAGAGAGAGATGGACGAGCTGCGTGGGTACCACAACCGCGAAAGGGGTGGTCATAGCGTTTCTATTCGCTTCTCCTCTGCGAGTGTCTTACGTATCCCGAAAAAAATCGCCCAGCCTCAAATCTCCGTACAAAAGCGCGCCGTCACTTCGCTGTAAATTTATAAATCGTTTCCGAATGAAAATGCTCACCCGGCTTTAATTCCGTCGACGGAAAATTGGGATGGTTCGGCGAGTCCGGAAAGTGCTGCGTCTCCAGGCAAATTGCGCCGTATTTTTCGTACGCAACTCCGCCTTTTCCCTTGATGCTCCCGTTCAGCCCAATCGCCGAATAAAACTGTACTCCCGGTTGCGTCGTCAAAACTTCGATCTCTCTCCCTGATTCCGGGTCAATCACTTTCGCGGCAACGCGCAGCGTTCCCGCCTTCCCATTCAACACGTAATTGTGATCGTATCCGCCGATTTCCTTAAGCTCTCCGATACGCGCTCCGATGGCCGTCGGCTTCAGAAAATCCAGCGGCGTACCCACAACGCTTTCGATTTTGCCCGTGGGAATCAGCGTCGAATCCACAGGCGTGTATTTGTCCGCGTTTATATAAAGGATGTACTTCAGAATGGTCCCCGTGTCCGTGCCCGACAAATTGAAGTAGCTGTGGTTCGTCAAATTCAAAACCGTGTCTTTGTCCGTCTCCGCGGCATATTGCAACTTCAACTCATTCGTGTTCGTCAGCGTATACGTCACGCTTACATGCAGGTTTCCAGGATAGTTTTCTTCCCCATCTTTACTTAAATAGCTGAACCGCACTGACGCTGCATCTTTATCCTTCAACTCCTCGGCTTTCCACACCCGCCGGTTAAACCCGATCTGACCGCCGTGCAAGCTGTTCGGCCCGTTGTTGAGAAACAGTTGATACTCTTTTCCATCCAGCGTGAACTTCCCCTTCGCGATCCGATTCCCATAACGCCCGATCGTCCCGCCAAAATAAGGATGCTGCCCCAGGTATCCCTGCAGGTCGTCAAATCCCAGCACCACATCGCCCATTTTTCCATGCCGGTCGGGAACGTACAGTTCCGTCAGCGTCGCGCCATACGTGACGACTTTTGCCGATGCCCCGCGCGAATTGTAGAGCGTGTAAGACTCAATCTCCGTCCCGTCCGGCAGCTTCCCAAATGCCGCTTTCACCACGTGCGCGCTCTCTTTAGCCCCCGTTTGCGGTTCTTTGCCAGGCGACGACGACGCAAACTCTGGACCCAAAACCATCAACGATGCCAGCATGCAGATTCTCCCCAAGAACACCATTACGTTCCTCCTCCACGCCCAAGATCCCAAAATGCCTCGGCTCTGTCCTTCGCCTTGTATCACAAAAGAGCCCTCCTCCGCGAATTTTCTCCTTATTTTTCTTAGACTTGCCGATTTAGCTCGCCGAACCAAACCCAAAATCCTCGGTTTCCAATGACCATTGACAACCCTGGAGACTCGGTGCCAATGTGTCACTGCTCGTTCGCTATAAATTAACGTTATCGTTCACGGAGTTCCATAATTTTGATGCAAGCCTTTTCCAAGAAGCACATCCCGCTCCTGCTCGCTTTGTTTCTCTCTCTCACTTCTCCCTCCCTAAGGGCCCAATGGGTACCCGTCAACCCCGTCCTCGCGGTCGAGCCACAAGCCGACGGAGTGCTTCTGGTCCTCAAGACGGGATTCCTCCGATTCCAGGTCTGCTCGGACTCCATCGTTCATGTCATCTACTCACTCAAGCGCGACATCCCGCAACACCCTGACTTAACGGTCGTCAAGAAATCCTGGCCCAAGGCCGACTTTACCGTACAGTTCGGTGATCCGAAGCTCATCACGCTCGTCACGCCTCGCCTAAAAGTCGATATCACGCGCGCCGACAGTTCCGTCGTTTTCCTCGACTCGGCGGGTCACCGGCTCACCCAGGAAAATTCGCGCACGCTGACCCCGACCGAAGTCAACGGCGAGAAAACCTATCATTCCGAGCGCTTCGTCAATATGTGGGACACGCAAGAAGCCTTCTACGGCCTCGGTCAGCATCAAGGCGGTGTGTGGAACTATCGCGGCGAAGCCGTTGACCTCTCCCAAGACAACACGAATATCTCCATTCCAATGCTCCTCTCCAGCAGAGGCTACGGAATTTTCTGGAACAACGGCTCGCGCAGCCGCTTCAATAATCGTTTTGTCCACGCCTTTTATCTAAGCTCCGAAGTCTCCGATTCCATCGACTACTACTTCCTATACGGCCCCGATTTCGACCACATCATCGCTGCTTATCGCGAGCTCACCGGCTCCGTTCCTCTTTTCGGCAAATGGGCTTACGGCTACTGGCAATGCAAAAATCGCTACGACTCCCAGCAGGAACTTCTCGCCATCGCCCAAAAATATCGCGAACTGCACATTCCCCTCGACAACATCGTCCAGGACTGGTTCTGGTGGAACATCATGGGCGACCCCGTCTTCAACAAAAATTATCCCGACCCCAGAGGCATGGTCGACGCGCTCCACAATGATCACGTCCACTTGATGATTTCCGTCTGGCCCTATTTCCGTCCTGGCTCGCCGGTCTACGATGATATGGCCAAGCGTGGCTTCTTCATCGCCAAGACCATCGCTCCCAGTTTCCATCCCGTCGGCCAAGCACTTTACGACGCCTTCAATCCCGACGCCCGCAAATACTACTGGAACCTCATGGACAACGCCCTTTTCAAAATTGGTGTCGACGCCTGGTGGCTGGACACCACCGAACCCGAAACCGAAGGCCGCGAAACTAACATCCTAGTCACCAACAAAGTCAACGGCGGTGAAAATGGCGCGCGCTACGCCAGCGAATTCCCTCTTTACACCACCAGCGCCGTTTACAATGGCCAGCGTGAAGCTTCCGGCAAAAAGCGCGTCTTCATTCTCTCTCGCTCCGCCTACGCTGGCGAACAGCGCAACGCCGCCGCCGTTTGGTCCGGCGACATCGATCCCAACTGGGAAACTTTCCGCCGCCAGATTCCCGCCGGGCTAAACTATTCGCTCTCCGGCCTTCCTTACTGGACCACCGACATTGGCGGATTCGTCTCCGCCAATCCCGACGATCCCGTTTACCGCGAACTCTACGTTCGCTGGTTTGAGTTCGGCGCATTCTGTCCCATTTTTCGCGCGCACGGCACGCGCACCACCAACCAGAATGAAGTCTGGTCCTATGGCCCGGAAGCGCAGAAAATTCTCGTCGCCTACGACAAACTTCGCTATCGCCTGATGCCCTACATCTATTCGCTCGCTTGGAAAACCAGCAGCGAGGGCTACACCATCATGCGTCCTCTCGTCATGGATTTCCGCGAAGACGTTCGCGCCCAAAATGTCGGCGACCAATTTCTATTCGGCCCCGCAATTCTTGTAAATCCCGTCACCGAGCCCGGCGCCATCACTCGCCGTCTCTATCTTCCCAACGCCCAGTGGTACGACTTCTGGACTGGCACCTCCATTCAGGGTGGCCGCTCTCTCAACGCTCCCACCACCATCGACCGCATGCCTCTCTACGTTCGTGCAGGCTCGATTCTTCCGCTCGGTCCGGACGTCGAATACGCCACCCAAAAATCCGCCGATCCCATCGAGCTTCGCGTTTATCGCGGCGCAAACGGCACCTTCACTCTTTACGAAGACGAAAATGACACCTACGACTACGAAAAAGGACTCTACGCCACGATTCCCTTCGCTTGGGACGACAGCACCCAATCGCTCACCATCGGCGATCGCACTGGCTCCTTCCCCGGCATGTTGGAAAAGCGCACTTTCCGAATCGTCTTCGTCACCGATAATCACGGCGTCGGCGGCGGCCTAGCCGAAACCGCCGACAAAACGGTTGAGTACACCGGCAAAACAATCTCCGTAATCCCGTAGCTCACAATTCCAAGGTCCGCCTTCCGAAGCGTAAGAGGCCGGCGTGCCGAGGCATTCACCAACCATGAAATAGGGAACAAAACGATTTGCTTGACGCGAATAGTGCGCGGGACTACGCTCGCCCCAATCGGTCGAGAGCTTTCATGCGTTGTTCCCTAAACGGGGCCCACAAGGCAGAGCAGACAGCGGCTCAGGGTCGAGCCACGGCATGCGGCTCTATCTCCATTTCGCGCTACGTATTGGCGATTCTAACTTGCCTCATGTTTGCTCTTCCGTCCTGCTCTCAGGACAGCGGCAGCGAAGTCACCGAGTTCCACGGAAGTGGAGCGGAAATCACGGTGACGGTGCACGATAGCTCCGGAGAGCCAATATCGACACCGGCGTTGGTGAAACTCTACCGAGACGGAACACTGCTGAGCAGGCAGGGGCAGACTTCGCGTGGCAGCGCGATCTTGGTGGTGAACACTCTGGGGGAGTATACGGTGATTGTCGAGGCAGCGGGATACGGGAACCTGCAAAAGGAACTGTCCATTGAAGCCACCGGGAGAATGCAGGTCGACCTTTACTTGCGGCCGATTTCGGCCGCCGGAAATAATGTGGGAGTTCCGGGAAGACCTGTGCTCGCTCCGAAAGCAAAAGAAGCGCTCGATAAAGGTTTGCAAGCGTTGGGCGCGGACAAGATGAAAGACGCTGAGAAGTATGTAGCCGAAGCGGTGCGGCTGGCGCCTGGGAATCCGGACGTGTTGTACGTACAGGGAGTGCTGAGTTTGAACCAGCGCAATTGGCCGCGAGCGCAAAATGCCCTGGAAAAGGCCACACAGATCGATCCCCAGTTTGCGCGGGCTTTCGCGGCGCTGGGAATGGCGCTTTGCGACGAAGGGAAATGTATGGAGGCGATCGTTCCGCTCGAAAAGTCGCTTCAATTGGATGCCACCGGTACATGGGAAACGCGTTGGACGCTGGCCAAAGGGTATTACCAGAACGCGCGATATGATGAGGCACTGAAGCTGTCGCAGGAGGCGCTGGCTGCCTCGAATGGTAAGGCGCCGGAAATCGCGCTGCTGGTGGCGCAATCGTTGACGGCAGTGGGACGGTATGACGATGCAGCACAGGTTCTGCGCGAATTTCTGAAGGATCACGCCGACCATCGCGAAGCCGCTACCGCGCGCCGGTGGTTAGCGGCGCTCGCGGCTAATGGCAAAATCCGTGCGCACCAGAATTTATGAAGAGAGGCGGTGTGAGCAGAACACTACTATGCCGATGCTCCTCGGAGTGCCCGCCTGGTGCGGGATGTGTAAACTTAAAATAAAATGTTGCACAAGGTTTCCGCGTGACCGATCCGCGAAGGAGTTACGCCGATGCTTGAGACCGTGCTGAAGAGATTTGAAGAGCCGGACGAGGTACGCACCTTCGAAAAAGGAAAATTCGAACTGGTTCGTGTCGGCGGCATGACCATCGGCCGCGCCACTTACGAGCCAGGATGGAAGTGGTCGGTTCATGTCGGGCCCCTCCTAGGCGTGCCGCGCTGCAACGTCGAGCATGTCGGCATAGTCCTTTCCGGCTGCGCGACCGCTGCGATGGAGGACGGCACCATCCACGAGCTCCGCGCCGGCATGCTCTTTTACATCCCGCCCGGACCGCCCGGCCACGACAGTTGGGTCGTAGGCGATACCCCCTACGTCTCCCTCCATTTCCTCGGTGCCGACAGCTACGCCAACAAGTAGTCCGCGCAGAACTATCCCTGCTTGTCCTTGAAAGGAATCAATTATTTGCGGTCGCAAGGGCAGATGCTTTCGGAGGCGGTAGGGGTTTAGTATCGCGGATGCCGGAACCTTCAACGACGGTGTAGATGGAGTCGGCTGGCAAGTTTTTCAGAGTCTCGAGTTTGCCGCTGGGCCAGCGGATTTCCACCGACTCGATCTTCGCTGCTTTGCCCAGCCCGAAGTGCAATCGCAAATCGTTCTGCGAAAGATAGCTCCCACCGCCGCGAACTTCCCCGATTTGGCGCACGCCGCCGGTGCGTATCGTCACGCGCGCGCCAATCGCCGCGCGATTGCTCTTCGTTCCGACTAGCGTAAACAACACGCGGTGATTGCCGTCGTTATTCCGATTGAGCAGCAGAGTGGGAGGTTCGCCAACGTTGACGAGGACGACGTCGATGTTGCCGGCGTTGAAGATGTCGCCGAAGGCCGCCCCGCGCCGCGATTGCAGCGGCAAGTCCGCAAGCCCGGCTTCCTTCGACACTTCGTCGAACGTGCCATCGCGATTATTGCGCTCGAGAAAAATAGGCTCGCGGTAACGCGGACCTTCTGCGAGCGAATCCATCTGCGGATAAACGTGCCCGCAGGCGGCGAGTAGATCGAGCCACCCGCTATTATCCATATCAAAAAAGCTCGTGCCCCAACAAACGTCGGAATAACTCGGCCGCCCCACGCCCGAAGGCCAGCTCACATCCTCAAATCCATTCGCGCCCATGTTGCGCCAAAGCGCCTTGGGCTGCTCCTGAAACGTGGTGATGAAAAGACTGAACCTCCCGGAGTGGTCGTAATCGCCAAAGTCGACACCCATATTTCCGAGCTGCGTCCCTTCGCCGCTCAAGGCAACGCCCGATAACATCCCGACCTCCGAAAAAGTCCCATTGTGATTGTTGTGATAGAGATAGTTCGGCACGGAATCGTTCGCGACCAGAAGATCTGGCCAGCCGTCGTTGTCATAATCGCACCATTGGACGCCGAGCCCGTAGTAGCCGATTTGGTCGTGAACACCGGCTTTCCGCGAGACTTCCTCGAAAGTGCCGTCGCCGCGATTGTGGTAGAGCAGATCGCTTTCGCCTTCGAGGCCCCATGGCCCGCACTGCACCTGGAGTCCTTTATATAGGCAGAATTTATTGCTGCCGGGCGCCGGCATGTGGTTGAGGTCCACGTGGACGTAGCGCGAGACGAAAAGGTCCACGTTGCCATCGCGATCGTAATCGCCCCAAGCCGCTCCGGTGCTGAAGCCCGCACCGCGAACGCCGGCTTTTTCCGTGACATCTTCGAATTTGCACCCGCCAAGATTGTGATAGAGAACATTGCCGCCATAGCCCGTCACAAATAAGTCGAGCTTCCCATCGTTATCGTAATCGGCGACAGCCACGCCCATGCCCCATCCGCGCCGCGTCAAGCCGGCTTCTTTGGTGATGTCCTTAAAAGTGCCGTCACGCTCCTGATGGTAGAGCGTCACCATGGCGTCGCCGCCTTTCAAGTAGCGGTCGACGGTCGATCCATTGACGGTAACGATGTCGAGCCGGCCGTCGCCATCGCAGTCGAAGACGCCGGCGCCTCCGCTCATCGATTCGACAATGTAGCGCTTTTCGCCGCTGGCGATGTGCGAGACAGTGAGGCCAAGAGTTTTGCCGACGTCGGTGAATATTGGGATGGGAGGAAAGCCGGGGTGGTTGATCTTTGGCGCGGGCAATTTTGCGGCAGGCGGGATCGGGACGGTGGCGCTTTGCGCGCGCGATGGTTGCGGCGAAGCGGAACTCAAAAGCAGCATAAGGGGAATGAAAAGAGGAGGGAAGGGTAGAACCAGATCGCCGCGCATCAAAGTCATTCTAGCGCAAAGCAATTTTTGGCCAAAGAAAACCGCGTTTGAAAGAAAGGCTCATGCGGAGGCGCACGAAAGGCGAATGAGACTGGTCCCTGATATACTCCTTGCAAGTTAAATCGCCGCGCACTCGAGCAGGCGCGGCGCATTGGGCAGTGAAAAACACGCGAGATTGTCGAGGCCGTGTAAATGACGCCACCGCAAAAGCAGGAAGCTGTCCGCCGTAGGGAGAACAAGAAAGTAACGCTCAAGACCGTGGCAAAACATCTCGGGCTGGCCGCGGGAACGGTCTCGGCCGCGCTCAACAATTCTCCCGCTGCGCGGTCAATCCCCGAACACACGAAACAACGGATTCTTGCCGCTGCCCAGGAGCTGAACTACCGTCCGGATTTTTTTGCGCGCACGTTGCGGGTGAAGCGAACTTTTACCATCGGAGTGATAGCGGAGGAGATTGGCGACGCATACGGATCCCAGGTGATCAGCGGGATTGAAAAATATTTAACCAGCGAAAACTATTTTTTTCTGACCGTAGTGCACCGCCATGATCCCAAGCTGCTAGCAGCCTATTCGCAGATGTTGGTCGAACGCGGCGTCGAAGGATTTATCACCGTGGACACGTCGATCCTGGCAGAACCCTCTCTGCCAACGGTGGCCGTCGCGGGGCATCGCCAGATCGCCGGCGTGACGAATATTGTGCTCGACCATAAGCGAGCGGCCCGGCTGGCCTTGGAGCATCTGAAAGAATTAGGACATGAAGAAATTGCGTTCATTCAGGGGCAGGTTTTCAGCTCGGACTCCGAAGATCGATGGAATGCGATCACCGAAGCTGCTGCAGAACTGGGAATTCGAATTCGGCCGGAATTAACGATTCGAATCGACAGCACCGTTTCCACACCCGAGGTGGGCTTTCCCGTCGCAAAGGAATTGCTCGCAAGAAAAGAATCATTCACTGCGCTCTTTGCTTACAATGACATTTCCGCAATTGGTGCGATCTGGGCTCTTCGCGAAGCTGGCTTGCGCGTGCCGCAGGACGTCTCGGTCGTGGGGTTTGACGACATTCCCGCCGCAGCTTTTGCGAATCCGAGCCTGACGACGGTCCGGCAGCCGCTGCTGCGGATGGGAGAGATCGCCGCACAAACTCTCGTCAGCCAGATCGAGGGGCGCAATGAATATGTTCCGGAAATCGCCATCGAGCCGGAGTTTGTAGTGCGCAATTCCACCGCGCGCTTGGTGCGGGCTCAAGCTTTGCGTTCCGGGATTTAAGGGAACGGCAGGATCTTCACAACTTTTCCCCGCTCTTTACCGTCTTTCAACGATTTTCACGTCTTGGGAAGAAATTCACTGAGAAGCATGTGAAAGTGGTGGACGCCGTTCTCTCGTTTAACGGAGTAGCGGCCGCGGTCGTAGGTGGAAGAATTTAGCCCGCGCTGCACCTGCCTACAAAGCTCGATATCTTCCTGCTGAACTTCATCACTGAACGCAACGGCGCGCTTGATGCGCTCGCGAATTTTTTCGTTCTGCGCGTCGTGGAAGTACCATTCGAAGATGGTGAGCGTTTTATCGTGCGACAGCGGCACGATCAGGTTGGTGGACAAATTGTCCGGATAGACGTTGAGCATCAGGTTGGGAAATATCCAGAAATATAGGGCTCCTTGAACTTCGGCGCCCGGCGGGTAGAAGCGTTCGCCCGCATCATCCGCCTTCATCGCGCGAATCGGAGCAAATTGTTGCGAATAGTAGCGATAGGTATCGGTGCGATACTGCGCGTAATCGATTTCGCGCATGAGGCCAGGATGAGCGACGGGGATGTGGTAGCCCTCGAGATAATTGTCGACGTACACCTTCCAGTTGCAGTCGATCACATAATCGCGGCGCTCGACAAATTGCAGGCCTTTGAATTGGAAGCCTCGGGCTTGCTCGGGAATTTTGCCCAGATAGCCGGAGAGCGGCTCGGCATTTAGATCGAAGTTGACGAAGATGAGCTGCTCCCAGGTTTCGAGACGCAGCGGGACCATGCCCATGGCGCTGCGGTCGAAGAATTCGACGCCTTCAACGTCGGGCGTGCCGATTAGCCTGCCATCGAGCGTGTAGGTCCAGCCGTGATAGCCGCAACGGAGAACACTCTTGCTGCCGCTGCCCTGCGCGATAGGACCCGCGCGGTGCCGGCACACATTGCTAAACGCGCGCAGCGTGCCTTCCTTATCGCGAACAACTACTACGGGTTCGCCAACCACATCCGCAGTGAAGAAGGTTTCCACATCGGAGATGGTGCGCTTTGCACCGTTCAGTTCACCGCACGGAGTGTTGAGCGTGCCGGCCAGTTGCCAGGTGCGACGGAAGATGCGCCTTTTTTCGGCCTCGAGGATCGAAGGATCGGTGTAAAAGTTCGACGCGAGCGTATGCGCACATTCGATTTGTTCGTGAACGTCGCGCTTGATGGGTTGAGTGGTCATGGAGGAAACAAGAGCACAGACGGAAGTCTGTGCCACTCAGAACTTGCGGGTTTCCTGGCGGGACCAGCGTTCGACTACGATCTTGGATTCGGTAAAAAATTCAACGGCGTCACGGCCTTGGCCGTGAAGAATGCCGAAGAAGCTTTCCTTCCAGCCGCTGAACGGGAAATAAGCCATGGGCGCAGCGACGCCGATATTAATGCCGACGTTTCCGGCGGGCGCTTCGTAGCGGAAGCGCCGTGCGGCCGAGCCGCTGGTAGTGAAGAGAGAAGCCTGATTGCCGTAGGGGCTGCGTCGGAGAAATTCCATGGCTTCGTCCATCGAATTGGCGTGCACGAGGCTCAGCACGGGTCCGAAGATTTCCGTGTTGGCGAGTTGGCTTGTGGCGGGCAACCCATCGAGAACAGTCGGAGTGAGGAAATTCCCCGATTCGTGATTGGAAATTTTGGTGTTCCGGCCATCAAGAATGGCTTTGGCGCCTTCGCCGACGCCCGCGCTGATGAGTGATTCGATGCGCTGTTTGCTGTCGCGCGAAATCACCGGGCCCATCTGCACGCCAGGTTCGAGTCCGTTGCCGACGCGCAGAGAAGACGCAGAGTGCGCGATAGAGTCGCGAAAGGTTTTTTGTGCCTCGCCAATGGTGACGGCCACGGAAACGGCCAGACAGCGCTGCCCTGCGCAGCCGAACGCGCTGTCACTGATGATTTGCGTGGCAAGGTCTATATCCGCGTCGGGAAGGACGATGACGTGATTCTTCGCGCCGCCCTGGCATTGCATGCGTTTGCCGCTGGCGGCTGAACGCGCATAAACGTGTTTGGCCACGGGTGTCGAACCGACAAAACTGATGGCGCGAACTTTCGGATGATCGCAAAGCGCGTTGACGACATCCTTGCCGCCGTTCACGAGATTCACGACGCCTTTTGGCAAACCGGTTTTCTCAAGCAACTCGAAAGCGCGAACCATGCTGAGCGGGACGCGCTCGGAAGGCTTCAGCAAGAAGGTGTTTCCGCAAGCGATGGCATACGGCAGGAACCAATAGGAGATCATCGCGGGAAAATTAAATGGAACAATGGCCGCGACGACACCGAGCGGCTGCCGAATCTGCATTTCATCCACGCCCGGCGTGACGTCCTCCAGATTGTAGCCCTGCATCATCATCGGTATGCCGCAGGCAACCTCGACATTTTCGATGCCTCGACGGAGCTCGGCTTTGGCTTCGCCGAAAGTCTTGCCGTTTTCGAGAGTGATGAGACGTGATAGTTCGTCGAGGTGCTCTTCGAGTAGATTCTTCAGCTTGAAGAGATATTGCACGCGTTCTCCGGGAGGCGTGCGGCGCCAAGCCGGAAACGCGTCGGCGGCGGCCTGCACCGCAGTGTCAACGTCCGAGGGAGACGACATGGGCGTGCGGGCGAGAAGTTCGGCAGTGGCGGGATTCGTGACATCAAAGAATTCGTTCGAGGAGGGCCGCCGCCACTGGCCATTGATGTAGTTTTGCACCTCGGTGACTTGCGTTGTTACGGCACTGCTCATGGCTGCTTGCTCCTTGGCGCTTGCGCTGGCAGTCAGTCTTGGAAAGCACCAGCGATCGGAAGTTTTTGCGCCTAGTTAGTCTATCAAGAAAAAGTAAGCCTGAGACTTGAAACGTCGGTGCGAAAGAAGCTTGAAACTTTGCCTAGGACTGTGCGTTATGCGCCAGGCCAGCCAGGCAATCGTGGCGAGCATGCCAAGCAACCCGAGACTGCGGGTGGTACCGCCGATTTGTTGATCCTTGGCGAGCACGCCCCATTACGTGAAAAGGATCGTTTAGTCGCTCTCATCGGAGCCGACTAGCGGCAACGCAGAAGTTCGCATTTGAGGAGCCTAGCGCGGAAGCGAAGCCAGCGCTTCGTAGGCGGCCCCCAGAAGCGGAGCGGATTCGTTGAGGATCACGGACACGGGAATGTCGCTCAACATGGCTTCGAATCTCCATTTGTCGCGGAATGCTTCGAAGAAGGTGCCATCCTTGATCTTCTCGATGATTTTGACGGCGATGCCCCCGGCGACATAGACACCGCCAAGAGCAAGAACTTTAAGAGCAAGGTTCCCCGCCTCTGAGCCATAAATGGCGGTCCACAGATCGAGAGTCTCGATGCAGATTGGGCATTCCTTGGAAAGCCCAAGCTTGGTGATTTCCGGCGCGGGATCCGTGCCAGGATCCTCAAACGAGGGATGAATCACATTGGGCGCCAGGAACTCATGAATGGTGCGAAAACCGCGCCCGGAGAGGATGAGCTCCCAGCTGACTTGCGGATAGCGCCGGCGCATGAAGCGCAGTAGCTCGATCTGCTGTTCCGTGTGTGGCGCGAAATCGGAATGCCCCCCTTCGGAAGCCACCACGCGGTAGCGCGCGCCGTCCCAAACCAGGATCGACTGGCCCAGACCGGTGCCGGCAGCGAGCAATGCACGCGTTCCGCCATACTCCGGCTTGCCGGGATTCAGGACGCAGAATTCCTCCGGCGCGAGATGCTCGACGCTGTGGCCCGTGGCGCCCAAGTCGTTCATGAGTACGACTTCGGAGAGATTGAGTTCACTGGCCAACGTCGCGGCATCAACGGTCCAGGGCAGATTCGTGGCTCGCACGCGATTCTCAATCACCGGGCCCGCGACTCCAAAACCTGCGGCTCGAACCCGTTCCGTCCTGAGGTGCGGCGCGGCCTGCAGAGAGAATTCGCGCACGATCAGATCAAACTGCGCAAAATCCTTGCTCGCAAATCTTTGCTTGAAGACGGGAGTCAGCTTGCCGTTTTTTTCGGAGAAGAGCGCGAGATTGCACTTCGTCCCGCCAACGTCGCCGGCAATGATCACCTGATTCCCCCCGTCATGCTGCCGTTCGCTGCCGGTAACCGGGTGCAAAATCATGGGTTGTACCACTGCTTGCCGTCGCGTTCGAGCAACTGGTCCGACTCTCGCGGGCCCCAGCTTCCCGCGGAATACTCCGGGACCTTGGCGCTTCTCGCCGCGCCCCAAACATCTAGAATGGGATCGACGAGCGACCAGGCGGCTTCGACGTTGTCGCCGCGATCGAAGAGCGTGGCGTCGCCGCGCAAGCAATCATTGACGAGAGTGGCATAAGCACTTCGCGATGCTTCGCCAAAGCCTTCTTTATAGCTGAAGTTCATCGTGACGTTGCCGATGCGCATCTCCGTGCCGGGACGCTTGGCGCCGAAGGAAACGGAGATGCCTTCTTCGGGCTGAATGTTCAGGATGAGCCGGTTGGGTTCGATTTCGCGGTCGCGAAAAACGATGTGCGGCGCGCAACGGAACTGAATCATAATTTCCGTGCTGCGCTTGGCCAGCCGCTTGCCAGTGCGCAGGTAAAAGGGCACGCCCGCCCAGCGCCAATTGTCAATCAACAGCCGCGCGGCGACAAACGTTTCGGTGCGAGAGGACTGGCTCACATTCGGTTCTTCGCGATAGCCGGGGACGGGCTTGCCATCCAGTTGGCCAGGCGCATACTGGCCGCGCACAACGGATTGCGCGACCATCTCAAGATCAAATGGGCGGATGGACTGCAGGACTTTGAGTTTTTCGTTGCGCACGGAGGTAGCGTCAAAGAACGCCGGCGGTTCGACCGCGACGAGGGAAGTAAGTTGCAACACGTGGCTCTGGATCATGTCGCGGAGGGCGCCAGCAGTTTCGTAGAAGCCCCCGCGGCGCTCAACACCCAGAGTTTCCGCCGCCGTAATTTGCACGCAGTCGACGTAGTTGCGGTTCCACAAGGGCTCGAAGATCCCATTGCTGAAGCGCAATACGAGCAAATTCTGGACCGTGTCTTTCCCGAGATAATGATCGATGCGGTACACCTGCTTTTCCTCGAAGACATTGAGCACGATCTGGTTCAGCTCCTTGGCAGTGGCCAGATCGCGGCCAAATGGCTTCTCAATAATGATGCGCACCCAGGAGTTCGGCGACGAAGGCCGCGCCAGGCCGGCGCGCCCAAGTTGTTCGACGATGTGCGGGTACACTTCCGGCGGAGTAGACAAATAGAAGAGGCGGTTTCCTCCCAGTTTCATTTTGGCTTCGAGTTCCGCGAGGCGCTTGACGAGTTGCTCGTAGGCTTGCGGGTCCGAATAATCCCCCGACTGGTAATAAAGACAGGACGCAAAGTCATCCCACTGCTTCTCATCGACAGGTCCCAGCTCGGACATGGTTTTGGCTGCCTCGCCCGTGGAAGCGCGAAAACTTTCGCCGGTCATGGGTGTGCGGGCGAAACCTACAATCGCATACCGTGAGCCAAGCGAATTGTGAGTGGCGAGGTCGAACATTGCCGGAATGACCTTGCGTTTGGCCAAATCACCGGACGCGCCAAACAGCACGACCGCGCAAGGTTCCGCCGTGCCGCCGTAAAGACTTCCAGATCGGTTGGTATCCTCAGCCATGGTCTCCTCAGCTCACTCGCGGACTTCACGCGCTCAAAGTCGCCGCACGAAACTATACCTCAACGCCGTAATTTCTCAGCTCGGAGCGCAGTTGTTCCGCATTTTGATGGTGAATTACACTCATCCCCAATCGCCGGGGACTCTCGAGGTTCAGCGGCCGATCATCGATGAAAAGACATTGGTCCGGCGGGCGCTGCGTGACTTCCAGAGCGATGCGAAAGATGGTCTCCTCCGGTTTGCGCGAACGCACATAGCAAGAGCTGAAAAAAACTCCAAAATCGCGGCGCAGATTAAAAGCCTCGATGCGGTACTGATTGAGCTCCAACGGCTCGTTGTTGATCGAACCGATGAAGTATTTGCCGGTGCGCGCGGCGTCTGCAAGTACCGCGCGCGTGGCGGGAAATTCTTTGGATTGCGCGAACATGAACGCGGTGAACTCTTCGCGCGTAAAGGAACGCGACCGATAGAAAAGCGTGCGGTCGAGATATTCGTTCAGCGTAATTTGGCCGGAATCGAAAGCGGGAAAAGAGAGGTCGTGACGGTCCTCGAATTCTTCGTAGTCAAAGTTGAAAGCCGCGGCAGCGTCGCGGCGCGAGCCGCGGTCCCAACCGTTGGTAAGAATGACACCGCCGATGTCCCAAAACAGGGTCGTGATCTCAGCCAAAGGCGCGGCCCTCCGCTCGCGCTGTAAGCGTATCCGCGATAAACGCTCCGGGTCAAGAAAACACGTTAAAGCCTTGTTTCAAACGTTTCAACACTGAGTGTGGTGCGAGAAGTGAACCGCACTCCATTGCCCCAGATGCAGGAGATGGGTCAAGCCAGAGGCAGCAATTCCGCCGCCGCGTCCTTTGAGTAGCCGGACCGTTTCTTACTGCTTCGGGTTCGGTGCGGGCTTCGGAGTCGGGCTCGCAGCTGGGACCTCGGCTTTGGGCTTGATGGACATGAGCTCGACTTCGAACACCAGGGTTGCGTTTGGACCGATACCGCCGCCAGCGCCGCCGCGTGCCCCATAGGCAAGATCCGGTGGAATGAAAAGTTGCCACTTGGATCCCACAGGCATGAGCTCGATCGCTTCGGTCCAACCTTTGATAATGCCCGTCACAGGAAATGTCGCCGGCTCGCCGCGCTTATAGGAACTGTCGAATTCCGTGTTATCGAGGAGCATGCCTTTGTAGTTGCACACGACTGTGTCCGTGGCTGTCGGCTTGGGGCCGGTTCCTTCCACCAGCACCTTGTATTGCAGGCCGCTCGGCAGCGTCACAACTCCTTCTTTCGTTTTGTTCTCGGCGAGGAAGGCGTCGCCTTCCTTTTTGTTCGTCGCTGCCTCCAGCTCCACCTTGGCTTCATGTTTCGCGCGAAGATCGGCCTGCAGCGCGACCATGGTGGCCTTGGCTTCGTCGTCGGTCAGTAGAGGCTTGGCGTCAGCCAATCCGTCTTTCATGCCGCGCAGCAGAAGGTTGGGATCAATGTCGACGTCATCTTTGCGCATACTTCTGCCAATATTTAGGCCGATGGCATAGCTGGCTTTGTCCTTCTGCGTCGTGAGCGCCAGAGCGGTTGGTTTTTTTGCCGCGGAGGACCGGGGCTTCGCCGCGGGTGGCTTGGTAGACGTGGCTGCCGGAGATTTTGGAGCGCTCGGCGGCGGAGTCTGCTGTGCCTGCGCAGAGCCGAGCAGGATCATTCCAGCGGCAATTCCTGTAACTGCAAAGGTGAATGGTTTTCGCATAGCTGTATTGTCACACTGGTTCGCCCGCTCGGCAAACTGCCATTCTCCGCCGGGAGCAGGAATGGTTAATGAAGCGCTGGGATGCGCTTCATGCGCGGTGCCGCGCGCATCGTGAAGCGGACTAGGCAATTCGATGGAGTTGCAGTATGTTGAGAATTGGCAATCTCAATGAGGTGATGCGAATGGCGAATGAATCTTGCGATCCCGCTCCGGCCCCGAGCGAGCCGGCGAAACCCGGAACGCGTATGGTGATGTGCGTGAAATTCGGCAAGGAGTTGCCCGGACTGGACCGCGTGCCGTGGAGCGGCGAACTGGGCAAGCGTGTTTACGAGAATGTTTCGAAGGAAGCATGGAAGCTGTGGATTGAGCACTCCAAGATGATCATGAACGAGTACAGGCTCAATCCCATTGACCCTAATTCACAAAAGATTATGGGCGAGCAGTTGGAGGAGTTTTTCTTTGGCGCGGGCGCCAAGCTTCCTGAAGGCTACGTGGCTCCGAAAGCCAAGGGCTAATTTTCTGCCGCCGGGAGACGGCCCGTCGCGGGATGTTCGACCGGCAGGCGAGGCGTGATCACAAAGTGAAGCTTGGCGTGGGCTGTGCGAATCGCATCATCAACTTCGGCTGGTGTTTTGGCGCTGGCGAATAAAAATCCCAAATAACTTGATCCTTCGGGCCACGCGGCGATGTAGTCGTGGAGGCGCGCGGTGATTTCCAACGCGGCGATTCCGGGGACGCTGCGCGCAGCGTTTTCGCCCTCGATTTTTTCGAGGATGCCGCTGCTGGGAACGGGAATCATCATCACGCCCGATGCGACTTGCTCGCGCGGCCAATCGCGGCCGGGCAAATTGAGTGCGTGACGCAGAAGCAGTTCTTCAAGGCCAATAGGTGGCCGGCTGGCTGGATCCGGCGTAAATCGTAGCGCGCGCGCACACAGACCGCCAATGGGTCGCGGCGCAACTTCAAGCGGCCAAACACCATCATCGTTTATGCGAAATTCTGCGTGAATCGGACCTTGCGATAGTCCGAGCGCGCGGACCGCATCCCCAGCGCAGCGTTCGATTTCGCTCTGCTGCGCATCAGCGAGACGAGATGGCGTAACGTAGATGCTCTCTTCAAAATAAGGCCCTTCGAGCGGATCAGGTTTGTCAAAGATGGCCAGGACGCGCAGCTGGCCATCCGTGAGCATTCCTTCGACGGCTGCTTCCCTTCCCGGAATGTATCCCTCGACGAGAATCTGATCGAGATTAGGTTCGCGAGTCGCTCGAATTTCCGGCGATTCCAACAACCGTCGGATTCGCGCGGCGGCGGAGATAAATTCTTCGCGGGAATTTGCACGAACCACACCCTGGCTGGCCGAAAGGGAGAGCGGCTTCAGAACACAAGGATAGGAAATGCCGAGCAGTGATGGTTCTGGTGCGGGATAAAGTGGAACGGAGCGAAACCACGGCACGCGCAGTTCCGCTTCGCGAAAGACTTCGCGCATGCGCAGTTTGCTGCGGCAAGCTTCGACCGCAGCGGGATGGTTGTACTGAATGCCAAGGCCCCGCGCAACGTAGGCCGCGGCAACCGCGGGACGATCGCCAAGAGCGAGAATTCCATCGAGGTTTTTATCCCGCACTGTTTCCAACACCGTATAAGTCGCGGCATCTGGCGATTCGAAATGAACGGGAATCGCATGATCGCCCCAGGGATCTTCGAGCTGGTGGCAGCGATCCGTGACAAACACGAGTTCGATCCCGAGCTTGCGTGCGGCTTCGTCGAAGCTGCGCGTTTGGTAACCTAGTTTCGCGGTGAAGATGAGGAGTCGCGGCATTTGATTCCATTCCGAAAGTCTGGCGGGCTCATGCGCTCAAACGTGGCTGCCGCTGACTGCAAGCGGTTCTTCCGGCTTCTTCGCAACTTGCCCAATGGAGACAAATTGCTCGCGCGTCGGCTCGGCGCAGCAATACCACGGCTCGCTGAGAAATGGGATCGCCGCCGCGGGCGTTCGCGGGGCTTGCATGATCGGCGCATCCAGCCCGGCTGCGGCATGCGCCGCTTTCCAAACGCGCTCGAACACAATGCTTCGAGATTCTTTTCGGCGATCGCCTTCCGCCGCGATGGCTTGCACCGTCTCGCTCAGCGCGTCAACACGCGGGTCGGCGTGCTTCCACGGATAAAAGAGCGACTCCGGATCAAAGGGTCCGACGTTGTGGCGCACTTCTTCCAATTCGAGCAGGCGCGAACCTTCTGGAATGAGCAGGCGAATGCCAAGCTGAATGGGAGCGACATTTTCTAAAAGTGATTCGGAGTGGAGCACGTGGAGCAAATCGAGATAGCTTTCGATCGTCGTCCATTGCGTGAAAGGGACGAAGGTGGGGTGAAGAGTCAAGTCGAGCGCGCGGAAAGCGCGGACGACGTGCAGAAAATCCTCGCGGGTGTGGCCTTTGTCGAGAGCGCGAAGCACGACATCATCGAGATATTCCACGGCGCTGATGACAAAGAGGCAGCCGGTCTCCTTCAACTTGGGCAGATGCGCTTCGTACTTTTTCAAGTGCTCGATTTTTATGGTGACGTCGTAGGTTACGCCGGAAAATTCGCGGCGGAATTCTTCGACGAGATCCATGGCGTGGCGAATGCCATTGAAGAAGTCCGGATCGCCAAAGGAAATGTGCTGCGCGCCCGCGGCCACTTGCTGGCGAATGTCTTGCATAACGACGTCGCGGCTGACGATGCGAAAGACGCCTTTATAAACGGGGACGATAGGACAGTGGCGGCAGAGATGTTTGCAGCCGCGGCTGGCTTCGGTTGAGCCGACGATGCGGAATCCACCGCCGGGCAGGACGAGATGGGCATACTTCTCGATCGGCGGAAAGCCGGAGCGGTCTGGAAGCTCAAAAGCGAGGCGTTCGAGCGAGACGACAGGCTCGGGCTGCGAACCTTGCTTGGCTATGGCACGATCAGCGCTTTGCAGGCGCTCGGCGAGTTGTGCAAGTCCTTGCTCGAATTCGCCACCGAGAATGGTTGCGACGCCGAGCGTCCGCAAATACTCCGCATTCATCGGCGCGTACAAACCATAGCAACAGAGATGAGCGTCCGGATTCAGCTCGCGCAATCGCGGAAGAAGCTTCGCGCCGAGTCGCGTGGCGGTGTGCATCGGCAAGTAAATGGCGATCAATCCGGCGGAGCGAATAGCGGCTTCATCCAGAAACTGGCGGGAAAGATCAAGGCAGACCACTTGATGGCCGCGATTGCGGAGCCAGGCTGCAGGTGAAGCCAGGCCAAAGGGCTGCCGTCCTAGCTCGTAGGTCGAAATCAGAACGATATTCACGTCTTGAACAGTATAGCTGGCTGCCCGCCGCTGAGAATCGTTTTCGGTTATCATAGAGGCCTGCTGAGTTGACGGAAAGGACCGAGAGAATGGCCATCGCCGCAGGGAATTCCTTCGGAACGCGCGACAAACTGAACGTTGGAGCGCAATCGTTCGACATTCACCGGCTCGAGTTTCTCGAAAAGAAGATCTCGTGCAGTTTATCGAAGCTGCCGTTTTCACTCCGCATCCTTCTCGAAAATCTATTGCGCTGCGAGGATGGGCGCTTTGTGCGCGCCGACGATATTCGCTTCCTGGCGAACTGGAGGCCGGGAGCCGCGGAAAAAGAGATCGCGTTCATGCCCGCGCGCGTGTTGCTGCAGGATTTTACCGGCGTGCCCGCGGTCGTCGATCTGGCCACCATGCGCGAAGCGATCAAACGCATGGGCGGCAATCCGCGGCTGATCAATCCGCTATTCCCCGCCGAGCTGGTAATCGACCATTCGGTCCAAGTGGACAGCTTCGGCAAATCGAACTCTTTCGATTTGAATGCCGAGCTGGAATTCCAGCGCAACATCGAACGCTACGCTTTTTTGCGCTGGGGACAGACTGCGTTTCAAAATTTTAAGGTTGTGCCGCCGGATACGGGCATCTGCCATCAAGTAAATCTCGAATATCTTGCGCGCGTGGTTTGCGCCATGCCTTCGGGAAGCCGTGTCGAAGCGTATCCCGATTCCGTAGTGGGTACGGATTCGCACACCACGATGGTGAATGCGCTCGGCGTGTTCGGCTGGGGCGTGGGCGGCATCGAGGCAGAAGCGGCGATGCTGGGCCAGCCGTCTTCGATGCTGATTCCGGACGTCGTCGGCTTCCGATTGCACGGGAAACTCCGCGAGGGAGCGACCGCGACGGACCTGGTGCTGACCGTGACGGAGATGCTGCGCAAGAAAGGGGTGGTCGGCAAGTTCGTGGAGTTCTGCGGAACGGGCCTTTCCAGCTTGAGCATTCCGGACCGCGCAACAATCGCAAATATGGCGCCAGAATATGGCGCGACGATGGGATTTTTTCCGGTCGACGCGGAAACGCTGGCTTATCTGCAATTCACGGCGCGTAGCGCCGAACAGATCGCGCTGGTCGAGGCGTATTGCAAGGAACAGACGATGTTCCGCACGGATGAGATGGCGGATCCGATCTTCAGCGACAAGCTGGAGCTGGATCTCGGAAGCGTCGAGCCGACGGTTGCGGGGCCGAAGCGCCCGCAAGATCGCGTGTCGCTGCGGAATGCGAAGAGCTCTTTCCAGAAAGTTCTAGAAGGAACGACGGATAAGCATATTGCCGTGCGGAATAACGGCGACTCGTTTGATCTTTCGAGCGGCGCTGTGGTGATTGCGGCGATTACGAGTTGCACGAACACTTCGAACCCTTCGCTGATGCTGGGAGCGGGACTTCTCGCGAAGAAAGCGGTCGAGCGCGGGCTGCATGTGAAGCCGTGGGTCAAGACAAGCTTCGCACCGGGCTCGAAAGTGGTGAGCGATTATCTCGCGGCTTCCGGGCTGATGAGCTATCTCGAAAAGCTTAACTTTCATCTTGTCGGATACGGGTGCACGACGTGCATCGGAAACAGCGGACCGCTGCCGGAAGCGATTGGCGCGGCAATCAAAGATAACAACCTTATGGCCGTAGCTGTGCTCAGCGGCAATCGAAACTTCGAAGGGCGAATTCATCCCCTGGTGCGTGCGAATTATCTGGCTTCGCCGCCGCTCGTCGTGGCGTACGCGCTGGCCGGACGCATGGACATGGATTTGACGACGGAATCCCTGGGTGCGGACTCCGCTGGGAATCCCGTCTATCTGCGAGACATTTGGCCGACGCCGCAGGAAATTGAAAAAACGGTGCGTGAATCCGTGACCAGCGAGATGTATAGCAAAGAATACGGCAACGTTTTCGAAGGCGACGCGCATTGGAAGTCGATGCCTGTTCCCGAAGGCGATTTGTACCAATGGGACCCCAAGTCCACGTACATCAAGCAGCCGCCGTTTTTCGAGAACATGCCGAAGACGCCGCCAGCGCTGGCGGATATTCACGGCGCGCGCGTGCTGGCTATTCTTGGCGACAGCGTGACGACGGATCATATTTCGCCGGCGGGCTCGATTGCGATCGATTCGCCCGCGGGGAAATATTTGATCGCGAACGGCGTGAAGCCGCACGAATTCAATTCCTACGGAGCTCGGCGCGGGAATCATGAAGTGATGATGCGCGGAACGTTTGCGAATATCCGGCTGCGCAATCAGCTTGCTCCCGGAACCGAAGGCTGCTGGACGCACTACCTGCCGGGCAACGAGAAAATAACGATTTACGATGCCGCCGTGAAATATCGCGAAGCGGGAGTGCCGCTGGTCGTGCTGGCGGGCAAAGAGTATGGGTCCGGATCGTCGCGCGATTGGGCGGCCAAAGGGACGCGATTGCTCGGCGTCCGCGCGGTGATCGCGGAGAGTTACGAACGCATCCACCGGAGCAATTTGGTCGGCATGGGCGTTCTGCCCCTGGAGTTCAAAGCCGGCGAAAACCGCGAGACACTCGGCTTAACGGGACAAGAGATCTTCGAGATCGAAGGCGTCGCGTCGCTCTCTCCCAAAAAGGCGATTACCGTGCATGCCAAAGCGGACGGCGGCTCGACGAAGACGTTCAGCGCGATGGCGCGCGTCGATACACCGGAAGAAGTCTCCTACTACCACCATGGCGGCATCCTGCAGTACGTTCTGCGGCAGATGCTCTGAATCGCGCCAGCGCTTCGCTTAATTCTAAAACACCGCCAAATCCAAACATCGCTCCTTTGAAGACTTAAGCGCGCCCTTCCTTTTTTTGCGCCATGACCAGGCCGCGCGGAGTCGGCAGCAGGAGCACAGAGACGAGGCCTTCGGCTTCGAGCTTTAACGCGGCCTCGCGAACCGTTTTCATGAGCGAGCTCGCATCGTGCATGAGGATAAGTCCGTACGGGTTCATCTGCGGGAGAAATTTGCGCACTTCCTGTTCGCGCAGCGGCGCGTCGCTGTCACAGAATAGCAGGTCAATCTGGCCTTCGACTTTCATGTCCAAGCTGGATTCGTTGCGCGCGTCGATCCAGTCTGCGAGGCCGGAAGAAGCGAAGCGCTGCTGCGCGGCGGCAAAAACTTTGGCGTCGTACTCGCACGTGATGACGCGGCCGAAGCCGTTGGCTTTGAGGCCTTCCGCGAAACGCAGCGTGCTCAGGCCGGAGAACGTGCCGGTCTCGACGATAAGCTCCGGCTTAAGGGTAGTGACAATCGCTTTCAAAAAATCGAGGACTTCGACTTCGGCGCTCATGGAATCGTACATGTGCCAGCGCTCGGGATGCGGGCATTCCGGCGTGGGGCGGTGATATTCCGGCTGGAGAACGTCGCCGCGCGAGGCAATGTGCTCTACGATGCGGTGCTCTTTTTTCTGGCCGTGAAATTGGCTTTTAATACGCCAAAGTAACACCGCGCCGAGGAGGATGGAAACAACGCTGGCCGCCTGGGCATTGGACATGCCGAAGAACGAGCGCGGATTAATGCGAATCATTTCGACGAGAAAGCGGGCGATGCCGGTAAGAATCAGATAATTGCAAAAAATTTCGCCTTTGGCCTTGGGGCCGCGGAGAGACTTCGTGCCCATGTGCCAAAGAAACGCGGCAATGGCGAGCCAGATGAAAAATTCGTAGAGCGGAGTGGGATGCACTCGACAGTTCGCCGGCCAGCCCTGCTGGACGCAGGTTTCCGTGGTGGGGACAAGGCCATTTGGAAAACTCATGCCCCAGGGAAGCTTCGTCGGAATGCCGTAATCGCCGTCGCCGGAAAGCAGGCAGCCGATGCGTCCGATGCCATAGCCGACGCAGGCCGCGGGCGAACAGATATCCAAAAACTCGAGCAAAGGAATTTTTGAACGGCGCGCAAGAATGAGGAGTGCAATAAATCCGCCGAGAAAGCCGCCAAACCAGGCGAAGCCGTAGCGGCTGATGAGCTGCGGCCAAGGGTTTGCGAAAAAGTCGTGAGGACTTTCGAGAACGTGGTAAAGCCTTGCACCGATCAAACCGGCAAGCCCAGCGACTCCGATGATCAGGAACCCCTCGTCTTTTTCGTTTCTGGCGGAAATGCTCTGGAGTTGCGAGCGACGGCGATTGAAATCGGCCTGCAAAACGTACGCCGAGACGAGCATGGCGATGGCGACCATCAACCCAAACGTGGGGATGGATAGAGGGCCGAGATGGAGGAACGGAATCATGGATGTATGCGGCGAAAACGCCGTCGAGAGTATACATGACGACGCGAGCGGTCCTCGTGCAAGAGGACCGCTCGGATGCGAATCACCTGGAATCGAGGCACCCCCTCCCCGGTTTTTTTGTAAGTGTTCATTCTAAAGGGTTTTAAGTCGCTGTGTTTTGGAAGTGCGGATTCCAAAGGGGTTACGGGCGGGTTTTGCGGAAGTGCGGATTGTAAAGGACTTAGTGGCTACTGGTGAGTGGTTAGTGGCTAGAAGGAGTGAGCGGAAATTGGCGGCTCCGGCCCGATCGGTGCATGTGCTTATCACAGATTTATCCGAGCACAGACGGAAAAGCGAGAAATGGTGATAACGGTCGGGTGAAGGGGAGGTCGATGGCGTGCTTGGCGAGCAGAACATGGGGAATGATAGCAGGGAAGTGGATTACTGTCAAGGCACAGTACCTGGGTACTTATCATTCGAATGAGACGCGGGGAAGTTAAGGAGTTAGAAGGAGTTGGCGGGAATTTTGTAGTTTGGTGAGACGGAAGTAGGAAGTACAGTAGTGGGTAGAATGGGAGGTGGTGTCCGGAGAAAAGAAAAAGAAGGCCCAACCCTTGCGAAAACCAAACCCGCAAGGGTTGGGCCACCCGAAAGAGAAAAACAAAGTCAAAATCGTGTGGCGGCGTTAAGGCTGTCCCACCCGCCCGCGTAGAACCGGCCACGATTAAATGAGGTCCACGCGAAAACCTAACGGGCCAAGTCGTATCTGTGCCGCCGAAACTCGAAAGCCCTTTTTCCACCTTCTAGCTCTAGAAGGGTCGCAGTAACTGCCGGTGATTCAAAGCATCCTTGTTCTGCGACAAGGCATTGGCGGCCGCCAGTTGCTTTGGGCTTGTTTTCCATCTTTATTACGAAATCAGCGTCTCCCAGCACCGGTACATTCGCATTATGGGTGATGACCAGCATCTGGCGGCCAAATTTTGCCTGAAGAATCTTTGGCACGATAAGGTTCACCACGTAGTTGTAACCCAGTTCATATTCCGGCTGGTCGAGAATGAGCGGGACCACTCTAGATTGCAATGTTAGCGTGAGCAGAGCAGCACTCTGCTCCCCTTGCGAAAGTTCAGAGGTAAGATCAGCAAAGACCGACTCGCCTTGCCGCTTGACGCGGATCTGCAAAATATCGGGAGTTCGTGCGGTTTGTAGCCGATTCAACAGGTTTATTTCGTTCGCGATAGTGCACAACACGCTTTGCGTGTGGTGTGTAATGCCGCACAAATTCGCGAGTTCTGCCGTTTTTCCATTTGAAAGAGTTACGACACCTTTGTTTTGAAGGGCTTCAGCCAGTGCTAGCGGAGTGAGCTTGTCAGCTACAAGTGAAAGTTGGGCATCGATATTCTTGATCTGTTGCTCTCGGCTGGAAATGCGGGAATAGAGAGATGTCAGAAGGACCTTATATTCCGCGCGGTCTCCAAAAGGTTTGAGTGTTATGTCTATTTGGCCACCAAAGGTGTTTGTCAACTCAAGCGCTTTCGCTGATCTAGCGTCTCGAATTTCAACATCGAATTTCCGCAGGCGGTCAAGAAGCGCAACTCTGGCGGCCTCTCTCTCTGTCAACTCTTTCGTGGTTTGTTCACGTTGCGGTTGTTTAACCGTCTTCAATTTGTGGATAGTCGCTCGGAGGTCGGCCACGCGATTAAGTAGCTCCTGCGGGGAATCTACGCCGGCTGTCGCCAGTTCACGAGTCGTTTGCGACTCATGAGCTTTTCTGCTTGCCTCCCACCGGCGCGCGATGGCTTCGGTTTCTTCTTTTAGCTTCCGGGCTGCTTGGGTAATGAGTGCTTTTGCGCGCGACACTTCTGACAGGGTCTTGCTCACTGACTCGACCCACACACGGAAAAGCTCCGGTTCAACGATGGACTCTAACTCTATTTCCGGCATGGTTTCATTAAACAGCTGCCAAATTGGATCGCTATCACCCCATTCTTCTGACGGTGCTGCATCCTCGACCCTTTCGCAGAGGCCGGTAATGGTTGCGACAAGCGTGCCAAGGCTATCTGCTGCAGCAGCGGCTGACACCCACGGCCGTTCCTTCTCCTCCTGAGGCAGGATCGCTTCTTTTGTCCCGAGTTCTTTCTCCAGCTCGGGCAGCTGCGCAAGCTCTACTGCAAGGCTGCCTTGGCGAACTTTCAGAGGGCTAATCTCATTCGCTGATATTTTTAGGTTTTCGATCACCTGATCTTGCTCTCGTCGCATCGCCTGAAGGCCGGCGAACTCGTCCAGCATGTCCAGTTGTCGATTCACGTCTTCCCTTAACCTATGAATTCTGCCTTGTTCGTAGATTTCTACTGGGAAACGAAGAACATCGACTGGGGCCAGCACTCCTGGATCCGGGTCGAATCTGAAGTATTTCGCGCCCTCTTTAAGGTCTTGAAAAACTCGTCTAATCAGATAAAGGGTACCACTTTGCCGAACAAGCAAGTCAACTTGACCACCGACGCCCAGAATCGCAGTCAGACGCGAGAATAGTTTGGATTTAACATCTTGGGGGCTTACGTCGTCGGTGCCGAGTGCAAACCGGATGAAATCAAAGATCGCCGATTTTCCGGCGTGATTCTGCCCTACAATGCAGCTCAGCCCAGAGCTGAAAAGAAACGATTGCCCATCACAGAAACCACCGGACACTCGAACTGCCAGGATTGCGTTGTGAACGTCCTCTGCCGGAGCCGTTTTCCTTATCCTGGCAGCTGGCTCGCACGCAACTTGTTTGAGACCTTCAATCGACAGTTCGCCCATCCGAAACCAGCTGCAGCCATGATTGACCTCATCGGGGGAATAGCAATCACTTATGTTTAAGGGGGCGAGACAATAATCGCTCTGAATAACCTGTTCCTCCGTCGCTGACGCGAGTACGTAGCGGTTTACCCAGCGGCCATCTTTGTCCCAGCCTATATAACGAATTTTGTCATCAGGCGCTTGGATGAGACGGACAAAACCGCTCGCAAGCCAATCCATTTTCGTGCTTAACTTTCTAGCTCCATCCAACAGGCCAGTTTTGCTAGAGAACGGATGTGGAACCACGGTGATTCCACCCTCTTCGTCGGTTTTTCTGAGGATTTCCGACACGCCTCTGCGTGAGGCCTCAGCCGTGTTGCCTGTCCCTGACAGTTCCAGATACCCAAGCATTTTCTTACTGTGTTCGTCAGAGTAGCCAGGCGCGAAGAGAATCAGAAGGTGCACCCCTTCTTGCGCTGTCACTTCCATACCGGTCAGGATAACAATCGGGCGGCCAGGCGACGCAGCGCAGCGGCGGACTGCTTCGATGTAATCGAAGTTCTGGTGGTCGGTAATCGCTAGGAGATCAATGGCGCTTTCGCGTGCGCGCTGTATGAGCTTGTTAACATCGCTGCCCTTCGCATGGACGTGAAGGTTTACCTTATACCAGCGATTACCGGATATTGGCTCGCGCGCGATTCGCTTTATAAACTGGAGAGTGTTTTCGAAGGTGATTTCACCGTTTCGAGAAATTACAACTAACTATAATTCTAATGCGAAATAGCTATTGCGGCAATAACCCTGTACGAGTCCCCGGGGATGCTGATTTGTCGGACCAGAGAAGAGAAGCGCCCCGGTAGACCCACGAGCACTCCCTCTGCTACCTCAAGATAGAGCGTGCTCACTGGATCGCCTCCTTCCCGGCCGGAGCACCGATGTCGAAAGGAATGTCGAGTGGCCCTAGTCAGTGCTCCCTCGCTATTCGCATAAAACGAAAAACTGCTTCACGGCCACTCTTTCGCACGGGTGCGACATGAAGCGCCACTACGGTCGAGTGTCGGCAGGAGTTGGACCGCGGCGGCGGTGGAGGGCGGCGCCGAGGAGGAGCCAGAGAGCGAGGGCGAGCCATTCGGCGTGGGTGAAGTGGCCGGGGAAGGCAGGAATCAGCTTCATCAGGACGAGCAACACGGAAACTAGGATGCCGAGGGTGGTGATGAGGCGCATGCGGAGACGCGGCTCGACGAGCCAGAAGGAGAGGCAGGCAGCTAGCCAGCCGAGCGCGGAGGCCATGGAGCCGACTTCGGTGATGGGAACGAGAATGGAATCGCCAAGGAGGAGGCCGAGGAGAGTTCCCACCGTGATGCCGATGACGGCGACGGAGGGAGTGGAGAATTTTTCGTGGATGGTGGCGAAGCGAGGAGCGACGGTGCCGCGGCGGGCGAAGGCGAAGAGGAGACGTGTAGAAGCGGCGAAATTTCCGTTGAAACACTGGAAGAGGCCGAAGAGGGCCATAACGAGGATGAGCTGAACAATCCAGTGGTGGCCGATGCCGTGTTCAAAGGCGACGGCGGTGGCGAAGCGTTTGCCGAGAAGAGATTGCCACGGAGCGATGTAGGCGACGGCGGTAATCGAGAGAGCGTAGAAAAATGCGCCGACTCCGAGAGCGAGGCCGATGGCCTGCATGTAGCTTGTTTGGCGGAAATCGGGGTTGGCTTCTTCCGCGTATTTGGGGACGGATTCGAAGCCGGTCATGAAATACGGGACGATTTGCAGGGTAAGGAAAATGGCGAGGAAGGGAGTGGAGTGAAATGCGGGATGAAAATTCGCCGGGGAGCCGCGTACGGAGCTGATGCCGACGAGGGCGAGGAATATCAGGAGGACCATGCTGGTCATGGTTTTCTGGAAATTGGCGCTGAGACGGATGCCGCGGTAGTTGATGGTTCCGAGAAGCAAAGTGAGCGCGATACCCAGAATCAGGCGAGGCAAGAAAACGGGCTGGCCGGCAACGCGATAGAGTTCGAAGGAATCGAGCGAAGGGAAAATATAGGCGGCGATTTTTCCGAGGGCGATGGCTTCCCAGGGGCAGACGATGAAGTAAGCGAGAAGCATCATCCAGCCGGTGAAGTAGCTGACGACGGGCGGGAAAACTTCGGCGGCGTAGGCGGCTTCGCCGGCGGCGTCGGGCAGGCGCTTGACCCATTCGCCGTAGACGTAGCCGACAGGGAGCAGAATGATTCCACCGATGGCAAAACCGAGCGCGGCGCCAGCAGGGCCGCCGCGGCCGAGCCAATCGTCCATGAGGACGAGCCAGCCGGTACCGATCATGGTGCCGAAAGCGAGAGCGAAATAGTCGTGCAGCCGAAGTTTGCGGGCGAGTGCAGGCATTTAGAGAACGCAGAGTAATTCGTAAAGAAGATTGGCGGCGAGTAGCGACGTGATTTCGCCGGTGTCGTAGGGCGGGGAGACTTCGACGAGGTCGCAACCGATGATGTTGAGGCCGCGGAGGGCGCGGACGAGTTCGATGATTTGAAAGCTGGAGAAGCCTCCGACCTGCGGAGTGCCGGTGCCGGGAGCGAAGGCGGGATCGAGGCAATCGATATCCAGAGTTACGTAGACGGGTTTACGGCGGAAGGCGGCGAGATGCCGTTGGACGATGGGCAAACCCTTTCTATGAAAGTCCTCGGCGGTAACCATTCTTACTTTGTGGGCGCGAGCGAAATCGAAGTCATCTTCGCCATAGACTTGGCCGCGGAGGCCAACCTGTAACACGCCGCCATCGAGCAGGAGCCCTTCTTCAAAGGCGCGGCGAAACGGAGTGCCGTGGGAATATTTACTGCCGAAATACTCGTCCCACAAATCGTTGTGCGCGTCGAACTGAATGAGCGAGACGGGGCCGTGTTTTCTTGCGACCGCGCGAAGAATGGGGAGGCTGATGGAGTGATCGCCGCCCACGCAAACACAACGCACGCCGGCTTTGAGAAGCGGAGCGATGCCCTGCTCGATACGGAGAAAGGTATCTTCAATGGAAAGTGGATTGACGGGGAGATCGCCGAAATCGGCGACGCGGTACTTCGCGAAGGGATTCACGTGAAGGACGGGGTTCCACGGGCGGATGATCGCCGATTGCGCCCGGATATTTCGCGGCCCGAAGCGAGGGCCGGGGCGATAGGTGGTGCCCCCGTCGAACGGGACGCCGAGGAGAGCGAGGTCGAGTTCTTCGGGTTGCGTGATGTGCGGTAGCCGCATGAAAGTAGGGATGCCGGTGAAGCGGGCGTAGGTGAGGGCATCGAGTGGTTGAGGATGGGGCAAGCGAAAGGTGCGATGAGATTTAGGCACGGGGAGGCATATTAGTTTCGCAGCGCAGAGGAAGTCAACGCGGAGAGAGTGGGCCCGCACAAAACTTTGACGTGCCGTTCATGCATGGATAACAGAGCGAGCTTACAACACTGGGCGAGGGCGAAGCCGCCCGCGAAAACTGGGAACGCTGGTGTCCGTCGAGGCGTTCATCCCGTGCGGTCGCAATCGCAATGGAAAACTTCGGAACTCAAGGAGATAGCCGATATGCACAATCGCTTCACGAGAGCGATGGCGACGGTGGCTACTGCGGCCATCACGCTGTTGCCAACCAGTCCTGTACTTGCACATGATGGAGATGATTTTCCGACGACAACTCCGATTAAGCATGTCGTAGTGATTTTTCAGGAGAACGTTTCATTCGACCACTACTTCGCGACCTATCCAAACGCAAAACCCAACAACGATGGGACGCGCTTTTTCCGGGGAGCAAAGGAGGGCACCCCGCGGGTGAACAATCTGGAGACCGCGGGCCTGCTGACGAACAACCCCAATTCAGTGAATCCGTTCCGAATTGACCGCAGCAACGCGAACACCTGCGATCAGGACCACAACTACAAGGACGAGCAGAAGGCATTTGATGGCGGACTGATGGACAAGTTTGTCGAATCGGTGAGTTGCAACGATCCAAACCTGGGCAACGCAAGCGCGATGGGATACTACGACGGGGATACGGTCACTGCGATTTGGAACTATGCCCAAAACTTTGCAATGAGCGACAACCACTATGGGACGACGTTTGGGCCGTCCACGCCCGGAGCCCTAAACGTTGTCTCAGGCAATAGCTTCGAGGCGGCGCTCATGAATGGCTCATCCAAAATCACCGGGGCCGGGAACATCGCGGGCGGAGGGAACAGTGGAGCGGTAATCGGCGATCCGGACCCGTTTGGAGACACATGCTCGAGCCCAACCCGTGCCCAGATTACTATGTCGGGGAAAAACGTCGGCGATCTTCTCAATCAAGCTGGAATCACGTGGGGCGCGTTCATGGGAGGCTTTGCGAATTGCACGCACGTCTCCACGGGAAGCACGGGGCTCTCAACGGGAGACTACATCCCGCACCACGCATGGTTCCAATACTGGAATTCCACGCTCAACGCAAACCACGTGCCCCCGAGTTCGGATGCCATGATCGGCAGGACCGACGCGGCAAATCACGAATATGACTTGAGTGCGTTCTTCACCGCGTTGAAAGAGCACAACCTTCCGGCCGTGAGTTTTCTGAAGGCGCTTTCCATTCAGGACGGCCACGCGGGCTACTCCGATCCGCTGGATGAGCAAATATTTCTTGTGAATACCATCAACGCGATCATGCAGTCCGACGAATGGAAAGAGACGGCCATCATCCTCACCTGGGATGATTCCGACGGCTGGTACGATCATCAAATGGGCCCCATCGTTCGCCAATCCAACGCCACGGATGATCTGCTGCTGGGACCAAGCAATTGCGGCTCTCCGAAGGCGAACGACGTCAGTGGCGGAACACAAAATGGACGTTGTGGGTTTGGTCCGAGAATCCCGCTGCTGGTAATCTCTCCCTTTGCGAAACCCAATTACGTCGACCACCGCGTGTTGGATTTTTCCTCCATCACACGATTTATTGAAGACAACTTCAATCTTGGACGAATCGGCAATGGCTCGGCTGACGTCTTGGCTGGAACATTGAATGGGGTGTTTGATTTTTCCGGCAAGCCAAGCGGGCACAGGCTCATTCTCGATCCCAAGACTGGACAAATCATAAATTCAGATCCCGATTAGCCAGCAAGGGACCACAGGACACGAGTCTCCGAACGTTGGAGACTCGAAGAAGGCCCGCTGCGGAATTTACGCGAAGGGCTTTACTTTGTTTGGGGCACGCGCTGGCTCGGAATAATCGCCCGGCGTTTGAATCGTTTCCTGCAGTTGCCGGATTGCTCGCTGTTCCATCCCCATCTTCGGCGATTCGCCAATGGCTGGGCGCTTGGGAGGCTGTTTCGTGCGCCTGCTCTGTACTACACTCGCAGAGCCATGAACTATCGAAAGCAGATCAAGGAATGCGCGCGGCTCGCCGCACCCTATTGCGTCACAAAAGGTGAAAAATTTCGCTTGAAACACTTCGACGCGGGGGACACCGGCGAAGTGAAGAACAAGCAGCACGGCCAAAAAATTATCGATAACCGCGCCGGCCTGCTGAACAACTTGCAGGAAAAACTCTATGCGCAGGATCGCTGGGCGGTGCTGCTGATTTTTCAGGCGATGGATGCCGCCGGCAAGGACGGCGTGATCAAGCACGTGATGTCGGGAGTGAACCCGCAAGGTTGCGACGTGTATTCCTTCAAGACTCCTAGCACGGAAGAACTGAACCACGACTACTTGTGGCGGGCGCACAGCCGCGTTCCGGAGCGCGGCAAGATCGGGATATTCAACCGCTCGTACTACGAAGAAGTCCTGGTGGTGCGAGTCCACCCAACCATTTTGAGAGACCAGAAGCTGCCGGACCAGTTCATTACCAAACATATTTGGGAACAGCGGTACGAGGACATCACCGCGTTTGAGCATTATTTGACGCGCAACGGCGTGGTGATTCGCAAGTTTTTCCTGCATGTTTCGAAGAAAGAGCAAGAAAAGCGATTTCTAGAGCGGCTCGAGGATGCAAAGAAAAATTGGAAGTTCTCGATGGCCGACGTCAAAGAGCGCGGCTACTGGAAGGATTATCAGGAAGCGTACGAGGAGATGATCCAAAAAACGGCCGCGAAACATGCACCCTGGTACGTGGTCCCCGCGGACAACAAATGGTATACGCAATTGATCGTGGCCTCGGCGATCATCACCGCACTTGAGGAGCTCGATCTTTCTTTTCCCGAAGTGGACAAAGAGAAGAAGAAGGATCTTGAGAACGTGCGCGAATCGCTTCTGCACGGGAAGGACTGAGCCTGGCCGCCAGCCGATGGGCTCGGCGACTGCGCAGCATAGAAACAACCGCCCGCCGGACAGGAAATTCTGCGCTGAGACGATCTGGTGGTAAAATTAGGCGGACGGCAGCGCGGCTTGCACGATTTAGCAAGCCGGGGGAGCAATGATGGCGAAGCCGATCGAGCTTGAAATTAATGGCAAGCGTTACGCGGTTCAGTCCGCGCCGGAAACGCCTCTGCTGTCCGTACTCCGCGACGAACTGGGACTAACGGGCACCAAATACGGCTGTGGCGAAGGACAGTGTGGCGCGTGCACGGTTTTGCTGGGCGGAGCGCCACGCCGCTCTTGCCAAATTCCAGTGGGGGCAGCCGCCTCGAGATCCATTACAACTATCGAAGGCTTGGAGAAGGATGGGCATCTGCATCCGGTGCAGCAGGCATTTCTCGATGCCGGGGCATTCCAGTGTGCGTATTGCACTTCAGGAATGATCTTAAGCAGCGTGGGCCTATTGTCGACAAATCCTAATCCTTCATCGGCGGAGATCGTGCAATCGTTGCAAGGGAATATTTGCCGCTGTGGAACGCAACCGCGAATCATCGAGGCGATCCATCGAGTGGCCAAGACGATGCAGGAGGGCGCACGATGAGCGGGACATCGGTTAGGTTTGAGCCGGAGCCAGAGCGCTATGAATTCACGGCGGGCCCGATGCATCATTTCGAATTGGCGCGCCGCGATTTCTTCAAGTTTCTCGGGGCAGGAATTGCCGTTTTCGCAGTGGCAAAGGATTCGCTGGCCAAGCAGGAAACGGCTCCTACTCATGGTTTCCACTCCGAAGAGCTGCCGCAAGAAATCACCGCGTGGCTGCATATAGGCGAAGACGGAAACGTGACCGCGTTTACGGGCAAGGTGGAGATTGGACAAAATATCCGCACCGCGCTGGCGCAAACAGTCGCCGATGAATTGCGCGTGCCATTTGAAAGCGTGACCATGGTAATGGCAGACACGGCGTTGACCCCGTTCGATTTCGGCACGGTGGGGAGCCGCTCGATGCCAACGATGTCGCCGCAACTTCGCCGCGTCGCCGCCGCCGCGCGCGACCTACTCGTCGGCGCCGCGGCTAAAGAGTGGAACGTCGGAGCGGAAGGACTTACGGCGGCAAACGGCAGGGTCACGAACCCAGCGACCGGCCACTCGCTGCAGTACGGGGAGTTGGCCCGCGGCAAAACGCTGGCGGAGAATCTTCCCGCGGAAGACCCGGTTACGCCGGCGGATCAGTGGACGATTGCAGGCAGACCGATTCCGAAAAAGAACGGGCGCACGTTCGTTACCGGCGAGCATCAGTACACACCTGATCTTCGCCGTCCAGGAATGCTGCACGGCAAAGTGCTTCGACCGCCGTCATTTGGCGCAAGCATTACTTCCTACGATGCGAATGCTTCGCAAGCGATGAGCGGAGTAGTCGTGGTGCGCGACGGGGACTTCATCGGCGCGGCCGCGGAGAATGAACGAGACGCACAAAAGGCGCTGGATGCAATTCGCGCGGAATGGAAGGAAGTTCCGCAAACATCGAGCAAAGAGCTTTATTCATACCTGAAACAAAATGCGAAGCCCGCGGGCAACGAGCGTTCGCGCCGTATAAAAGGATCCATGGAGGAAGGATTGGCGGCGGCAGCCCAGCGGTTGTATGCCACGTACACCGTGGCGTTCATCGCACACGCCCCGCTCGAACCGCGGGCGGCCGTGGCGGAATGGTCCGGCGGAAAACTCACCGTGTGGACAGGCTCGCAGCGTCCCTTTGCCGTGCGCGACGAGCTGGCGGATGTCTTCCACGTTGCAGAGAGTAATGTGCGAGTGATTGTGCCGGACACGGGTTCCGCGTATGGCGGCAAGCATACCGGGGACGCAGCGCTGGAAGCCGCGCGGCTGGCGCGCGCAGCCGGGCGCCCCGTCAAGGTGGTGTGGACGCGAGAAGAGGAGTTCACCTGGGCGTATTTTCGTCCGGCCGGGGTAATCGAAATCAAGAGCGGGATTGCAGCCGATGGCATGTTGACGGCATGGGAATTTCACAACTACAACTCGGGGATGTCCGCCATCGAGACGCCGTACAACGCTCCCAACCAACATATCGAATTTCACTCCACGCAGTGCCCTTTGCGGAGCGGCTCCTATCGGGGGTTGGCTGCGACGGCTAACTTTTTCGCGAGAGAGAGCCACATGGACGCACTGGCGCGCGCCGCGAAGATGGATTCGCTCGACTTCCGCCTGAAGAATCTTTCCGATCCACGTTTGCGCGCGGTGTTTGAAGCGGCGGCAAAATCTTTTGGCTGGCCGCAAACGAAAACAAAAGAGGGGCAGGGATTCGGCATTGCGGGTGGTTTCGAAAAAGGCGGCTACGTGGCGACGTGCGCCGAGGTTGCGGTGGATCGCTCTTCCGGCGGGGTGCGCGTGGTGCGAATGACAACTGCGTTCGAATGCGGCGCGATCGTAAATCCCGACGGACTGCGCAACCAAGTGATCGGCGCAAATATTCAGGGGTTGGGCGGCGCTCTATTCGAAGCCATCGAATTCGAGAATGGCCGCATTACAAATCCTCATTTTGCTAGCTATCGCGTTCCACGTTTTCGCGACGTTCCTGAGATCGAAGCCATCCTTGTGGATCGCAAGGACCTTCCGTCAGCAGGAGCCGGCGAAACGCCGATTATGGGTGTCGCCCCAGCCATCGGGAATGCCATCTTCGACGCAACGGGAACGCGGCTGCGCGGGCTTCCATTGGTTCCCAAGGGCTTGCCGGCCGCGAAAGCCTAGCCTCCATCCCAACAAAATGAAGTGGAAGGTAAATGAAGAGGTCCGTTCCAGTGTGAACTGGTTGATAGCGTCTGTCCCGACCTGGGAATTCGGGCAAGCGCGCTCGCCGACGGGCTCGGAATAACATATTTTGTTTCAATAGCTTAGACTCGGTCGCAGGGGGCCTCTCTGGCCTCACTCTTGCCCCAGAAGAATCGGGGTCTCTCTGACTTTGAACTTTACCCACGGAGATGTACCGTTCGCGCCAAGGTGGCACGCGTGTTTGCCCCGCCGGTATCGAGGAATGTGCGCCGAAAGGCGCTTGTTCCAGCGGGGCCGAAGGAACTCAATCTCCCTGGCCCGGGTGATTCTGGCGGCCTCTGCCCTGGTGCTGTTCACTTCCGCTTTGCTGCTCCTGCCAGCAGCGAGCGCGCAGGAGAAACGGATCGAGGAATACCGCGCAAAGGCCAATTTCCTGGCAGCCTTTCCCAATTTTATCGAGTGGCCATCGAACGTGTTTTCCTCGCCGGACGCACCGTTGGTTATCTGTGTCTTCGGAAGCTTTTCTTTCGGGACGACTTTGGCGGAGACGACGCGAGGTGCTGTTAACCGAGGCCGGCACATCGAAATTCGCTGGGCGCACAGAGAGCAGGATCTGCGGACGTGCCATATGGTCTTCGTGAGCCGGTCGGAGGAAAAGCACTACGGAAGAATCTTCAAGGCCATTCAAGGAACGAGCGTGCTGACAGTGGGCGAAACTCCGGATTTCTTGGCACGCGGCGGCGCAATTAATTTTCTATTCGAGGCGGACAAACTGCAGTTTGAGGTGAATATCGCCGCGGCAAACGACGCGCACCTGCGGATCAGTTCGAACATGCTTGCTTTGGCGAAACATGTTGTGACCAGGGCAGAGGCGGCGAAAACCTAGCTTCGTCGCTAGACGGAGAAATTGAACGGCTGACGAGTGGAAAAATCAACGCTGGAAGTGAATGAATGAAAAAAGAGAAAGAAATCCCTTCGGAACCGGCTTGGAATCAGGCGGAGCTTCTGGAAAGAGCCGACAATGATCAGGAATTGATTCGAGAGCTCCTGACAATATTTAAGGAGAATTTTCCGCGATCCATTCAGTCCCTGAAGTCCGCCGTGGCCGGCGGGAACATGAAAAACACAGCTTCCCTAAGCCACGGGCTCAAAGGGATGCTTTCCAACCTCGGAGCGGGGCGCGCGGGGGCGGCGGCGGCAAGGCTTGAAGTGCTGGCCGCCGGCGGAGAAAAAACCTCTCTCGATGATGTCCAGGACGCTTTGAAGGGCTTGGAACGCGAAGGCGTCTGCCTGATGGCGGAATTGGATGCATATATGACGGAGGTGCGCCGTTGAAGATATTGATCGCGGAGGATGAAGCGCTCTCGCGTAGATTGCTGGAAAAAGCGCTGGAACGCTCCGGTTACGAAGTTACCGCAGTAGAAAATGGCAAGCAGGCGCTGGAGCAACTCTGCAAGCTCGGTGGACCACGCCTGGCGTTACTCGACTGGGTCATGCCGGAGTTGGACGGGCCGGGAGTCTGCCGCGCGGTTCGAACGCGTTCGGAGCAGCCTTACGTTTATATGGTGCTGTTGACGTCCAAAGGATCCAAAGAAGAAACCGTGCTGGGGCTCGAATCGGGAGCGGACGACTATTTGACAAAGCCATTTGATACCGAAGAATTGCGTGCGCGGCTTCGCGTAGGAGAACGCATTTTGCTTTTGGAAGACCGGCTGGTGGAGGCCAGAGAGAACATGCGTTTTAGGGCGACACACGATTCGCTGACTTCGCTGCTGAACCGCAGCGCGGTGATGGAGTTGCTCAAGCGTGAACTCCACCGCTCCGACCGGGAGAAGAAATCCACGGCCATCCTGCTGGGAGATGTGGATCACTTCAAGCGGGTGAACGACACCATGGGCCACGAGGTGGGTGACGGAGTGCTTATTGAAATTGCCAGCCGCCTCCTCGACTCGGTGCGCTCCTATGATCTCGTTGGGCGTTATGGCGGAGAAGAATTTCTGGTGGTTTTGAATAATTGCGACCCAAATTTCGCTCCGGCCAGAGCAGAATCGATTCGCAAATCAATATCGGCTCGTCCCATAGTTACAGAGAAGGGACCGCTCACTATCAGCATGAGTTTTGGTGTGCTCTTAAGCGCGGATTGGAGCCGGCGGTCCGTGGAGGAATTGTTGCACGAGGTGGACGTCGCACTTTATCAAGCAAAAGCTGCCGGACGAGACTGTCTTCGCATTGCCCGGCCAACCGCAAAAGCAGAGCTGCCACCAGTAGATTTGCCGGAAGCGGTCCGCGGCAGGCGCTCATGAACGCTGGCGGGTGGCAAACTCCGCGGAGCCCGGAAAATCAAGAGCCGTTCGCTTTTTGCCGGGCTTGCTCCATCACCTGCCTCATGGCTGCACTCGAACCTGGCGCCTTCTTCTCGCGCCAGGCATCAAGCCGCCTGCAAGTATCTTCAATGTTGGCAAAGAGCTGGGGATTCTTGTAGGCAGCGCGCCACGTGGGAACGATGGTGTGCATGCGGTCCCATACAACCCAAATCTCCCCATTGCTCTCGAAGAATAGCTCGTCGTTAATCAGGCCGCGGTTGACGATGCTGGCGACCATATCCCAATAACTGATGACCATGCGGATGAAAGTGTTCTCTTCGCCGCCCTGGGGGAATTTCTGAATCATATCCTCGGGTGACGTAGGATGAAAATGCTCGAGAAACCAGGCGCGCGCCTGCCGCAACCTCGGTTCACGGCGCATCTCATATAGTTTGAGCATCAGATTCACTTCTTCGTAGGTAACTTGGCTCATTTCGGGTTCTCCTAGCTCTATTATTCGGGCGCTGGCTTGGGTGTCTCTTGGGGAGAAGGAGAGGCGCTCGCCAGTTCGAAGCGTTGCACGATAGACAGGGGGATGCCTTGGCGTTGGAATTCGATTTGGATGCGGCGGCGAAGCTCACGGGAGACTTCGTCCTGGCGGGTTGGGGCGGTGCGAACTTGCAACCGCACGGTCGAGGCGGAACGGTCAAACGATTGAAGGCCCAGAATGCGCGGGCCATCGACGAGCGCCTGGGACCAAGACGGATCGGCGCGAAGCTCTGCGCAGGCGGAGTCCAGCGCCTGCATGGTCTTTTCGAGGGATATTTCCGGCGCGATGGATATGTCCACAAAAGCCTGCGACCAGTCGCGGCTGAGATTGCTCACGGTGCGAATTTCACCATTCGCGATGGTCACCAGGGCGCCGCGGGCGTCGCGCAATACGGTGCGCCGCAAGGTCAGATTTTCGACACGTCCGCTGATGTCACCGACCTGGATGGTATCCCCCATCGCGTATTGATCCTCGAACACGATGTAGAAGCCGGTGATCACGTCGCGGATGAGGTTTTGGGCGCCAAAACCAATGGCGACGCTCGCAACCCCTGCAAGCGTCAAGACTGGCGTGGGGTTAATGCCAACGATGTAGGATGCCGTCAGCAGCGCAACAAACCACACGACCTTGCTGCCTGCGCTGTAAAGGACGCCGGCAAGAGTACGGGTTTGCTGCTCACGAACCTGCGCCGCACGGCTCTGGGTGGCGGCCCGCTTGACCATGAGGTTCGACATGGCGCGCAGGAAGCGGTTGACGAGCAGCGCTAGGACGAGGATGGCTATGAGGTCAAGGATGCTGGTAAGTGTGAGTTGGGGCCAGTGAATGGGGAGACTGGTCATCGTTTTTTCGGGAAGGAGAGTATAACATTGGACGAGCGCGGATGCCCGTCGGAAGCAGGATTACCTTTCAGCCGGCGAAATCCAATCCGAGGCACGTATGTTTGATACGAGACGCAAGTTCTTGACTCTTTTGGCTGGCGCGGGGACGCTGGCAGCCGCTCGCGCGGGCAAGCTTGACGCGCAGGCCAGACCGCAGGGCCGTCCCCAGCCACCGGACCCTACGCAGAACGTGGACGAAGTGGCGCCTCTTCCAGGGAAATCCCCCACCAAACTTATGCTCGAAGCCAACCAGAAAGACATCAAAAAGAACATCGAGAAGCTCTATGAGCTGGCAACGGATTTGAAGGCGGAGGTGGAGAAGACGGATTCTTCCAAAGTGCTCTCGCTGACGTTGGTGAAAAAAGCGGAAGAAATTGAAAAGCTGGCTCACGATATCAAAACGCGGGCAAAAGGTTGAAAGATAGGAGCGTCGCGTGCGCGCCCGAACGCTGAAGCGGGCAGTGGAGAGCGTTTGGCGCTCTGGCGCAGCGAGGGCGCAAGCGTTAGAATCATTAAGCAGGTCGTCGTTTATGCGTGAGGGCGTTTCCACCGCCCTTTTCTGAAACGCGCAAGTGCGCCCGTAGCTCAGATGGATAGAGCGACAGCCTCCGAAGCTGTAGGTCGTGAGTTCGAACCTCACCGGGCGCGCCACTATCTGGCCATTTCTTTTCAATAACTGCCAGCTTCATCCTTAGTGTCGCTTCTAACTTTTTGGGTTGGTCAGTCGCTGGTTATCCGGCTAATCTGCAACTAGTCACATGTGATTTGTAGGCCTTCGAGTCTAACGCAAGCTCCGTCATGCGATTTTGCCATTTCTTCAGGATGAAAGCGTTCCCCTTGAGTTCGGAGTAGTATTTGAACGTCTGGTGGGTTCTCTCTATCTGTGGAGACGGGAATGTGCCGTAAACGAAGAATTTTCCTCGCCCTGCTGTTCATTTTTCCGCCAATTTTAGCGGCACAAGAGGCGCACAATCACGGGACACCCGAGAATCTCGGGACAGTATCCTTTCCGGTTTCCTGCCGACCGGAAGTTCAACAACAGTTCGACAGAGGAGTGGCATTGCTCCACTCATTTGCCTATGCCGCCGCCGTAAAGAGCTTCCAGAGTGTGGCAGACCAGGATTCTCAGTGCGCCATGGCGCATTGGGGTATCGCCATGACATTCTTCCACCAACTCTGGGACCCGCCTCTTTCCCCTACCACGATTCCGATTGCCCGGCGGGAAATCCAACTGGCACAACAAGCGAAGGCGAGTACGGAGCGCGAACGGAAATTCATCGAGGCGCTCAGCTTGATTTATCAAGACTCTGACACCATTGCATATCGCACGCGGGCGTTGAACTACGAACGGGCCATGAAGGACTTGGCGGCGGAGTACCGGAAGGATGCAGAAGTACAAGTGTTTTACGCGCTGGCGCTATTGGCCAACGTTTCGCCCCTGGATAAAACGCATGCGAATCAGAAGGAGGCTGCGGATTTGCTCGAGCCGCTTTTTCGCGCTTACCCACAGCACCCGGGGATCCCCCATTACCTCATTCATGCCTACGACAATGCGGAACTCGCCCCGCGAGGCCTTCCTGCGGCGAGAGATTACTCTAAAATCGCACCCTCAGCACCGCATGCATTGCACATGCCCTCACATATCTTTACGCGACTCGGCTTGTGGGAGGACTCCATCGCCTCTAACCTTGCGGCGAGAGAGGCTGCGCACCTCCAGGGGGATACAGGAGAAGAGTTGCACGCGATGGATTATCTGGAATACGCCTACCTGCAAACTGGTCGCGATGCAGAAGCGGAGCAGATTGTTCAGCAACTGAAATGCATGTCAGGACTGAATACCGCAGATTTCATAATAGGGTACGCAGCCACTGCCATACCTGTTCGCTATACGATCGAGCGGAGTCAATGGGCTGATGCTGCAAGTATTGTTTCCCCGTCCGGAGCCCCACCACACGTCACAGCAATTGCAGTCTGGGCGCGCGCGTTAGGACTAAGTCGGAGCGGGCGTTCCGCAGACGCTCGACTAGAAGCTGACCGATTACGGCAAATCGAATCGCAACTTCGTGCATCAGGCAACGACTATTGGGCTGCGCAGGTGGGCCTCATGGTCCGCGAAGTTATGGCTTGGTCAGCCCAATCGGCTGGTCACGCAGATAAAGCCGTGGCCTTAATGCGCGAGGCAGCTGATGAGGAGGACGCCGTGGAGAAGCTTCCTGTTACACCGGGGCCGATCATTCCCGCCCGAGAACAGCTTGCCGACCTGCTTCTAGTTCAAGGTCACCCCGCGCAAGCGTCCAAGGAATTTGCGACGGCACTCCAGAATGCCCCCGGGCGCCGCAATGCTTTGCAGGGCCTAGCGCACGCTACCGAATTGTCCGGACATAAATAGAAAGTTCTGACTGTGTTTACGGGCTGTATCCCGGGAGCTGGGTCCTTCTACTCCTGCATTATCGCCGTGATCGGATCTACGAACTGGCTATAGATTCAATCGGGCGGAAAACTCGATCTGTGGCAAGGCAGCCACAAAATTGCTGAGGAAAGTTCTAAAATCGTCTCCTTGGTCACGGCACTATTTGCTGCCCCGCCGAAATGCGAATAGGGGTGCTCCACATCAAGCATGTGGAGAACCGAATCCACCCTCGTGAGCTGGAGCTGCAGCTTCACTCGACGTCACCGGAATCGTCTTGCGCAGGCGCTTTGGATTCGAGATGGATCTCCGGAAGATTGGCCTCGTGAAGCTGGCGGTTCAACGCAGGGAGATCCACGGCCATTAGATCCTTCCACTGCTTCGAGACGGCCACGAAAATTTTCTCGGCTTCTGCGGCTGCGTTCATTTGGGCGGCAGTTGGAGTGGCATCGGCTCGCCCCACTTCGCCATAGAGCGTTGAGGCCTCGCCGTTTGCGCGGCTGAGCGTCGGATTGGGAGATGGAGGCGCGAAGAAGCCGCCTCCGCCGCCAAGAAGCGCTGACACTTTTTTGTCGAGAGCGGAAATAGCCTCGCCGACTTGCCCGCTGGCCTGCGGCGCAAGTTTCCGCAATTGCTCCTGGGCGGAGCGCGCTTGCGTAACATCTTCCGTGCTCTTGGTCATCATCGAGGCGAGCTGCGTTTCCAAGCGGAACATCTCCAGTAATCCTTCGTGAGATGTCTTCACACGTGGATCCATTTTTACGATTAACGGTTCGCTGTATGTGTGGCCGTTTACGCTGAGCCGAACCGTATATTGACCAGGCAGCGCGTTCGGTCCCTGCGGCACTCGCGGAGTGTCTTCTGGCACAGCAGCGATCGGGTAGCCAAATCGCGTGGACTCCGGCGTGGTGTAATGAAGGTCCCACACCCATCGGTGCATCCCCGCGGCGGTCGAAAGAATTTTTGGCATGCGCACCCAATACGGCGGAATTAACTGCGTGGCGAGCTCATCCTCGGTCAGCTCGGGCTTCTCCGTACTTGCATAGCGCCGCACAACTTTGGATTGGGCATCGAGGATCTCGAGCGTTACGGGACCGTCCGCGGGCTGAGCGAGAAAATAATCCACGATGGCTCCATCGGAAGGATTTTTTGCTGTCGGTTCATCGGGCGGGATTGGCGTATCCGTATTGGTATCGCGCATGACGCGGTAAGCCGCCCCGGGCTTGAAAAGAAATGCTCCGGACTTCTGCATCGACTCCGAGACTTGCCGAAGGGGAGTAATGTCGTCGAGCACCCAGAACGAACGGCCGTGCGTCGCGACGATGAGGTCGTCGTCGTGAATCCAGAGATCACGCATGGAAGAGTGTGGAAGATTGAGCTCGAGGCTCTGCCAGTGGTTGCCATCATCGAAAGAGACCCAAACGCTGGTTTCCGTGCCTGCGAATAGAAGACCTTTGCGAACGGGATCTTCGCGCACCGTATCGACTGCCGAGTCATCGGGCAGACCGGTCGTTATAAGAGTCCACGTCTTTCCGCCGTCGTGCGTGCGGTAAATGTACGGGCGCTGGTCATCGATGCGCGAGCGGCTCACCGAAGCATAGGCCGTCTCGTCGTCGAAGTGCGAGGCGGCGATTTGTGTCACTTTGCTCCAGGGCGTCAATTCCGGCGGCGAGATGTTCTTCCAGTGGGCGCCGCCGTCGCGCGTAGTCCAAATCAGGCCGTCGTCGGTGCCGGCCCAGATGGTATTGAGGGATTTGAAGGACGGAGCCAGCGAGTAGATGACGCCACGTTGTTTTTCAGCGCGTGGATCCTTCTCGGCGGTAGTTCCAAGACTCGCGGGAATGGCGTTGTGTTCGCGCGCGAGATCAGGGCTGATGGTCTGCCAGGTGTGTCCTCCATTGATCGTTTTGAACAGAAAATTCATGGTGGTGTAGAGAATGTGCGGATCTATAGGCGAAAAGATGATGGGCTGCGTGCGGTCGGCGCGGTATTTGGGATCGGCTGCGGCAACGGGGGTGACATCTTGCACCTGGCCCGTCTTAATCCAGTACTTTGAAACTTCGCGCCGCCCGGCTCCATAAATAATGTCGGGATTCAGAGGGTCGGGCGCGGCGTAGCCGTACTCGATTACGCCGACGGGATGCCAATCGCGAAACGTGATCTCGCCATCGTTCCCGCGGCTGGACACGCAAACCGAACCGCTCTCCTGCTGCCCGCCGCATACCAGATACGGAAAGGAGTTGCTGGTGGCCACGTGGTAAAGCTGCGCAGTCGGCTGGTTGTACCACGTGCTCCATGTTTTTCCGCCGTTTACGGTGACGAGCGCGCCTTGATCGCCGACCAGCAACATGATGTTCGTATCAGTGGGATTGATCCACATGTTCTGATAGTCGTCTCCGCCGGGAGCGCCGCGAAAGCTTATCCACATTTTCCCGCCATCCGTCGATTTCATCGTCACGGTGCTCGTGCAATAGACAATATCTGGATTCTTCGGGTCGACTTTCGGCATCGGCAAATCTCCGCCACCGATGCGCCCCGCTGGTCTCGGATCCGTGGTGATGTGCTGCCAATTTTCGCCGCCGTCGTCGGAGCGATAGACTCCGACTTCCGAGCCCATTCCAGTCTCCCCACGCGCGCTCGCCACACTCGCATACAATCTGCTTGGCTGGCTCGGCGCAATCGTGAGATTGACTTGGATGACTCCCTTCGGAAGTCCGCTCGTCAGCGGATGCCAGGTTTTGCCACCGTCGGTGGACTTGAAAAGGCCTCCTCCAGTTCCTTGGTATTCATTCGCGTCTTCCCACGGACCGAGGCGCAGCTCCCACATCGATGCGTAAACAATCTGCGGATTTTCCGGATCGATTTCCACATCGGACCCGCCGACGTTTTCGCCTTTTGAAAGCACCTTCTCCCAGGTTTGTCCGCCGTCTGTCGAAAGATAGATCCCCCGCTCTTCATTCGCACCGTAGGGATGTCCAAGCACCGCTGCAAAAACGCGGTTCGCGTCGTGCGAATCGACGGCAAGAGCCGGAATGCCCTGGCTGTCGCGAAGTGCCGCCAAATGCGTCCACGTCTTCCCCGCGTCGGTGGACTTGTAGATGCCGTCGCCAACGGCGAGATCGGGCCGAGCTAGGCCTTCCCCGCTCGAAACGTAAACGGTATTCGGATCCGAAAGCGCCACGGCAATGGCGCCGGTCGATTGTGTGGGCTGCTCATCAAAAATGGGCATCCACGTCCTCCCAGCATCGTCCGTCTTCCATACTCCGCCGTTGACCGCTCCGACGTAAAAAACATTGGGCTGGCTCGGCACCCCGCTCGACGCGCGCGTCCGTCCGCCACGCGTGGGCCCAATCATGCGCCAGCGCATCTCCTGATACGTGTTCTCGGGATATTGCTGCGCTTTCGTGACCATTGCGCACGGAAAAATCGTGAAGGAAACGAGCGCACACATTGCGAGACGGTTGATGCGAATCACAAGACACCTCAATTTCGGATTTTTAACTCATGCGGCAGAGGAAAAACACGCAGACCGCCACTCAGTTATCCTCGACCGATTCCCGCGCAGAACTATGAACCGAATCGCGCAAAAACTCAATCCGCCCATCACAATAATTCGCCTCGAGGCTTCTGAACATTGCTCATCCTTGTCGGGCGAGCGGGCGCGGGGTAAACTTTTGCCAGCGTTTCAGGAAGAAGTTCGCGGGAGGTATGTCATGCCACGAGTCGTCCGCTGCGGCCTCATCCAGGCCAGTTGTGAATGGTCGCCGGAAAAATTTTCTTTGGCGCAAATCAAACAAAAAATGATGGCCAAGCACGAACAGCTTATTGCTGCCGCCGCGAAGAAAAAAGTGCAAATTCTCGGCCTGCAGGAGCTTTTCTACGGGCCCTATTTCTGCGCGGAGCAACAGACCCGCTGGTATGAACTGACCGAGCGCGTTCCCAATGGGCCGACCATCGCGCGCATGCAAAAACTAGCCAAGCAGCATCAGATGGTTTTGGTCGTGCCCGTCTACGAAGTCGAAATGACTGGGCTGTATTACAACACTGCCGCGGTCATCGACGCCGACGGCCGCTACCTCGGGAAATACCGCAAGCACCACATTCCGCACTGCCATCCTGGTTTCTGGGAAAAGTTTTATTTCACGCCCGGCAACGCCGGCTATCCCGTTTTTCAGACGCGCCACGCGCGCGTCGGCGTCTACATCTGCTACGACCGCCATTTTCCAGAAGGCGCGCGATGCCTCGGATTGAATGGCGCTGAGATTGTTTTCAATCCCTCCGCCACAGTGGCCGGACTTTCCGAATATCTCTGGGAACTCGAGCAGCCCGCTCACGCCGTCGCCAATCAATATTTTGTCGCCGCCATCAATCGGGTTGGAACGGAATCCCCCTGGAAAATCGGCGAATTCTACGGCAAAAGCTACTTCTGCAATCCCCGCGGAAAAATTGTGGCCCAAGCCGGCCGCGATAAAGACGAACTGCTCCTTGCCGAACTGGATCTGGATGAAATCCAAAAGGTTCGCGACACCTGGCAGTTTTATCGCGACCGCCGGCCTGAATCCTACGGCGAAATCACGCGCACACGCGCTGCAGAGAGTTCCGAAGCTGCGGATTGAGGATGTTTTCTCCGTCCGAAAACTCTCATGCCCGAATTTTATCCATGCTGACACAAACGGACACTCCCGATGAGTGACTTGCAAGCAAGTTCGCTCGCTGCCGAAACAATTCGCAGCAGCACGCTCTATAACAAGGATCTCGCTCCCGTCCCGCCTGATCGCCGCACCTGGGGCACTTACGCCTACGCTGCTCTCTGGATCTCCATGAGCGTGAATATTCCCACGTACATGTTGGCTAGCGCCATGATTGCCGGCGGCATGAACTGGAAGCAAGCTCTCGTTCACCGTTTTCCTCGGAAATGTTCTCGTTCTGATCCCCATGTTGCTGAACGCGCACGCGGGTACGCGTTATGGAATTCCTTTCCCGGTTTTCGCTCGCGCCTCCTTTGGCGTGTTGGGCGCCAATGTCCCGGCTGTATTGCGCGCGCTTGTGGCTTGCGGCTGGTTCGGCATTCAGACCTGGATCGGCGGCGAAGCCATCAACGCCATGCTCATCGCGCTGGCTCCCGAGCTGGCAGCATTTTCAGTACGGCCCGGCCATCTGTTTTGGCTTTTTCTGGCTGCTGAATGTTTTAGTCATTCTGCGCGGAATCGAGACGATTCGCTTTTTGCAAGGCGTTTCCGCGCCATTCCTTCTGCTCATCGGCCTTGCGCTGCTGCTTATGGGCGCGAGGAAAAGCCGGCGGCTTCGGTCCCATGCTGGCCACGCCCTCCAAATTCCACAGTTTCGCGGAGTTCTTCCGTTTCTTTATTCCCTCTCTCACCGGCGTAGTCGGCTTCTGGGCTACCGTTTCTCTCAACATTCCCGATTTCACTCGTTACGCGCGCAGTCAAAAAGACCAAATGGTCGGCCAGGCTCTCGGCCTTCCCGCCACCATGACTTTCTATTCCTTCATCGGCATCGCTGTCACCTCCGCGACTCTCATAATTTTTGGCCAGGCTCTCTGGGATCCCGTCGCCGTGCTCTCCCGTCTCGGCAACCCTTGGGCCGTCGTGGTCGCCATGCTCGCGCTCCTCATGGCCACGCTCAATGTCAATGTCGCCGCCAACGTCGTCTCGCCTGCAAACGATTTCTCCAATCTTTCACCCCGACGCATCAGCTTTCGCACTGGCGGTTTGATCACCTGTGTGATGGGCATCGTCATGCAACCGTGGAAACTGATGTCTAGTTATGGCAACTACATTTTTGGCTGGCTGGTGGGTTACTCCGGTTTCCTCGGCCCCATCGCAGGCGTCCTCATTTGCGATTATTTTCTTATTCGCCACAAAAATCTCTCCGCTCAGGATCTCTATCAGCGCGGCGGACAATATGAATACTCGCGCGGCATCCATTGGCAGGCCATCGTCTCTCTCGCGGCTGGCGCCGGAGTCGCCTTTGTCGGCCTTTTTGTTCCAGCACTTCGCGTGCTTTATAACTACGCGTGGTTCGTCGGCTTTGCGGTAAGCTTTTCTGCCTATTTCGTTTTCATGAGCAAAGCACAGCCGGCTGCCGAAGCGGTGAACTGAGGAGGGTCACTCATCATGGATTTCGGCATCACAATTAAACCCGACATCTCCATCGAGCGAATTATCAGCCTGACCAGGCAAGCCGAGGCCGGCGGTTTTTCTTACGGCTGGATATTTGATTCCCATGTGATCTGGAAGGAGCCCTTTCCGCTGCTTACGCTGATGGCCGCCAACACGAAAACCATGCGTCTCGGCACTTGCGTCACAAATCCCGCAGTGCGTGACGTTACAGTTTCTTCCAGTCTATTCGCCACATTGAACCAACTCTCTCACGGAAGGATGCAGCTCGGTATCGGTCGCGGGGACAGTTCAAGACGAGTGCTCGGCAAAAAGCCGACCACGCTTGAGAACCTCGAAGAATTTGTAAGAATTTTTCGCGCTCTGAATGCCGGCGACGCCGTCGACTATGAGGGAGTCAGCACGCGTTTCCCGTGGGCAAAATCTGGCGTTCCCCTCGTTTGGATCGCCGGATACGGGCCGAAGGCTTTGCGCACCGCCGGGCGCATTGGGGATGGCGTGATTCTCCAATTCGCCGATCCCGACCTGATCGAATGGTGCCTCGGCTTCGTACGAGATGGCGCCAAAGAAGCGGGCCGCGACTTCAGCAAATTCAAAGTGATGGCCGCCGCCCCCGTCTGGCCCTCCGATAACCTGAAAACCGCCCGCGAGCGCGTTCGCTGGTTTCCCGCGCTGGTGTCCAACCACATAATTGATCTCATCTCGAAATACAAGCCGGAAGAATTGCCCGAGAGCTTAACCTCTTTCGTGCGCAACCGCGGCAATTATGATTATCACCATCACTGCGAAGTGGGAAGCGACAATGCCGATTTCGTCAGCGACGACGTCGTCGACCGCTTCTGCCTCGTCGGCCCGATCGCCGAGCACCGCAAAAAACTCGACCGGCTTCGCAAAGCCGGCGTCACCCAATTCAACATTTACCTCATGTGCGGCGAAGAGGAGCAAACTTTGGACGTCTATTCACGGGAAGTCTTGACTGCTTATGCGAAGTGACCGCGGCGCATAGTCTTTCTAAGACCAGCCGGAGGAGCCGACATGCGTTTTGACACCATCATCCGAAACGGCACGGTTGTGACGGCCACGGACACTTTTGTCGCAGACATCGGGATCAACGGCGACAAAATCTCCGCAATCGCTGCCGCCTTGCCCATTGAAAACGCCGGGCGCATCATCGACGCCGCGGGCCTCCTCGTAATCCCGGGCGGCATCGACGTGCACACGCACCTGGATATGCCCTTCGGCGGCACCACCAGCGCGGACGATTTCCAGACCGGCACGATTGCAGCAGCGTTCGGCGGCACGACTACGCTGATCGATTTCGCGATCCAATATAAAGGACAAAGCCTTCGCCAGGCCTTTGACACCTGGATGAAAAAAGCGCATGACAAGGCCGTCGCCGACTACGCTTTCCACTGCATCATTACCGACCTGGGCGCCGCGCAGCTTGAAGAGATGGGCGAACTGGTCCGCGAAGGAGTGACCAGCTTCAAGTTATTCATGGCTTACCCCGGCGTTTTCATGCTCGATGACGCCACCATCTTCAAAGCCATGCGCCAGGCCGCCAAGCACAACGGATTGATCTGTATGCACGCGGAAAACGGCGGGGCCATCGACGTGATCGTTCAGCAGGCGCTGGCGGAAGGCAAGCGTGCGCCGAAATACCATGCGCTCACGCGGCCGACGACCGCCGAAGCGGAAGCTACTTCTCGCGCGATCGCGCTGGCCGAAATGGCCGGCGCCTCCGTGTACATCGTTCACCTGTCGTGCAACGAAGCGCTCGAAAAAGTACGCGAAGCGCGCGATCGCGGCCTGCCTGCTTATGCGGAGACTTGCCCGCAATATTTGTATCTTTCTCTCGAAAACATGGACGCTCCCGGCTTCGAGGGCGCCAAATATGTTTTCACGCCACCGCTGCGCGAAAAATGGCACCAGGAAAAACTTTGGCAAGGTCTTGCGAAAGACACTCTGCAGGTGGTCTCCACCGACCACTGCCCTTTCTGCTTCAAAGAGCAAAAGGAGTTGGGCAAGGATGACTTCACGAAAATTCCGAACGGCGGCCCGGGCATCGAACACCGCCTCAGCCTCATTTATACCGGCGGTGTCCACGGAAATCGCTTCTCGGCCAACCGCTTCGTTGAACTCGTGGCCACGGCGCCAGCAAAGCTTTTTGGCCTTTACCCCCGCAAAGGAACGATTGCCATCGGATCGGACGCCGACCTCGTGATTTTTGATGCCAACGAAGAACAAGTCATCAGCGCGAAGACCCATCACATGCGCGTGGATTACTCGATGTTCGAGGGGACTAAAATCAAAGGAGCGCCGAAGACCGTCTTTTCCCGCGGTCGCGCCGTCATCGAAGCGGGAAAATTCGTCGGCCGCCCCGGCGCAGGCCAGTTCCTTCGCCGCCAGACGCATTCCGCGATCAAGTAAGCGGGTTCCTCCAAACTTCCCCGCTAAAATGGTTTCGGCCGGAACATTATGGAGAAAAGATTGCTTTGCTACTGGTTTTGTTTCGTTGCATCGCCGGGCCCGTCGTCGGACGGGGCCGGGTCGACTTTTGGCGTCGAGATTTTCTGCTTGTCATCAACGGCGAACAGCATGAAATTGCTGAAGCTGTGGCGCCGATGGATGCGCCGTCCCATCCAGTCGTAATAAACATCCGCGCTCTGCGGAAGCCACATGCTTACATTGCCTTTGGCGAATTTTACTGGTCCATATTCAATGTCTGTACGGTCGGCAACTAGCTTGATTTGCGGAACTGGTGCGACCAAATCTGTTTCCAACTTGACGATCTGATAGTTGTCTGCAGAAACCCACGCCCGCCCTTTCAGCGCCACAGGGTAGGACGGTCCATCCGCGCCAATCCGGTACCTCTTGATGACGTTCGGCTTGTCCGGCCTCTGCTTAAAATGAATCTGCCATGCGGGCCCGCTGCTCAATTGAGCCAATCCTTCGCACGTCATTGCAAAGTCGACCGCGTTGTGCGGATGGAAAATCAAGACGAGCGCGGGCAGCCCGTTGGTCGCCACCCCGCCCGGGAATTCCGCGGGGCCGCCGCTAGCCGTACTCCTATATTCTTCGACGTTTAAGAAGCCCTGCTGCACTTCCTGGATGGACGCCACGTAATTGAACTTGCGCTTTTCCGGAGCCGAGGCCATTCCATACTTGTCAATTGATTCATGGGTAAGAGTTTCCGTGGCCGCGAATCGATCGACGTCGCTGACCAATACCATGATTTGTTTCCCGGCTTTACGCACCACGTCATCCACGTTGCAAGTGGCGCCCGCGTCCACCGGTGGGACGCTTTCATCCACGTCCGGGGGAAGCCAATTGGAGGGTACAGGCAATGCGGTGGCCGCCGAAGTTATCGCCGCCATTTCGCGTGCTGAGCTCGCTGCATCGCCAGATGCGTCGCCGGGCTGAGGATGTTCTAGTCTGTCGAGATATTTAGCCGTTTCTTTGTCGGCGGGATGTCCTTGGACATAGCTCACAAGTATGGGTATTGCCTGGTCCTTGTTCCCTTTCACGAGCATGGCCCTGGCGAGCACGAGTTGGGCTGAGGCGGCTCGGTCGTGGCCTAACTCAATCGCCTTCTGGGCGTGTTTGATGGCCTCGTCCGGCTTGCCTTCTATTACCAGTGCTTCAGAGAGAAGCGCTTGCGCACGCCAGGAAGAGGGCGCCGTTTCCACGGCCCGCTCTAGATATCGCTCCGCATCGGCCGATTTGTTTTCGTGCAACAAGTCTTGGCCAATGGCAAGCAAGGCATTCAAATGTTTGGGATCAAGTTCCAGAGTCTTCGTCCAATAGGACTGAGCGCGAACCGGGTCGTTGGTTTGCGAGGCATAGACGCCGAAGAGATATTCGACCTCCGCGCTTTTCGGAGCGGCCTTGTACGCAGCCTCCAAATGCTTTCGCGCATCATTCGGTTTTTTCGCCCGCAGCGCTTCCATGGCTTTGCCTACGTCTCTTTGCGTTCTAGGAGACAGCGCATAGAATCCCACGGAAGCAGCAGCTTCCTCCGCCTCCATCGGCTGGAGGTTTACAGTAACTGATACCGCGCCAGGGCCCGAGACTTCGAAACTTTTTGTAGCAGGCTGGTAGCCAGCGGTTACGATCTGAATCGTAAACTCGCTGTAGGGTACACGTTCAAATTTCACGAACCCTGCCTTGGTCGTCTCTCGGCCATAAAGCTGGCCACCCGTTCGAAGCAGTGTCACCACCACCGGCTGGGCTATAGGCACCCCATTTGGTCCTACCACGTGAATTTCAGCGTTGCCGGAGAGGTAGTTCATCTCCACACCGTTAAGTATGCTGGTCGGGTCCGGGGAGCCTGAGGACGGAGAGACCGCGATCGGAACCTGGGGGGGCTTACCCGCGTATGCAAAGGCTGGCAGTAACAAGCCAGTACCGGCAGCAAGAATTAGTAGATACTTCCGAGCACGTTTGCGCATGGCCCACTCCGCCACTGATTGGAGAGATAAAACTGCTCACATCATACCACTAATAAGCCTGCACCGAGGTCTGAAAAGAGGCTGATACCGGGCGCGCCCGCGAGCTTGGTGACCGGGAATGGCAATGGTAAAGTACGCGCGCCGCAATACGCCGGAGAATCTTTTCGCATCGAGCTCAACTGTCCAAATGACGAATACCAAGACACATGGCAAGTTGAAAGAGCAGCGCGGGTTGGCGCGGCATCTGGGGCTGTTTGGGACGACGATGGCCGTGATGGGCGGGATCATCGGCGCGGGTATTTTCATCAATCCTTACCTGGTTGCGGACCGGGTTCACACTTCGACACTCATCTTGAGCGCGTGGATCGCCGGCGGTCTGATCGCGCTGGTTGGGGGGTTTATTTACGCGGAGCTGGCCACCCGATTACCTGTTGTCGGCGGTCAGTACGCTTATTTGCGGGAGGCGCTTCATCCGGCTGTGGCGTTCCTTTACGGCTGGGTACTTCTGCTCGTGATTCAGACTGGTGGAATGGCCGCTGTTGCCGTCACTTTTGCAAAATATTTTCTCGAGCTTACGGGTTGGCCGGTCGATGCTTCTTTTATCGCGGCATTCGCGCTTGCTTTGCTCACGGTAATCAATTGTCTTGGAGTGCGCGCGGGCAGCAGGGTGCAATCGGCGATGACGCTCGCAGCGATTGCCGCGATAGGGATGCTTGAAACATTCAGCTTTCTTCGGGGCGGGCCTTCGCAGATTTCCTGGCACCCGGTTCTGGACGAGCCGATGTCGGCGAGCCTCATCTTCACATTCGGCGCCGCGATGACGCCAGTCCTCTTCGCCTACGGCGGCTGGCAAACTTCCAGCTTTCTGGCCGGCGAGGTGCGCGACCCGGGCAAAACACTTCCCCGTGGCCTGGTTCTGGGCGTGCTTGGCGTAATCGTGGTCTACACTTCGGTGAACTTCGTCTACGTGCGGGCTCTGGGCCCGGCTGGCTTGGCCGCCACAATGACGCCGGCGTCGTCCGTGATGCGCATCCTTCTCGGCCCTCGCGGTGGTTCTTTGATCGCCGCGGGAATTGCCTTCTCCGCATTTGGATTCCTGGGACAATCGATGTTGACGGCGCCGCGCGTCTATTTCGCCATGGCCGAAGACCGCGTCTTTTTTCGCAGCGTGGCGTGGATCGATCCGCGCACCCGCGTGCCGGTGGTTGCCATTCTTCTACAGGGAGTCTGGGCAATCGTCATCGCCTTGACCGGGACCTACGCACAAGTCGTCAACTACGTCGTGGCGATGGATTCCGTATTCTTTGGATTGACAGCGGTGTGCTTGCTGGTATTGCGGCACCGCGCGGCAAAGGATGGCTCGGCGGCAGTCGAGTATCGCGTACCAGGTCATCCGTGGACCACGTTGCTCTTCATCGCCGCGGAATGGATGGTGGTCGCCAGCACGTTCGCACACGATCCCAAGCGCTCGTTCATCGGGCTGGCCATCGCGATCGCAGGTTTGCCGGTCTACTATTTTTGGCGCATGAAAAACAAGAGAGAAGGAAAGACATGACCCCTTCGGCACGAACAAAACGCTCGGTGTACATGGAATGGGCGAAAACGCTTTCGCACGCGCGCTTTAATTTGGCGACCAGCGGCGTGATAGGCGTCCCCTTGGCGGAGTTTCCGCTGGACCAGGAGCAGTTCGAAGTCACGGCGCCCGGCGGCTACGGTTACGCGCCGCTGCAGCAGCGGCTGGCGCGCCACAGCGGCGTACCCGAGGAATGCATTGTCGCGGCCACGGGCACCTCGATGGCGAATCACTTGGCGATGGCGGCTGTGCTCGATCCGGGAGATGAAGTGCTGATCGAGCAGCCGGTGTACGGGCCTCTTCTCGACGTCGCAGAATATCTCGGAGCGCGAGTGAAGCGCTTCCCCCGGCGCTTTGAGACAGGCTTTGCGCTGGAGCCGGAGGAGATCGAGAGAACGATCACGGCCGAAACGCGGCTGTTTGTGTTGAGCAATTTGCACAATCCCAGCGGCGCTCTCACCCCCGCAGCGACGCTGCGTGCGATTGGGGAGATGGCGCACCGCGCCGGCGCTCGCGTGCTGGTTGATGAGGTCTATCTCGAAATGCTCTTCGACAAGAGCGCGCCATTTAGCTTTCCGATCGGCCAATCCATCGCATCCGCGGACGACAATCCTTTTATCGTTACCAGTAGTCTGACGAAAGTCTATGGTTTAAGCGGATTGCGCTGCGGCTGGGTAGTCGCTTCTCCGCTGCTCGCCAAGCGCATGTGGCTTCTCAATGACTTGTTCGGAGCCGTGGCGGCGCATCCTGCGGAGCGAATGTCCGTAATGGCATTCGATCATCTCGAACAATTTAGTGAGCGTGCGCGTTCACTTCTCAGCGCCAACCGCGCGCTCGTCGATTCTTTCCTCGATTCGCGCAGCGATATCGAGTGCTTCCGCCCGCCGGCTGGGACGGTCGTCTTCCCGCGCCTCACCCGCGGGGATGCGGATACATTTTTCCAACTTCTGCGTGAGAAGTACGAAACGACGGTTGTGCCGGGAAAATTCTTTGAAATGCCGCGGCATTTCCGGATTGGCATGGGCGGCGATACCGTCGGTCTGCGCGCCGGGCTCGAACGCCTGAGCGCTGCACTCGACGACTTTGCCAAGCGCTAGGAGCCAAGTTATCGCACCTGCGAACGTCACCAGCTCTAAACTGATGGCAGCCTGAACACCAATCGAGCAGGCTCTGTCCCTAAATGGCGCTCTTTGTGATGGAATAGAATCATAAACATCGAGATAAAATGGCAAAACTCAAATTTTTGGTTTCTCTCACGAACGACGATAACGATTACCAGATTGAACAAAAGGAATCTGCCGCGCAGGCGGCGCAGAAAACCGGCGTGGAAGTGCAAATCGTCCATGCACAAAACGACGCCATCAGCCAAAGCACGCAAATCCTGAAAGCGGTTCAATCGCCAAAAGAACTGCGGCCGGACGCCATCATCTTTGAACCCGTAGGCGGCACTGCATTGCCTCAGGTGGCGCGCGCAGCAGTCAGTGCCGGTATGGGATGGGTGGTCCTGAATCGCGATGCAACGTATATCGAGGAACTGCGCAAGACTTCCACCGCGCCCGTTTTCGCCATCAGCTCCGACCACACCGAAATTGGCCGCATCCAGGGACGCCAGATGGCGGCGCTGCTCCGAGGCGGAGGTTCCGTCCTCTACATTCAGGGACCTTCGGAAAATTCCGCAGCCAAGGAGCGGACCGCGGGCATGCAGGAAACCAAGCCTCCCGGCGTGCAGGTTACGCTGCTTAAGGCTCAATGGACTCAGGAAAGCGCTCAACGATCCGTGCGCTCCTGGCTGAAGCTGACCACTTCTCAGCGCGCGCCCATCGACCTCGTTGCCGCCCAGGATGACTCCATGGCCATCGGCGCTCGCGACGCCTTCAAGGAACTAATGAACGAAGACGAGCGCGAGAGGTGGCTCAAGCTGCCATTCACGGGCTGCGATGGCCTGCCGAAAACAGGTCAAGCCTGGGTTCGCAGCGGATTGCTGACCGCCACCGTTTTTGTTCCTCCGAACGCCGGCCAGGCAATTGAAATGCTCGTTGACGCAATTCAAAACCGAAAAAAGCCACCCGAGCGCGTGATGACAGCACCAATCTCCATCCCGGCTTTGGATGCGCTGGCACGTAAGAAGCCCTAAATCTGGAAGCCGTGAAAAGCTTGCGATTCCCGCTTGGCACGGCATCGCCTGAACGCCATTTCTGAGGGGCTCTCCGCTCTTCGTCTCAGCAAAAACGATATTGTGACTTCCATCGTCGCCCAAGAGGCGTATAATGCCGCGGGTCGTAATTGCAGAGTGCAAAAAGGGCATTTCTGGGGGACCGGGCATGGAGAGCTCGCGACGTAGTAAATCGGTTGACCGCAGGCAATTTCTCGCTGCGACCGGAGGAGGGCTGCTGGCTGCGGCCGTGCCGGGAGCAGCTGATGTGAGGGAATCCATGGTGGGTTCTGAGGCTTCGCCGAGAAGGCGATCAGCGGTCCCACCGGCAACGCAGCGCAAAATTCCCATCGGCGTCTTCGACCCCGTCTACGAAAAGCTTTCTCTGGACGAAATGCTTGATAAGGTAAGCGCACTCGGACTCGAAGCGATGGAGATTGGAACCGGCGGCTATCCCGGATCCCATCATTGTCCGGTCGACGAACTCCTTGCTGATCCCGCCAAGGCTAGGGCCTGGCAGAAAAAATTTGAGGATCGCGGAATTCAGGTAGCCACGCTCAGTTGCCACGGCAATCCCATTCACCCGGACGCAAAACATGCCGCCCGCGACGCCGAGAGCTTTCGCAAAACCGTTCTGCTGGCCGAGCGTCTGGGTGTGAAAGTGATTGTCGGATTTTCCGGCTGCCCCGGCGGGACGCCGACAGATGCGCAGCCGAACTGGATCACGTATCGCTGGCCGCCGGAATACGCGGAAATGCAGGATTGGCAGTGGAAAGAAAAAATCGTTCCGTATTGGATGGAAGCTGCAAAATTCGCGCGGGACCACGGCGTCTACCGGCTGGCTTTTGAAATGCACCCCAACTTCGCCGTCTATAATCCGCGAACGCTGCTCAAGCTTCGCGAAGCCGTCGGCGAAGAGATCGGCGCAAACTGCGACTTGAGCCATCTTTTCTGGCAGGGCTGCGATCCCGTGGAAGTCATTCATTTTCTCGGGAAGCAGGGCGCAATTTATCACGCGCACATGAAGGACACGCTGTTTTATCCGGAGAATCTCGCGAAATTTGGAGTGCTGAATTTTGCTTTCTCTACCAGCGAGCTGCCCCTGGCTTCGGAGACTTTCCGTGCCGTGGGCTACGGCCACAGCGCGGGTTTGTGGAAGACCGTCGTGCAAGCCTACATGGACACCGGGTACGAAGGCATACTTAGCATTGAGAACGAGGATCCCATACTTTCCGGCGAAGTGGGCGTCGAGCGCGCCGCTTACGTCCTGAAAAATGTGCGCAAGGAAATTCTGGAGGGATGATGAATCGCCGCGAATTCGGCCGCACCATTGCCAGCGTAGCGGCGGGAACCGCTGCAGGAAGCGTGGCTGCGGCCATGCCGTATGCAGCGGGCTCCCAAGGCAAAGAATCCGCGAGTGGCACTGTCCCCTTCAAACTCACGGTAATGCTCTGGACGGTCTTCCGCGGCCAGCCGTTCGCGGAGCGCTTGGATAAAGTTGCCGAAGCGGCCTATCGCGCCGTGGAACTCGTCGATGAATTCAAGGGCTGGACGAAGGATGATTTTTCCGCCGCCCGTAAGAAGAAACTCGAGCTGGGCTTCGACTTTGACGCCACCGCGGGCGTGTGGCATACCCTGGCGGATGCGAACGATCGAGACGCGTTCCTGAAGGCTGTACGCGATTTTATCCCCACGATGCATGAACTTGAGTGCACGCGCCTGATTCTTCAGAGCGGCAACAGCGTTCCCGGCTTGTCGCCAGCCGCGATGCGCACGAATTGCGTCGAAACTCTAAAGCGCGGGGGAGACATCGCGGCGCAAAATGGCATCGAACTTCTTGTGGAAAATATTGACCCGGAAGAGAATCCAAAATACTTTCTCACGTCCAGCGCCGAGGGTTTCGAAATTGTGCGCACCGTCGGCAACCCTCACGTCAAGTTTCTCTACGATTTCTTCCATGAACAGATCGCCGAGGGCAACCTGATCGAAAAGCTTGAGAAAAATATCGAGCTGATTGGACTCGTACACGTCGCGGACGTGCCGGGGCGCCATGAACCGGGCACCGGCGAAATCTACTATCCAAATATTTACCGCAAGCTCGCTGAGCTTGGCTATCACCGCCATGTGGCGATGGAGTTCCTGCCGCTAGGCGATCCAGTCGCGGAGCTCCGCGCGGCCCGGGAGATGGCGATGAAGTTCGGCGCAGCACAGCCCAAGATTTCCTCAAACGAAACTGCATTAGGGAGGTCCCATGCAACGGCGTGACGCACTAAGACTTCTGATGACCGGAGCCGCCCTTCCAACGTTCACTCCTGAAGTCTTCGCTTTTTTTCGCGAGGCGCATCCCCCGGCTGGATATGCGCTCAGGACTCTCAATCCACATGAGAACGCGACCGTTGTCGCGATGACCGAGCTGATCGTGCCGGCAACGGAAACTCCTGGCGCTAAAGGCGCGCTGGTCAACGAATTCATCGACCTCATCCTCACAGAATGGGCTACCGAGGAAGAACGCGCGAATTTTCTTAGCGGGCTTACGGGCGTCGATAAACAGAGCAACGAACTATTCGGAAAAGATTTTGTTGATGCCGCGCCCGCGCAACAAACCGCCCTACTGCGCTCCATGGATGACGCCGCCATGGACGAGCTGAGCCGCGCTCCTCGCTCTATGATGACGCCGCGCAAACCGTACTCTCAGATGGAAGGGAATTTCTGGACGGTCTTCAAGGGCATCACGCTGCACGGCTACTACACGTCCGAAATTGGATTTTCTCAAGAATTAAAACTCCAGATCATTCCTGGCGCGCAGCATGGCTGCATGCCGATTGGTTCGGGGGTTGGAGAAGCCTAAACACAGGGAGCCATCATGGCGACACCAGTCTACGACGCGATTGTTATTGGTTCGGGGATCACCGGCGGGTGGGCGGCGAAAGAACTCACGGAAAAGGGCCTCAAGGTACTTGTGCTCGAAGCGGGGCGTACGATTGTTCCGGAAAGGGACTACGTCGAGCACGTTCCCGTGTGGGAACTCAAGTATCGCGACTGGGACAACCGTGCAGAGCGCCTGAAGACCCAGCCCATCCAGCGCGAGGTCTATTATGCCTGCGACGAATACTCTCACAAATTTTTTGTAAGCGATGTCGAGAATCCTTATACCTGCGAGGAAGGCAAACATTTTTCATGGATTCGGGGGCGCCAGGTGGGGGGAAAGTCCATCACCTGGGGCCGCCAGAGTTATCGCTGGAGCGATCTCGATTTTGAAGCCAACTTGAAGGACGGAATCGCGGTGGACTGGCCGCTCCGCTATGCCGACATCGCTCCCTGGTACGATTACGTCGAAGAGTTCGCCGGGATCAGCGGACAGGCGGAAGGTTTGCCGCAGTTGCCCGACGGGAAATTCCTGCCGCCGATGGAAATGACCTGTGTCGAACAGGATTTCCGCGACGCGCTCGCCAAGCACTTTGACGATCGCATGATGACCATTGGCCGCTCGGCCGTCCTCACGCGCACGCATAAAGGACGCGCCGCTTGCCACTACTGCGGCGTTTGCCACCGGGGCTGCATCACGCAATCCTATTTCAGCAGCCTGACCTCGACGCTGCCTGCCGCCCAGAAAACCGGGCGGTTAACATTGCGGCCGTACAGCGTAGTGCGCAATCTGAGCTTTGATTCCAAGACTGGACGCGTTACCACTGCGAATGTCGTCGATTCCCAAACAAAAAATGAGCTGGAATTCAAAGCGCGGATTTTTTTCGTTTGTTGTTCGACTCTGGAGTCCACGCGTCTTCTGCTGAACTCCGCGACTCCCGAAATGCCAAACGGGCTCGCCAACAGCAGCGGCGAGCTGGGCCACAACCTCATGGACCACCACATGGGCGGCGGGGCAAGCGGCGTAATGCCCGGCCACGAAGACAAAATGCCTTTTGGCAATCGCCCGAACGGAATTTATATCCCCCGGTTCCGCAATATAAAAACAAAACAGAGAAATTTTATCCGCGGTTACGGCTACCAGGGCGGCGGAAGCCGCGAAGGCTGGTCGCGCGGCATGAGCATGCCCGGCTTTGGCGTGGATTTCAAAAACTCTCTCAAAAAGCCGGGACCCTGGCGCATGGGCATGGGGGGCTTCGGCGAATGCCTGCCCAATCACAACAACTACGTCGAGATTAATAAAGAGAAGCTCGATGCCTGGGGCATTCCCACTCTGACCATTCATTGCGCTTGGGGCGAAAATGAACTGGCCATGCACAAAGATATCGCCGTTCAAGCCGCTGAAATGCTTGCCGCCGCCGGCGCAAGGAATATCTCCGTGACGGATCAAATCTCGTCGCCCGGACTCGGCATCCATGAGATGGGCACGGCACGCATGGGCCGCGATCCGAAGACCTCCGTCTTGAACGAACACAACCAGGCGCATGACGCGAAAAATCTTTTTATGACCGACGGAGCCTGCATGGTCTCGAGTTCGTGCGTCAATCCTTCGCTCACCTACATGGCCTTGACGGCCCGCGCCTGCGATTTCGCCGTTTCTAAAATGAAGAAGAACGAGCTCTAATCAGGGGTCAACGAAATGTCTCAAGTGATTCGCTCGCCGAAGATGTATGACGTGTGCGTCATCGGATCCGGCGCCGGAGGTGGCACGGCCGCGAAAATCCTCACGGAAGGCGGCCTGAGCGTCGCGTTGCTTGAAGCCGGCCCCCCGGTCTACCCGGAAAGAGATTTTAAGATGCTCATGTGGCCCTATGAATTGCCTCACCGCGGCGCGGGTGTGGGCGGCCGCGCGGAACATAACTTTAGCGAATTCCTGGCTCCCAATGGCGCTTGGGAAATCGAAGGTGAGCCTTATACCTCCGCACCAGGCGCAAATTTCCAATGGTTTCGTTCGCGCATCGTTGGCGGACGCACAAACCACTGGGGCCGCATCGCGCTACGCTTTGCGCCCATCGATTTTAGATCGGGCACGCGCGATGGCCTCGGCGACGATTGGCCCATCAGCTACGACGAGCTGGCTCCTTACTACGACAAGGTTGAATCCTACATCGGCGTTTTCGGAACTCGCGAAAACGTCTCAAGCGCTCCCGACGGCGTGTTTCTTCCCCCGCCGATACCGCGGTGCACCGATCTCATCGTCAAGAAAGCTTGCGACAAGCTCAACATCATTTGCATTCCTTCCCGTCTCGCGATCCTCACGCGCTCGGTGAATGGCCGCCTTCCTTGCCACTACTGCGGCCAGTGTGGGCGCGGTTGCACAACCGCGTCGAACTTCAGCTCCAGCCAGGTGATGATTCCGCCCGCGATGAAAACGGGCAAACTCACGATGATCACCGGCGCGATGGCGCGCGAAGTTCTTCTCGGCAAGGACGGCAAAGCGGAAGGCGTCTACTATATTGACAAGGCCACGCGCACCGAGAGGCAAGTGAACGCTCGCGCCGTGGTTGTGGCTGCAAGCGCCTGCGAATCGGCGCGTTTACTGCTGAACTCCAAATCCTCGCAATTCCCCGATGGACTCGCCAACTCTTCCGGCGCGGTCGGCAGATACCTTACGGATTCCGTCGGCAGCGATGGCTGGGGCATTATTCCGCGTCTCGAAAAAATGCCGCCGCACAATCACGACGGCGTCGGCGGAATGCATATGTACATCCCGTGGTGGAAGTTCGATCGCAAGAATGCATTTCCCCGCGGCTATCACATTGAATTTGGCGGCGGCCGCGAGATGCCCGGGATCGGGGAGTTCGACGATCTTCTACACGAAGAGGAGGGCTACGGTCTCGGCTTGAAGCGCCGCGCCAGAGAAACTTACGGGATTGGCATTGGCCTTTCCGGCCGCGGCGAAATGATTCCCAACGCGGACACCTACTGCGAAATCGACCCCAATGTTGTGGACAAATGGGGCATCCCAGTCCTGCGGTTCCATTTCAAGTGGAGCGATTACGAATTGCGCCAGGCCCAGGACATGCAGGAAACATTTCGCGCCATCATCGAGGCAGCCGGCGGCGAATACAAAACCAAAACGTCGATCCACGGCCAATATCCTTTCGGCATTACGGAGGGCGGAAAAATCATCCACGAGGTAGGCACGGCGCGCATGGGCGCTGATCCCAAGACTTCCGTGCTGAACGGCTTTTGTCAGGCGCACGACGTGAAAAATCTTTTTGTTACGGATGGCGCGCCGCTCGTCACCAACCCCGATAAAAATCCAACTCTGACGATCATGGCTTTGGCCTGGCGTGCCTCGGAGCATCTGCTCGATGAAGCCAAGAAGGGAAATCTATAGTCGTGGAAAAACGATTGGGAGACCGGCTATGAGCGAAAACTCGGTAACGCGGCGCGACATCCTGAAAACGCTGGCCCTCGGCGCCGTTGGCGGTTCCGTGTTGCAAGTGATTCCCGCGAAAGCGGCGGAATTCGCTCACCAATTGGTCCACAATGAAAAAGCCGCTTCCTCTTCGGGAAAGTACGCTCCAAAATATTTTCCCCCGCACCAGTACGAGATGCTCACAAATCTCTGCGACACGATCATCCCGAAGGATGACAAATCCGGAGGAGCCGTGGAAGCCGGCTCGCCCGAATTCATCGACTTGCTTACCAGCGAGAATGAAGACTATCAACTTATCCTCGGCGGCGGCCTGATGTGGCTGGATGGTTTCTGCTCCGACCGCTATGCGAATCTCTTTCTGGATTGCACTCCCGAGCAGCGCAAAGAGGCGCTGGACCTCATCGCCTTCCGAAAAAACGCAAAGCAGGATCCGGCATTGAGCCAGGGCGTCGTCTTCTTCGCCTTCTTGCGCAAAATGACTTGCGACGGCTTCTACACCAGTAAAATCGGCATCGAGGATTTACAGTACATCGGAAACACCGCTCTGCGCGAATTTCCCGGGTGCCCCCCAGTGCCGGAGGCTTAGCTCTCCGGCACCGAGTCGCGCAACTCAAACGACGCTTGTCCCTTTTTGCAGTTACTACCTGTGAGGCTTCCCGCCGCCCTCATGACGCTCTGCGGCAGGCGGTGTATGAGGTCTGCTCTCCGTGTGCGGCTGATTCCTTGGCGCATTGGCCGCATGATTCACGCGCGGAGCGTTATATCCGCTGTTTCCCGTGCGCGCTGCCGGTCGGTCCGTTCTATGAAATTCCGCCGCGTTGTTCGCCCGCGCGTTGCCTCGGTTCGGAGAGCCGTTGCCCGAATATCCCCGGGCGCCGACAGCTCCATGCCCTTTAAACTCGCCTGGCCGCGAGGTAGCAGCAATCGACGGCCTTCCATGATTTTCGGAAGCCCGTAGCGAGCGATCCGAGCCGGCGGAATGTTCATGCTGCGTCTGCATAGACGTCGGCGCGATATGACGCTCGTGCTCGTACGACACTTCCCTTGCGCTAGCCCGCGCGTTAATTCCGGCTCTTCCGCCGTTAAAGCTCACGCGATTCACGCTTACGTTGCGGATGACCGTCCTATCGACGTACGTGTTGCGAATCACCGTAGTGTTGACGTGCATCACTGCCGTGTTGTAGGCGAACACTCCGTGCTCCCAGCGCCCGCCAACGAAGCCAACCCCGCCATAGCCAAATCCATAATTAATCCCGCCGTAGAATCCCACGTGCGGACCCCAATACCCGGCATGCCAAAAATATCCGCCGCCGCCCCAGCCCCAATAACCAGGCGTCCACAAAAAGCCGACAGTAGGCGGTTCCACCCATGTTCCCGGCACCCAATAATATCCATCCGGGCCATAGGCCCAATATCCCGGCGTCCATAGATACCCCGGCGCCGGGCAAATCGGCTGATCATATATAGGAAGCGCCGGCGGGCCGATGTGTACAGCCACTCCGACGGCAATCTGCGCGGACGATCCGGCTGGAAGAGCCAATACCAGCATTGCAAGAAAAAACAGGCCAAGGTAATGAATCTTGCGCATTTCGCACACTCCTCGATGGAATTTCTAAATTATAAAACCCCGCCATGCCGAGGAAGTTGCGCTGTAGTTTATTTGTCACTGGCCGCACGGCCAGCCTGCTTCTACATCCCTTTATGATTTGATCGTTCCGGAGGCCGCGTCCCACGTGACCGCGCTCTGCCGGAAGTACGATTGGTTCGCCATGTGGCACGCCAGTGCCGCATTATTTCCAAACACCACGTCCTCTGTCACCGGCTGGCGGCTCTTCACGGACTGGAAATATCTCCAGAGATGGGGCTTCTCGTCATCCCAGGAGTCGCCGCGATAACTGTACCCTTCGAGAGTCGGCTCTTTGCCGGGAACCGGGTCATGCTCCTTATGCCATTCCGCAACGTACTCCTCCCGCATCTTCTGCGGATAGCCGGAGGTATAGTAGCTCGGCCCGGAATCTTCGCCTGTCTGCGGATAGTAGTTGATCGCGAATTCCGTAACTTCCAGAATTCCCTTCGATCCCTGGAATCGATAAATCTCTGGAGTCTCGCAACCCAGATTGAGCCGCAGGTAAACCGGCGCGCTTCCGTAATCGAACAGCGTGGCGTGCACATCCGGCATGTTGCGTCCATCTGGGAAGCGCAGGATGGCGCCCAGCGCCATGGCTTTCTTCGGCGGAGCATTCCACCCGAGCATGAAGTTCATTCCGCTCACCAGGTGCACCAGCAAGTCGCCCGCAAGTCCCGTGCCGTATTCCTTCCAGCAGCGCCACCGCGCAAATATCTTCGGATTGAACGGCACCTTTGGCACCGTGCCCTGCCACGTATCCCAGTCGAGATTTTCAGGAGAAAGATCCGGCGGCGGTGGATACTCCCAAGCTCCCGTGGGGTCGTTGCGTCCCAACGAGCCTTCCACAAGCGTCAGGGTCCCAATGATTCCTTGCGAAAGCATTTCTTTGGCCTTGGCGCAGATCACCGAGCTGACGCGCTGCGAACCGATTTGCACGATGCGATTCGTTTTCTCCGCAGCCGCCACCATCGCCAACCCATCCGCCGCAGTGTGCGACATGGGCTTCTCGCAATAAATGTCCTTCCCCGCGTTTACTGCATCGATCACCACTTGCTTGTGCCAGTGATCCGGTACCGCCGCAATCAGGCAATCAATGTCCTTGTTCTCAAGCAGCTCGTGATAGCGCCGCGTCACTGGAATTTTCTTGCCGACAATTTCTCGTGCGAGCAGGTGCCGCCCATCGTAAAGATCGCACGCCGCCACGCATTCGACGCCCGGCAATTGGATGGCATTCGTCAACAGACCCGAGCCCTGCATTCCAATCCCGATGATGCCGAAACGCACCGTATCGCTGGGCGCCACCCTTTCTAGCACCGATGGAATATAGTCCGGTTTCAGGAAGATACTCGGCACCGCTGCCAGCGCGCCAGTAGCTCCAGCCGTGCTCTGTAGAAATTCACGACGCGAAAAACTTTGTTTGCTCATCACATCCTCCTGAATTGATTCCGTCTTTCTGTTTCCTAAAGCCGTTACTTCAAGGATTGAACGCTGACCTCTTTGAAGAACACGATGTCGTTGTCGCTGTGGTTTTGCAATCCGATGTAGCCTTCATTGGGCCGCCTTCCGCGCTGCGGTTCGAAGTCAAACTTCCGCTCCGGAACGGGCTGGCCCTCGGTGTAATCGGTGACCTTTACATCATTCAAAATCACAACCGTGTGCGGCCCATCGAGCGTGATCTCCATCGTGTTCCACTCAGGGCCGGGTTTGCCCGGCTTGGCCAGCGGCTTGGTCAGTGAATAAAGCGTCCCGGTCACGTGATACTCGTCTTCCTTCGATGTCTCGGGATGATTGTCGATCTGCACTTCATATCCGTAGTTCACGGGCATCCAGGCCTCCCGTGGCTCGATCGGAATGCGAATGAACACACCCGAATTGTCGTTGAAGTCGCGCATCTTGTAGACCACGCGAATCCGGCAATCGCCCAGCTTGCCCCCGGTCCAATAAAGAAGTCCCATTCCGCCGTGCGTGCGGATTAATCCGTCTTCCACGCTCATCTCGCCTGGTCCAACGTGCTTCCAGCCGGTCAGGTCCTTGCCGTTGAAGAGCTGTTTCCACGCAGGCGTCTGAGCCCGTGCGGCAAGCAACAGAAAACCGCTACCTAATACGCAAGCTAGAGCTATCGCCGCTCTGCGCATGACGTTCCCCCAGTGGTGCTTGGTCCAAAATCAGAAACGAAGCGCCGCAAGATAGTCGTAACTGATCTTGATGTCCTCGAATGGCTCTTTCGCGTCGTCATTCTCGACAAAATAGTGCTTGATCCCTGCCGTTTCCGAATGTTCGAAGATTCGTTTCCAGTCGATGGCGCCTTTGCCCACGTCGGCTAGCCTCCCCTTGAAAACCACCGAACCGGTCGCGCCCGCATAACTGCTCGTCGCGTTGGGGTCGTTCACATAATCCTTGACGTGAACCAGAGGGAACCGGCCGGGATGCTTCTTGAAGTAAGCCACGGGATCTTTTCCCGCCACGCTGATCCAGCACAAATCCATTTCCATCTTCACGTACTTCGGATTCGTCTCCGCCAGCAGATAGTCGTACGCTCCTTTTCCGCCCAGCCCTTCCACCGGCGAGAACTCGAACGAGTGGTTGTGATAGCAGAACTGGATTCCCGCCTTCTCGGTGGCTTCGCCAGCCTTGTTGAAGAGCTCCGCCGCCTTCTTCCAGCCATCCGCGGTTCGCTGCTTTTCATCGATCCACGGGCACACGATGTATTTGTGCCCGATGACGTGCGCCACTTCGATCATCCCCGGCAATTTATTTTCGATGAGGTCGTAGCCGAGATGCGTCGAGGGCGCGGTCAACCCATTCTTATCGACAATCTCGCGAACCTCTTTGGGCGTGTGATCGAAATACCCCGCGAATTCCACCTCTTTGTAGCCCGTCTGGGCTACCTTGGCGATGGTCCCCGCAAAATCTTTCGGCATTTCGCTGCGCACGGTGTAGAGCTGAAGTCCCACCCTTTTGATCTCATGCGTCGTTTCAGCCGCCCACGACGGGCGCGCCGCATATAAAGCCGCTGCTGCAACGGATGTTTCAATAAAGGTTCGTCGTTTCATGGTGTCTTCACTCCTCCTTTAATTCGCGGAGCGAGTATACAAAAAAGTGATGCCCATTATCAGAAAAAAAGGGCGGCGCTCAAGAAAAAAACGCCGCCCTCTCGAACTGGTGATTGCCTAGAACTGCAAGCGCAGCCCGAACTGCATTCTGCGTGCCGCGTGCGCGCCGTCTAGATGCATGAAGCCCGAGCTGTCGAGGTTCGCCGCGGATCCTGGATCGGTCGTGTCCATGCTGGTCCCGATAGAATTGAACTGAGTGTGGTTGAAGAGGTTGAAGGTTTCCCACCGGAAATCCAGCTCCCTGGTCTCGCCGAAGGTGAACCTCTTGAACAACCCGAAATCGAAGTTCAGGCGGCCCGGATAATAAAGCGTGTTCCGCCCGACGTTGCCAAACGTCAGTCCTGTGGGCACGGCGAACGCCGCCGCATTGTAGTAGACCGGCCCGCGAGCATCTGGAAATTCCGTCTGCGTAACGCTGGCATGTGGATTGCCCACCAAATCGGGACGCGACCCTGTGCCGACGCCGTTACCCACGCCTGCATTGTCTGCATAGTTCGTTCCATTCGTAACGCTGAACGGCGTCCCCGTCTGGGCTATCGTTATTCCTGATAACTGCCAGCCTCCCAGCAGCGTATGCCTCAGCCCCCCCTCCTTGAACAAGGGCAGCAAATAGACGTAGCTGACGGAGAAGGCTTGTCGCTGGTCAAAGTTGGAACTGGCTCGGTTCGATGCGATGTTGTAAGAGTTTACAAAGGCCCCGTCGTATCGGTCCGATGAATCGTCGATGGAATGGCTATACGTATACGCGACGCTTAGGGTGAGATCACCAACGGTGCGTCGAGCCGTGGCCTGCAAGGCATGATAGATCGAATTTGCCTGGTCCTGGAGTTGTGTGATGTTGCCGTACCCGAGAAGCGGCCGGAGCGTGTTCGGACCGCCACCGCATGCGATGGACAATCGAGCGGCGACAGCCGCAGAAATAACCGCGCCGTTCGCTAACGTGCCGCCGTTCGGCTGCCCCGTGCTCGGATCCGTCGTGATGCCGTTGCAATCTCCGCTGCTTATAGTTTGCCCCGCCGAATAGGGGTTCCCGGTGGTGATCGGTGTGAGTTGATTGAGGTTGCTCTGGAGCGTCAGATGCGTGCCCTTGCTACCAACATAGGCGACGCTGGCGACGATGTGCTGCGGCAGTTCTTTTTGCACTCCAAGATTCCATTGCTGCATGTAAGGCCAGATCGCTCTTGTGGGGACGGACGTTACCCCGAGCGGGAATAGCGCTCCTCCCCCGGCACCGATCGCGCCATATCCCGCCACGTTAAACTGCGAAGCAGTCAGGGAGTATGGCGCAGATCCTTCGAGGGATTCTGTATTGGCTTCGTTGCCATTCGTATGCTCAAAGAAGATCCCATACCCGCCGCGGATGGCCATTTTGCCATCGCCCTTGGGATCAAACGCAAAACCGATTCGCGGTGCGGGGTTGAAGAGGTGCCCGCTCAGGCATCCGGCATTGCTGGATGAGCCCACTGAAGCAGCAGGGAACGCTGCGAGGATGCTCGCAGGTATGGCAGACGTTCCGCCTGGGCCACCACATTGGATGATGCCGTTGAATGGGTTACCGCCAACGAGCGAACCATTCAGCGGGTTGCTTGAGTTGGTCGAATCGTTGTAAAAGCCCGGGACACTGCCCGCACTGAAGTCTGCGGGATTAAAATTGAACGCGTGCCTGTACTTTTCGCGATAGGTTCCGAACAGGCTGAGGCGGAGTCCCAGGTTTAGTGTGAGTTTCTTTGTCACGCGCCAGTCATCTTGAAAATACGGCTCAACAATCCTGTAGCGATTGTAGTATTTGGCTTGGAGATTCACCTGCTGATACTCGGCAACGTTTCCAAGCAGCAGGTCCGCGAAAGCGTTTCCGGTGCTGATCGTGCTGTTGCTTGAATCATACGTCAAGATGCCCTGAATATAGGGCGAGTTCTCTTCGTTCTTCTGCGCGAAGGCTGCATACGCGCCGAACTGAAGTGTGTGCGTGCCAATGATTTTCGTCACGTTGTCGCGGTACGTGTAGACCGGGTTTGCGTTGTTCCAGGGAAAATATCCGGTGTCCGCGCTGAAACCCCCGCCGTAGGCAACGTTGTTTCCCAGTGAAATCGCGGGGAGTTTCCCTCCAAAGCCGTTGTTGAAGAGCGAGCCCATCGCAAAACCGGAGGGAATTGGGGGATTATTCACCGCCGTCAAGAAGATATGATCTGCGGTATAACTGGCCACAAATTCGTTCAAAAGTGTGGGCGAAATGGTTGCGTTCAGACGAGCCACAAAGCTCGAGCCCGGTCCCACAAATTTTGTGTTGATGTCCTGAAAACTGGAGCCGTTGCCCCACAGCGCGTTTGGCGTCGTCGTTTGCCACGAGTCGTGGATGTACCGGAATGTTAAGCGGTAATTGTCGGTGATGTTGTGGTCCACGCGAATCAACTCTTCGCGCCACGTCGTTGGAAGCGAAACCGTTTGCAGGACCGCAGGAAATCCATTTGTGCTGTTGTTCGCAGATGGGATTAATGGCAGCAGAGCTGTACCCACTCCGCTCGGAGTGACCATGTTGCCTGCGAAAGGCGTATAACTCTGGGCTGTCGTTCCGTCGCTCGCGGTTACCGCGGGCCCTAAACCGGTTGCCGGGCAGTCGGGATATAAGGTTGTACTAGCTGGAAGAACAGGATTGCCGCTGTTGTCGTTGGGATTCGTTCGGAAAAAATCCCCTGACGCCGGGCAGAGGTCCGAAAAGTTCCCGCCCCGCTCGGCACTTGATGGGACATTCTGAAGAATCGTCGACGGGTTCTTCTCTCGCCGCCACTCTTCCGAAAAGAAAAAGAATGTCTTCTTTTTGTCCGTGTTGTAGTGATTCGGGATATAAATCGGCCCGCCAATCGTGTAGCCAAAGTCGTGTTTCTTATAGGGCGCTATCTTCTGGGTTGGATCGGCGCCTTCTTCCCACGACTTTGCGTTGAAGAAGTCATTGCGCAAATATTCGAACGCGCTCCCATGGAACGAGCTGCCACCCGATTTGGTCTCCACTTCCACCGTGCCCGACCCGTTTCGGCCATATTGTGCTCCGTAGTTCGAAGTCAGCACCTTGAATTCGGCAATGGCTTCCACGTTCGGATAAACGTTCAGCGTGGCGTTACTCCCGTTATCCATGTTGTCGCCGCCGTCGAGTTCCCAGTTGTTGTACTCCGTGCGGCCACCATTCATGCTGTACGCCACGTTTCCATAAACGCCAACTGTTCCTTCATCCTGGCCAGTCTGGTTTACGACACCAGGCGAGAGGTTGACGAGTTGCGTGAAATTCCGCCCATTCAGCATCAACTGATCGATTTGTTTTCCGGTGATCGTCGAAGACAGTTCCGAAGATTGCGTCTCCACCTGCGCCACGCTCTCGCCAGTCACGACCACTTCTTCCGTGACCGCGCCGACCGTCAATTGAATATCCACGCGAATTTTCTGCGCCACGTCTAGCACAACTTTTTGCGCGGTGTACTTCTGGAACCCCTTCGCGGTCACCACGATGTTGTACGACCCGCCCGGCAATCCGGCGACGACGTACGCGCCGTCTCCGTTTGTGGTTGTTGCGTGTGTTGCGCTGCCGGTGGTGCTGAAAATCACCACGTCCGCTCCTGCAACCGCCGCGCCCGTCTTATCCGTCACTGTCCCGCTGATATAACCCGTGTCTTGCGCCTTCGCGACGAAGGCTGTGCACAACATCGCCAGCATCCCGCAGAGCAGTGCCCGTGCCACTCCAGACAGGCCGCCCAGAATTTGGGTATGATGAAAGGAATTCCCCTGTTCTTTCACTTTGCTACCTCCCCGTTTTTTTTAATCTGGAATCCTGGCCGAGTGAGGGCACGAACACACCTGCCGCAGCGGGCACCCCTATATTTGCCGCTCGCAGATGGCCACTCATCAGAGAAAGCCCTCACCACTCGACTTTCAAAATGCACCCAATCTGAGTTATTAAATCGAGTTAATAAAGCATTACTCTGTCTGTGTCAAGTTGAAAATCGGGTGGACGCTCCTAACCATCTGAAGTTGCCCGCCTCGCTCTGCTCTGTTCCCCTCTCCACCGCGCCGCTTGAATTCCTCTCTCCCCTGCTGGACACTACAAAACGATGCCTTCTCTCTGCTGTGCCTATCTCGCCCGTGCTCGATCCAGCGGTCTATTTCTCACGCTCTGCGCTGGGCTTGTGTCGCCGGTTGTAATGGCTTCTTCCCTCCCGGCATTCCAACAATCCACTCCGGCAGGCGCACGCCACGCTTCCGATATTGATCCTCGTGCTTCGTTCACGCAGGGCCAAGCCGCCCTCCAATCTGGCGATTTGGCGGCTGCCGAAACAGCCTTCCGCCGCGTCCTTTCCGTCGATCCGCAATCCGGCGCTGCTTACGCAAATCTCGGTGTCATCGCCATGCGCCGCAAAGAGTGGGACCACGCACTCGGTCTTCTTCAAAAAGCCGAAAAGCTCGAACCCAAGATGTCCGGCATCCGCCTCAACATTGGCCTCGTCAATTATCGCCGCGGCGACTATGCCGGCGCGGTGGCGCCGCTGGCTTCCGTTGTGCGCGATCAGCCCGAATCCCAGCAAGCTCGCTACCTGCTCGGCCTTTGCCGCGTTTTCACCGAGCACTACGCCGATGCCGTCGCCGTGCTTGAGCCGCTCTGGACTCAAATGTCAAACGACGTAACCTACCTCTACGTGCTGGGCATCGCGGCGCACAATGCGGGCAAGAACGATCTCGACGAGAAAGCTCTGAGCCAGCTCGTGGAAGTGGGAGGAGAGACTCCCGAATTCCATCTCATCCTCGGCAAGGCTTATCTGAACCGCGAAGAACCAGACAAAGCCCTTTCCGAACTGGAACTCGCCGCGTCCGCAAACTCCAACTTGCCCTTCGTGCACTTTAGCCTCGGAGTGGCTTACAGGAAGAAACAAGAGAACGAGCGCGCCGAAGCCGAATTTCGCAAGGACATCGCCATCGAGCCCGATCTTCCCGACAATTACGAACAACTAGGCTTGCTCTATCTTCAATTGCAGAAGGACGACGAAGCCGAACATTCCTTCTACGAAGCTCTGCACTACAATCCGCGCATGCCCGTATCACTTCTCGAGCTGGGCCGCCTCAAACAGCGCCAGGGAAAAAATCGCGAAGCCCTCGGTTTCCTCAACTCCGCGGAAAAGCTGGCGCCGGAGAATCAAAATATTCACTACATCCGCGGCCAAGTTCTTCTCCGGCTCGGACGCCGAGAAGAGGCTCAACTCGAACTTGCCACGTCAAAAAAACTGGTCGATGCCAGCCTGAATAAACAGAGAGCGACGTATGGCGATGCGCCCGTGCCAAATCCGGAACTGAAGCAGCCGCCGCAACCCTAAATGTTCGGCGCCTGCCACGCGCCGCGCCCGCGCTCAATCGCTTCCGCAACCGCCAGCACTAATTCTTCTTCGTAAGGCCGGCCAATCACTTGAATGCCAATCGGCAATCCCTCGCTCGATGTTCCTACCGGCACAACGGCACCCGGAAATCCCGCCAAATTCAGCCACTGCGAGTACCGCATCGTGTCTCGATAGTTTTCTTTCTCGCCGCTCCGCCAGTTCCCTTCTCCATGCCGAAACGCCAACCCCGCAGAAACCGGTGAAAGAAGAATCGTCACATCAGCAATCTGCCGCAAAATTTCTGCGCGTATGTTATCGCGCTCGGCACATGCTTTTAGAAAGCCGTCGTACGTTAAAGTCGTCTCCGCCGTCGCCAGCGAGAGAAACTCGCGCAGCATCGGACTCATATCTTTTTCATGTCCAGCCGCGCCTTTTTGAATCAAATCTGCTATGACCGGCCCAAAAAAATACCACCACAACTCAATCGCCCGGTCGAGCCCACTGATTCGCTTCGTCCCAACTGCGAATCCTTGCTCGCCGAGCAACATTGCGGCACGCTCAACTGCCGCCGTGATCTCCGCTGTCTCTGTACCCAGCGCGTCGCTTTCCAAGATTCCAATTTTCAAACCGCGCAATTTCCTCTCATCAATTTTTCGTATGGGAACAGGCGCAGAAAGCGCATCTCCCACGTCTGGACCTGCCATCACTTCAAACAGAGCGCGCACGTCCGCGACGGTCCGCGCCATCGGCCCGACCACTCCGATCCATCCGAATGCGCCGCCTCCTCCTGGAAAATGTCCTGTGGCCGGAATGCGCCCCGGGGTCGGCTTCAATCCGCAGATCCCGCAAAAATGCGCCGGCACACGGATCGATCCGCCGCCGTCGCTCCCCACTCCTCCTGCCGAGCAACCCGATGCAATCGCCGCGGCCTCGCCGCCGCTCGAGCCGCCTGCCGACCGCGCCACATCCCATGGATTGCTCGTCTTGCCGCTCAAAGAATTGTCTGTCTCGTACGCCATCAAATATTCCGGCGTATTTGTATTCCCTAAAACAATCGCGCCGGCAGCACGCAGCCGCGCCACAAGGGGCGCATCTAGTTGCGGCACATACTCTTTCCGCAGCAACGATCCCGCTGGCGCCGGCCATCCTGCAACGTCGATACAACTCTTGATTGTCAGTGGCACGCCGTGCAGCGGCCCGACTGCGCCCCCGCGTAGCACCGCTGCTTCCGCAGCTCTTGCTTGTTTGCGAGCGCCATCGGCATCGAGGTGCACAAACGCATTCAGCTTCGGTTGCAGAGCCGCAGCTCGTTCGAGGTGCGCGTCCACAACCTCGACTGCAGAAAATTTCTTCTCTCGAATCCCAGCAGCCATCTCCGCAATCGTTCCAAAAATTATTTTGCGCATGGTGAGGCGTTCGAGAGTATGTGTGCGGACTCCTGGGGTCAAGCGGGATGGAACTGGTCGACAGTTGAAGGTCGAAGGTTGAGAAGCGAAGAGCGGAAAAGGATAACGCGGAGACGCGTGGGGCGGGGATGAACGGTCACATTTGAAAGCCATGCGGTGACTCGTGGCGTGAGACCGTTGAAATTTGGAAGAGGACAGCCAGGATTGGCTGTCCCACTCTGGGTAACCATCACCTCCCCCCACCCCGGTTTTTTCGTAAGTGCGGATTCTAAAGGGCTTTAAGTGCTGTGTTTTGGAAGTGCGGATTATAAAAGGGTTATGGGGGCATTTTGCGGAAGTGCGGATTATAAAGGACTTAGTGGCGAGTGGTGAGTGGCGAGCGGCTAGAAGAAATGGGAGGAACTTGGCGGCTTCCACCAGGTCGGTGCGTGCGCCGGGCGCCGAGTACTCCGAGTGCAGATTCAGGGATGAGGATTGGGGATTACAAGAGCGCGAGGCGGATGGAGCTGAGGCAGTCGTCGGGCGAAACATAAGGAATGGTAGCAGGGTATTGGCGAATTGTCAACTATTTTGTTAGTGTACTGAGTAGGTCATTCGAACGGGAGGCCCGGATTCGAATGGGATGGGCGGAAGTCGAGGAGTTTGAAGAAGTTAAGCGGGGAGTAATTGGTTTGATATGGCTGTGGAAATGTATGGAAAACTCAAAAGCTCAGATGAAAGGTCGCCGCCAGAAATCAGGAATGAGGAAGAGCCCACCTTTTCAAGAACCAAACCCGAAAAGGTAGGCCACCCGGGAAAAAATCAGTCGCAAAATCGTCTCACGGCGTTAAGGTTGTGCCACCCGCCCGGTGCTCGTTATGAGTTGTCTCGTGACCTTTCCGGCGAGGAGCTGCAGAAAATCTCCAGGCAAATCGCCGCCGATCTGAGCGCCCTCGTAAACGCCAACCGTCTGACCCTGGCTCAGTATCACCGCGTTAGCTGCCCGCGGTTCTCACACAGCACATCTTTACTTCTCGACCGTAAGATTCTGCAACTCACCAAAGGCTAGCTGCGGTACGTTTCCCTGCCATCCGTCGCCTGGCGAAGTCGGATCGGCATCCTTAATAGAAGCATAGTGTTTTACCCAAACGCTTGTCCTCCCAAAGACGATTGGGTCACCTGTAAGGAAAGAGTACTGCTTGCCGTCGAGCTTGAATTCAATCTGATTCATCGTAAGCGTCCCCTCGACCGCACCAGGTATGGGCTTTGCGGAGAATAGGTACCATCCTTCGTCTTGGTTTCCATAGGCGAAGTAGGACTTGTCCATGATGACATTGCCCCCTCCCATGTCCCCCTTCATAAGCATCTCTTTTCCCCTGACGAGAAGCACGGGGGGATCGATTCGAAATCTGCCGTCTTCGGGATAGAGTCCCATTCGCACACTCTCGGGAAGAGTTGACTCGAAGTGGCCCTTGATCTCCAGGTTTCCGTAACCATCCACGGGAATCTTCAGATCCTCACCTGGAGAATAGAGGAACTCCCGCTCCGGCATATTGCGTACTCTCTCAAACCCAGAATGATCGCCCCGGGGAACCCACAAGGTTCTCACGCCAATTTTTTCTGTTTCTCCGACTTGTTCCAGAACACGCATGTGAAATAAGACCATTCCGTCTGCATACGGCATTCCCACGTCCCCGTCGTAGTACGGATTTCCTCCCGGATTTACTGGAACTGTTTGACTCATAATCTTCTTTCCGTCTCTTCCCGAAAGCTCATATTGAAACCATCGGGGCGTCTCTTTTGCCCGAGTCAAGAGCAGCCCCGTAGACAAAGCCACTAAGGTAAAGACCATCAGCGCAAAAGCCAATCTTGGTATCCGCATGGTTCCCCTCCATTTCCTCAGCCAATTGTTGGCAGAGGCAGGTTCTGCCAATCTCCAGCGTCCTTCCAGAATTGTTTGTGGCGCAGCAGCGCTCGCCATCCGTCGTACCTCCGCACCCATCTCCGCGTACTCGTTCAGCCGGCCGCGGCATTCTTCACAATCCGAGAGGTGTGCTGCCGCTTCGCGCGAAATCGGTTCACCATCGAACAACGCGGAAACGCTTTCCGAAGCCTCAGCACAGTTCATTTCTCGCTCCTCGCTCCGCCACCGGGAGCATGCCAGATGCGTCGCAGCTCTTCCCGCGCGGCAAACAATCTCGACTTCACCGTACCCACCGGAATCTGGAGAATCTCCGCCAGCTCCGCGTACGATTGCCCTTCAACTTCGCGCAACCACAAAAGCGACCGCTGTTCCTCAGCCAAGCGCGCGAATGCATCTCCAATCGCCGAAAAACTTGCCGTGCCTTCAGCGAATTCGCCCTGGACCTTCTCGCCTCGATTCTCCGGAGTACGCGCCTGCTTTCGCCACCATTCCGCTGCCCGCTTACGCCCGGCTCCGAAAATATAGGCGCTCAACGATCCCCGCTCGGGTTCAAACCCATTGGGGTGTTGCCAAATCTGCATGAAGGTCTCTTGCATTACGTCTTCGGCCGCCTGCCGGCCACCAAGGACTTGTCTGAGAAATCCCTCTAGCTTCGGCGCATGTGTTCGGTAGAGCACGTCAAACGCGCGCGCATCTCCCCGGCAAATCCGCTCCCAAAGCTCGCGGTCGTCAGCCAATCTTGATCTCCGTAGTGTTATTCGGGCTTGGCACCCAAAAGGTTCATTTCTATATCTCACTTCTTTCATTCTGCGCCATGTGGTTGAGTCTCCAAGGCTAAGAGGACGGCCCCAAGCTGGTCAACGAGCCAAAACGCGAGAGGCCGACGGTTCAGAACCGTCGGCCTCTCCCCCTAACCAGCAAAACCAAACCCCATCTCGAACACCGCACCGCGAGAAATAACTTGCAGATTCTACATAAATGGTCACAGAACGGTCCGATTCCGTGATTATCCACAACTTGTCGCCAGCATGTGTGCGGTAGGCGCTCAACAGCCGGAACCCGCGCTTTAGGCTGTAGTCGTTTTCCTTGCGGTCCTCGTCGGACAAATCGCCCCATTATGTGGAATCAAGCGGTTTCTCCAGGCTGAAGTATCGTGAGAGTCCGCCGGGTGCCCCGCACGCCGATTTTGCGTGCGGGGATTTTGACTTTTCCTCAGAAGCCGTTCGAGTTTGCCACGCCGAGCCTTTCTGTCGTTTGTAAGCTATGGACCGCCAGGTCCCCTTGTCTTCCGCCTTCTCAAACCAGCTCGATCATCACGCGCCGCCCGACCATCGCCGCGGCCCGTTGGAGGCTCGAAAGCGTGATGTCGCTTTTCGGATTCAGGAGCCGGTCAACTTGCGTGCGGCTAGTCTTGAGAAGCGTGGCCATCTTATTTTTGGAAAGTTTCTTTTTCTTCATGGCTTCTTCGAGCTGCCACGCGACGACCTCTTTGACCGCCTGTGCTTGCGCCTGTTCAAAGATGCCCTCTTCTTTCAGGAAATGATCAATGCTCGAACCCATATGCTTCCTGCCCGTCTTGCGCTTCTTGCTCATCGCTCCAGCTCCTTCTGTCGCTTGCGCGCCAATGCCAAATCCTCTTCCGGCGTCGTGCGTGTTTTCTTGATAAACCCGTGCAACGCGACCAGGCGTTCATCGTGATGGCAGAGCAGCACACGGGCCGTCCGGTGCGTCGGCAAGTCTGTCCGGATCTCCCACAAGCCGCCTCCCAATGGCCGACAGAGCGGCATTCCGATGGGCCACCGCCATTGCGCACGCAGCAGGTCTTTCCCTATGGCATGCCGCTCGGCTTCCGGCAATCCCTTCAGCCATTCCCGCACGGGCTCATTTCCAGGCCGCAGGCGATAAAAAATCAACGGAATTTTTCGCGGCGGTTGGTCCTCTGCCATCCTGCACCTTATGTAGTACAAGTGTACCGCAGAAAGTACAGCTAAGCAAGTCATCGTGCATGGTGTCACAGCTGCCGGGCACCGGCAGGTAGCCCTTAGGCGTTGGCGATGCTTTCTAACTTGACGAGGAGGCGCCCTAAAAGCGGAGCACCGCTGCCATTCAGTTGAGAGTTCTGATGCGAGGGCGCGCACGGCAAGGTGGCGCGGGCTCGTCCGACTCGGTATAATCCCATCGCTCCACCGAAAACTTGGCGATCCATTGCGCACTCATAAAAACGCAAACGCGCCTTTCCGCCGAAACGGAGAATCTTTCATGAGCCTTTCAAATCGGTACGGACGCAAACTTTGTTTTCTCGCGGCATTCGCCGTGTTGTGGCACTCACCGTCGGTCTTCGCGCAATCCGCTACTACGCTTCCGAGCGAAACGCCGGCGCAGCTTAAGCCGGTCACTGAGAGCTTCGACTACACGCGGCGCGAGGTGATGATCCCGATGCGTGACGGCGTGAAGCTTCACACCGTCATCCTCATTCCCAAAGGCGCAAGGAACGCGCCGATTCTCCTCACACGCACTCCATACAACGCCAGTGATCTAACATCGCACGCGAACAGTTCGCACCTTGGCCCCATTCTCGAAGGCTACGACAACGCCACCGACGTCATCGTGGAAGACGGCTACATCCGCGTCGTGCAGGATGTGCGCGGGAAGTACGGCTCCGAAGGCGATTACGTGATGAACCGGCCTTTGCGCGGGCCGCTCAATCCCACGAACGCCGATCACGCGACCGACACTTACGACACCATCGACTGGCTGGTCAAAAATCTTCCCGAGTCCAACGGCAAGGTCGGAATCCTTGGAATTTCTTACGACGGATTTCTGCCGCTGATGGCGCTCGTCAATCCACATCCCGCGCTGAAAGTTTCCGTGCCGATGAATCCCATGGTGGACGGCTGGATGGGCGACGACTGGTTCCACAACGGGGCGTTTCGCGAGCAAAACATGCCTTACATTTATGAGCAGGACGGCACGCGCGACAACAGCGCCAAATGGTGGACCGATCACTTCGACGATTACGACGTTTATATGGATGCGGGCTCGGCCGGCGAACTCGGCCGCCGTCACGGCCTGGAACAAGTGGGATTCTGGCGGAAGATTCTGGAGCATCCCAGCTACGATGCATTCTGGCGCGAGCAGGCGGTCGACAAAATTCTTGCGAAAGAACCGCTCAAGGTTCCGGTCATGCTCGTGCACAGCCTGTGGGATCAGGAAGACATTTACGGCGCGATGGCCGTGTACAAAGCCATCAAACCAAAAGACACGAATAACGACAAAGTTTTTCTGGTGATGGGCCCGTGGCATCACGGGCAAGAAATCGAAGACGCGAGCTCGCTTGGCGCGCTGAAATTCGGCAGCGACACGGGCCTCTACTTTCGCGAGCACATCCTACGTCCTTTCCTCGCGCAATATCTGAAGGACGGCGCACCCAAGGCGGACATCGCGCCGGTCTCCGCGTTCGAGACAGGCACGAACGTTTGGCGCCGGCTTCCCGCCTGGCCCGCAGGCTGCTCGAGCGGCTGCGCGCCGAACGCAACGCCGCTGTATTTCAAAGCTGGTTTGGAACTAAGCATGAATGCGCCCACGTCTGCCGACGCGCCGTTCGACGAATACATTTCCGATCCCGCAAAGCCGGTTCCCTTCCGCGCGCGTCCCAGCCAGCCCGTCGGCTACACGACCGAGCTTACTTGGTCACAGTGGCTCGTCGACGACCAGCGCGAAGCCTCCGGGCGCCCGGATGTTCTCGTCTTTACCTCGGACGTTCTTACGTCGCCGATTAAGATCAGCGGCCAGCCCGTGGCCAATCTCATCGCGTCGACCAGCGGCAGCGATTCGGACTGGGTCGTCAAGCTCATCGACGTTTATCCCGACGAAGTCGCCAGCCAAGCGAACCTCGGCGGCTTTCAACTTATGATTTCCGCCGACATTTTTCGCGGCCGTTATCGAGAGAGCCTAGAAACTCCCAAGCCCATCGCGCCCGATAAACCGTTGCTGTATCGCTTCAATCTCCCCAACGCCAACCACGTCTTTTTGCCCGGCCACCGCATCATGGTGCAAATCCAATCGAGTTGGTTTCCTCTTTACGACCGCAACCCGCAGACTTTTGTGCCCAACATTTTCTGGGCCAAGCCCGCCGACTACCGCAAAGCCACGCAGCGCATCTACCATTCGCCCTCCGAGGCCAGCTTCATTGAACTCCCCGAGGTGAAGCAGCCGTGAACGGGAAATACCGTCCCGCAGCCGGCGCTTCGCCGACACGATTGTGGCAAAGAGCGGTGAACCGCTCTTCCGCGGATAGGACAAATCCCAGCACGCAATTTCTCCTGCGGCGCGCCGGCGGTGTTTTTCTCGGTTGTCTGTGCTTTTTTCTTATTACCGCTGTACTTGCTTTTTCTCGCGGTGGGCAATCCGCGGCCGTGGCACAACGAAAAAGCACCCCCCAGGCCGATGCCGCCGAAGCGTATCGCCTCAACACTCTCGGCGTTGCTTACATGAATCAGCAGCGGCCCGCGGACGCACAGAAGTATTTCGAACGGTCCCTCGCAGCCGATCCGACATTCGAAGTTGCGCGCCTCAATCTCGGCATTTCTCTTCTGGCACAGCAAAAGCTCGAGCCGGCTCGCACAAACTTGGCCGCCGCCGCAGCAAAGCTTCCGCAAGATCCCTACGCATGGTACAACCTCGGCCTCACGTACAAGGATCTCGGTGACGCGGGAAAAGCTGTCGAAGCCTTCACACACGTCACCAAAATTGCCAACGAAGCCGACCCCTGGTATTTCGTCGGCTATCTGGAATCCCAGCTTCAGCACTATGATCAGGCCATCGCGGCCTTTCAAAAAGCTCTCGCGCTCTTCCCTCTTCATGCCTCCGCCGAATTTGGCCTTGCTCGCGCCTACCAGCGCAGCGGCAACGCCGCTGGTGCGCGCGAGCACCTCGCCAAGTTCCAAAAAATAACTTCCGAGCATCTTGGATCTCCCTTCGGAGCGGCATACGGAGATCAAGGCCGCTTTTCATTGGCCGAGTTGCCGCGCAGCTCCGCGCAAAACGCGCCAGCTGCGATTCCCGTGCGCTTCGCGCAACAGTCCATTTCGGAAATCGTTCAACAAGCCGGCAATCCATCCTCGGCAATAGGGCCAAGCGCCGGTGCATGCTTTTTCGACTACGACGGTGACGGCAAACCCGACCTTTTCCTCGTTAGCGCCTCAGCGGATGGCACTAGCCGCCTTCTTCGCAATCTCGGCAATGGAAAATTCGCCGATGTCACCAAGGAATCCGGCCTCGAACACGGCGGCAGCGGACTGGGCTGCGCCGCAGGCGATTTTGATAACGACAGCCACACCGATCTGGCTGCCTGCTTCACCGATGGCGTCCATCTCTTCCACAATAATGGCGCGGGAAAATTCGAAGACGTCACCGAAAAAGTAGGCATTCGCAGCGATCCTGGTTGCGTCGGCTTGACCTGGGTGGACTACGACCACGACGGCGATCTCGATCTCTACATCACCATGCAGCCCACGGCAGCTGCTGCGCGCGAGACAAAAATGCATAACGTTCTCTGGCGCAACAACGGAAATAGCACGTTTACCGACGTTACCGCTGTAACCGGTCTCGGCTTCGACGCTACCGGCGCCGGCCTGGTCACCACCGACTTCAACAACGACCGCGCTATTGACTTCGTTTTTGCCGGCGGAGCCGCGGGCGCATCCATATATCTCAATCCCCGCGAAGGAAAATTCAGGCCGCTGCCGGCGATCGATTTCAAAAGAGAAAACCTTCCGCCTGCGGTCGGTGTCGTCGCCTTCGATTTCGATAAAGATGGCTGGATGGATCTCGCCTTCACTCACGCGGGAGCTCCCGGCATCAGCTTGTGGCGCAACGTCGACGGCAAGCATCTCGAGCGCGTGCCGCTCCCTGATTTCGGCTGGCAACGCGGTTGGGGAATTTCCGCGATCGATTACGACAACGACGGTTGGATCGATCTCATCGCCGCGGGCGAATCCAGCAAAGGAGGCGAACTACGCCTGCTGCGCAATCTCGGCGCAAAAGGCTGGGCGGATGTCAGCAAAGATGTCCGTCTGGACGCGGTCAAACTCTCGGAGCCTCGCGCCATCGCGGTGGCTGATCTTGCCGGCTCGGGCAGCGCCGACCTCGTCGTCACTCAGCTTGGGGGCGCACCGATCGTTCTTCGCAACGAAGGCGGCAATGAGCACAATTGGATGAGCATCGACTTTAAACCTCTTGCCGACAACAAAAGCGCCATCGGGACAAAAGTGGAACTCTACGCAGGCGCGCTGTATCAAAAGTGGGAAGTGCAAGGGACGAGCGGCTATTTGGGACAAAACGCGCCCACGATTCTTGCCGGACTCGCGGACGAAAAAAACGCGGAAGTCGTTCGCCTTCTGTGGCCGACGGGCGTCCCGCAGGACGAAATAAATCTGGCCGCGAACAAAAAGCAATCCATCGCCGAGATTGACCGCCGCGGCAGCTCCTGCCCTGTTTTATTCTCCTGGAACGGCAAGGAATATGAATTCATTGCGGACATGATTGGCCCCGGCGTCGTCGGGCATTGGGTTGGCCCGGGCGTACACAATGTTGCCGAGCGTGATGTTCCCGATCCGGATGAGTATTTGAAAGTTGGCGCGAGCAGCGTTCGTCCGCTACATGGCATGTTGAGCTTCCGTTTCATGGAGCCGATGGAAGAAACCGTTTACCTCGATCAGCTGCGCTTGCTGGCGATCGATCATCCTGCATCGTACGAAGTATTCCCGAACGAGCGCTTCGTTTCGGCGCCGCCCATTCCCGGAATCTCGGGTCATCGCGAGCAAGGACGCCCATCCGCCGCTTGGCGCGTGGGATGACCATGGCAACGATGTTCTCTCTTTGATTTCGCAGCGCGATCGAAAGTACGTAACCGATTTCGAAATCCTGCCGTTTGCCGGCTTTGCAAAGCTGCATTGGCTCGAGCTCGATCTCGGCAAGTGGGACGCCGGAAAACCGCTTCGTCTGATCATCGACGGCTACACGGACTATTTCACCGCAACGTCGATGTATGCCGCCGATCAAGCAGGCGTCAAAGTCATCGCGCCATACGTCGAGGCGCTCGACGCTCAAAATAAATGGGTGCGTGTAGTTGAGGACATGGGCTTTCCCGCAGGGCTCGAACGCACCATGGTCGCGGACCTCACGGGCAAGCTGCCGGCCGGCACGCGCCGCATTCGCATCGGTCAGCAATCTAAAAATTTATTGGGATGCCGTTCGAATCGATCAGACTCCCGAAGCGCAGGAAATTCACACTTCTGAAGTCCCGCTCGTCAAGGCTTCGCTCGAATTTCTCGGCTATCCGCGCGAAATTCGACTTACTCCCGCGAGCGACACAACCTACTCGTTTACAAACCGCAGCATGACCGGCCCATACGCGCGCGCGGAAGGCAATTACACGCGCTACGGCGACGTGCTGGGCCTGCTTACCGCGGTGGACGAACGCTTTGTGGTGTTTGGTTCGGGCGAGGGCGTCAAGCTGGATTTTGATCCGCACAATTTGCCGGCGCTCCCCGGCGGCTGGGTGCGCGATTATTTCTTTTATGCCAACGGCTTCGAGAAGGATCTCGATTTTTACGCCGCGTATGCATTCAGCGTCGAGCCGCTCCCGCGTCACACGATGATTCCGTATCCGTATCCCGCAGGAAAAGAATATCCGGACGACGCGCAGCATCTAGGTTATGAGCTCGAATACAACACGCGCGAGCGTTCGGACCGGCTGCCGCCGAGCTTGAGCTATCACTATCCGCCGCGGAAGTGAGGCGGACACGATAGCGAGAAACGCGGTGAGCACGATGCGCGGTGTCGCGCTCGAGTGCGCTGCGTACCTTCGCCAGCTTTTTTCGAAAGCTCTAGTCCCACTCCACGGGCTGCCACGATTTTTCTTGCGCGCTTTTGGCAATCGCGTCACACAGAATTAGTTCGTCGTGACCGGTTTTAAATGTCGGAAAAGTTCTTGTGGCGCTCAAATCGTCCTTTTCGAGGTACTCGTAAAAGTCCTTGAAGAGCTGCATGAAGGTGTCCGGGTAACCTTCCGTGTGACCGCCGGGATACGCGGCGTAGCCGCGCGCCGCGGGAGTCATCAGCGTAGGGTCTTTGAGCAGCGATTCGTTCGCGGTGTCGCGCCGCCCAATCCACATCTCGTTTGGCGATTCCGCATTCCACGCGAGCGATCCTTCGGAGCCATTGATTTCAAAAGCGAGCTTCGCTTTGTGGCCGCCGCTGACTTGCGAAACGCTCATCACGCCGCGCAGGTCACCTTCAAAGTGCAACAACACCGATGCATAGTCATCGGTGGTCATGGGCATTTCGTCGTAAGCAGAGGCATCAGCTTTTTTGAATGTCTCGACGCGGCCGCGCGGCTTTTTGCGCACTGGAATTAATGTGGCCAGATCCGCACAAACCTCCAAAACTTTCTTCCCGGTCAGCCACATCAACAAGTCGAGGCAATGCGTGCCTATGTCGGAGACGGCACGCAAGTCGCCCCCCAACTTTTGTTCGAGGCGCCAGTTCCAATCGGTCGGGTGCAAAAGCCAATCCTGCAAAAAGCTGCCCTGCGCGATGCGCGGCTGGCCGATGGCTCCCTGCGCGATGAGAGCGCGCGCTTCCTGGCAAAGCGGGTAGTAGCGCAGATTGTAGGCGACGCCGCCAACGCGCCTCGATTCGCGCGCGAGCTTCACAAGCATTTCGGATTCGCGCGAATCCATGGCCAGCGGCTTTTCGCAGAGCACATGCTTGCCGGCGCGAAGCAAGCGACTGGCCTGTTCGAAGTGCACGTAGTTTGGCGTACAGATGTGGACGGCGGTAACGCTGGAATCATCCGCCAGTTCGCCCAGCGAGGCATAGGCCCGCTCAAGGCCAAGAGCCTGGCTGGATTCCGCGCCGCGCTCTTTCGAACTGCCAAGAATTCCGCGTATCGGAATTCCCAGACGCCGCAGAGCATCCACATGCGCTTTGCCGACAAATCCAACGCCGATTACCGCCGCCGTTTGCTTCATGGCCCTCGCTCCTGTATTGCGCTCGCGCGCGTCTGCCGCTCGCAAAATTGCGAACGCACCGCGCGAGGCAGTTTTGGTTCCACAATATGCAGGAGGCAAGGTACCAGTTTTTGGGGCGCGCGGAAACGGGAACTGCACGACGGCAGTATGCCGGGGAAAGCGTGCCGCGTTCGGAAGCTCAGGGCAATCGACGGCGATTGCCCTGAGCTTGCCGATGTTTAGCATGTCGCTTGCGAGTCTCTGAACAAGCCCCCAATTAGAAAGTGAGCTTCAGCGCCAGCTGAATGATTCGCGGGTTGCCATAAGTGTTGGTAATTTGTCCAAAGGTTGGGTCGCCAAAGTTGACGTCCGGATCCTGGAACAACGGATGATTGAAGATGTTGAAGAACTCCGAACGGAACTCGAGGTTAGCGCTATCGCGAATCTTGTGAAGCGGGAAAAGTTTGATGAGGGAAAAATCGAAATTGAGTTCGCTGGGACCCTGAAGAATGCCGACGCCGGAATTGCCGAATCCGGTGGCGACACCGTCGGCACCGACGACGGGCGGAGTGGTAAAGCATTTTGCGTTGATGTAATTGTTTAATTTGGAGGTGATCGATCCGCTGTTCACATACTGGCCAGGCTTGCAAGTTCCGGAGAGTTGGGCGCGGTCCGTGGCGATTCCATAAACGCTGGCGCCATTGGTAGTAGTGACCGTGAGGTAATGACCGGTCTGGAAGGTGGTGACGCCCTGAAGCGACCAGCCTCCAAGAGCTTGCTGAGTAAAGGCATTCTCCCAGCGAGGTTTCGGGAACTGGTAGGAGTAATTGATGATCAGCCGAAGTGGACGGATGAAGTTGTCCAAGCCGTATCGCGAGGCGGGGACGTTCTGGTTTCCGAAAACGGAGCCGCCGTTCGGTCCAGCGGTAGAGCCGAAGGTGGTGGACATGTCTCGAGAGAAGGTGTAAGAGACTTGAGCCTGCAATCCATGGCTAAAGCGCTTGTTCAAGCTCACAAGGAGAGCGTTATACCAGGACGCTCCGGAGGATTCGATTTGCGTCATCGAATTGCTCGAAAAGCCTTCGTACGGGACGCGCAGAGGAAGATTGGCCAGAGTGTTGGTGGTCTCGCCGCGAATGGGATTAGTCGCGCTTGCGAGATCGGCCTGGTTGATCGAACGAATATCGATGAGGTGCAAGCCGCGAGCACCCGAATAGCCGACCTCGAGAACCAAGCTTGGAGTTATCTGCGTCTGTGTGCCGAGGCTGTATTCCTGGACCATGGGCGGACGAAAGTTCGGCTCGAACGTGGTAATGGCATTCGAGGTGGTCGGCGAGTAGGGAATGAAAGCTGGAAACGTCGGGGAAGTCAACGGCAGCGGCTGTTGGAGCGAAAAACTGGCCGCTGAAGTCGCCTCGAATATGCGGAAATCTCCGTAAGGCGGCGCGGATATCAACTGTAGAAAAGGCTGGCCGGTCGAGCGCGAATGATAGACTCCGTAGCCACCGCGGAGCACAACTCGATCGTGAGTCCAGGGCAGTTGATAAGCGAAACCCAAGCGGGGATTCCAAGTGTTCTGTCCGATGCCGTTCAGGCCGAAGTCATTGTTAAGTTGTTTGACTCCGGGGGGAACTGTGCCGGCGTAATTGTTGGGGACGGTTGTACCGGCGAGTGTACCGGCGGCGGGGGGATTGGGATTCGCTATCGAGGCGTCAAAGCCGGAGTTGCGCCCAAGAGCATCGCCAAAGTCACCGATGCGATCGTAGCGAATCCCCAAGTTGACCGTGAGGCGTTTGGTCACCTTGAAGTCGTCTTGAACATAGTTCCAGACTTCCCAATCGCGGTAGGCGCGGTCAAACTGTCCGAGCAAATCAAGAGAAAGAAAAACATTGCCCACTCCGGCGGGCGATCCGTTTCCGCCATTGGCGACGGGTGTTCCTGGAAGTCCGAGCATGAAATCAGCCCAACTCAGGAATAATGCGCCAGAAAGGTAGTGAAAACCTATCTGGTTGTTCTGTTCGCGCGAAAGTCCGGCGCCAAAACGGAAGTTGTGCTTGCCGTGGGTCCAGGAAACAGAGTCCTGAAACGTAAAGGTGTTCTCTGCAATCAAAACGTTTTGGCCGTTTCCTCCGAGCGACAATCCCGTGGTGCCCCCGCCATCAATAGCGATCGCGGGGATGTTGTTGTCGAAAGGCACGACGCTAGCGCCCACCTGGGACCAACTGAAACTCTGCGCCTGGGCAAAGGTGGCAAAGATTCGATGGAATCCCAGCTCAGCCTCGTTCAAGAGCGTGGGGCTGATGATATAAGTGTGCGTCAGCGAAAAGTTCCGGAAGTTCTGCGTCAGGTTCACGGGCGCTCCTGGAGGCGAGCCGCCGCCAGTGAGGTTCGTCTGAGGAAGAGTGTAGGTGATCCCGCTGTTCGCGAAGAAAAAACGGGCGCTGAGTTTGCTCTTGGCCGACATTTCATAGTCGGCGTTGGTCATGAACTGGTTTTCGGTAAAGGGACAGGCCTGGCTGAACGACAAGGAACCCTGAGCATCAAACGGAAGGGAAAGGTTATAAGTCTGCGGGGTAGGGATTAAATACTGCCCGTTCGGAAGCTTCAAGTTCAACAAGGCTAGAGCGACTGGATTAATGTTGGAGCCGTTCGCCGCGATCGCTGTCCCGCCGAATACGCCCGACTGTCCTGCGAAGAGAGCGCCTAACGCGGCTTGCGAGCGGTCATTGGTTAAAGGCGCTTGCTGGATGGTCGAAGAACAGTTCAAGTCCAGTCCATTTTTCTGGCGCGTGCCTTGATAGGAGGTGAAAAATTGCAGCTTATCCCGCTTTATCGGACCCCCAAAATCACCGCCGAATTGATTCTGCTTCAGGATTGGCCGTGGCTGATGATGGGAGTTTCCGAAGAACGTGTTGGCATTCATGTCGTTGTTGCGGAAGTACTCCCAGGCCGTTCCGTGATAGTCATTTGTGCCGCCCTTGGTGATGACGTCGACGTTGGCGCCAGCGTTCCTGCCGTAGGAAGCATCGTACTGTCCGGTCTGGACCTTGAATTCCTCGATGGTATCGGGATTGGGAATGGCGACGCCCGCGCTGAAATAACCACTCTGCTGGATGTCGTTGACGCCCACGCCATTCATCTGAAAATTGTTGTCGGAGGCCCAGTTCCCAGCCGAGACTGTGGGATCCTGGTTGTTGCCACCGCCGCCGCGACCCAATTCTCCGGCGTTGGCGATTTCCGCCGATACGCCTGGGTTAAGGCCAATGATCTGGGTGAAGTTGCGCATGGCGAGAGGCAAAGTTTCGACCTGCTCGCTGGTAGTTACGCGACCGAGAGTGCTGGATTCCGTTTGGAGCTGCGTGACCTGTGCTTCGACGATCACTTTTTCGGAAACTTGGCCGACTTCGAGCCGTACGTTTAGCGCGTTCGTTTCGGTGACAATGATTTGCACGTGCGGAACCGTGGCCGTGCGGAAACCGTCTTTGGTCACGTCCACGCGATACGCGCCTGGCAGTAGCAGCGGAACGGTGAACGCGCCGATGGAGTTGGTTGAGACCGTGCGCACTTCGCCGGAGCTGTCGCTTGTGACTGTAACCTGCGCTGCAGCGATGCTGGATCCGGAAGGATCTGTGACAATGCCAGAGAGCGCGCCGGTGCCCGCGGACTGCGCGGCAGTTTTCGCGGGCGTCACGAAAAGAATAAATGCAACAAGCGTTGCGCACAGTAATAGCGGACTGCTGTACGAAACACGGTGCGTCCGACTATTCGCGCCGGAAATGAGATTTTCCATTGTGGCCATTCGTCGTCCCTCCACTCGCTCGCTATTTAAGACTTTTTTCTCCCAACCTGCAGCCGCCTGAAAGGCCGCGACGGCTTCGCAACATATGTTGCTTTCCGATTGGTGAGAGGCTATTCGCATGGCATGCCGCTGTCAAGAGGGGGACTTTTCGATAGACTTCATCGGTTTTTTGGCGGTTTTTGGTCTAATAACATTTGTTGCACATGTAATGATTTTTGGACGTACGCAATAATTTCTCAAGCTATCCGCAGATGGGGCGTAGAGCGTCGAAGATGAATTGAGTTGGGGCGGCGGCCTCTTCGCGGCGAAGGTGCGGAGTAGTTTGCTGGGGATCTTGGTGAGTACGGGGACGCAGCGGTTGGCGACGCGATTTGGGGCGGGCGGAATGGTGAGTGCGCCATCGCGGTTATCGCCGACGGCTAGATCGCGGTTGTCGTCCTGATGAGATCAGCGGTAGTAGAGGAAAGGCCGGGGCAGGCATAGAAACCTGCCTCGCGCGAAACATAGGTCCAAGTTAGGATTGGCCGAACCTGGAGATAGGACTAATTAGATGTGATTCTGGGTCTGGCCCTGGTTTTGACTGTGGGTTTGGTGTCCGGCGATCATGTTATAAAGCCCGGCAAAGATGAGGGCGGCGACAGCGCCGTCCACCAGGCCGTCGATGGTCCCAATCACAACGCTGCTGATGGTGTGGGACGCGTGGAACCACGGGTAAACGGAGCTGGTCAACTGCAGGAAGTTGAGACCGTAGCCCGGACGAGAAAGGTTGATTAAACCAACCAGCAAGATCGCGCCACCCCAGAGCAAAGCTCCGGCAATGGTGACGGCCTTAAGAGAAAGTTTCATGAGTTTCCTCCTCGACAAAATTTACAAAAAAGCCTACCAAAAATATTTAGTACGAAACATGGAGTGCGGCCCGGCGCCGGGCAGGAAGAAGCTCCCGCACGTTTCCTTTGTGCTCACCGCCGGACCGCACATCGTTTGACCTCGAACGAGCAAGGTCAATTGCCGGTGGCGGCCGCAGCGGCGTTGGCGCTCATCGACTGCTCAGAAGGGGCTGATTTTTCCGCCTTCTCTATTTTCTTCAGGCTGGGCATGGGGCGCTGCCAAAGCAGCCGCGCGTAAGTGACATCATTGGGATAGTCCTTGGCCGACTGAACGTCCCTGGGCTGGAGAATGATGTCGGCGCGGCGGTTATAAGCGAGCCAGGTTGTTTTCATGTGCCGGGTCTCCCACTTTTCCGGCTTCTCGGGATCTTGAGAGAGCAGCACTTTGACTTTGTTTTCGGCGAGTTGCTGGTCTTTGCCATCGGCGCGGACCTCGATCTTGTCCGCGGGAACACCTTGAGCGACCAAGAAATCCTTTACGAGAGCCGCTCTGCGTTCGCTGAGGGCCTGATTGTAGCGTCTGGAGCCGCGGATATCGGCATGGGCGACGATCAAGAGATTGCCCTTGTGATCGTAGGGCTCGTAATTCTTGAAATGAGCGGCGATCTGGGCAAGCTGTTTCTTTTCGCTAGCCACCAGACCCGCTTTCGGATGTCTCCGAGTCGGGTAAGCCGTGGGATAGAACATGCTTGCAAGCGTCACCGGTGGCGGCGGATCGATGGATCCGACGACATGCAGTGTAGCGGTTTTGGTGGTAGTTCCGCCGCAAGCGTTTGCGGATGTCAGCGTGAAGGTTTCGTCCTCATTGACCGGGCCGGTCGTGTCCCGCTTCGGATCGGCCGTGACCGTGCGGCTGCCGCTCATCGCCTCGCTGCCGAAAGGGGCAACCATGGCGGAATTGGCGTTGGAAGCCGACCAGGTCAGAGTGGAGGAATCTTGCTCGACGACTTTATCGCCGACTTTGTGGTAACGGACTTCCGGCTGGCTAAGCGAAATCGAGGCGGCTGGCTGGGCGTTTACATCAACGGTGATGGATTGCGTCGAATCGCCGCCAGGGCCCTTCGCGGTGAGCACGTAGGTCGTGTTGGCGGTGGGCGAAACCGAGCGGTCGCCATCGCGAGGAACTTCGCCGATGCCTGAAATGGAAGTATCAACTGCGTTCGCAGACTTCCAGTTAAGCGTAGTGGCCCCGCCGCAGGAGAGATTGGAAGATTGAGCGGCAAGTTGCGCAGAGACTGGAGCGACGGGAACAGTCGCGCTGGCGATGCCGACATGGAAACGCGGCTGGGGCGGCATGTTCAAACCCTCTTTCCATTCCTTGGTTTTGGTTTTGCCGTTGTGGTCGAGATAGACGGTGACCTGCTGGCCGGCTTTGGCGGTGAGCGACCCGGACCAGATGGTGTTGCCTTCATGCGTGACGGTCACCTGATAAGTGCCGGGATGCACGAGCAGGCGCTGGTGCCAAATCCAGTTCCAATCGAATTCGTCGACGTGACCGACAAAATAGGCGGGTGATGTGCCGTTGAGCAGAACGGCGGCGCGGGGGTCGCCCTTGAATTCGATGTCCGCGAAGGGGCCTTCGACGACATCGCCGGAAGACTGGAGGCGAACGCTGAGGTCGGTGGCTTCGCCGGCGCCGACGTGAACATCTTGGATCTTGGGAAGGTAACCGTAATTGTAAACGCCGACTTTGTGTTCGCCGGCGGTAAGATCGATCGACTGGCTGCCATCGCGGATAGCCTTGCCATCGACGAACACGTAGGCCTGTTTAGGATCGACGTGAATCTTCAGTTTGCCAGTTTCCGAAGAAGACTGAGCAAAGGAAGGGGCCACGCAGAACAGGAACGCGGCGCAAAACATAAGAAGGACTGGACAGAAAGCTTTCTTTCGCATCTTGGGAATTCTCCTTGTTGAACATAGTTTCCATCATGGGGGCAAAGGCGGCTTTTCGAGGAACCGCAGGGCGATACCGGGCGGAGAGAAAAAATCCGAGTACCGCCCTGGCACGCCCCTCAGGTCCACTAAGACCCGCCCAGCCGCAGGGCGCGCGAACAGGTTCAATATATCGTGATGCGATATGTTGCCGGAGCGTTGCCCGAGGTGATGTATCGTGCCACGATATGTGTTGGAGAGACACCCGGATTCACGAAGTTTCAATTGCTTTGGTTTTTTGGAGTGGCTGCCGGCGTACCGCCTGAGCAAGCAGATGCCGGAGGGCATGCAGTTCTTTTGCATGGAGACGCCTGGCACTGGAAGGACATCGGCAAGCCTGCCGTTACTCGCACCCGCGCGCCGCGTCCGGTTAAGACCGATAAACATCCTCTTTAGCAATATTCAACACTTCTAGACCTCGCCTGCCTTTACAATTGCCAGCGGCATTTCATTTGGCGGAGTATGCGACCACGCATTCGAGGAGCGCTTGATGGGCTATTTGCCTCTTGATTTAGCGAACAAAACAGCGGTGGTGATCGGCGGGACGAGCGGGATCGGGCTTACGCTGGCGCGAGGGCTGGCACAGGCTGGTGCGAATGTGGTGCCGACCGGGCGGCGCGACGAGCAAGTGCGATCTGCCGCCGCGGAAGTTGTCGCGCTGGGGCGGCGTTCGCTTGCGCAGACTTGCGACGTGACCGACAACGACAGCATGGAACGATTGCTGCAATCGACCTGCGCCGAATTCGGAAGCGTCGAAATTCTGGTGAATTGCGCGGGGCGAACGAAGCGCATGGCGACACTCGATTTTCCCGAAGCCGATTGGAACGACATCATCGAAACAAACTTGAGTGGGACTTTGCGCGCTTGCCGAGTCTTTGGGCGGCACATGATCGAGAAGCGCTACGGGCGGATCATCAACATCGGCTCGCTGTCTTCCTTCGTAGCGATCTTCGAGGTGGCCGCCTACAGCGCCAGCAAGGCGGCCGTGGCTTCGCTTACAAAATCGCTGGCGATTGAATGGGCGACGTCGGGTGTGTGCGTGAATGCGCTGGTTCCGGGCGTATTTCGCACGGACTTGAACGCGGCATTGCTGGATGGAACTGCGCGCGGGCGGGAGTTTCTGATGCGAACGCCGATGCGAAGATTTGGCAAGCTCGAGGAACTGATCGGGGCGGCGGTTTTTCTGGCGTCCGACGCCGCGAGTTTTGTGACGGGTCATTTACTCGTTGTGGATGGCGGAATTTTGGCCAGTGGAGTGAATCAATAACGCAACGCGGCCTTGGCTTCGCGGCCGCGGAGACGGCAACTTGCATCAATGGCTGCTCTTGGCTGCGATGCCTGGTGAAGCCATTTGAGCCCGCGTTTGCTTTACGATGGCGAGGAATTTTCGCGCGTTTTCCACAATGACATCCGGCTTATTGGACCTCAGCGCTTCGGCTTGCACCAATTCTCCGCCGATGCCCAAGGCGACGGAACCCGCTTCGATGAATTCAGCGGCGGTGGCCAGATTGACGCCGCCGGTCGGAATAAAGGGGATTTGCGGGAACGGTCCCTTGAGAGCCTTGAGGTACTTGGCGCCTCCCAACTGCCCGCAAGGAAAAACCTTGATAAAGTCGGCGCCAGCATCCCACGCAGCCATGACTTCCGTGGGGGTTAATGCGCCGGCCATGATCAACTTCCCTTCTCGTACGGCCAGATTGACGGTTGGCAGGTTGAAACCAGGGCTGACCAAAAACTGAGCGCCCGCATCGAGGCATTGTTGTGCCATCTGTGCATTCAGAACTGTTCCGGCGCCGATGAGCACATCGGCGCCGCATTTTTTTGCCAGTTCGCGAATCACGTCGAGCGCGCCGGGCACAGTCATCGTAATTTCCACGATGGGAATGCCGCCCAGACAAACGGCGTGAGCAGCGATGCAAGCTTCGGCCGCGGACGCGGCGCGAACGACGGGGACAATTCCAATATCAACAATCCGTTGGCGAACCTTTTGCTTATCCATGAGCGGTCACCATTTTGCCGAGCTTCCTCGTTAGCGCGCGATGCGCGCCCCGACTCCTTTCATAACCTGCGTCACTTCCTGCAGCGTTGCCATGCTGGTGTCTCCCGGCGTGGTCATAGCAAGCGCGCCGTGCGCAGCGCCGCATTCCACGGCCCATTGAGGATCATAGCCAGCCAGGAAACCGTAAATGAGACCGGAGGCAAAGGAGTCGCCGCCCCCGACGCGGTCGAAAATCTCAAGATTGTCGCGGTTTTTTGCCTGATAAAATTCTGCATCGCGGTAGCAAATCGCGCCCCAATCATTCTGGGTGGCGGTTTTCGCCTTGCGCAGTGTGGTGGCGACCACCTGGAACGGATATTCTTTCACAACCTTGGCAATCATTTGCTTGAAGCCTTCCAATTCGAAAGTCGAGTGGTGCTCGTCCATGCCAGGCACTTCGAATCCGAGCGCAGCCGAAAAATCTTCTTCATTGCCGAGCATGACATCGACGTGCGGAGCAATGCGGCGGTTTACTTCCTGCGCAGTTTTCTTTCCGCCGTGCGATTTCCAGAGAGAAGCACGGTAGTTCAGATCATAGGAAACGGTCGTTCCATGGCGCTTCGCCGATTGCATCGCTTCCCGAGCAACTTCCGGGGTGGTGGCTGAGAGCGCGCAGAAAATGCCGCCGGTGTGAAACCAGCGCGCGCCGTGCTTTCCAAAAATTTCGTCCCAATCGATCTCTCCGGGCTTCAATTGGGAAACGGCGGTGTGGCCGCGGTCGTAACTTCCGAGCGCCGCACGGACGCCGAAACCGCGTTCCGTGAAATTCAGACCATTGCGCGTCGCTTGGCCAACACCATCATGCTCGACCCAGCGGATCAGGGACTGATCCACGCCTCCCTGATAAATGAGATCCTGCAGAAGGCGTCCAACGGCATCATCGGCAAAAGCGGTAACGACGGCGGCATCCAACCCAAAGCAGCGCTTCAATCCGCGAGCGACGTTGTATTCGCCGCCGCCCTCGGAGACATCAAAGGAACGCGCGGTGGCAATGCGGCGATCACCGGGATCGAAGCGGAGCATGATTTCGCCCAGACTGACAATGTCCCAGCGGCAGTCTTTCTTCGGCTTGATCGTCAACGGCATCTGCTCACCTCAATCTGTCCTTCTACATGCGATTCGTGCCATCTCCATTTTGACTTCTCTGATTCCGGATTCATAGCGGCGTCGCTCCGTCGATTCGAGCGGGTTCCAACTTGGGAGACAGAATGTGAATCACCGCAAGCGCCAGCAAGTACGCGGAACCGGCGATCACAAAGGGAATCTTGTAACTTCCGGTCCACTGGAGAAGGTGACCCACGAGTGTGGCGATGAAAAATCCACCGATCGCGCCGGCCATTCCTCCAATTCCAACAACCGAGGCCACGGCACGAGCGGGAAACATGTCGGAGGTCAGAGTAAACAGGTTGGCGGAGAAACCCTGGTGGCACGCGGCGGCAAGCCCAATCAGCCAAACCGCGGACCAAGTGCTTTCCACGCGGTACGCGAACACAACGGGAATCACGCCAACAGCGCAGATCAGCATCGCAATCTTGCGGGCGGCGTTGACGCTGTGCCCGCGCTTGATGAGCGAAGAAGACAGCCATCCTCCTGCGACGCTTCCCACGTCCGAAATCACGTAAATCATCATGACCGGAACTCCTAGGCCTGTCAGGGCCAGGCCATGTTTGCTTTGCAGAAATCCCGGCACCCAAAAAAGATAAAACCACCAAACTGGGTCGGTCAGGAATTTTCCGGCGACGAACGCCCATGTTTGCCGCAACGGAATCAGGCGCGACCACGAGCTCTTTCCCGTCGGCTCCGTTACACCGCCGCAGATATATTCCATTTCCGCCTTGGAGACTCTCGGATGCTTTTGCGGCTGGCGATAAATCAGCAGCCAAAACGCGAGACAGACAAAACCGAGCGCTCCAATTCCAATAAATGCGGCGCGCCAGCCCCAATGGATCACAATCCAGGGCACGATGAGCGGGGTGACGATGGCGCCGACGTTTGTCCCAGCATTAAAAATTCCGGTGGCCAGGGCGCGCTCTTTTTTTGGGAACCATTCTGCCACGGCTTTAATACTGGCCGGAAAAACAGCGGCTTCGCCGAATCCCAGGGCATAGCGGGAGAGCGCAAAACCGCCGAGGGAATTTGCGAGGGCGGTGCCCATCGAAGCGAGGCTCCAGAAAGTCATGGCGAGGGCGTAACCCAAACGCGTCCCCAGCTTGTCAATGAGCCGCCCCATTAAGAGCATTCCAGCCGCATAAGCGATCTGAAACGCCGAGACGAGATTGCCGTAATCGATTTCGTTCCACCCGAAATTGTGCTGCAGAGTATCTTTGAGAATTCCCAGGACCTGACGATCCATGTAGTTCTTGGTGGTTCCGAAGAGAAGCAAAGCGCAAATGACCCAGCGGAAGTTGCTGGTGCGGGGGGGAGCTTCCTTGAACTGTGGCTCCCGAGCACTTACGTTCTCGGCATCAAGTGATGACGTTAAGCTGCTGGATGCGGAGATAGGGCGCGCTGGGTCCACGGTGTGAAGGGAAAGCTACTAGTTTTTGCGGCCAGGTTCCAGTGCGGAGGTATCTTTGGTCGTATCCGCGAAAAGCGGTTCACCCGGAATTGTCCAGGACATGGTTCATATGGGTCCGGAGAACTCGAATCAAGGCAAAGGTGATAAACCACGCGGATAGTAAGTCTCGACGGCCGAATTTCCGGTCTTGGTTTATGATTTGACGGTGGTTTGTCGGGAGAGGGAGCGGCTGAACATGCGGATTCTGATTGCAGGTCCGTCTCTTATACTCGTCGCCGTGGCTCTGTTTCTGACTTCTCTGGTTTTCGCCTCACCCGGGCGCGTTTCCGTCGTCGTTCATGAACAAGCCCGCCGCGTCGATATCTCGATCGATGGGAAACCTTTCACCTCTTACATCTGGCCCACTACGCTCAAGAAACCGGTGCTTTATCCGCTGCGCACGGCCAAAGGGACTACCATCACTCGCGGATTCCCCCTTGAGCATCGCCCCGGTGAACGCATCGACCATCCGCATCACGCCGGCTTGTGGTTCAACTACGAAGACGTCAACGGCATCGATTTCTGGAACAACTCCGACGATATCAAACCGGAAAGGGCCCCGAAAATGGGCACGATCGTCCAGCGCGCCATCCTTTCCGCGAAAAGCGGTTCGCAGGCGGGCGAGCTCGACGTCGAAGCCGATTGGGTGACCTTCGAGAAAAAAGTTTTGCTTAACGAGCATACGCATTTTGTTTTTCGCGGGGGGCCAGCCTTTCGGAGCGTCGACCGCATCACCACTTTGCGCGCTCTCGATGAAAAAGTATCTTTCCCCGACGCGAAAGACGGCATGCTGGGCCTTCGGGTCATTCGCGCTCTTGAGATTCCCTCCGACAAGCCTGAAATTTTCAGCGATGCCAGCGGCCATGCCACGACCGTCGCCAAGCTGGACAATACCGGCGTCAACGGCACCTATCTCACCAGCGAAGGCAAAAAAGGCGACGCCGCCTGGGGCACGCGCGGCCGTTGGTGCAACCTCAGCGGGATGGTCGGCGACGAGCCCGTCACCATCACCATTCTCGATCACCCCGAGAATCCTGGTTTCCCGACCTTCTGGCACGCTCGCGGCTACGGCCTTTTCGCGGCTAACCCGCTCGGCCAAAAAGTTTTCAGCAATGGCGAAGAAGAGCTGAATTTTTCCCTGGCTCCGCACGCCAGCGTCACGTTCCGCTATCGCATCTTAATCTCTACGGCGATTCTCACTCCCGAAGCCACCGAAGCCGCCTACAAGGATTTCGTCGCGGCGTACCATTAATACGTTAGATTACACTCGCCCATATGACCATTCACATCGGCTTAATCGGCGGCGGCAATATCTCGGAAACGCACGCCCGCGCTGCTCGCGCCATTCCCGGTGTCGAAATCGCCGCCGTCCACGGCACCAACGCTGAAAAAATCGCCCGGCTCGGTCGCGAATACGGCGGCACGCCCTATCACGATTTCGATTCCTTCTTAGATCATCGCCCGATGGATCTCGTAATGATCGGCAGCCCCTCTGGCCTCCACGGCGAGCAAGGTATCGCCGCCGCCCAGCTCGGCCTGCACGTCCTAACCGAAAAGCCTATCGAAATCTCCACCGCGCGCGCCGATGCCCTCATCGGTGCCACAAAAGAATCGGGCGTGCAGCTAGGCGTGATTTTTCAAGACCGCACCAAACCGCACATTCGCCAGCTCAAAAGCTGGCTCGATCAAGGACTGCTCGGAAAGATCCTATTCGTCGACGCGCGCGTCAAGTGGTATCGCCCTCCCGAGTATTACGCCAATTCGCGCTGGCGTGGGACGCGCGCGCTTGACGGTGGCGGTGCGCTGATCAATCAAGGCGTGCACACCATCGATCTCCTCCTCTGGTTGCTCGGCGATGTCGTTCGCGTGCAAGCCCGCACCACCGCGCTGCTTCACAAAATCGAAGCCGAAGATACGGTGGTCGCCACGTTCGAATTCTCGAGCGGCGCACTCGGTATTTTCCATGCCACCACCGCCGCCTATCCCGGCTACCCTCGCCGAGTCGAAATCTCCGGCACCGAAGGCACCGTCATCCTCGAACATGACCGCATCGTTGCCGCCGATTTGCGGAGTACCTCCGCCCCCATTGAATCCGCCCTGGCCAGACTCTTCGAATCCGCCAAGGACGAAAACCAAAGCGCCTCTTCCGCCACAGTCAGCGATTTCCGCGGCCACCAAGCCTTCCTGGAAGATTTTCTTGCAGCCATCAGACAAAACCGCGCTCCAGCTTGCGACGGCCTCGAAGGACGCCGCAGCATCGCCCTAATCGAGTCCATCTACCAGGCGGCGAAAACTCACGATCGCGTGGCCTCCGTTTGAGCTAAAGCCGTCTCGGCCGCAACCACTTGGCTATCGCCTTCTCTCTATTTCAACAGCGGAGAACGAGGATCGGACAAATAAGCCAGAGCGCGCGGAACTATCGAGGCCAGTTCGGAGGACTGGTGTTAAAGCTTTTTGCTTTCAGAGGAAGGGCTATTTTCGGCATCGGCTTCTACGCGGACAAAGCGGCGCATTCCATTGATAGCCGCTTGTGCAACATGAACTTGCTCTTGAATATCCTCCACCGAGCGGCGTTCGTCTTGCGTAAGCGCGGGGTGGTCACGGAGAAGTTCGCTGTAACCCAGAATCGCGGTCAGCGGGTTGCTGATTTCATGAGTCGCACCAAAGGCGAGTCGCCCGAGCGCTGCCATCCTTTGGGATTCCAGAATCTGATTTTGCACAAGCTTGAGGCTTTCCAGAGAAGACTCTGTCAAACCGATCAAACGCAGAAGCTCCCGGTCCATCGAGGTGAGCTTGAGGAATGTCAAAGTGCCCAGAAAAAGCATAGCGCCAAAAAGAAGCCGGAGGCGAAATGCGACAATCACTTGCGGATTATGATGATCGAAAATCGTGGCAATGGCTAGAAGAGGAAGGGAGATCACCCCGAACATAGCAAACCGGGCGCTCCATAGACCGCGGTTCTCGGGCGCGACCTCCGATTGGCCTGGCTCAGACTCCAGCTTCCGGCCAAGCGCCGCAGCAACTGTGAACAGGAGCAGCGAAAACCCCCAAGGCACGTCGTAGAAGCTCCCCGTGTAGTAGAGCGCTCTGTCGATGACAATGTTTTGAAGGAGACTCCCGGCGGCAAAAACACCAAGAGCATAGAAAAACTGCTGATAGAATTTTTTCCAGGAGCCTCCACTGTTTATATAGAGCGCTCCCACGGCAACAAGCGCTGCGCAATGTTCCGCCAGAGCAAGTACATAGTAGACCGGGTTGTAGTTGGGATAGCTTTTGATCACGAATTGCCAAGGCAAGGCAAAATAGAGGTAGAGGCAGACCCACCAGAAGAGTAGAAGCAGAAAGTCCAAACGCCGGAATCGCAGATCGCCTGAAGCAGATTCCGATTGCGGCCGGAGCGTCAATGCGGCCAGTATAGGAACTAGAGCAAGCAGAAAAAGTCCGTCCCCACCCACGGGGTTGGGGGCGGTCCGGCGCACCACAACATCGTAATAGAACCACACCATTTGCGATAGAAACAGGATGCCGAATCCCGTTTCAATCAAAATCCAAAACAATCGAACCGTTCCGGCGGATTGCCGCCGGTTGCTTCGAAAAGAGAGCATCACGACCAGGGCGAGCAGGCAAGGGAATGTGTCGCCGAGTACCGTCAGCAAAGGGCTGTGAGGCAAAAAGATAGCCGCGGCGATCTGGCCAAGAACTAAGCCCAGCGCGATCCGTGTCCAGAGCGTGTTAATCGTTCGAAGCAATTCTTCGTCTCCAATAGCTAGAAGAAATCTAGAAAGCTGCCTCCACTGTGTGTACCACGGCGGCCGGAATTACCAGCCTGAACACTGCTCCGCCTTCAGACCGATTGTGGCAGTCGATCTCCCCGCCATGCTGTCGAATAATGCCGTAGCACGTGCTCAGCCCGAGACCCACTCCTCTGCCGACTGGCTTGGTGGTATAGAAGGGTTCAAAGACGCGGCGTGGATCCTGTAGCCCCAAACCCGTGTCTGCAAATCGGATTTCTATGCGTTCTTGCTCCGTGCCAATGGCGATGGTCAGCAACCCTGCTTCGCTACCTTCCATGGCATCGATTGCATTCTCGATAATCTGGACAAAAACTTGAATCAGCTGATTGGCGTCACCTTCTACCAGCGGTACACCGCCATCATCTTGGATTTCCACGCGAACGCGGTGCCGCCGTTCTGCGCGCGTCAAGTTCACAGCGCCCTCCAACAGCGACCGGACATTTACATTAGAACGATTCACTGGCATCTCTTGAGCAAAGCTCAGCATGCTCTCCACCAGACTGTTTGTCCGGCGAGCGGCCTCGCCTATTTTCGCGACCATCTTTTGACGATTCTTGTCCGCGGCAGGATGTGAGCTTAGAACCTCGACATCCTTACCAACTGCGAGCATGGCTCTATTTATTTCCTGAGCGACTCGGGCCACGAGCTTGCCCAGCGATGCCAGCTTCTCGTTCTGCACGAGTTGGTCCTCGAATCGCATCAGGTTCGAATATGCAAGGGATGCGTTTCGCAGGTAACTGGCGAGATTGGAGTTGAGAAGATCTTGCTTCAGCAAGAGAAGAATGGTCAGAAACAGCATCGTAAACAAGGTCAGGAGGACGCGAAAATGGCGCACCGGATTCTGTGTTTCTCCGCCCATAACCAACCACAAGCCGATCGCGGGAGTCGAAAGGGTCGCCAACATCGAGAGGCGCGCGGGCCAAAGTGCGGTTCTTGACGTCGGTCCTCCCTGAGTATTGAGTTCCTCCGAGCTTCGTTGCTGCCCAGATGGAGAATCGGCGGTGAAGGTTATCGAAGTAAAGCAAAACCATGCCATCGCCGAAGTGAGCGGTACGTCATAAACGCTGCCCGTGTAGTAGCGTCCTGACTCGATCGCCCAATTTATCGCGACAGAAGCCAAACCATATGTCGCTGCGGCGCCAAGAAAGTGCAAGTAGAACCCGCGCCAAGTTCCACGGCTTCGGAACGCGGCGACCGCTAGCGCCAGCAGAAATACCAGATTGCCCAGCGCATCGATAATGTCCGAATGACTGTTGTAACTGGCCAAATCATTTCCAGCCAGCAGGTAGGCCATAGCCCAAAAGAGATAGACATATGTCCAGTAAACGAGCAGCGAAGTGAGGTCGAACAAACCTAAAAGACGGGATCGATCCGGCTTATCGTTGTTTGGCTCGAGGGCTAGCGCCGCAAGCATGGGAACGAGTTTGGTGAAGAGCAGGAACTCTCCGTTAGGGACCGACGGAACTGGGCGGTTGAACCAGACCTCATAGTAGACCCACAAAAACATATTTACCGACCACATCCCGAACCCAAGCGCAAATAAGAGCCAGAACGCCCGCAGTGTGCCCCGAGTGGAAAGGCCTTTCCAGGCAAAGAAAAGGGTGGTTGTAGCAAGCAGGAAAAATTGGGTCAAATCCCCAAAGGCTGTGAGCGCATAGCTTGGGTGGCCGCGAAACGAAGCGCCCGCAAGTAAGACCGGCAGAAGGAGAACGAGGACAACGAGAGCTTTCTTGCTGGAGGAACTCCAGCGCCTTGCGTTGAGGTCAAGTTGGCCGACCGCTTCCTGCACACGCTCACCTGTCCTGTGCAAATTCAACGGGTCCGTGTCATGCGGTCCCAGCACAAAGCAACGCTCCGATCCGTCCCTCCCTTGCTTGTTCCGAGGCGACAAACCGTTCGGAGGCAAACGAGACCTGCCCCTATTTTGCTTGCTATGGGCACCCCCTCAGGAACATTTGTTTTAATGAGTGCCATATTGAATACAAGCGGCGGGTAGCCAAAGCCCAAACTGGAGACAGGTGTGTTTTGAACCGCACTCCTCAGATTACTGTGGCCCGACTTTCCGAGGTGGCAACGTGACCGACACGGTCAAGGGAAGAATGCAAATAGTCATTCACATTTTCTGGGTTCAGCTGGAATCAAAGCACGGATTTTCTTCCGGGCGCGGAGGGTGGGTTACACCTGAAGTCAAATCGGGCAGTTCGGCATTCCTACTTTTCCTACTTAACTTAAATATTCGAACTGTGAATCGCGTCGCAGACTGCCGAGGTGACTTCGCGAGTCGTGGCTTTGCCACCGAGATCTGGAGTGTGAAGCCCAGAAGCTGTGACGCGTTCGACGGCTTGCATTAATTGCTGGGCAGCATCTGATTCGCCCAGATGTGCAAGCATCAAGGCGGCTGTCCAAAGTGCGCCGATGGGATTGGCGATGCCTTTGCCCGTGATGTCGAAGGCAGCGCCGTGAATGGGCTCGAACATGGAAGGAAAGCGGCGTTCTGGGTCAAGGTTAGCGGTCGGCGCAATTCCGAGACTGCCGGCGAGAGCCGCAGCGAGATCGGAGAGGATGTCGGCGTGGAGATTTGTAGCGACGATGGTGTCAAGGCTGGCGGGCTTGGCGACCATGCGTGTAGTCATGGCGTCGACGAGCATCTTGTCCCATGTGACGTCCGGAAACTCTTTTGAGACTTCCGCGGCGATTTCGTCCCAGAAAACCATGCCGTGGCGCTGGGCGTTGGATTTGGTGACGACCGTGAGCAGTTTTCGTGGCCGGTCCTGGGCGAGATGGAAAGCGAAGCGCATGATTCGCGTGACGCCGTTGCGCGTGAAGATGGAAGTTTCCGTGGCGACTTCTTCGGGAAAACCGCGATGGGCGCGTCCTCCGTGCCCTGCGTACTCACCTTCTGAGTTTTCGCGGACGATGGCCCAATCGAGATCGGCCGACTGGCAATCACGCAGGGGCGATGACAAGCCTTTGAGGATGCGAGTGGGACGAAGATTGACGTATTGATCGAAGCCCTGGCAAATCGCAAGACGCAAACCCCAGAGGGTTACGTGATCGGGAATGTCGGGAGCGCCGACGGCTCCAAAATAGATGGCGCTAAACGGGCGCAGGAGCTCGAGGCCGTTTTGCGGCATCATCACACCGTGCTTTTTGTAATAGTCCGAGCCCCAGGGAAACTGTTCCACTTTGAGCTGAAAAGCACCGATCTTTTGTGCGAGAACCTGCAAAACTTCAAGGCCGGCAGCTATGACTTCGGGGCCGATGCCATCCGCGGGGATGGCGGCAATCGCATACTCGCGCATTTCAACTCCTGGAATAGATGAACTGATTGAACTCCCATAGGAACCAAAGCTCCGTGATCATAGCTTGTCACAAGCGCCCTGGTTTTCCATGGGCGGGGCTCATTGCCCCTTATGTGTATACCAGGCGGCGCAAATTTTACTCCGCGAAAAATAAAAAATAGCGCAGGATAGCTCGGCCGAACCCTGGGAGCCTGCGAATCGAGGGAAGATGGCCGAACCAACGCTGGACTTGACGGTCGCACAACGCGCACGAAAACGGATTGCGTGGCGGCTGCTTCCATTTCTCTTCCTGCTTTACATTATCGCCTTCCTAGACCGCATGAACGTCAGCGCCGCTGCTCTGGAGATGCCGCACGACCTGGGATTCAACGACAAAGTGGTTGGCCTGGGAGCCGGGGTCTTCTTTATCGGATACATGGTGCTGGAAATTCCCGGCGCATTGATCGCCGAACGGTGGAGCGCGCGCCGATGGATTGCCCGCATTATGATTTCCTGGGGAATCATAACCGCGCTGATGGCGTTTATCCACACGTCGCGAGAATTTTACGTGGTGCGATTCCTAGTAGGGGCCGCGGAAGCGGGCTTCTTCCCTGCAATTATCGTTTACGTTTCCCACTGGTTCCGGTATCAGGACCGGGCCAAGGCCATCGCCGTTTTCTATGCTGCGAGCCCGCTCTCATACGTCGTGGGCTCTCCTCTCGCAGGTTTGTTGCTGGGAATTACCTGGTTCGGATTGCGAGGATGGCGATGGTTGTTCATTTTGGAAGGTGTTCCCGCAGTTGTGTTCGGCGTGATTACAATTTTTTACTTGACGGATTGGCCGCGAAACGCGAAGTGGCTCCTGCCGGGTGAACGCGACTGGATCAACGGCCAGTTAGAAAGTGAAAAACTGGCCAAGCAAAAGGTCCGTTCGTACACGATTTGGCAGGCATTCGCGCAACGCGATGTCATCCTGCTGACGTTGTGTTACTTCTGCGCGACCACGGGAGGCTACGGAGTAGCGTTTTGGTTGCCGAGCATTCTGAAGCGCCTCTCCGGGCAGAGCGATATGCGCGTCACACTTTTCGCAGCGCTGCCTTATCTCGTCGGCTTTTTGGCGCAACAATTGAACGGGTGGCATTCGGACCGCACTTTGGAGCGGCGATGGCATGCGGCGGTTTCCATTTTTCTTTGTGGAGTTTCTCTGCTGCTGGCAGTGATTTATGGTTCAACGCTCGCGGTCGCCGTCGCGCTGTTCTGCTTGGTCGGAGCCGGCTACTACTCATTCCATCCTTGTTTTTGGGCCGTGCCGACGGCGTTTTTGAGTGAATCCGCGGCGGCCGCGTCCATCGGATTGATCAACTCGGTTGGAAATCTCGGAGGATTTTTTGGGCCGATGATTATGGGATATCTGGTCAATCGCACTCATTCTTTCCGCGCCGGACTGTTGTATTTGGTTGGCAGTTTGTGCCTTTCGGGGATCTTGATGCTTGCTGTTGGATCCTCACGCAGGACATTGCCGCAAGTTAACGAGATTGCGGCGGCTTAGCGCACGCCCTTTTGTCACTTTGTGGTTGCCATCTCTGGCCGCAATTCTCAATGAATTTCGGGCTCGGGGATGGGCGCCGTGCCTTCCAGGAAATCGAAGTCGCAACCTTCGTGAGCCTGCTGGATGTGTTGCATGAATAGTTTGCCGTAGCCGCGGGGATAAATTCCCTCTTTCGGCCGCCAGGCTGCGCGGCGACGGGCAAGCTCATCTTCAGTTACAAGCATGTTCAGTTTGCGGGCAGGAACGTCGAGCTCGACGAGGTCACCCTCTTTCAACAAGGCGAGCGGGCCACCGACAAAGGATTCGGGCGAGATGTGAAGGACGCAGGCGCCGTAACTCGTGCCGCTCATTCGGGCGTCGGAAATGCGCACCATGTCGCGGATGCCGGCTTTGAGAAGCTTTTGCGGAAGCTGAAGGTTGCCCCATTCGGGCATTCCCGGTGCGCCTTTGGGGCCGGCGTTTCGCAGCACGAGCACGCTGTTCTCGTCAACATCGAGTGCGGGATCATCGAGGCGGGCGTTCATTTGATCGAAGCTGTCGAAAACGACGGCGCGGCCGGTGTGCTTGAGGAGCCTCGGCTCCGCAGCGGAGGCTTTGATGACGGCGCCGCTCGGAGCAAGATTTCCGTAGAGGATAGCCAAGCCGCCGGAGGCGAGAACAGGATTGTCCAGAGGGCGTATGACGTCTGCATTGTAGATTTCAGCGGTGGAAATATTTTCGCCGAGGGTTTTTCCGGTGATGGTCAGGCAAGTTAAATCCAAATGGGGAGCGAGAGCTCGCAGCAGTGCGGGCAATCCGCCAGCATAGTAGAAATCTTCCATGAGGTACTTGCCGCTGGGACGAATATTCGCGAGCATGGGCGTCTTCTTCGAATATTGATCGAAACGGTCGAGCGCGATCTTAATTCCTGCGCGGCCAGCCATGGCAATCAGATGGATGACGGCGTTCGTCGAGCCACCGAGGGCAAACACGGCGGCGATCGTATTGTTAAAGGAAGCTTCGCGCAAAATATCGCGCGGCTTCAAGTCTTCCCATACCATCTCAACGATTCGTCGGCCTGAACGATTGGCCATCTTGGGATGGTTGGCATCGACTGCGGGGATGGAGGTCGCACCGGGGAGTGTGAAGCCGAGAACTTCGGTGAGGCTGGTCATGGTGGAGGCGGTGCCCATGGTCATACAGGTTCCTGCTGATCGGGCGATGCCGTTTTCGATTTCCGTCCAGGCTTGCAGATCGATATTGCCGGCGCGGCGTTCTGCCCAGTATTTCGAAACGTCAGAGCCGCTGCCGAGGATTTGGCCGCGCCAATTGCCGCGAAGCATCGGTCCTGCAGGAACGTAAATCGCAGGGAGATTCATGCTGATGGCGCCCATCAAAAGTGCGGGCGTCGTTTTGTCGCAGCCACCCATGAGCACGCAGCCGTCCGCTGGATAGGAGCGCAACAATTCCTCTGTCTCCATCGCGAGCAGGTTGCGATACATCATCGTGGTGGGCTTCTGAAACGTTTCGCCGAGAGTTAAGGCGGGCATTTCGACAGGGAAACCGCCGGCCTGCCAAATACCTTTCTTGACGTCTTCGGCGCGCTCGCGAAGATGGCTGTGGCAAGGATTGATGTCGCCCCACGTGTTGATGATGGCGATGACCGGCTTGCCGGCGTAATCGGCCTGCGTGCAGCCCATGGAAGCGGCGCGAGAACGATGGCCGAATGACCTGAGGTCGTCGGGACCGTACCAACGATAACTTCTCAAGGACTTTGAATCTTTTGGCGGCATAAATTCCTTCCGAACTCTGTCACTGGAGGCATCCAACCGTAGAACTTTGAAAGGGCTCGGTCAACTCCGAATCATTCCGCTAAAACGAGGTATTGTAGGAGGCGGAAGTTTGCGGTGCAAAATTCCAAGCCTTAAACACCCCGTTTAAATTTTCCAAATTGTGCCTGGCGGATGCTGCGAGCTTCGATTGTGGTGTAATCTTTTGCGCAGTTCCTGCGAGGCTGATGAGAAAAGACACGATCCTAGTTCTTGTGAGTACGTCTGAGCCAGCTGAGATGCAGCTTTCGATGCTGAAGCAGCAGCTCGCTGGCGTGACAATCATCGACGGAAATTCCGTCGAAGTCTTTGAGGGGGCAGCCCCCGACGCCAGCGTGCTGTTCAATTGGTCCGGCTCGCTCGCATTGTTTAAGAGGGTGTTTGCTATGTGCCCAAACCTGCTTTGGGTGCATTCTCGCTCCGTGGGCCTGGAGAGAACGATGTTCCAGGAACTGATCGAGAGTCCCGTGCCGCTTACCAATGGGGCAGGGGTATTCAGCGCATCTTTAGGTGAGTTTACGCTGGGTGCGATTTTGTATTTCGCGAAAGATTTCAGGCGCATGATTCGAAATCAGATGGCTGGCGTGTGGGAGGCTTTTGACGTTTCGTGGGTGTCGGGTCACACCGTCGGAATTATTGGATATGGGGACATTGGGCGCGCGATTGCTGGGAGAGTGAATGCGCTCGGAATGGCCGTGCTCGCGGTGAGGCGGCATGCTCCCACTTCGAAGACTGCGGACCCGCTGGTTGCGCAGACCTATGCGCCGGAACGACGGCTAGAAATGATTTCGCGCTGCGATTATGTGGTGGTTGCAGCGCCGTTGACTTCGGAGACTCGCGGGATGATTGGCGAGGCGGAGTTCGCAGTTATGAAACCGACGGCCGTGGTGATAAACGTCGGGCGTGGCCCGGTGATCAACGAGGAGGCGATGATTGGCGCGCTTTCGAGTGGCCGCATTCGGGGAGCGGCGCTGGACGTATTCGATCACGAGCCGTTGCCCGCAGGTCACCCGTTTTACAAGTTGGAGAACATTTTGCTCTCCCCGCATTGCGCGGACCACACGCCTGATTGGCTGGACAACGCGATGAAGTTTTTCATCGAGCAGTATGAGCGATTCCGGAAGGGCGAGGCGTTGGTCAATGTCGTGGACAAGAAATTGGGATACTAGGCGGTAAAAATCCAATGCAGCTACTTGCCCCGGGACCTGGCATCCGAGGCGCTGGCGCTTTCTAATGGGAGGCGCGAAAAGGGCGCACCAAGACACGGGTCGGAAGGTGCGAGTGCGTAATGGATGAGACCGTGCATGCTAGGTTTGCGCTGGCGAATCGGGGGCGGGGGCGCGCAAGCCCGTCCAAGCTTCAGCGTTGGCTCGAAACAGGCGAGTCACGTCGCGCTGGATATCGCCGCGTGTTATGCCCCGGCCGTCCTCCGATAACAAGCGGTAGGACTCCGCGAGGACGCGCGACAGGGTCCTCCGCGTGTTGTGCCATTTGTAGATCACTTGTTCGAGGACGCGGGCATCGGAATGCTGCGGAATGAAGCTTGTCCCGAGCATCTCGATGCGCTCGCGGGTGATCTCCTCGACAATCGAAGGATTGTTCATGAACCACCAGCAACCGAAGGGCATCAAGTTGCTGAACTTGCGCGCGTAAACGCAAAGTTCGTGTTGGCTCTCCCGGCTGAGCACACTCACCAGAAAGCGATTTTCCGGAAACTCGCGGCACAAATTTTCGAGAGCTTTCAGTTCCGATCTTCCTACGGCGTCGCCCGCCAATCGAATCGCGGGATTGACTTGCTTGCGAACTCCCATCATGAGCGAAAGCGGAATTCCGAGTTCGCGGCAGGCGGGAAGCACCGCTTCTTTCAGCAGTCGATTTCCTACCGTCTCCTGTGGATAGGCGAAAGTGTCCGGCAGCGAGACCGCCATGTAGACGGCTTGCATGCGCGCTTGCCAGTCCATCAAGAAGCGGCGCACTTCCGCCGCCGACTTGCCCGAAGCTTGCTCGTCAACGCGGTATCCCTGGCTGGCCAACACCTGCCAGTGCGCGGACCAGGTGCATAGAATTCGGTCCAGTCTCAACACCGCGCGAAATTGACTATGCTTCACGTCGCCGTTCTTCCAGACCGCGGTTTCCTCGGGATCGAGCGGATCGTTCGTCATGACTACCACGCTGACACCCGCCATCTCAAGCACTCGTTGAACGTGTCTTTCGATGGTTTGCGCTTTGAAAAAGGCCCTCGCTCCGGCCAAGTCCGGGCGATCGGTGGGCAGTTGGAAAGCATCGAGAACGGCGATTACTCCACGAGTCGCTTCTGAAACAGGAGTGTTTTCGACGAAGAGGGTCCGCCATATGGCATCTGCTTGCTCTCGCTTCGAAAGCGTCCAATATCGATCCGGCCTTATGTCGGAGGAGCGGAAAAGTTCCGCTTCAAGATAGTGATAGGTGAGCAGTTCGTCGATGCCCCACAAGCCAATCTTGCCAAATACGGGAGGATACAGATGCGTGTGAATGTCGACAAATGGCGTGCTCGCGAGCACCTCCTCCACCGTCGAAAAAATCCGCCCTGCTGTAAGTCGCTCGCTATCACTTGCGGCTGGAGTATGGCTTGTTGATTTCAGAAAAGCGGTTTTCATGCCTCGCACCGACCCTTACTACTCGTGAGAATAATTATCAAGCCTTGGCTACAATTCGTAAGATGTGGACGCGCGTTGTGAATCGGGTTGGTACGATGTCCCTGCTTACGGCTCGAGCGGTAGCCTCTCTCAGAGTCACGAATGTCGCAGAATACAAAGCGTTCGCAAAGGTGTCAAATTATAAGAATCGAAAATAGAATTCAGCGAAACTTTAAAATGCCGCTAGAGTTGTTCCAATATACGAACAGTTCGCGGCTTCGCTAGACACTTTAGAATTAGGTGTCTTCAGGCGTATTCACGGTTTCAAGTTCCTCAAGAGTTGGAACAACAAGGTTGGACGGTGGGGATTGAACCGACCATGCTGATGATGGCTGAACCACCTCAAGGTTCGAGCGCATTGCGAATTCGGTGGTGTAGTTCTACCTGTCACTGGGATAGACTTTGTTTTGGCAAGTTGGTAACAAGCAGTCGGATTCGCAGAAACAACCAATTCGGAGGATTCGGGTTCCTACAGCCTAGCTTGACGGGCTAACATTCGAACGTTTACGGAGTCAGTATCAATAGAGGTTATGGCCCAATTATCTCATCGCGGCGACAAGCCCAGGGCCTTCGTTCTTCGTGTCTCTTCGGTCTTACTTCTGGTGGCTATCCCCTTTCTTTTTGCGCATTTCCGGCAGGGCCGGTCCTCGGCAGACCGGCCGGAACAAACCGTGAAGGTAGAGCGAAGGAACCTCTCGCAGACGCTGCGTCTGAACGGAACTACAGAGGCTTCTCGTTCCTTCGTCGTTCTGGCACCGCGGCTCGAAGGTGCGCAAGTCGGGTCCATGGTGGTTACAAAACTGGTTCCAGCCGGCACACACGTGACAAGCGGAGACGTTCTGGTTGAGTTCGATCCGCAGGCGCAAATGAAGGATTACCTGGACAAAAAGGGGACTTTCGACAACCTGGTGAGCCAGGTGGCTCAGAAGCAGTCGGACGAAGACATCGCCCGGGCCAAGGACGATACGGCGATGAAGCAAGCGGAAGACGAATTGAAGCGCGCGCAGCTCGAGATACAGAGAAATGAGGTCGTTTCACGCATTGATGCCGAAAAGAATCAGGAAGCCGTGGATGAAGCGCAAGCCACTCTGAAGCAACTGAAAGAGACCTACCAGTTGAAGCGGGCCGCCGCGCAGGCGGGGATACGCATTCTGGAGATTCAGCGGGATCGCGCGAAAGAAGCGATGCGCTACGCTCAAGCGAACGCTGCAAAGATGACGGTGCATTCGCCCATGGCCGGAATAGTGGTCTACAACACGATTTGGCTCGGCGGGCGCATGGGCACCGTGCAGCAAGGAGATCAGGTGCGGCCCGGCGTGCCCTTCCTTCAGGTGGTCGATCCTTCACGTATGGAGGTGCGCGTCGAACTGAATCAAGTGGATCTTCTGAAAGTTCACCCGGGCCAGAAAGCACTGATGCATTTGGATGCTTATCCGGGTTTGACTCTCCCGACCGTCCTTGATGAACTTTCGCCGCTCGGCCACACCGGGCAATTCACGGAAATGGTCCGCTCGTTCACGGCGCGATTCTCCGTGCAAGGGACCGACCCAAGGCTTTTGCCTGATCTTTCGGCGGCCATGGACCTCGATCTGGGCTCGGAAAACAAAGTGTTGGTAGTTCCGTACCAGAGTATCGGGTTTGCCTCGGGACACTCGTTTGTGTGGCTGAGAAACGGGGGCAGCTTTGAGAAGCGGACGGTGACGGTCGGCCAAAGAAACGACCTGAATGCCGTGGTGGAATCGGGACTGACCGAGGGAGATGTGATCCGGCGGGATGCGAGCGACAATTCTGGGGCGACGGAGCAGCCATGAGCGGAGGAGTCCAGAAATGGAAGTCCAGAAAGAAAGTGCTCGGCGGAGCTATCGTCCTGATGATTGGCGGGGTCGTCTTTGGCGGGTTACGGCTGGCACACTCGGCGGTGAATCTTCCGACAACGGAAGTGAAGCGGAAGGAATTCGTGGATTACCTGCAAATCAAAGGTGAGGTTAAAGCCATTCGCTCAGCCGTGATCGCCGCGCCTTACGGAGCGGGGGACATGCAGATATTGAGGCTTGTTGCCAACGCAACGAAGGTCAAAAAAGGTGATTTTCTGGTGGAGTTTGATGCGACCACAGTGAAGGAAAAGCTGGCGGAGGATCAGTCCGCCGTCAAATCCGCAGAGGCGGAAATTCAGCAGTCGCGCGCGGCGGCACGGTTGAAGGAGGAGCAGGACTTGACGGATGTCATGACCGCGAAATTCGACGCCGAGAAAGCGCGCATGGATGCCGGCAAACAGGAGATCCTCTCTGCGATCGAAGGAGCGCAAGCCAAATTGAAGGTTACGGATGCGGAGCAGAAACTAAAGGAAACCGAAGCGAAGCTGAAAGCGGATCGCGCGGCAGGAGTGTCTGATCTTGCCAGCAAACAGCAAAAACGAGACCAAGCCGTCTATCAAGTGGCGTTGGACGAGCGCAATCTGGAATCACTCACTCTGCGAGCGCCGTTAGATGGCGTGGTGGCGCTACAAAATCACTGGCAGCCGCAAGGCAGTCCCACTACGTTCAAGCCCGGCGACCGAGCATGGCCTGGCGCGGACATCGCGGAACTTCCCGATTCTTCGGCGCTCAAAATCGTCGCGCGCGTGGAAGAAGCGGAACGGGGCCAGCTAAAGTTGGGCCAGGCCGCCAGCGTACTGCTCGATGCGCTACCGGATCGGAGCTTCGACGGGCGCGTCAGCACGATCAGCCCCACAGCAAGCCTGGATTTCGCGGCCGGGTGGCCTGTGCCTCGAAATTTCGCAGTGGAGTTGAGCTTGGCGGGTAGCGATCCGCGGCTTACCCCCGGAATGGGCGCAACGGTTCGTATCGCGGTGGATCGCTTGGCTGATGGCATTGTGATTCCTACAACCGCTATTTTCAGAAAGGCGGGACGTACAGTTGTATTCATTCGCAGGAGATCGAAATTCGAAGAAACCCCGGTAGAAGTGGCGCGGCAGAGCGGCGATGAAGCTTTGATTGCGAAGGGATTGCACGCGGGCGAGAAGCTAGCCCTGAAGGATCCAACGCTTGGAAAGTGAGACAGTCTTGCTGAACGTTGCAAGAAAGCGCGCAACGGCGTTTCTCCTCGCCCTGGTGCTGGCTGGCGGCAGCGTCGCCTGCCGGCAAACGACGGTTCTGGCCGGCGACGCGGAAATTCCGACGGCTAAGGTAAAGGAGGTGAATCTCCAGCTGAAGGTGTTCACGAAAGGCGCGCTTCGCACGGAGCAATCGAGTGTTATTTCTGCGCCGCCAATCGCCGGTGGGACTCTGCAGATCATCCAATTGGCCGCCGCCGGAACACAGGTGCACAAGGGAGACGTGGTGCTGGAGTTTGACCCAAGCCAGCAAGAGTACAACTTGGCACAAAACCGTAGCGACCTCGAACAAGCCGACCAGGAGATCGTCAAAGCCAGAGCCGACGCAGCGGTCCAGACCGCGGAAGACCAAACGGCGCTGCTCAAAGCGAATTTTGCGGTCCGCAAAGCGGAACTTGATGTCAGCAAGAACGAAATTCTGAGCAAGATCGATGCGCAGAAGAACATTCTCGCGCTGGATGAAGCCAAGCGCGCTTTGACGCAGCTCGTACAAGACATTCGCTCGCACAGCGCGTCCAATGAGGCGGCGCTGGCGATCAGCCAGGAAAAGCATCACAAAGCCCAGCTGGCGATGGATCAGGCGGAGCGAAACATAAAAAATATGCGGATCACCTCTCCCATCGATGGGCTTGTCGTCATCCACGGCAACCGCGATTCCACAGGAGGATTCTTCATGGACGGGATGACGCTTCCGGACTATCACGTCGGCGATCAGGTTAACCCCGGCAGTTCGATTGCCGAAGTGATCGACAGCTCTCATCTGGAGATCAACGCGCAAGTCGGCGAGACCGACCGCACCAATCTCAAGACGGGGCAGTCCGTGGACATAACGATCGACGCGCTCCCCGGCGAATCCTTTACCGGGAAAGTGCGAACAGTGGGGGGAGCCACGGCCCGAGAGTTCTGGGACGACAACTCGAAGCACAAATTCGACGTGGCCATTCAACTGGACCGCGCGGATCCGCGTCTGCGTCCGGGATTCGAAGCGCAACTTAATATCCTTGGCGATCGACTCACCCGCGCCGTATCCCTCCCTGCGGAAGCCATCTTCGAACATGACGGAAAAAAGGTCGTTTATTGCGAGCGAGGTGGCGGGTTCGAAGTGCGGGAAGTGAAAGTCCGGGCGCTGAGCGAGGGACAAGCAATTCTCGAGGGTATCCCCGTCGGAACGGTTGTGGCGCTGGTGAATCCTGAGAAGAAGCGCTCAGGAAAGCCCAAAGAAGGCGGCGGCACAGCTCCCAGCCTGGGTTCAAGTTCCGATTGAAACGAATAGGGCGGCTATGAAACCAATCTCGATTGCGCAACCGAGATCCTTGGAACAATGGCTGCCCGATCTTGCTTTTGGCTTGGAAAATTTGGCAAGCCACAAGCTGCGCTCCTTGCTGACCATGCTGGGAATGATTTTCGGGGTAGCGGCGGTGGTGGCAATGCTCTCGATCGGTGCGGGAGCGCAACAGAAGGTTATGGCTTTCATCGAACAGCTGGGCGTGCGCAATTTGATCGTGGAGGCCAAAGAAGCACGAAACGAACAGGAGCTTCAGAAAGTCCGTAGAAACTCGCCGGGGCTCACCCTCAGCGACTACCAAATTATTAGGCAGAATGTGCCGGACATTCAGAAAGGCACTCCGCGCAAGCGCTTCACGCCGACGAAGATCCTGCCGAAACCTCAGCAGGATGTGCCGGTCGTTTACGGCGTCGAACCAAGCTACCTGGATATCGGGCATCTGCGCGTGACGGAAGGACGTTTTTTCGACGCCTCCGACAACGCGGCTTCCGCGCCCGTGTGCGTTCTGGGCGCCGCGGCAAAAGATAGCTTGTTTGGCGCCGGACAGGCGGTCGGTGAATACATAAAGCTCAACGAATTGTGGTGCCATGTAATCGGAATCGTCGCGCCACAACTCGCTCCCGAATCCGACGTATCCGGTGTCCGCACGGAAGACTTGAACAACCTGGTGTACGCCCCGCTGAGTTCGGTGCTGTACCGTCTGGAAGATTCGCAAAGCTGGTTGAAGGACGAAATCGACGGCATGTATTTGCATTTGGCATCGGCGGATACCAGCGTCACGGATGCGGAAGTGGTGCGCGGGATTCTCAACTCCTCGCATCATGATGCGGGCGATTTCAGTGTCATCGTGCCCGCCGAACTGCTGGCCCAACAGAAACGCACCGAGCAGCTCTTCAACACGGTGATGGTGGCGATCGCGTCGATTTCGCTTTTGGTTGGCGGAATCGGGATTATGAATATCATGCTGGCTGCCATCCTGGAACGCACGCGCGAAATCGGCGTGCGCCGGGCCATCGGCGCGAGGCGCTGGGACATCATCCGCCAATTTGTGATTGAAGCTACGCTCATTTCTTTCGCTGGCGGACTCCTTGGCGTAGTGCTGGGGTTCGCGATGTCGCAACTGATTGCCTGGCTTGCCGGGTGGTCCACGGTGGTTACCATCAGTTCGATCCTTTTGGCATTTGTGGTTTCCATTTCGGTGGGCCTGATTTTCGGAATTTATCCGGCAGTGAAGGCCGCTCGGCTCGATCCCGTCGAGGCCATTAGGTACGAATAGGGGCGGCTTACGATCCGACAATCCTCCGGGGGTGATCGATGAAAGTAATACGCTTTTTTTGTGTGGCGATCTCATTACTTGCGGCGTGCGTTGTCTCGACCGAAGCGCAAAATGCTCCGCGTCTGGAAACCGTGCTGGGAATCAGCGGCAGACAAAAACCCGCTACACCACTGTTTGCCCCTCGCGATTTGCAAGACCACCTGGTCAATGGAAAACTTGTGCTGTCCTTGGACGACAGCATTCGCCTTGCTCTCGCCAATAATACCGACATCCACTTGGACCACTACCAGATTGAAACGGCGGCTAATAATCTTCGCCGTGCGTACGCGCCATTTGATCCCCTGTTGACCTCGGGTTTCAGCGACCAGAGAACCAAATCTCCGACCTCAACGCAACTCCAAGGCGCCTCCATTCTCAATAGTTTGATCCAGCAGACGCAGATCGGCTACTCGCAAACGTTTCAAACGGGGACGAATTTCCAGGGTACTTTCGTTGCAGACAAGAATTCGACCAACAGCTCGTTCAGTTTTCTGAATCCTTCCATCGCTACAACGCTGCAGTTCACGGTGACGCAGCCACTCTTGCGAAATCGTGGACTCTTTCCAAATCGCGCGCCGATTCTGATCGCGCAGAACAATTTAAAACAGGCTCACGCGTCCTTCCTCGCGGAAGTGAACGACATTATTCTTCAGATCGTGGGCAGTTACTGGGATGTCGTGCTGGCTCGGGAAAATCTCTCCGTACAGCGGAAATCGCTGGATGAGGCCCAGAAGAGCTACGACCACGACAAAAAAGCACTCAGCCTAGGGGCGTTGCCTCCTCTGGACATTTATCGTTCGGAATCGCAAGTTGCTTCGCGGCGTGTGGGAGTGATTCAAGCCGAATACTCCGTCAAGCAGGCGGAAGATCAGTTCCGCCAAGGCATCGGCGCAGACCTGGACCCCGCGATTCGCGTGCTCGATCTTGAGATGACGGACCGCCCCGAGCCTGTGGGCACACTACCCACGATCGATATTCCCACCGCCCTCGCACGCGCCATAGCGAACCGTCCGGAGCTGGAAGCCGTGCACCAACGGCTCGCAGCCGATGAGCTGAGCATTCGGCTGGCGCACAATTACCTGAAGCCAGACCTCGAACTTTCCGGCTTCTATTCCGGGAACGGACTAGGCGGCAACCAAATGGGAATCGGGAATACGGGTTTGGGCAACAGTTTGAACCAGTCCTTTCGCTTTACTTATCCTGCGTATGGCGCCAGCCTCTCGTTGTCGCTGCCGGTAAGAAATCACGGTGCGGAAGCGAACTTGGCCGATTCCCTGGTGAGCCGCCGCCGCGACCAGTATCAGGAAAGAGGCACAAATCAGAATATCTCGTTGGAGGTGACAAACGCCGTGCACGCGCTGGAGGCGGCCAATCTCGGGATGGAGGCGGCAAAAGTAGCGGTGGACCTTGCAAAGGATACGCTGCATGCCGACGAGCGAAAGTACGAATTGGGCGCGGAGCCGGTGTTCTTTGTCCTGGACGCTCAGACGCAGTTGGCTCAAGCGGAGCTGAATTTGATTCAATCCCAGGTGAATTTTCAACTGGCCGTTGCGCAGGTGGATCACGCGACAGGAGAATTGCTCGATCATCATCACGTGCAGATCGTGGACCCGGTGAAGTAAGGACATACTGAAACCAGCGGAAGAGCTTTAGGAGAGGCTCCGGGTAGCAAATAAACCGAACTAATCGAGTGAATTTGGAGGCGCGGGTGGGATTCGAACCCGTGCGTGGCATTGAAAGCGCGTAAGTTACTCATTCTATGTAATGCCAGAAATGCTAAGAAGGACCGGTTTGTCTCCACGGCGGCTACACAGGAACACTTGGCGTGTGAGACCCGAAGGACTTCATGTTTTAGCAAACCTGCACATACTCCATCCGCACCAGGGCGGCTAGTTTCCTCAGTTTTCCAGCGATATGGCCCACCCCAATTGCACAGTGATGAGCAGGGCCTTGAGCGTTCCACGCCTCCATAAATTTCTTTGCACCAATAGGGAATCGATATCGGCTGTTCGTGTTTCCGATTTCCAAGATTGGGCCAGGCACGGATTCTGCTTCTGCAGTGAGCAGAAGTAGGCGATCTGCAGTTTGCACGACGGAGAGTAGAGTCACCGGGCCGTTCTTGACGGACATCTCCACCGACAGCCCTCGGCCCACCTTCCCGTGATAAACCTGCAGGGGTCGAACCTTGATCTTGCCTTCGGCAATGCCCGGATGCCCCGGACCGTCGTGACCCATCAGAATGACATCCTCATTGAAATCCGTGGCGTAATACTCCGTGAACGATCCCCCTGCGCCGAAGATATCCATGATCTTCATAGCCTGGGCGTTCTTGATTTCGTATTCGCCAGCGACCGGCACTCCTCGAGCCGTCAAAATGCTCGTCCCCAGAATCATCGAGCTGATAGTGTCTTCGTTCTCTTGATTCCCAGTACCTCGATAGTAGTATGCGAACGATCCTAACCGATACCTTTTCACCATTACATCCAGCGCCACGGAGGTGCGTGCCGCTCGCTCCAACTCTTCCATTGCGCAGTCCGGCTGGACTTCAAAGAATTCGTGGAATTCCTTCACACGGTGAGCAATCTCCGATGCTCGTACCTCGCGACGCAAACTGGCCAATTCGTCAACTTCGAGAAGCTCAATGTGTCCGCCAAGGTATGCGCATTGCTGGGTCAGATCCGAATAAATGTCTAGCATTCCCCCGTAATACTGGCCCATGGCACCCAAGCGATTGTGTTCCATTGTGTGAGCGACGTGCCCTGCTTCGAGCCAATCGGAGATTTCCTTCCAGGCCTCTAGATCGTCGTTGAGAGTTCCCGTTACCTGAAAAAAAGGAATGTGGCAGCGGTTGAACACATTGGAGATTTCTGGCACGACACATGCCTGGCAATAGGCGAGCCACTCTGCCGTCATTTTTGTGCGATCGCCGATACGATTGAATGAAGCATAGTCAAGCGCAGCGCTTGGGGAGAGATTGAGCAGGATCACGGGAACTTTTGCTCTGCGAACTACGGGCAGGACCGTCGCCGAGAGCGCGTAGGTGGTTACATACAAAAAAATGAGGTCTACGTCCTCGCGACGAAATTGGTGGCCGGCGACGGCGGCTTTTTCTGGAGTGTCAACCAGACCGAGGTTAATCAGCTGTAAGCCGGGCTTTTGGAGCTTTTGGGCGACCTCTTGAAGATAGCCACGCAAGCGTTCGCGCAGACCCGCAAACTGTGGCCAGTAGGTGTCCAGACCAATACCGAACAGCCCAACACGAAATTCGTACTCGCTGCTCTTTTCACTCATCGCAACGCCCCCGAAGAAACGCGAACCTCACCTGTGGAAATTGACTTTGGCACGCAATCTTTACTTATTGAACGTAATTCAGAACTAGCGTACCGTCCCGATTCTGAGCGTAGATTCTGTCCGCAAGGTGGCTCGCCGGATCTCCTTGTTTTTCCCACGTGAAAGGAATATAGCTCTGTGGAGGTCGTGATGCATCTCAATCGTTTTGTGCGGTGGGCCATCCTCGGGTTGGCTTTGCTGAGCCTCTCCGGTTCAGTGAGAGGGCAAGACACGCCCTTGAAGTTCACAGTGCGCTGGGACAAGGTGGTAAGCGTCTCCAAGACTATCCCTACCTTGCAGGTCGTGGTAAACCCACCGTTGCGCCGCGGCACTCCCGTTCATGACAACGCGTTCCAAGCTCTCCACGATCTGGGCGCCGACGATGTCCGCTATGTTCCCTGGCTCCCTTATCCGCGGCTCGGAGTAGCCGAACTTGAAGCGCCGAAGAATGGGATGACCTTCTGGGACTTCTCGGTGATCGATCCAATGACCATAGACTTTCTCGAGGCGACGAAAGGACATTCGGTCATTCTGAATTTCAGCACCATTCCGCAGTGGATGTACAAAACCGACAAAACGGTGGCGTATCCCGATGATCCCGATAAAGTGGTTTGGGACTACGAACAGGGTACGGAGTTGCGCGATCCATCGTTTAAGGAAGTCGCGGACTACTATGCGCGGCTTCTTTCCTGGTACACCAAGGGCGGATTTACAGATGAGCTGGGAAAGCGGCATGAGTCTGGCTACCACTATTCGATACCTATGTGGGAGGTTCTGAACGAGGTTGATTTCGAGCATGTTATGACGCCGCAGACCTATACAGGATTGTATGATGCGGTCGTGACAGCGATGAAGAAAGTGCAGCCAGACATAAAGTTCGTTGGCGTGGCTCTGGCAATGCCGGGAAAGCGACCTGATTTCTTTGAGTACTTCCTGAATCACAAGAACCACAAGCCCGGAATCCCGCTTGATTTTCTTTCCTATCATTTCTATGCCGTGCCGACGCCAGACGAGCCACTCGATATTCAGCAACATACTGTTTTTGCACAGGCCGACGGCTTTCTAGACACGGTGCGGTACATCGAATCGATCCGAAAGCGCCTCTCCCCAGAAACACGCACAACCATCGATGAAATAGGAATCATCTCCGCCGACGACAACGGACAGGACCAGCCGGGTCACGAAGCGAAGCCAATCGTCGATGCGTACTGGAATCTTGCGGGAGCGGAATACGCCTACATACTTGGGGCGCTTACAACGATGGGCATCGATGTAGCGGGCGAATCCCAGCTCGTAGGTTATCCAACACAATTTCCCAGCGTATCGATGGTGGACTGGAAGGATGGCAAGCCGAATGCGCGACTCTGGGTTCTCAAACTATTGCACGACAATTGCGGTCGTGGGGATAAGCTCGTGGAGATCGCTCCGTTTAGTTCATCGGCTCCGGCCCAACCTTACATCTATAGCCTTGCCCTTGTGAACAAGCAGGGTAAACGGAAGATACTGCTGATCAACAAACGCGACCGGGATTTTGGCGTGTCCGTTGTCGGTGCTGCTGGCGGTCAGTTGGAAGCGGTAGATGTCACTACAGGATTCCAACCGCCGACTGCGGCAAAGTTGGCATCCGATGAGTTCACTCTGCATGGTTTTTCTGTAGCCGTAGTCACGTTACCCTGATTCTGCGGCGCGGCGCTGTCCTGATCCCGCGGCTCGAAACAAAATTTATGCGGCCAGCCCACGCAGCGAAAAGGGCGTGTCAAATAATTCAAAACAAAATGGATAAAATGGTGCCCGGGGTGGGAGTCGAACCCCGCGTAGGCATTGAAAACAGTTAAGCTACTCATCCTACGTAACGCCAGAAACGCTAAGAACGCCAAAATACACAGGCGTGGCGACAAGAGTTGTTGGAGCTGTTGGATCGCATGAATCCGACAATTGAAGAACTGCCGGCCGCCGTCAAGCGGGAAGCCAGGAAGCGACCCGAGGTTCTGCGACTGATGACCCATCCCGGTGTTGGTCCGCTTAGGGCACTCGTCTATGTGTTGATGATTGGAACTCCGACGCGCGTTCAGCGCGGCAAGCAGATCGGCACCTGCGTGGGGATGATTCCGAGTGAGGACTCCAGTGCAGGCAAGCAACGGCTGGGGCACATCAGCAAGCAAGGCAGTTCCTTGTTGCGCTTCTTGCTGGTGGAGCCGGCCCAAGCAGCGGCGCGTAACCATCCTTACTGGAGACGTAGGTATATTCACTTGGCGATGCGTCGACACAATAGCATTGCCAAGGTAGCGATGGGACGCAGGCTGGCGATCCGGTTGTACTAGATGTGGCGGAATGGATGTGAGTATTCGCAGTCATTAGAGTTCGGTTCGTACGCGGGACAGCTCGTTACCGGACAGGGCGCGAAGTAGAACGCCGTGCACTTGATTGGGCATCCCGCTCCCTGAAAAGGGAGTTTGAACGAGTAATCGTGGTCGAAGTTCTGATCGAAGAGATGTTTGGGTCGGACTGAAACCGACCGCTAGATTACGAGCGAGCCGTGGTCGTCGATGCAGAGAAGAGAGAAAACGAAAGAGAAAAACTCCTTTAAGTGAAAAGAAAGAAGTGCGCTCAGAAAGTGTTTGACAGGGCCGACATTGTTAGAGATGTCCGGTTGCGGCGCGTTAATCTTCCAAGTGACGAGATAGTTTGCCTCTATAACTTCGTCGAACGCCGTTTCCTGGGACTTTGGTCGAGGATTCGGACCCAGCCGGGAGTTACTCCCACACAATGGTTTAGTAACGGGAAGCGATGTCAGGGCGTAGGACTGATAGAGACAGAATGGCGAAGCAACTGCCGAATCGTCCTCAATTCCAGCCTTAAGACCACAGAAGCTGGTTTTGTCGACTGCACACTAGAAGGAAGGCTTCCTCGGCTGCCGTGTGTCCCCTATAATTACGCCACCTGAGGAGGAGTGGACGATTGTCCGAGTCTTTCAATAGCACGGACCGATATCTCCTCGCCGTAATCACCGACGAAGTGGACTTTTATCCTGATGTGCACAGACACTTGGGAAGCGAGTTCCGGACTATTCTTTCGAGCACCGAAGACGAAATCAAAAAAATATTGGAAGAGCCGGAGCTGCATGCCGTTCTGTTTAACCTGGATTGCATAGTAGGGGGGCCCGCAGACGGGCTGGAAGTTCTCGAAGAGATGCGCAGGATTCGAGATGACGTGGTGTTCGCCGTATTTACGCGCTCCGTGCAGCGGACGATTCCTCTGAAGGCCAGCCAGGCCGGCGCGGATGAATTCTTTCTATTCCCGCTCAATTACGAAGAATTAAAGATCGTTCTTACGCGCGCGATCGAAAAGCGCGCTCTGGAATTGGAAGGGCGCCGGGTCATCCTGCAGGCTGAGAGCAAGACCGCGTTCAATGGCTTGGTGGGCGCCAGTGCCGCGATGCAGAAAGTGTATCAGTCCGTCGAAGCGTTAGCAGGCACGAACGCGTCCGTAGTGCTGCGCGGTGAGAGCGGTGTTGGGAAAGAATTGGTAGCCAGGGCCATCGTGCAGTGCGGGAACCGCGCTGACAAGCCGTATATCTGCCTGAATTGTTCAGCGCTGCCCGAGAGCCTGATGGAATCCGAGCTTTTCGGCTACGAAAAGGGCGCTTTCACGGGAGCAGACGAGGCCAAACCCGGTTTGATCGAATCGGCGCATGGAGGAACGCTCTTCCTGGACGAGATTACAACGCTCAATCCAAGCCTGCAGAGCAAACTGCTGCGGGTGCTGCAGGAACGAACCGTGCAAAGGCTGGGCGGGCGTAGCGCGCGTAAGATCGACTTCCGCCTCGTCGCGGCGACAAACGAAGACCTCGAGGACTGCGTGCGCAAGGGCCGTTTTCGCGAGGACCTCTATTTCCGGATCAACGTGGTTCCGATCGTCGTTCCGCCGCTGCGCGAGAGAAAGGGGGACATCAGCCTCCTGGTAGATCACTTTCTGAGGATATACAGCGCGTCTGCCAAGAAACCATTAAAAGCGTTGAAACCGGACGTTTTGGAGATTCTGGAGGATTACAAGTGGCCTGGAAATGTTCGGGAACTGGAAAATGTCATCCAGCGGCTAGTGGTGATGGTCAACAGCCCGGTGATCAGCTTGGAACACTTGCCGCAGCAACTGCTGCACTCCAGTGCGACGGGCCAGGAATCGCTTCTGATCCCGGAGCAAGGCGTGGATTTTGACGAGGAGCTGAAACGCATCGAGATCGCTTACCTAAACGCGGCGTTGAGGAGGACGGGGGGCAAGAAAAGCGCGGCGGCAGCGCTGCTGCAGATTGACGGACAGAGGATGAAGTACTTATGCCGGAAACACGGCATCGAAAAGGGGGAAGCGTGAGCGGCTGGAGCGAGAAATGGTTAAAAATTAACCACGATTCGGCTAATTTTTAACCGAACAAGAAAAGTTCACCGAACGGAGCTCCGATCGAACACTGACACTTTGGTACTAAGTGGTTTGTTTTCACCGCGAACCTTTTTCTCGAGCACCGCTGGAAGTTTGGCATCGCGCCTGCATTAGTGAAGAGCGTCTGCGGAGGACAAAATTTAAAATAAGGAGCGAGTGAAAATCATGTCTATCGAAAAGAAGAGCTTGATCAGCACGCTGAAGACGACCAAGAAAGCGAATATCGCCAAGGAAGAGTTTGGACAGCCCGGCTCGATAAGCTCAGGCGTGAAGAGCCCCGCGCGGGTGGTTGCCGGCCGCACTGTCGCTGGCAGGACGGTCGCCGGAAGGACGGTCGCGGGTCGGACCGTTGCTGGCAGAACCGTAGCGGGAAAGACCGTCGCGGGAAAGTCAGTTGCGGGCAAGACGGTGGCAGGAAAGACCGTTGCGGGCAAGACCATCGCTGGTAGAAAATAACAGATTGACTTAACAGCTCCCCAAACGTTACAAAAATCTCGAAGTTCTAGAAAGGCTGCTTTCGGGCAGCCTTTCTGCGTTTACCAGAGTTTTCGCCCCATAAACTCCCGCAGCCCTTCCCAGAGAAGCCCGCCAAGGCTTTTTCGTTTCCCATAGACTCGAGCCGTTCCCACCATTCCCGGTCGCAGCAAGTTCTTGGAATTAGAGATAGTAAGATCGACGACATAAAACTTCGGAGGATTCAGACCTGAATACTGTTTATGCCCCGCCAGCCGTGGATCGCTTTCCGTAGAGACAGGCGCGATGAGCCCAGCTTGCGATTGGTATTTTGTGGCAAATCCGTCTATCTCGAGCTTGGCCGGGAATCCCGTGCGAATTTTGGAAATGTCGTGCTCGGAAACATAAACACGGGCGCGCATGAGTCCAAGATCGGCCACCTCGGCCACTTCGGCGCCTTCCTGAAGAAAGGCGCCGAGGCGGTCCCCCAAACGTGGCGTTACCACCACGCCCGCCAAGGGACTCGAGATGTCCAGATAGGTTCCTTGCAACGCCCATTCACGGCGCTGCTTGTCAGCGTTCTCGCGCTCTCGGAGCGCCGTGCCGAGATTTGCGTATTGAAAGGAAGCGGTTTTTGCGCGCGTGGACGCTCCCTCATAGGCGGCTCGGCTTTCGTCAATTTTGGATTGCAGCGGGAGATTGCGGAGGCGCATAAGAAGTGTGCTTGAGGCCACGGACATGCCTTCGGTCGCGAACACGTCGGTGACCGTTCCAGGAACGATCGCGTGAATCACCGCGCGCTGCACTGGTTCCAGCGCGAACCGTCCGACAACCGTCTCGTGCCATAGAGGGAGAAAAAGAAACAGCACTAACGCGGCGGAGACGGCGAGTGAGTTACGAAGCGTGAACCAGGCCCAGATGCGGTCTTTCTTATCCAGATAGACTAAGTTCATGAAGTTCACCAGATTTCGGATGCGTGACCGGAAAATCAGAGCAGCGGTGGCGATTTCCGGAATAAAGGACCACTCCGGATTAAAGTTGCGGAAAACATTCCCCACAAAATGCGCCAGAATATACAGAACGGTGTAACTGTAGGCGCCCGAAAGCAACGCATACACCGCAAAACCGAGGCGCCGCTTCTTGGGCACATATGGGACTTCCACTGGCAGGCGCCAGATGTGCCGCTTGACCCAAGCCGACACATAGGCGGTGGAATCCTCTTTCAGCTCTGCAACTTCGATGAGTTCGATCAGGATTTGATAGCCATCGAGCTTCATCAAGGGATTCCAATTGAGAAGGATCCCGGCGATCCCGGTCATCAACATGACGATGTAAGCCGCGTTGTGAAGCGCTGTGTTTGGCACGGTGACCCACCATATCGGCGTGGCTACAGCGCAAATCATCAGCTCGGACCACACACCCGCCACCACGATGACGATGCGCTGGTATTTCGAGGCGCGCACGTAGCCTTCGGTGGTGTCGGTATAAAACGCGGGAGTCAAATAAATGAGCAGGAATCCCATGGCGGGCACGTTCGCGCCGTAATGCTTGGTCGCATGCCCGTGCGCCAGTTCGTGAATGCAGAGGACGGCGACAGCCAGGAAATAGAAAATTGCAAAGTCGCCCCAGGATTTATCAGTGAAGTTGTAGAACTCGACGGTATCGCGGCCAATTTCGGACCAATGCGCGACCGAGATGGCCGCTGCCACGGCGAAAAAGGCCAGAGTAAGCAACGTGAACCACCAGGTGTAAATCCAACTCGTGTAGCTGTACAGCCAGGTGATGAATTTGTCGGGATTCACTGCCGGAAAGGTGATCTCTGCAAGGTCGCCATACCTGCTTTTCTTGGCTTTCAGCACTTTGCGGCGTTCGTCAGCGCTCAACCGCATCAGTTGGATATTTTTTTCTTGCGGTGTCTTGTACCAGAAGCCTAATTCTTCGACGGAAGCGGCGAATTCGCGGACATCGTCGGCACTGTACTCTGCGCCGAGCTGATTGGAGTAGACCTTCGCAATTTCTTCAAAGGACCGTTGTCCGTTAAAGAGTTCAATCAACTCCCAATTCGCGGGAGGAAAGCGGTAGAGGAGGCTTTTGTTGGGAACAACCACGAGAACAATAGGCTCCCCGTCCTCAATGTGCTCCTTGTGAACCGCGTCAGGCGGGACGCGCGGAGGGTTTTCCGCAACGATATGTGCTGGGATTTCCGGTAAGGCCACGTTGAGGACGCGAGTAAGATTCATACCGTCCTCAGCGCGGATTTTCGACTTGTATGTTGGCTGTCATGCCTGGACGCAGGGATCCGCGGTCCCCCTGGAGCTGCACGAGAACCTCAAACGTACCGCTTGCGGGATCAACCACCGGGCTGATTTCCTTCACCCGGGCGGTGTGCTTCTCTCCCGGAACGTCTGGAGAGGTGATTTCGAATTGTTGGGCGGAGCGCACGCGGCCAAAGTACTTCTCCGGCAAGGTGAAACGCAACAGAAGAGGCGCTTCCGCAGTTACCCAGAACAACCGGTCGCCCTTGGAAACAGACTGGCCTTCGCGAACATAGCGGCGCGCAATCAGTCCGTCGAAGGGAGCCATAATTTTCGTTTTGTCCAGCTCCAATTCCAATGAGCGCTCTTCGTCGTGCGCGGTATTCAGCATTTCAGTGACGCGCTGGATATCCCACTGGTCTGATTCGGCCTTGTACTTAGCGTGCTCTAATTGTTCCGCCGAAATCAGCCCCGCAGCCCATAATTTTTGCGCGCGGCCATAATCCGCTTTCAAGACTTGCGCTTCCGCTTCCCAATTCTTTAGATCCGCCGCGATGCTGCGGGACTTCGCGCGCGCAGCTTCGAGGTTCGCGGCGATCTGCCGGTCATCCATTCGGGCTATGACAGTTCCCGCCTTAATTCTCGCGGGCGCGTCGAAAAAGATTTTGGCAAGCACCCCGTCGCGCTGCGCCATTACATCCACTTGATGTTCGACGATGATCGGTCCTGTCACCACGAGCGCGGTATCCACGGCTTCCGGCCGCGACGCGGCTCTTGAGGCGGGGGGCGGCGCAGCCGCGTTTGTCACGGCTGGCGCGTTGACCGGGGTATCGCCGCAACCTGCCGCGAGGAGGGATGCGCTCATTCCGATTTGCAGGATCAGACTTCGCATATTCCCCTCCTCAAAAGCTCCGCCAACGCTCTACCAGCCAAACCAGTTCCACACTTTGGAATAAATCCACAAAGCCGGTCCCCGGAAAAACACATACGACGACGGATACCATCCGATGCGAACTTTGCCTCGTCCTTCCATCCCCGCGCGAATGGCTCCGTCCGCGTTCGGCACTCCCACCCGAGCATAAAAAACAGGCGTTTCGTTGACCAGCGCGGCCCTGGGGCTAACGATCAGCACGTCGCCATGGAAGGTGCGTGTCGGAAAGCTGTTGAGCTTGAGGACGGCTTTTTGCCCAACTTTCAGCAAACCTGCGTCGGTGTCCTCGATGGCCACATCGATAATGGCTTGCGACGTGTCCACAACCTCGGCAAAGGAATCGCCTTGCTCCAGTTTGCGGCCCGCGAAATTCTCCACATGCGGGGTGGCCACCACTCCGTCAATCGGCGAACGTAACTCCGCCTTCTCGAGAGATTCTCGCGTACGGTCCACTTCCGCCTTCCAATAATCCGCCTGCACGCGTTGAACACCTGCCGCCGTTCCGTCGTTCGCCGCCAATGCGCGATTCATTTGTAGCATTGCCGACCCGTACTTGGCTTGAGCCTCTGCCAGCGCCGAACGCTGGTCCCAGGCCTCCATCTCCGCCAGCACTTGGCCGCGCACCACAGGCTGCCCTTCATGGACAAACACCTTGCTAACTACGCCTTCGATTTCTGGTTGAACCAGCGCGCGATGCACTGGTGCAACCACGGCGTCGCCGTCCACGCGAAGCGGGAGCGGACATATAACCAGGAAGAACAAAGCGGCGACGGCAAGCACTGCGAAGAACATGCGGCGGCGCTTCTCCAGAGCCATAAACTTGCGCTTGCGAACTAACACAGGTTCCAGAATCGAGATGAAGGGCACTTCCTTGTACATCTGCGCATTGCGTAACGCGACGGTGGCCTGGCCCGCTAGAACCTCGAAGATTTCGATATGCGCAGGTCCCAGAAAATCTGGGTCGCTGCTCTCCATGGCGAACAAGCCGACCTGGCCAGTGTCGTCATTCAGGGGCCTGGCGTAAAACCCGCGCATCCCCGAATCGGCAAAGTACTTGGCAAATTTGGCGCGCGTTTCTGAGCGGTCGCTGTCGATATTCTCGCCATGCTGCCGGACATGAAGGACTTCCCCGGAGAGAGCCGCCCACTGCAAAATATCGTTGAGCGGGGCAATATCCGGGGCGTCGAGATTGATCTGCGTGAGTCCAGTGACAGCGCTCAGTTTGAAACGGCCGTGCTGCTCGAGAGCTATGGCGGCACGCTCGTAAGGGATCACTGCTTGCGGGGCATTGACGATGGTCTGAAGCATGCGGTCCAGATTAAGCGTGGAAGTGATTTCGTGGCTGACGGTATTGAGGGTTTCGAGGATTTCGACTTTGCGCTCGGCCATGAGCATGCTGGCGTTGTGCAGTGCATTCGAGGCTGTGCCATTCAGACTGGTCAGCGTGAAAAGGTCGTCTTCGTCGAAGGGCTCACCATCCAGCTTGTTGACGGCCTCGACGATGCCTACGAGAAATTGACGATCCATAATGGGTGCGGCGACCACGGAACGAACTCCATCTTCACCCGCCTGCTGATTGCGTTGAACCAGCCGTGCGTCCCGGGGATCGGAAATGCACACACTCTCGCCGTTGTCGGAGAGAACTCCGGCGATGCCTTCATTCGGTTTGAGAGTCTGTCCTTTGAAGGCGGTGGGATCCTGGCCGGACTGGTGCATCAGCTCGAGTGACTCATCGGCATGCAGCAGCCATATATTGACCGCCTGGCAGGCGAGGATCTCGGAGAATTTGGATGCGATCAGTGGAAGAAGCTCTTCTAACTCGAGTGTCGAGGAGAATACTTTTTCCAGGTCATAGAGTTGCGTCAGCCGGGTAATAGAGTTGAGCGTGGCGTTGCGTTCATTTTCGTAGTTAGTTGCCGAAGCAATCGAAGCCGCAGTGACGCTGGCTGCGGGAAGCAGCGCTTCAATAGCTTTGGCGGTGAGTTCCTCTTCGAACGACAGAATCTCCAACGCGCCGAGCAAACTATCGTTATGAACAAGAGGAATATAGCAGAGCGAGAGCAACGTCCTGCGCGTATCAATATGCGGATAATCCTCGCGCTTTACTGCTGCAGCAGTCCGTAAGACTGGCGTGGCATCTTCCAGCAGGGAACCAAGAATGCCGGCGACCGCGGCGATGGACTGTTCATGAACTGTGGCCTCCCCAATCGTGGCCTTCGGAATCCAATAGTCATTCGTGCCATCAGAGGACAACGTGTAAACGCTGATGGCCGATTGCGGCACAAGGCCCGCAACGAATCTCGCTAACGCAAGCGCGCGCGGTGCAACTTCCTGCTCCGCAAGCAAGCTTGAAGTGAGGGTCGAAATATCAAGAATCGAATCTGCGTCAGGATTGGGCAACGACCGGCTTTCCGTCCGGTGCTCCATCGCGGGGGGAGCAACCAGTGAACTGAGTGTCTTGCTTTTTCACGGCCGATTAACTAAGTTGTCCGTGGACTCTAACAAAGGGATGTAAGCGTGTCAACGCGATAGGCAGGCTGGGACAGTTCACCCGCTGTCGAGAGGTAACAACTTGGAGATTGAAGTACGAACTCAGGACGGCGCAAAAGTTGTGAAACTGAAGGGCAGGCTGTGCATGGGCCCTCCTCTCGATCAATTCAACACGACAATGACGGAGCTATTGGGGCAAGGCCATGACAAGATCATTTTGGACCTCGAGGAGATGCCCGCCGTTGATTCCAGTGGAATTGGCATGCTAATGCGGCATCTTACTAGCGCTAAGCAAAGCGGGGGCGATATTCGTTTGTTCAAACCCACCAAGTTCACCCTTCAGACTTTGAAAATGGTGGGACTTCTAAACCTATTCAGCACTTACGACGATCTGGGCCAAGCTTTCGATTCCCTTCGGTAACCGCTCGTAGGTTCACATTTGCTCGGCTATTCTGAGATGAATCCCTGCCTAGCTATTCAACTACAACGCTAGCGACAACCTCGCATGGGGCGACACGCGCGGCAACTTTGTCATTTTGGAGAATCTTGTCCGGAGCGCGAAAATCTACGACTTCGAGAAACGTTCCTGTGCCTGAGTATTGGAGCGAACTTCATTTCAACGAGGGCTGAATAATTGCAGATTTACCTGTCACCATACTGGTCCTCCGCTCCTGAGGCTAACTCCTGTATAGGCGTTTATCAGCACTGCGTTTGGGGCGAGGAACTGGCTCTGTGCGTTTCCAGACTGGAATGGGTAGTGCGCCGCGCCAGAGGAAGATGTGTCTAGATCGAACTCGAATATTTCTCCAAATACGCTTTCAGAACGGGCTCCGTCGCGTCATACGTATTCCCTTGGCACTCCATCAAAATCAATTTGTCGCCGCTTGACCAATAGAAGTCTGGACCGTCCTGATAGAGGTTATATCCAAATTTGCTCAAGCTTTTGATGCTCTCCGGATGCTCGATGAATTCATTGGCCATCGGAGTATTTCGCACTTCGTAGCGGGCCCAATTCGAGTTCGGATACTACGTCACTACTACTTATATGGCGTAGGAGTTTCCTTCGGCAGAATAGTACGCATGATAGGTCAGCCGTTTAGGATACGCTGCCCAGTCATTGTTGGTCGGTTCTGCATTCTCTTCATTCAATCCAGATAGATAGGGCGCCCAGATACCAACGCGATTCATCAACAGTACCTGATCGAGCGGCGCCGGTTTCAGTTCGGGCAGGTCCGCCATAGAGGGGGCTTCCGCACGCGACCGCGCCTTCCCCTCTGCGATGCGGGCTCGAATTTCCCCGTTCCTTTTGGCGTAACGAACTTGCGCGGAATGGTTCCAAAAGCCAACAGCCACAAAATACGCAAACAGTGGGCCGAGCACAGCGAAACGGTTCCTGCGCGGCGGATAGCTAACGAGTTGCGGAGAGCCTGATGCAGCACCAAACTGGTTGGCCCAGAGCCCAATTCCTAGAAAGAGCGCCAATGTTGTTTGCCATACCAACCCGAGTATGTCGCCAAAGAAGAAACCGAACCACGCGCCTCGTTGCGTCTCGTCGACGTAAGCAACCGTGATTGCCGCCAAGATGGAGCACCCGAGCGCGACTGGCACAATACGCAAACCTTTGCTCTTTGGCGAAACCAGGATCCCAAACGCAACGAACAAAATAAAGGCAACCACAAAACATCGGATCGCTACTTCTGGGGTAATGCTGCCGAGCATCGGGAGTTCCCAATAATCCCGGAAGCGAGTGGGCAAATATCTGTTCGAAAATAGCTCCGGGAGATGGGCTGCGACAGTCACCGCGGTAAGCGCAACGACCTTCCACCAAGACCATATCTGGCGGTAAAACCAGAGAACGGCTGCAATCGTCAAGCCGAGCGAAATGCTTCCCAGGAATACAAACCAATACTCGCTGCCAAGCCCAATAATCGAGAGAAACCAAATGAACCCATCCGCGTAAATGCCGGAAAGAAGGCCTGCAAATGTTAGGAAGGCGATGAAGGTCCAGCCAATTCAAGGTCTAGCCGTGCTTTCAACCGCGGGAGAAAATGCCGCATTTGAAGGATCGTTCATGCTTCCCCTTCGCTGACTTTGCTGCCCACTGATAAAACATACCAGATAGATGCGCCCTCACGCACGCGATCCATGTTTCAGTGGACGTGTAGTCGCGTTACCGGACATGTGGAATTTTGAACGGAAAACATCCAATTCTGGGGCAAGTCTGCGAATCCATCGTACAATTTTCGTACAATTGTCAAGAACACATCAAAATGTAATTGAAAATACTGGAGGCGCGGGTGGGATTCGAACCCACGAATGGAGGTTTTGCAGACCTCTCCCTTGGGCCACTTGGGTACCGCGCCAAACGGATAAGTATAGCAAAATTTTTGCCGCGTCCCGGAAACCCGGCGCCGAGAGCGCATGGGCCGCGCGCTATTTTTTTGTGATGACCACCGGCGGCGTGATTTTAGCTTCGCGCAGAAAGCGCGCGGATTCCTCCGGCGGCGTCGGGTTGATATAAAAGCCGGTTCCCCACTCGAATCCGGCGACTTTGGTGAGCTTGGGGATAATTTCAATGTGCCAATGGTAATGGTCGTTGATTTCTTCGCCGACAGGCGAAGTGTGGATCATGAAGTTGTAGGGCGGCCGGTCCAGAACGACGTCGAGTCGCATCAGGGTGTCCTTCAACATGCGCGCCAGGCTCGCGTACATGGTGCTTTGGTTGTTTTCGTAAGATGAACCGTGGACTTTGGGAAGAAGCCACATCTCAAACGGAAAACGAGAAGCATAAGGAGCCAGCGTGATGAAGTGATCGTTTTCGCCGATCACGCGCTCGCCCGTGTCACGTTCCTGGCGGATGATGTCGCAAAAGATGCAGCGCTCCTTCTCGTCGTAGTAGTGCCAGGAGCTGTCCACCTCTTCACGCACTCGCCGCGGCACAATAGGCAGAGCGATCAATTGCGAGTGAGTGTGCTCGACGGAGGCTCCGGCCGCTTCGCCGTGATTCTTGAAAATCAAGACGTAGCGGAATCTTTTGTCGTTCTTGAGATCGAGCATGCGGTCGCGGTAAGCCCACAGGACATCCTCGACGGCGCGTTCCGGCAAGGAAGCCAGCGTCGCCGTGTGCTCAGGAGTTTCGACAATCACTTCATGTGCGCCAACGCCGTTCATTTTGTCAAAGAGGCCTTCGCCCTCCCGGTCAAGATCGCCTTCGATGCCAAGTGCGGGAAATTTGTTGGGCACGACGCGAACGGTCCAGCCCGCAGTGTTCGCGCCTCCGTTGTTCCGGCCGTAAACGAGAATTTCCGGCGGCGTCTTGGTTTCTTGACCGGGGCAGAACGGGCAATTCTTGCCGTCGGGCAGCGGAGCGACGCTTTCGCGCAGAAAATCGTTTGGACGTTTTCCGCGCTCGGTGGAAATGATTACCCAGCGGCCAGTAATCGGATCTTTTCGCAACTCCGGCAAAGCAATCCTCCTCGAAACGAGTCAAAGAATTGGGCGGACAGACTGCGCCCCAGGTTTCGATTGTACCGCGTCTGGCGGCGCTGAGAAGTCGTCCCGCGGGATATTCCTGTGGAATTCTACATTTGGGGACTGAAGGCGTCCTTATGGAGTCGTACAACCGGCGGCTTCCCGGGAGAATTATCGATGGCGAGCACGTCGAACCGAAGCGGACATTCGGGCACGCGGCGTTCCGCCAGGAAGTGCTGAGCGGTGCGAGCCAGGACGTGTTGTTTGCCCGGCGTGACGCTCAGTTCCGGCAAGGCGGACATTTCTTCGCGCACGGTGCGCGTGCGCACCTCGACGAACGCAAGTGTCTTGCCGTCGTAACCGACCATATCGATTTCTCCTTTTGAAGCTCGGGGAGTGAAATTGCGAGCGACGAAGATGTAGCCGTGGCGACGGAGATACCAATAGGCGTAGGTCTCGCCTCGAATGCCGGTCTTGCGGGCTTCGTGCTTTTTGGCTTCGGGCGAGGGGCCGTCTCCCTCGCGCAGGCCTTTTCGGGCAGCCCAATGGACGGCGCGGAAGATCAATCGCGAGAGGATGGGCATCGCAGTTCCGCGGAAGCAAGCCGTATGCGCGAAGTATAAACAAATATTCCGTGATTGCCATATATCTTTTTAGCAATCACGGAATATTATGCGGAGTGCTTTTTCTGGGCGCGGCGATCCCTGTGGAAGGGGCGCTAGGCCTTCTTCTCCGCTTCGCCAATGCACTCTTCGAGAGTACGCACAGCGAAGTCCGCCTGCTCTTCGTCGATGAGAAGCGGAGGCGACAAGCGGATGGTGTTCTCGCCCGCGCCAAGGATGCACAGACCCTTGTGGAACGCGAGGCCGACAATGGCATTGCGCAGGTCGGCAGCTTTTTCCTTTGTGCGTTGATCGCGGACAATTTCAATTCCGATCATCAAGCCGCGCCCGCGAACGTCACCGACTATTTTGAACTTCTTCGTCCAATCGGCGAGCCGGCCGAAAAGGTAGTCACCCATGCGGCGGGCATTCTCGAGGTACTCGCTTCCGATCAGCTCCGCCGTAGCAAGAGCCGCGGCGATGCAGACCGGGTTCCCGCCGAATGTCGTTCCGTGCGATCCGGGTTTCCAATTCATGATGCTCGCCGGTGCGAAGATCGCGCCGAGCGGCATGCCGCTGGCGATGCCTTTGGCGCTGCAGACAATGTCCGGCTCGATCCCGGCATACTGATGCGCCCACCATTTTCCGGTGCGGCCCATACCGGACTGCACTTCGTCGGCGATGAGCAGGATGCCGTGCTTGCGGCAAATCCGCTGCAGCTCTTGCAGGAAAAAGTTCGGCGCAACGACGTAGCCGCCTTCCCCCTGAATCGGCTCGATGATGATGCCCGCGACTTCCTCGGGATCAAAAAGGCGCTTGAAAATCTGCTGCTCGAGCTGTTCGAGAATTTCCGCGCCGCAGGTTTCCGCGGTATGGCCGTGCGCGCAACGGTAAGCGTACGGAAAAGGAATGTGCTCGACGCCTGCCAACAACGCCCCGAAACCTTTGCGCTGCGTGCTCTTGGAAGCAGTCAGCGAAAGCGCGCCCATGGTGCGGCCGTGAAAGCAGCCATAGAACGCGATCATTTTGTCACGCTTGGTGGCGTAACGCGCGAGCTTGATGGCACCTTCGACGGCTTCCGTGCCCGAATTGGTGAAGAATACCTTTTTCGGCGCGACGCCGGACAAGGTATTCACCAAGCGCTCGGCGAGGAGCGGCATACTTTCGTAATAAAAATCCGTGCCGGACATGTGGATGAGCTCTGCGGCCTGCTGCTGAATGGCGGCGACGACCTTGGGATGGCAGTGGCCTGTCGAACAGACCGCAATGCCAGCGGCAAAATCCAAAAATGCGTTGCCGTCCACGTCCTCGACAATCGCTCCGTGCCCTCGCTTGGCGACCAGCGGGTAGTCCCGCGTATAAGACGGCGACATGAACTTGCTATCACTTTCCACAATGCGCTTGGCATTGGGTCCGGGTAGTGCCGTAACCAGCTTGGGTAGCTTCGTTTCCGTCGTGGTAATCATCTCTTCCTCCTTGGAACAATGGTCAGCGGTTAATGTGGATGGGCTACCGCAAAGCAGGTTTGTGTGCGTACACCAATGCCGATGTGCGCCCTGCCAGGAGGAAGGATGCTTAGTCTACGCCGAAGAGGTTGGGACGCAGCTCGGCTGGGGAGAAATTGCCGGGGAACCGATAGAGGTGAGAGAGTTTCATTTCCGTTTCCAACGGACGCTGCCGTCCTTTGAATCTTCAACAAGTATACCACGATCCGCGAGTTCTTTGCGGATGCGATCGGAGGCCGCGAAGTCGCGCCGATAGCGCGCCGCTTGACGCTCGGCGATTAGCTTTTCGATATCCGCGTCGCTTGGGCCGCCGTCGTCACCGCCAAAACCTAGGGCGCGCAGCTTCTCCGCGTCGTGGTCATCCATCACGGCAAAAATACGGTCGAAGTTTGTGAGAAATTCCTGCACGGCAGCTACATCGCCTTGGCCGAACTCGCCCTTGTCCATGGCAATGTTCGTTTCGCGCAGGAGATCGAATGCGGCTGCCAGCGCGCGAGCCGTATTCAAGTCATCCGAGAGGCCTGCGTCAAATTCACTTGCAGCTTCGGCGACGCGCTCGGCCATACCTTTTTGCTTTCCAGCCTGAAATTTCCCCTGGGCCAGGCGCGCGGCGAAGTTGCGCAGGCGCTCGACGGAGCTTGCTGCTTGCTGTAATCCATCAAATGTAAAATTGAGTTGCTTGCGATACGGCACGCTGGCAAGCGCAAAGCGCAGCGTCGAAGGCTTGTATCCCTTTGCGAACAAATCGCGCAGCGTATAGAAATTGCCGAGCGACTTGGACATCTTTTCGCCTTCGACCAGCAAATGTTCCGCGTGCATCCAGTAGCGCACGAAAGGCTTCCCCGTCGCGCCTTCGCTCTGCGCAATTTCGTTTTCGTGGTGCGGGAACGCGAGATCGATTCCGCCGGTGTGAATGTCCAGCGTCTCGCCGAGATACTTCATGGCCATTGCGGAGCATTCGATGTGCCAGCCGGGGCGGCCTTTGCCGATCGGCGTTTCCCAAAAATGCTCGCCGGGCTTAGGCGCTTTCCAGAGGGCGAAATCGCGGGCGCTCTCTTTTTCATAGCGGTCGACATCGACGCGCGCGCCGGCTTGGATTCCGGCCACGTCCACATTCGAAAGCCTGCCGTAGTGCGGAAACTTCGCGATGCGGTAGTAGATCGAGCCTTCGCTTGGATAGGTGTAGGTCTTCTCTTGCAGGCGCTGGATGAGCTTGACCATATCGTCGATATGGTCTGTCGCTCGGATCCAATGCTCCGGCGCCTCGATGCTGAGAGTTTTGCAGTCGTCAAAGAAAGCCTGCGCGTATTTCTCAGTGTAATCACGAATGCTGACGCCGGCCGCGGCCGCATTAGCGATGATGCGGTCATCGACGTCGGTCAAGTTCATTACGTGATTCATCTTGTATCCACGGAGCTTCAGGAAACGCCGAAGAATGTCTTGAAACACAAAGGTCCGGTAATTCCCGATATGCGCGTAGTCGTACACCGTCGGCCCGCAGGTATACATGCGGACTCCATCGCTTTTTTGCGGCGTGAAAGCTTCGATCTTTCCGCCCAGCGTATTGTGAAATCGTATCTCGTGCATAGCTGCTACGACAGCTTCTCACTCCAAGGGATAAACGTCAGATTGTAGCCGAGCCTTCCAGACACCCGCAATGAAGAACGGCTCGGCGGTGTGCTGAAATGCGAATGTGCGACCCAGGAAGTCCGCATTGAAGCAGCGTGACGCAAGGGGCCGCGCGGGGATAAAACTGTGCGATGTCACACCAGCGGCCCGAGAACGAAGCACGCGGCCGACAGCGAGGCTTTACCAAATTGCCTGTGCGGCGCCTCAGAAAAGAAACTTCAATGCCAACTGCACAAGTCTCCCTGGCAGCGCTTCCGAAATCACGCCAAAATTTGGCGAGCTGATGTCGTTGTTCGGCAGCCGGAAGTTGGCGTGATTGAAAACGTTGAAAAATTCTGCGCGGAATTGCAAGCTTTTTGACTCCCGGATCGGGATATTTTTGAAAGCAGAAAAGTCCCACTGCTGCAGGCCCGGTCCCTGCACGACGTTTCGGCCTTCGTTGCCAAACTGTCCGGCTTGGGTGGCTGGATCGAGTCGCTGAAAGGCAGAAACGTTGAACCATTCTTGCGGAGTGTGCGGCCCGCTATTCGGATTGCCGATGAGATCCGGCCGGTTGCTGGAGAAGCCGGAAATTTCCGGGGCGCCGCCTTGCAAAGAAACGTCCTGAGAGTCGTAAACGGTCAACGGGGTGCCGCTCATGAAGGTGGTGATGCCGTTTAACTGCCAATCACCCAGAACGTGTTGGTACCAATTCCCGGGATGATTCCAGAAGGGCAGTTCCCACTCATAGCTGAGGACGAATCGGTGCCGCGCATCGAACATGGACCTGCCGTGCTCCGCCGTGAGATTAAACGGATTTTGCGCCAGGTCGTTCTCGCCCGCCACGCTTTGCGAAGCGGAGCCGGTGATGTTGAAGGACGAAACGTCATCGAGAGTCTTCGAAAATGTGTAGGAAGCAAGGAATGACAATCCATGGCTGAAACGCTTTTTCAAGCTCGTCTGCAAAGCATTGTAAGTGGAATTTGCAATGCCTGCGATCAAGCCCACGGATGCGAAGTTGCACGGGCTTGGCTGCGCAAGCGTGCAGCCCGAGTAGAGGCGTCTCTGATTGACGTTGTCTTCCGTTGAGTTCGGCACACCGTTCGTTTCGCCGGGAACAAAGACCGCCGGATTTCCCTCGATGAATCTCGGCAGCTTGGTGCCCTTCGTACCGACATAGCCAGCCTCGAACAGCCAGTCTCCGCCGAAAGACCTTTGGATGTTGAGGTTCCAATCCTGCGCATAAGGCAGGCGCAGGTTGGGTGCCAAAGTCAGCAAGGTCATCGGCTCGGCAAAGGTGCCATTAAAAGGATTTGCTCCGTTAAAAGGGTCCGCAAAATTAGGGAAATTCAGTTGTGGCGTCTGCAAGTAGGGCGGCGCGCTGACAGGAGCTTGCAGCGGCCCGCCTTGGCCGTTGTAATACGGATCATAGAAAATTCCGTAAGAGGCGGTGACCAACCACCGGGCGTTCCCTCGCGGATCCCAGGCCAGGCCAACTCGCGGAGCAAAAGCTGTTTTTTCCGCTGGAATCAAGCCTCCCGGTACACCTGGATCTCCCGGATACACGAGCCCCGCTGGCGCGCTGGGGAACACGACGGATTGCACGCCAGGTTCGAAGAGGTTCGTTCGGTTTCGAATCTCCGTGTAAGGGAATGGCAACTCGTAGCGCAGCCCTGCGTTCAGCGTCAGATGTGGTGTGATCTTGTAAGTATCCTGTGCGTAGAAGTTCAAATTGTTCCCACGAAGTCCACGCGATGGGTCTCCACCGCCTTGCAGAAAAAAGACCGGAACTCCGAGCAGAAAGCTCGCGAAAGCGTCGTTGGCAGGCACCGGCGCAAAAACAAAAAATCCGTTCGATGCGATGCCAAATAAAACGTTGACCTGATCGTGGCTGTAACCACCGCCGAACTTCATCTCGTGCCGTCCATGAATCCACGTCAGCGAACCCGAAATGTCGAAGGCGTTCTCATAGGTATCGCGCGGCCCGGTGATGGGATCGCCGACCGATGCATACCCGCTTACCTGGATGAAAGGTGGCCCGATGGCGGCATCGAGCGAAGGGGCATATTGGAAGCCCAGGCTCGAAGGTGTCGTGTGATTGACGGCTTCGTTGAAAAGATACTTGTTTCGCAGAAACGAGAATCGCGCTACGCCGATCAGCATTGGTGAAAATGTATGTGTTTCTTGGCCCACAATGTTCTGCGCGCGCTGCCCTTCTCCAACGGGAAAGCCCGGCACATTGGCGCCGGCCGTTGAGAGCGGGTCGGTCGTGTCTCCCTGTGAAAACATGTAGCGGAAATTCAGGACGTCCTGTGAGGTCAAATAGTGGTCGACACGCAATCCGAACTGGTCGTTGTTTTGCATCAGCGTTTGCGTGGTGCTGTATGCGTTTGGTCCCAGGCTCGGCTGGTTGGGCAGCGGGAAGAAGGCCGAGAGGGTATGGGACAGAGGATCGATGCCTGGAAGTTTGTTGAAAGCAAAAGGCTGGTTTGAAAATTCGTTCACGAGCTGGCCCGCAGGAGCGCTGCAAATGCCGGAGGAGTTAAAGCTCCCTCCTGCCTGTATGCAGAGCAGGCCAAAGTCTCCCTGCTGCTCGGTTTGAGTTGGAACGGTTGCGCTCACCGTTTCACCCTGGCGGTTGCGCAAACCCTCGTAATATCCAAAGAAAAAAGTTTTGTCTTTCTTGATGGGCCCGCCGAACGTTCCGCCGAACTGGTTTCGCTTCAGTGGCTCGACGCTGCTGGCGAAAAAGCTTTTGGCGTCCATGGCGTCGTTCCGCAGAAATTCCCAGGCCGCGCCATGAAACGCGTTTGTGCCGGAGCGCGTGATGATGTTGGTCGTGGAGCCGGTGCTGTGCCCGAATTCCGCCCTCGCCGTGTGCGTCAGAATGTGAAACTCGGCGATGGCATCGATCGGAAGATGAATCACCAGTCCGCCATCGACAGCGTTGAAATTGTTCGCGCCATCGATCAGAAAATTGTTGGACTCCGGCCGTTGGCCATTCACGGCATAGGCCTGGCCGCTGCGCAAAGAGCCGCCGGCCACCGCCAGCCCGGGAGTGATCGGGAAAACGCCAGGCTGAAGCAGCCCGAGCTGAGTAAAATCGCGCCCGTTCAGAGGCAGGTCCAAAACGTCGCGTTCTCCAACTGTTTTTCCCAGACTAGTGACAGTCGTCTCGACGAGCGGAGCGTTTGCCTGAACCCGGACTTCCTGCGCGGCGGTCCCAATTTCGAGCCGAACGGCCACCATCGCCGTCTGATTTACGCCCAGTGAGATTCCCTGCTGAATGTACTTCTTGAATCCCTTTGCTTCGGCTTCCAGCCGGTAATGTCCGATGGGGAGCTCGACGAAAACGTATGCGCCAAGAGAATCCGTCGTCACCGTGCGTTCCAGGCCAGTTTCCGTTTGGACTGCCGTCACTTTGGCTCCAGAGACGATGGCACCGCTTGCATCCTGAACCGTCCCGCGAATGCTTCCGGCGATTTCCTGCGCCGAAGCGTTGAGGCTCGAGTACATTACTACCGCTAGGATACAAATCAGACTTCTGAGATTCCGCATGCGGCTCTCCTGTTTCCTCTCGGCGTATTTCTTTAGAATTGAGCACACAAATCCGGCAAACGCGAAACTGCATGCGCTCCGAACCGGTGTGACGTACATCACTCCACTTTTAGGTGGCGCATTATAAGGAGCGATGGTGTGGCAGGGTCAATAATGCAAAAGAACTAGCGAACTCCGCGTACCAAATTGACGGTGGGCTCTCCGCTCGCTAAAGTCCTAGGTTCTCACTTGGGAGGTGCAGCGATGAACCGTTTTTTATTGAGAAGTGGCCTTCTCTGTATTTTGGCGATTGCGGGAACAACCGGTGCCCAGCAAACGTCTGACGCGAACTCGCCCAAGTTGCTCACGCCCGAAGCATCACTAAATTTGCGCGCGATTTCCGATCTGCAATTCTCTCCGGATGGCACGCAGGTCGCATTCGTGGTCATGGAGCCGCCCAAGGCCGAACGGCGCGCCCGCCATATCTGGCTGTATGACAGGACGACAGGCGCAGTCAGGCAAATCACCTTTTCCGCGAAGGATGAATTTTCTCCGCGCTGGTCACCTGATGGCAAGCGGCTCGCTTTTCTTTCAAATCGCGACAACCAGCAGCAGATTTACGTGATGCGCATGGACGGAGGAGAAGCCGCCGCTCTTACCAAAGGCAAGCGCAGCGTTCACAGCTTTGCGTGGTCTCCCGACGGCAAACAGATCGCTTTCCTTGCTCCCGATGCCAAGACCGACGACGAGGAGAAGAAGGAAAAAGATAAAGACGACGCGCACGTCGTCGATAAAGACGACAAACAGCCGCGCTTGTGGTTGCTCACCATGGCTACAGATGAGGCCAAGGCGCTTACCGACTCCAAGTGGGAAATCAGCGAGCTCGCCTGGATGCCCTACGGCGACCGCATCATCGTCAGCGCCACGGATCACCCGGAATCCGACGAGGAGACCCATCGCATTTTTTCATTTGCTGTGGCCGGCGGTCCACCGAAACTTCTCTTTGCACCGCACGGCCCATTCCACGACCTTCGCGTGGCTTCCGACGAGCTGACCATCAGCTACATTGGCTGCCGGATCGACGGTCCAGCACCGCACGACCTCATGCTTCTGGACATTGGCCAGCGTGCAACCCGAAATCTCACTGGGGCGAGCCTCGACCGCGCCATTCATGAGCATCGTTTGACTAAGGACGGCTCGATGTTCGCCCTCTACGCCGACGGCTTCCGAAACAAACTGGTCGGTTTTTCTCCGGCCGGAAGGAGCATGAACCTTTCCAATCCGCCTTCAAGCAATATCGGTGGCTTTGCCGTTTCTGACTCCGGAGAAGTCGCCTTCGTACGACAGTCCGCCACAACGCCTCCCGAGCTTTGGCTTTGGGATCAGAAAAATCCACCAAAACAGGTCTCTCACCTCAACGATTCCTGGAAGCAATTCACGCTCAGCGCGCCAGAATTTTACAAATACAAATCTTTCGATGGTCTTGAGATCGAAGCCGCTCTTTTGAAACCCACTGGGGCCGACCCCAAAGCAAAGTTGCCGCTCATCGCATTAATCCACGGTGGACCAACGGGCAACTGGCAAGACTCCATCGAAACCTGGGGCCAACTGCTCGCAGCGCACGGCTATGCGGTCTTTTACCCCAACATTCGCGGTTCCGTGGGGTATGGGGAAGCATTCATCGAGATGAACCGTGGCGATTGGGGCGGCGCCGATTTCAAGGACGTGATGGCCGGCATCAAGGATCTCGTCGACCGCGGAATTGCCGATCCCGCTAAACTCGGCATTGGCGGGTGGTCTTACGGTGGTTATATGTCAGAGTGGGCCATCACGCAGACGAACAATTTCAAAGCTGCCGTTTCCGGCGCGGGCCTCTCGAATTTGATTTCCGAGTACGGAAGCGAATCACATCCTTCCTACGATGAGTGGTTCTACGGCGTGCCCTACGAGTCGGACAGCCTCGTGAAATTCTTAAATAGTTCCCCGTTCACGGAGCTCAAGAATGCCAAGACGCCAACGCTCATTCTTCAGGGCCAAGCCGACACCACCGATCCGCTGGACCAAAGCCAGGAGTTGTATCGCGGTCTGAAGCACTATGGTGTAGAAACTGAGCTCGTCGAGTATCCCAGGGAGCCGCACGGTTTCCACGAGGAGAAACACCTTCTCGATCGTCTTAATCGCATACTCGCCTGGTATGAAAAATACGTAAAGTAACGGCAGATCACCAAACCGTACTTTCGCGGCGTTTGCGGATTGTGGCCCCTCGCCAATTCAACACAATGTATTGCGTGGCTCTTTACACTCAGGAATGCTCGTGGTAATCTTTTTTCCCGTACCGCCATCCACGCGCCAGGCGGCTGGGCCTCTGACTGAGAACCTGCCACACGTTTGTCTAAGCGACCGCAAACCGGTCGACTTGTCGCTCGAAAGACCCTCCCCTCGAGGAACAATGCGTCGTCTCTCTACGCGTGTTTTGCTGTTGGCCTCTGTCGTAAGCGAGCTTTTAATGAGCTCGAACAAATGGAGTCTGACCTTGGCGCGAACGGGGACAAAAAGGGGACATCTTGCTTAAGCTGCGAAAAGTGGAAATCGTTGGTTTTAAGTCGTTTTTTGACCGCACCGTGGTCACTTTCAGCGGCTCCGGCACCACCTGCATCGTCGGACCCAACGGCTGCGGCAAATCCAACGTAGTCGACGCCATATCCTGGGTTTTGGGCGAGCAGAGCCACAAGTCTCTCCGCGCCGAGCGCATGGCCGACTGCATCTTCAATGGCACGACCAAGCGCCCGCCCCTCGGCATGGCCGAAGTTACCATCACGATGGAAGATCCCGAGCTGGCAGAAGCCGCCCGGTTTGTTCTTGAAGGCGCGCAGATGCAAAGCCTTGCCGACGCGCCGGCCGAACCCGTCATCGATGGCGCCATTGGCGCGATGGCAGATTCGAATGTCCAAATTCTCTCGCTTGACCCCGCGCTGGCTCCCGAATCGCAGCAAGAAACTACGGAATCGCAAGATTCTGTGCCTCAAACTGACGAAGCGTCTGCCATAACTCCCGAATTCTTAAAGGGCAAACGCCGCAAGAAGGGCCCCGACAAGCCAGTCCTCGCCGCCAAACCTGGCGAAGTGGTGGTCACCCGCCGCTTGTACCGCTCCGGCCAAAGCGAATATCTCATCAACGGCCGCATCGCCCGGCTTCGCGATATTCAGGAAATGTTCATGGGCGTCGGCCTGGGTCCCGATTCCTACGCCATCATCGAACAGGGCCGCATTGGCCTGATCCTCTCCACCAAACCCATGGAGCGCCGCGCCATCATCGAAGAAGCCGCTGGCGTCACGAAATTCAAAACCAAAAAGCGTCTCGCGGAAGCCAAGCTCGAATCCTCCAAGCTCAATCTTGCCCGTGTGAACGATATCGTCGTCGAAGTCGAAAAGCAGCTCGGCTCGCTCAAGCGCCAGGCCTCCAAAGCCCGCCGCTACGCAGAAATTCGCGACCAGATGCGCGGAATTGTCCGCCAAATGCTTGCCGGAAAAGCCCGCGAACTGGACGCCGAGGCGGAGCGCATCGCGAAACAGCTCGCCGAACTCACCGCCGCCGAAACGCAGCATGCGCAAACCATCCAGCAACAGGAAGCCGACCAGGACCGTCTAAACCAGCGCGTCTACGAACTGGACGCCGAGATTCGCCAGAATCAGAATGTTCTGAATCTCACCGCTCTCGAAGTCGACCGCACCGAGAACCGCATCACCTTCAATCAGCAGCGCGCCGTGGAACTTGGCTCGCGGCGCACGCAAGTCTCGGCGGAAATGGCCGAAGCCGCGGCGCAAGCCGCGGAGTGGGAAGCCCGCAGCGCCGCGCAGCAGCTTGCAGTTAGTTCGCTGAGCGAAGATTCCGGCGTCCTCTCCGGGCGCGTGGAAGAGCTTGCCGCTCGGGCCGAATCGCGCGCCAATCAAATTCAGGCATCCGAAGCGCGCATCGAATCTCTGCGCCACACCGCATCGCAAGCCGGCGAAAGCCTTCTGCATCTCCACGGTGAACAAGCGCAGGCGGAAGAAGCGCTCGTCCATCATCTTGACGCGCTGCGCAAGCGGGAAGCGAGCGAGCACGAGCTGCTCGAGACCTCCATTCGTATTCGCGACGACGCCGATCAAGCTGCTTACGATTGGGAAGCCGCAAGCGGGCAGCTTAACGCGCTAACCCAAAGCGCCACCGCTGTACAAACGCGCATCGCGGACCTGCGCCAGCAGCGCGAAGCCGTTACGCAAAAGGCAGATACGCTGCGCGATTCCCTCTCTGGCGTCCGTGCCCGCCACGCAACCCTCACGCGAATCCTCAACGACCGCTCCTATACCGCTGACGCCGTGCAAAAGCTATTCGCCGCCAACGAACGCGGCGGCGGCCAGAATTTCCACGCTGTCGGAGTGCTCGCGGATTACGCCGAAGTCGAAGAACAGCACGAAGCCGCCATCGAGCAATATCTTCGCGACGAACTCGAATATGTCGTGGTCGAAACCTATGACCACGCTCGCGCCGGCGTTTCCCTGCTTCGCGATGAAGTCGGCGGCCGCGCCACCTTTTTTGTTGATTCGCTGCGCAATTTGCGCCTCGCCGAATACGAGCCCATCATCAACTTCCGCCCCGAAGACGGCGTCATTTCCCGCTTGGATAAACTAGTCGGCTTCCGCGATCCCCTGGGCGCCGCTGCTAAACAATTCCTTCCGCGGCTGCGCTCGGCTTATCTCGCCGACGGCGCATCGTCCGCCGAGAAGCTCGCGCGTGACAATCCTCAGTTCGCTTTTGTCGCGCCGGACGGCACTTGCTACCAGGGCCGCATGGTCACCGGCGGCCGCGCGGACGAAGCAGGTCCGCTCGGCATGAAGCGGGAGCTGCGCGCCCTCGACACTGAAATTTTGCAGCTCGAACACCAGATGAGCGAGACGCAGTCCGTGCTCGCCCAACTGAGCACGGATCTGCGCGATGCAGAGCTGTCCCTCGAGCAAATCAATGCGCAGCAACGCGAGGCGGAACGCAGCGCTTTCTCCGCAACGCATCGTCACGAGCACATGCAAAGCGAACTCGCGCGGCTCGGCCTCGAGCTGACCCTTTGTCAGAGCGAGCTCTTGCGTCTCCGGAAGGATTCCGCTGACGCGCGAGTGCGAGCCGAACGCGCCAAGCATCAGCACGCTTCCGCAGCCGCCAGCCGAGCGGAAGCGGAAACCGAGAGCGCGCGTCTGGTGGAGCACCTCGCGCACCTTCGCGGCTCGCTTCAGTCCGAACAGAACGATCTTGCCGGCGCCCGCGCCGAGCTGGCCGCCCTCAATGAACGGCTTTCCGCAGCCGAAGCTCTTGCCGCCCGTTTGCGAGAGGAGCGCGCGGAACTCGACCGGCGCGAAACTGCGCTTCTACAGCAAGAGTCCTCGATTGGGGATGAGACCGCCGCTCTGGCAAAACAAAGTGAAGACCTCACACAGCAACTCGAAGGCCTACGCGGTGAAAAGCTTCGCCTCGAAGTCCGCCAGCGCCAACTCGAACAGGAGTGGGACGCTGGCCGAACACGCGTCACGCAATTGGAAGATCATTTGCGCATGGACCGGCAGAGGCTCCAAGAGCTTCGCGAACAACGCAGCCACGCGGAAGTGGACGGCGCGCGCAATGACTCCGACCGCCAGCATCTCCGCGATACCTGCATGACCGAGGTCAATGCGCAACCGGAGGATCTGATTGCCACAGAAGCTGCCTTCATGACCGGCGAAGAGCTCGCCGCCGCGGAATCGAGCTACCGCGAAATGAAGCAGCGCATCGAAGTCATGGGCCCCGTCAACATGATGGCTCTCGAAGAGTTCAATGAATGCGAGCAGCGCTTCACGTTCCTGACGCGCGAACGCGACGACCTCCTCCAATCCATCGCCGATACGCAGCAGGCCATCGCTGAACTGGATCTCGTCTCCCGCGAAAGATTCGAGCAGGCTTTCCACGCCATCAACAAGAATTTCTCCGAAGCTTTCCACACTATCTTCGGCGGCGGCATGGCGGAAATGCGCCTCACCGAACCGGACAGCTCAGGCGACGCGGGCATCGACGTCGTAGCTTCGCCCCCCGGCAAACGCATGCAAAACGTTCTTCTGCTTTCCGGCGGAGAAAAGGCCATGGCCGCGCTCGCTCTGCTTATCGCCATTTTCCGCTACCAGCCGAGCCCTTTCTGCATTCTCGATGAAGTGGACGCGCCCCTCGACGAAGCCAATGTCGGCCGCTTCACCCGGCTGGTTGCGGATATGAGCGGTCAAACGCAATTCATCATCGTCACTCACAATCGCAAAACCATGGAAACCGGCTCCGTCCTTTACGGCGTCACCATGCAGGAGCCCGGCGTCTCCAAGCTCGTCAGCGTCCGTTGGGAAGGCGACGAAGCGCCAGCTCCCAAACACAAAGCTGCTTCCGCCGCCTAGGCACTGAAGCGTGCCCCACCTCTTGCAGTGTTGAGACGCTCGGTTCTTCGCCGTGCGCCCGTATCAAGAATAAATCCGCCCTCTCGTGCTCTTTCTCCAAAAGTTTTCCTCCACGTGCTGCTTTCCCTCGAGGAAGCCCTGCGCTAGAATACTCCCCACCTTTGGGGAGAAACTTTTCCGTGGCTGCAAGTCCTGTGAGTCGCATCATTCAAGAAACGCATTTCGCCGGTCTCACTCCCGCGGCGCGCGGGAAAGTCCGCGACATCTACGATCTCGGCGATAAACTGCTCATCGTCGCCACCGACCGGCTTTCCGCGTTCGACGTGATTCTCCCCACTCCCATTCCCGACAAGGGCCGCGTCCTCACGCAACTCTCCCTTTTTTGGTTCGATCTCCTGAAAGACATCATTCCCAATCACGTTCTCAGCGCCACGGATTTTCCCCCCCCGTTTCAAGCCTATCGCGACGATCTCGCCGGCCGCTCCATGGTCGTGCGCAAGACGCAACCTCTTCCCATCGAATGCGTCGTGCGCGGTTACGTTTCCGGTTCCGGCTGGAAGGATTACAAAGCCACTGGAAAAATCTGCGGCATTGCGCTTCCCGCCGGCCTGCGCGAATCCGATCGCTTGCCGGAACCTATCTTCACTCCAGCCACGAAAGCTACCAGCGGGCACGACGAAAATATTTCCTTCGAACAGGCTGCATCCCTCGTCGGCAAGGATCTCGCCGAGCGCATCCGCTTCGTCAGTCTGGAGATATACCGCCGCGCTGCGGCTTACGCTGCGCCGCGCGGCATTTTACTGGCCGACACAAAATTTGAATTTGGTCTGCTCGAAGACGCCCGTCGCCCAGCTGGCGCCCTCGACTCCCTGATGTGGATTGATGAAGCGCTCACTCCAGATTCCTCGCGCTTCTGGCCCGCCGCACAGTACCAGCCCGGCGGCCCCCAGCCCTCTTTCGACAAACAGTTTGTGCGCGACTATCTCGAGCGAATCCGGTGGCCCAAAACCCCGCCCGGCCCGGAGCTTCCGCCCGATGTAGTCGCTGCCACGCGTGCCAAGTATCGGGAGGCCTATCGCATCCTGGCGGGGCACGATCTTGATCCATAGTTGCTTACCGGCCCAGAACAAATTCTGTGGAGCGTGCGATCGTGAAAGATCAACTTGAGGGACTTGTCATTCAAATGGTGGACCGGGGCATTTTATTTGATGAGGCCGTGGGAGAATTCGAAAAGCGCTTCATTAAGCGCGTGCTGGACCACGTCAACGGCAACCAATCACGCGCGGCGCTAGTTCTCGGCATTCACCGCAATACCCTGAGCCGCAAGATCAGCGAGTACAAGCTGGCGTCGGGAAACCACCGCTCCCGCTGACGCTTGCTGTCTTCTCTGCAGAGCTGTTCCACGCTTCTCGTAGGCAAATCAACTGGCGCGCAAAAGATAAACGGCTCTCCAGTCGCGCCAGAGAGCCGTTTCAAGAACAGGTGCGTTGTCTAGTTGCTCGAGCGGCGTCCCGAAGGTTTCCGGTGCACCGGTCTCTTGGGGGCCGCCTTTTCCTTGGGTACGTCCTCTTCGTTCACCTTGGCTTTGTCCCAATGCAGCATGAACGCCGGGTCTGGATCGTAGGAAACGAGCGTGCCGGTAAAGTGCACCGCGCTATCCTTCTCCACGCGGGAAACGTCCGGCTGGCCGACTACTTTCACATCCATGTTCGGCACCGTCGCCGCATCGAACTCCGCGTCGCTCGTCACAAACGCGATCTTCAGCTCGATGGGATCCGCCGTCGTCGCACCCGGAATATTCTCTATCACCTTGCCCGGCACGCCCGGAAACTCCAGCCCGCACGCCGCCAGCCACGTGACCTTGGACTTGTCTCCACCGGCTTTCAAGTCAGCCACAACGGAAGCGATCGTCATAACCTTTCGCGCCGCATCCAGGTCCGCGACGCTCGGTAGGCTGTAGCTCGCGGGCCGTTCCGGCGAACTGCTCGCCAGCTGCAGCAGCTCGTTCAGTTCCGCGTCCGTCAAGCTATCGCATGCCGCTTGCTGGTAATTCTGGATCAACTTCCGCAGATAGTCCTTCACCTTTTTGGACTGCGCTTCCGTGGCGCCCTTCGCCGTCACAGCTCGCGCAATCGACCAGAATGCATCCATATGCTGCGGCGGTGTCATCGCTTCGTACGCCAGCCCCAGCCGGTAGCTTGTGATCCCGTCGTCCGGCGTCAGTGCCAGCACCGCCTTATAGAATTGAACGGCGGACGTGTAGTCCTTTTGCGACATCGCGGCCTGCGCCGCTGTCCCGTTGAAGTAGACCTGAATCTGCTTTTTCTGCGCATTAAACGCATCCTCGGTCATGCTGTCTGGCTTTTTCAGCTCGTCCAGCGCCTTCAAACCGGCAACGGCCGCATCTTGCGCGGCCTTTGCATTGGCGGGAAGCCCCGCCCAGGCGGCATCGGATGTGCTTAAGGCGTTGTACGCAAACGCGTGCGCGTACAGCGCTTGATAGCGCACCCCGGCTTCAACCTTTTCCCCCAGCCCCACCACTTTGTCCGCGTATTCGATCACCTTCTGATAATTCTTCAGTTGTCCGTAAGCCTGGTAGTAGAGCGGATAAGCATAAATTAGCAATGCGGAATTCGGATACTTCGAGACAAAATCATCCAGCAACTTGATCTGTTCAGCGGGGCTCTTCTCCGCGGCGGCAGCTTGATAGGCGTTGTATTCCGCCATCGTATACGGCTGCTTCCCTCCGGCTTGCCCTCCGGCTGTCGCTTGTGGCCGCGCCAACGCGCTCAGCCCGTTCCCCAAAATCAGACATAGCGCCGCGACAATCGCGAGGCCTGCCATTTTGCGTGTTCCACTCATTCCCACTCTCCTCGCCCTAACTTCAAATTTGGATTTTCCGCTGCCGATCCTACATGCACTGCCTCTGCCGGGAATTGCCTCGGTTCCAAAACTTGGGAATTATAGGAAAAGCCCCCGTCCATTCGCAAGCATCCAACACAGGAAAAATCAATGCGCCTGTGGAAGCATTCCACCAGACTAAAAGCTTTTGTCCGCTTTCCCAACGCACCTTCGAGGATCCCAAGCCATGAGGGAACTGCTTAGACTCCTGGATGCTAAGATGAGTTTCGCACAAAATGGGCTGCTCGAGAGAGGAAGAATTCAAATGGCTCAAAATCCAGCTATAAATTCATCATTCGCAGGAGCCCCGCCGCTCTCTGGGGCCATCGCCCTTGTCACGGGCGGGAGCCGCGGCATTGGCCGCGCCATCGCTCTCCGCCTCGCCGAACTAGGCGCCTCCTTGGCTATCTGCGGCCGCAATCCAGAGGCCCTCTCGGTCGCCCAGGCCGACCTCAAGAAAATTGCTTCGCACATCTATTCTCACATCACCGATGTTTCGCAAGCTGCTGATGTCGCCGCCCTCGTGGACAAGACCCAGGCCACTCTCGGCCCCATCTCCATCCTGGTCAACAGCGCTGGCATCGGGCTCTTTGGCCCAGCCCACGAGAAAACCGAAGCCGACTGGGACCGCGTCCTCGATACGAATCTCAAGAGCGTCTTCCTGGTCTCTCGCGCCGTCGTTCCTTCGATGATCCGTCGCGGCGCGGGCGACATCATCAACATCAGTTCTCTCGCGGGCCGCAACTCCTTCGCTGGCGGCGGCATCTATTGCGCCTCCAAGTGGGGCCTTCAGGGCCTTTCCGCCTGCATGGCCGAAGACCTCCGTGAACACGGCATTCGCGTCAGCGTCATCTGCCCCGGCAGCGTGGCCACAGGATTTTCCCCGCGCGGCCCGAAGGATCCTTCCAAAGCGCTTTCACCGGAAGATGTAGCCCATGCTGTCGAAATGATCGTTACCCAGAGTCCCCAAAGCTTCCTCAGCGAAATCCAGCTCCGCCCGCTCCGCAAACCCTAGGCCCCCGGCGGTCTTTTCTTCCTTCCATTATTTCCTCTTGACATTAGTCGTCATAACGATTATCGTATGCCCGTGAGTCGCCGCCCGCCATCCCGCCCCGCTCTTCCTCCGGAAGACCGCATCTTCATCTCGCTCCAGAAAACCGCCGATTCCCTCGGCCTCGAAGCTGAACAGCTTCTCAAACCCCATGGCCTCACCGGCACGCAATACAACGTTCTCCGCATCCTTCGTGGCGCCGAGCCAGAAGGCCTCGCCTGCAGCGGCATCGGCGACCGCATGATTTCTCACGACCCGGACATGACCCGCCTCCTCGACCGCATGGAAAAGCGCGGCCTCATCTCCCGCGCCCGCCAGACCGACGACCGCCGCGTCGTCAAAACCCGCATTACAACCTCTGGTCTCGCTCTCTTGAAAAGTCTCGATTCGCCGGTTCGCGAGCTTCACAAGCGCCAGTTTCGACATATCCCTGCTTCCCGCTTGAAGATCCTCGCCCAGCTCTTGGAGGAAGTCCGCGCTCGTGGACCGCAGTAAGCGCACCAAACTTCAAATTCGCTCTGTCGCAGCTATCACTTAAGGAGGCAACACCAATGGGCCAAGTCTTCACCCGCATCGCACTCACCGCCGGACTCGCAGCCGCACTCTCGCTGCCCTCCGCCGCGGCAACTTCCACCTGGGAGATCGATCCCATGCATTCCTCGGCGCAATTTGCCGTCAAGCATCTGGCGATCTCCACGGTTCGCGGCGCATTCACCAGCGTAAAAGGCTCCGTCCAGTTCGACAGCCAGGACATCACCAAGTCCACCGTGGATGTCACCATCGATGTGAATTCCGTCGACACGCGCGTCGCCGCCCGCGACAAGGATCTCCGCAGCGACCATTTCTTCGATGCCGAGCACTTCCCCACCATGACTTTCAAGTCCACCAAAGTCGAGCAAGTCGCTCCCGGCAAGCTCAGAGTCATTGGTGACCTGACCATTCGCGGTGTCACGAAACAAGTCACTCTCGACGTAGATGGTCCCACCGCTCCCATTAAGGATCCCTGGGGCAATCAACGCATGGCCATCAATGCCACTACCAAAATTAACCGTCAGGATTTTGGCGTGAAGTGGAACGCCACCATGGACAACGGCGGCCTCGTGGTTGGCGACGACGTCGCCATCACCATCGACGCCGAAATGTTTCAAAAGCCGGCCAAGTAATCAGGCCCACATAATCATTCGCAACTCAGCCAGCCCGCCCACTGGGCCACCGATCGCATCTGTCATCGCTGAGGTAATACGCTGCCTGGTCTGGAGCGAAGCCGAATCCCTAGCTTCGCTCCGGACGATCGGTCCGCAAGGTAACAAAGAGTGAGCCATCATTCCCCGAACGCACCCGTTCTGCTCCTTCTTTCATCTAATCGCTGAATTACAAAAGAGGAAAATAATCATGCATAAACCTGCACCGGCGGATTTCCCAATTCATGATCTCATCCGCAATCGTTGGAGTCCTCGAGCCTTCTCGGACAAGCCCGTGGAGCCCAACGTCCTCGTCAGCCTTTTCGAGGCTGCGCGCTGGGCGCCTTCGAGTAGCAATGAGCAGCCCTGGGCTTACCTCGTGGCCACCAAGGACGACGCGGAAAACTTCGCGAAACTGCTCAGTGTCTTGGTGGATTTCAACGCCGGCTGGGCCAAGGGCGCACCTGTCCTCGTCCTTGCCGTTTCGGAACTAAAGTTTCGCGCCAATGGCACGCCAAACCGCAACGCTTTCTACGACACCGGCGCTGCCACCGCCTTGCTCAGCGTCGAAGCCACTGCTCGAGGTCTCGCCGTTCACCAAATGGCCGGTTTTGATCACGCCAAGACCAAGCAAGTCTTCGAAATTCCAGCCGACTGCGAACCCATCGCAGCCATCGCCATCGGCTATCCCGGAGATCCGAACTCGCTGCCAGAAAAGCTCCGCGATCGCGAGGTTGCGCCGCGAACTCGCAAGCCACTATCCGAATTTGTCATGTCCGGCCGCTGGGGGCATACTTCTTCTATCGTCTCTCGATAGTCAGTTACATCGGTCACAGAGGACCCAGCCTAGCCAAATGCACCGCACCCTTGAATTCCTGTTGCATCACGGCTATATCGTCTTGCTCGCCTGGGTCTTCGTCGAGCAGAGCGGAGTGCCCGTGCCGTCGCTTCCGCTCCTCCTCGCTGCAGGCGCGCTCGCCGGCTCCCATCAGTTAAATCTTTTCACTTCGCTCCTCATCGTCACCTTCGCCGCGGTCTCCGCCGATTCGCTCTGGTACCAGCTCGGTCGCCACAAAGGCATCAAAGTTCTCCAATTTCTCTGCAAAATCACCATCGAGCCGGACTCCTGCGTTCGCCGCACCGAAGGCATTTTCTCCAGGCAAGGTGCACACTCTCTTATCTTTGCCAAGTTTCTCCCGGGCCTTGGCACCGTCGCTCCGCCCCTTGCCGGCATCTTCCACATGCGCCTGCGCCGTTTCCTGCTTTTTGATGCCGCTGGCGCGCTTCTCTGGGCGGCCACTTTCCTTGGCCTCGGTTACGTTTTCAGCGGTGCGATTGAACGCATCGCGGAACACGCCGCCTCTCTCGGCGGCTGGCTTTTCGTCATTCTATTTGGTGCGCTCGCGTCCTATCTCGCTTACAAATTCGTCGCCCGCAAACGTTTCTTGCGCGAACTGCGCATCGCACGCATCACTGTCGAGGAATTGAAGCACAAGCTCGACGCCGGCGAGGATCTGGCCATCGTCGATCTTCGTCATTCCGTGGATTTTGAAGCCGATCCAGAAATCATTCCCGGCGCTTTCCGCATGGACGCCAAGGAACTCGAAGAGAAAAATGAGCAACTGCCCCGGGATCGCGAAATCATTCTTTATTGCACTTGACCAAACGAAGCTACCAGCGCCCGTGTGGCGCTCCTCCTCAGACGACGGGGTATTACTCGCATTCGCCCGCTTGAAGGCGGCCTCGATGCCTGGCGCGAGCGCGGCTACCCCATGTCCGTCGTCAAATTGACTCAGATTTCTTCGTAGAGCCCGCCTTCTGAAGCGGGCCGCTGTTCTGGCTCTTCTGGGTGGGGCGTTTTTCTAGCTCTACAATCTCGGCAGCACGATCCCGCCCTGTGATTGATACTTCCCCTTCTTATCCTTGTAGCTCACTTCGCAATCTTCATCCGACTCGAAGAACAGCACCTGGCACAATCCTTCATTCGCATAAATCTTCGCGGGCAGCGGCGTCGTGTTGCTGATCTCCAGCGTCACAAAACCTTCCCATTCCGGTTCAAACGGCGTCACATTGACAATAATTCCGCACCGCGCATACGTCGATTTGCCCAAACAAATCGTCAAAACATTCCGTGGTATCCGGAAATATTCCACCGATCTCGCCAGCGCAAATGAATTTGGCGGAATCAAGCACACATCCCCTTTGAACTCCACTAGCGACCGCGGATCGAAATGCTTCGGATCCACAATCGTCGAGTTCACATTCGTAAAGATTCGGAAATCGTCCGCCACACGGATGTCGTAGCCATACGACGATACTCCATAGCTGATCACGCCTTCGCGCACCTGCCGGTCCGTGAACGGCTCGATCATCTTGTGTTCCAGCGCCATCTTACGGATCCACCGGTCTGGCTTTACGGACATCCACGCCTCCTCACTTCAACTTCTGAACCCTGAAATCTCGAACCTTGAAGAACTCTCGAACTCTTGAAGTCTGAACTCTTGAACTTTTTCCACCACTCGCTCTTTCCTGTCCACTCAGCTGTCAGCTTGCCATCGCTACGCCTGCGAGGCTCCTCATTTGCTCTCCTGCCGAAAGCGCATCAGTGTAGTTTACCCATCCCGTCTTGACAACCTGCGCCGCACCCTCTAGCATTTGCCTCGGAAGCGGGAGGCGCGTGTGATCAAGCTGGACATCGTCAATGCGGTTGTCGCCAAGACTCTCATCAGCCGCACCAAAGCCGAGCAAGCCGTCGAAACGATTTTCGAATCCCTCAAGCAAGCTCTTGGCCGCGGCCAGCGCATCGAGCTCCGCCGTTTCGGCGTCTTCAGTGTCAAGCCCCGCAAGACCGGTATCGGCCGCAACCCCCGCACCGGCGAAGAAGTCAACATCCCCCCCGGCAAAGCCGTTCGCTTCAAACCCGGCAAAGAACTCCAAGGCATCGAAGACACCAAAAAGCCGTAGTCCGTCTCCGCGCTCACGCCAAAATAACCAGCGGTGCTTCTCTTCGCGGTCCCGCCACGACCCGTGACTCTCAAGCCTCCGGCTCTGATCCCGAGGTAGATGAACCACTTCTCCGGTAATCCGACTTCTCAGGCACTGAGTCGAGACCGCATTAAGCAAATCATTTGCACCGCTCGCAACGATTGCACTATCCTCAGCACAAATCAGGGCGGAGACCGTGGCCTAGTGCTGAAGCGGCTGCTGGGCATAATTCTTATCATCGTGACTTTCGCCTACCACTGTGGCCCACTATTCGGAGCACCGTGGCGGATCGGCCGCTACGACCTTGCCGCCCTACTCATCATCTATTCGTCAGTGTCGGCCTGGATTATCGGTGTTCGGATGCGGCGCAAAATCAAAAGGGATCTAGGAAGAGAAGCAACCGACGCCGATCTTACTTCGATAAACACTTGGATGAAAGTGGAAGAAGCAGAGGAGCGGAACCGGAAGAACAAGCCCTTAGGCTGATTTTCTCGCGCCAGCATTTACTGGACCTGTCCGGTAACGACTTACCAGGCGTTATCGACGAACCGTGGTAGATTCTCCCCGAACCAGGCATTACACCCGCAATGAAGCACGCACCTTGACGTAGCGAGGGAACAAAACTTTGGGTGGAGGTGTCTCAATGAACGTGCGGACACTTACGAGGTCGCTCCTGCTTGCTGCGCTGCCATTTTTCTTTGTTGCCGCCATCACGCGGTCGCTGTGTCACGCAGCCTTGGCCCAAGCCCACCCGACCGAAGAATCTGCTTCATTCAAGAATGTCAAAGAGACTGTGTCGAGACTCTTGTTGGAGCCTGTTTACACATCGGCAGACGAGAGACTTCTGAACGAGGCAGGTGATAGTGCCGCCGTCGCCATCACGAGAATCGAAAGCGACCAAGAGATGAAATCACCTGAGACCGGAAGACGGATTCTTCTCATCCTCCATTTGGCATTCGAGGCTCCCCAATCCATCATCGGACAAAACAACAAAACGCCAAATGTAGCACTACGCCTGCTCGACCGGTTGGAGCAGACGGATTACGGGCGACAGCCGAACTTAATCGGGAATGCACGATTTGAAATCAAGCACAATACGTCCACCGGACAACCTTTGCAGCTAGTGGACTGTAACAGATGAAAAGATAGTATGATTGGGTTCATGGAGAACTCGATCGTACTGACGGACGCGGAACGCGGGGAACTCAACCAACGAGCGGCAAGCCGCAGTGGGCGTGCCGATGATGCGCGTCGGGCGCGGCTGCTGTTGCTGCTGGATGCAGGTCACACCTGGGCCGCGATTCGCGACAAGCTGGACTGCAATGATGCGTTTATCGATCGCTGGCGCAAACGATTTCAGCAAGAGCGGCTGGCGGGGCTGTTCAGCAGGCACGCTGGGCAAGAGGCCAGCACGCTGACTCCGGCACTGGAGGCGCGCATTCTGCAATGGACGCTCAAGCGTACGCCGCCGGACGGAGCCACGCAGTGGAGCACGCGCAGACTGGGAACGCAGCTCAAGATCAGTCACATGATGGTGGCGCGAGTGTGGGCTAAGCATGGCCTCAAGCCGCAGCGGCTCGACCGCTACATGGCCACCCAGGATCCGGATTTTGAGCAGAAGGCCGCCGACATCATTGGGCTGTATCTGAACCCTCCGGCGCATGCGGCGGTGTTCTGTGTGGACGAGAAGACGTCGATCCAGGCGCTCGACCGCAAGGATCCGGTGTTGCCACTCTCGCCGGGACGCGCCGAACGGCACGGCTTTGAGTACTTCCGGCACGGCACGCTGTCCCTGTACGCGGCGTTCGACACCCAGACCGGCGAGGTACTCGGCAAGACGGCCGTGCGACACACCTCCGCGGAGTTCGTCGCGTTCCTGGCGGACATCGTTGTCAACCAGCCGCGTGGCCAGGAGATCCACGTGATTGCCGACAACCTCTCGGCTCATAAGACCGGGCAAGTCGACGACTTTCTGAATCGTCATCCGAAGGTTCACCTGCACTTCACCCCGACCTATTCCTCCTGGCTCAACCAAATCGAACTCTGGTTTGCCAAGATCGAGCGCGACGTTATTGCGCGCGGCGTGTTCACGTCGTTAGCCGACTTGCGGAGAAAACTCATGAAGTACATCCGGCACTACAACCAAGTGCCAAAAACCGTAAAGTGGCGCTACTTTGATCCTACGCGCCGCATTACTCCCAGTTTAGCTGTTACAGTCCACTAGTGGACTGTAACAGATGAAAAGATAGTATAATTGTGTTCATGGAGAACACGATCTACTGACGGACGTGGAACGCGAAGAACTCAACCAGCGAGCGGCAAGCCGCAGTGGGCGAGCCGATGATGCGCGCCGGGCGCGGCTGATCTTGCTGCTGGATGCAGGTCACACCTGGGCTGCGATTCGCGACAAGCTGGACTGCAATGATGCTTTATCGATCGCTGGCGCAAGCGATTTCGGCAAGAGCGGCTGGCCGGGCTGTTCAGCCGCCACGCCGGGCAAGTGGCCAGCACGCTCACGCCGGCGCTGGAGGCGCGCATTCTGGAGTGGAGCGCTAAAGCGCACGCCGCCGGACGGCTCGACCCAGTGGAGCACGCGCAAACTGAACGCAGCTCAAGATCAGTCACATGATGGTGGCGCGGGTGTGGGCAAGCATGGCCTGAAGCCGCAGCGGCTCGAACGCTACATGGCCACCAATGATCCGGACTTTGAGAAGAAAGCCGCCGATATCATTGGGCTGTATCTGAATCCTCCGGCGCATGCGGCGGTGTTCTGTGTCGATGAGAAGACGGCCATCCAGGCGCTCGACCGCAAGGATCCGGTGTTGCCACTCTCGCCGGGACGCGCCGAACGGCACGGCTTTGAATATTTCCGCCACGGCACGCTCTCCTTATACGCGGCGTTCAACACCAAGACCGGCGAGGTACTCGGCAAGACCGCCGCACGACACACCTCCGCGGAGTTCGTCGCGTTCCTGGCGGACATCGTTGTCAACCAGCCGCGCGGCAAGGAGATCCACGTGATTGCCGACAACCTCTCGGCTCATAAGACCGGGCAAGTCAACGATTTTCTGAATCGTCATCCGAAGGTTCACCTGCACTTCACCCCGACCTATTCCTCCTGGCTCAACCAAGTCGAACTCTGGTTCGCCAAGATCGAGCGCGACGTCATTGCGCGCGGCGTGTTCACGTCGTTAGCCGACTTGCGGAGAAAACTCATGAATTACATCCGGCACTACAACCAAGTGCCAAAAACCGTAAAGTGGCGCTACTTTGATCCTACGCGCCGCATTACTCCCAGATTAGCTGTTACAGTCCACTAGTGACCCTCCGGAGAGAGCCAGTTGACTGGGGGCACACGCAGTGGGTAAGCAACGTGCTCCTTCTGATTACCACTATCAAGCCAGGTATGACGCGAAGCGACTTGCTGCGCGTGTTTACCACCGAGGGCGGCTTGTCAACCGGCACGCATCAAACCTACGTCCTGAGACAGTGCCCGATTATCAAAGTCGACGTGGAGTTCTCAATTGCAGGGAACGAAGCAAATGACAAAATCACCCAAATCTCGAAGCCTTACCTTGACGCCTACCGTGTCGACTAGGTTTTTGTCGATAGGTCCTGATTAACGCTAACCGGACAAATGCTTGATTCTCGAAATGGCCCGTTCTGGTGAAGGGCCGGTTTTTAATCAGAGTCATCAGCGTTTAGACCCGCTGGCGCAAACTCCCGCATTTATGCTGTACTTATACTTGTGAATCTTCTTGAGCTTTCAATTTCACTGTGACCCCACCGCCTTCAGACTCTTCACTCGACACGTTTCCAGCTCCCGTTGATTGGCGCGCTCTTCCTCCGACCGCCCACTCCTACGTTCCGATTCTTCCGCGCCCTTCTCTCAAATCGCTCGTCCTCGCTATGGCGCTCTTTCTCTTAACACTTTGCACCTGTCTCGTCGCCGGCACGCAATTCGCCATCGCCTACGCTCACAATCAAGCCGTTTCTCTCGACGATTTTCTCTCCGCTTTCACTCTATTTTATAAAAATCCCGCAGGCCTTCTCGCTGGCATGCCTTTCGCGGCTACCCTCCTGACTATTCTCCTCGCCCACGAACTGGGACACTTCTTTGCTTGTCGGTACCATCACATCCACTCTAGCTACCCCTTCTTCATTCCCTTCCCTTCGCTCATTGGCACCTTCGGCGCTTTCATCATGATCCGTTCCCCTATTCGCACTACTCGCGCTCTCTTCGACGTCGGCTCCTCCGGCCCGCTTGTCGGTTTCGTCTTTGCCGTTCCCGCGCTCCTCTTCGGCCTTCTTCACGCCAAAATCGTTCCCGGCATCATCGATCCCGCGCATGCCGAGGTAGTCTTCGGCACTCCTCTCTTGCTGCGTTTTCTCGCCGCCGCCATTCATCCCGGCGTCAACCCCAATACGCTCCTGCTAAATCCCGTCGGTCGGGCCGCATGGGTCGGCCTTTTTGCTACTTCTCTGAACCTCCTCCCCGCTGGACAGCTCGATGGCGGCCATATCCTCCGCTCCATCAATCCCCGCCTCCACCGTTTTTCTACCCTGCTCCTGCCTTTCGCTCTCATTCCTTTGGGCTATTTCTTCTGGTATGGATGGTATGTTTGGGCCGCACTTCTCTTCGGCCTCCGCTTTCTCCGCATCGCCCCCATTTACGATCCCGCCCCCCTCGACCAGCCCCGCCGTCTCGCCGCCTTCCTAACCCTAGTCGTCTTCATCCTCTCCTTCATGCCCGCCCCTCTCTTCGGCCTCTAGTTCTCTCATTTCCCAATATTCGTGGAGGCTATGTTCGTGGCCCTAGCTTATAAACTCTCCGGTCAGCACGGTTTGCACGAGTCCCAAGTCACGAGTGACAATCACTCACTAGTTTTTCTGACTTTTCGCTTGACACATAGTTACTCCTGACGTATATTGGTTATTGGGTACTATTGTGCGGTGTGCCGGGAACGCCAATCTCCTGATTGGCGTTTTTGCTTTCCTGAGACAGCTTTTGAGGCCTAAGTCTTTTGCAAACAACACATACGAAATTCACCTCATTTTGCACAATTTTCGTGCAAACAAGCTCCTTAGAATCAACACTTACAAAAGTGCAGCAAAACAAACGACTTTAACTTCCTTTAGAATCAACACTTATGCAAAACCCGGGGGGAGGGGTCCCGTTAAACTACGCAAGTCACAACCAAACTTTTGATTGAACGCCCTCCAACTCCGGCTATGATGCATGCCTTGAACTCGCGCCCCCAGGTTCACGCCAACACCTGATGCCACCACTCCTTCGCACCCTCCGTCTGCGCGACCTCTTCTTACTCTTCGTCGGCTCGGTCATCGGCTCTGGCATCTTTCTCACCCCCGGCCTAATCCTCCGCCAGCTAGACGGCTCCGTCGGCTTCTCTCTCCTCGTCTGGGTGGTCGGCGGCGTCCTTTCCCTCCTTGGCGCGCTCACCTACGCCGAGCTTGCCGCCACCAATCCTGAAGCTGGCGGACTCTACTGTTTTATCCGCGACGGTTTTGGCCGCATCCCCGCCTTTCTCTACGGCTGGTGTCTCTTCCTCGTCATCGCCAGCGGCTCCGTTGCCGCACTCGCCCGCGCCTTCACCGAGCATCTCGCGGAAATCATCCCCCTTTCCGCCCTCGGCAAGACCGTCCTCTCTGTCGTCATGATCGCCGTCGTCACCGCCGTCAACGTCTGGGGCACCCGCAAAAGCTCGAATCTCCAAAACTGGACCACCCTCCTCAAGGTCGGCATCATCGTCATTCTCAGCGCCATCCTTCTTTCCCTCGGCCGCCACGCCGCGGATCTGCCGCCCGCCTTCGGCTCAACCCAACACGGGTTCGGCCTCTTCTCAAACTTAGGTCTCGCCATGATCGCCGTTCTCTGGGCATATGAGGGCTGGCAGTTCGGCACCTACAGCGCCGGTGAAGTCGTCAACCCGCAGAAAGCCTTCCCGCGTGCCTTCCTCCTCGGCTCGCTCTCTCTAGCTGCTCTCTACGTCATCGCAGTCATCGCTTATCTCGTCGCACTCGGACCCGCCGGCGCCACCGCCAGCAATACCATCGCTTCCACGGCCCTCGGCGTCGTTCTTGGCCGCAAAGCCGAAATCATCGTCGCCCTCACCATCCTCATCTCCACTTTTAGCGCCGCCAACAGCGTTCTCCTTACTGCTCCTCGCGTTTTCTACGCCATGGCCAACGACAATCTTTTCTTCAAAAAACTCGCTGAGGTCCATCCGCATTTTCAAACGCCCGCCGCAGCCATCATCGCGCTCGGTGTGTGGTCCGCAGTGCTGGCGTGTGCCGGCAAATTCGCCGATCTGATCGGCGGCGTCATCTTCATCGGCTGGATTTTCTACGGCCTCGGTGCCGCCGCTATTTTCCCGTTGCGGCGGGCGGAGAAGGGCAGACCGATTCCCTACCGTGTCCCCGGCTATCCCTGGACTCCTCTGCTCTTCGTTCTCGCCGCCGCCGTCATCGTCGGCAACGCCATCGTCGTTGCGTTCCTGGATCCGAAACAGTTTATTAACCTGGCCATTGCCATTTTGCTTTTTGTTCTCGGCCTCCCCGCCTATTTCTTCTGGCGCAAACGCGCCGCGCCAGCCTCTTGAATTCCGGTGGCCGTCGTCAGAATCCGTAGACAGGACTCTTAAGGCCGGCAAGTTTCCAACCGGCTTGCACTGCGTTGCCCTCGTAGGGGCACAGCATGCTGTGCCCGTTTCGAGACTGCACCCTTTTTGACAAGATGTCTGTTCTTGATTCGTGCGAATTCAATTTTGCGAAGGGGACTTGGCCAGCATTCTCAGCGCCGCCTCGCGCACTTGACGGGCTTGCTCGCTCCCGGGACCGTTGGGCTGCAGCCTCAAAAAAATATCCAGCTCCGCTACCTCGGCGCGATAGTCGCGTCGGCTCGCCGCCACTTCCGACAGTGCAAGGTAGGCGCCTGCGAAGTTCGGATTGCGAAGAAGCGCCTCGTGCGCGCTTTTCTCTGCCTCCTCCAGGCGGTTGAGCCGCACTAGCGCTTCACTCAAGATCACGTAACCATCCGGCGCAGCGTCCTCCACTTCCAATCCCCTGCGGATAAGTTCCTCCGCCTCCTGGGCCTTTCCTTCCTGGCAAAGCAGGTAACCATACCCAAACTCCGCCCGGGCGTACCGCCCGCCACTCAGATCGATGGACGTCTGAAACGCCTTCCTCGCCTCATCCTGGTGGCCCAGCGTCATTTCCACAACGCCCACATTGTAATAAGCCTCGAAATACCCAGGGAAAGCTTGCGTTGCCTTTATGAGATGGCTCAGGCTCCCCGCAGCATCGTTTTTTGCCGCGCGTTCCAGTCCCTTTTGGTACTCGCGCTGGGCCTTGCCTGGAATTTTCAACTCTCGCACCGATACTGTGTAGTTCCCTCGGTAAGTGGAGCCTGGTTTGAACTTTAGGTACATCACAAGCTCCGAGGAAGGTCCAACGAGCTTCGCGCTTGTTTGCGCTGCCTCGTAGCCCGCTTCATCAACCGCGACATCGTATGTCCCGTGCGGGAGGTTTTGTACTTTGAAGTGTCCCTCTAAATCCGTCAAAACACTGCGAAATATCCCCGCGGTACGCGACCTCAGACTTACGGCCACCTGGCTCGCCGGACGCTTGTCCGGCTCCAAAAGCACAGTGCCGGAGATTTCTCCTTCCGCACTATCAAAGTCGGACTTTTGCGCCGTAGCGCGCGGTGGCCAGGCTCCGAGCGTGAAGCTCAGGATAAGGTTTAGAACGAGGAGCGGGAAAACTCCGGCCCGCTGAAAAGACTTCTGGACTTTCGACACTTCGAGCTGCATCTCGACCTACTGCGCACTCTTGAGGGGGGCTCGGGAGATTTGGCGGTTGCCGGAGTTAATCCGTGCGGTCGCAAAAAGCTACTTCCATCACTCAGTCCCAGGCTGCGTTCGTGGTTTCGCCAGCGCCGCCGGTGCACCTTAACGCCTCGATGCCAACCGTCGCGTGCTGGACAAATTCTCTGCCAGGAGAAAACTCTCTGTCTGTCACATTTTGAACGCAGTCCAGAACATTCCAAAGGATTCGGCGAGCCACTGGCAGTCGATGACACCAACATTTTTGGAAACCTTTTCGATTGCTCCGGTGTCAAACCAGCTATCCGAGGGTTCGCTCGTAGTCCGTCTGCTCGCAGGAAGGCGCCCGATGCTCGAAGCGCGAGGACTCACGAAGTATTACGGCTCGGTGCTCGCCGTCCAAGGCGTCGATTTCCGACTCGACCCCGGCCAGGTGCTCGGCTATCTCGGTCCCAACGGTTCCGGCAAAAGCACCACGGTCAAAATGCTCATCGGCCTGCTCGAGCCGACACAGGGCCAGGTCCTCTTCCACGGTAAAAATATTCAGCAAGATCTCGTCGGCTATCGCAAACACCTCGGCTACGTCCCGGAAGAAGCAAATCTTTATTCGTACTTAACCGGCTACGAATATCTTGAACTTGTCGGGACGCTTCGCGGCATGCCGCAGCCGCGCATGAAAATGAAAATCGAATCTTTCCTCGAATTTTTCGCTCTCTTTCCTCACCGCCACCTCTCGCTCGGCTCGTATTCCAAAGGCATGCGCCAGCGCATCCTGCTTATCTCCGCGCTCATGGAGAATCCCGATGTGCTCATCCTCGATGAGCCGCTCTCAGGCCTTGACGTAACCTCCGCCCTCATCTTCAAAAACCTCATGCAAGCTCTAAGCGCAAAAGGCAAAACCATTTTCTATTGCTCTCACGTTCTGGAAGTCGTCGAAAAAGTTTGTACGCGCTTGCTAATCCTTCGGAAGGGACAAGTCATCGCCAGCGGTTCCACCGAAGAAGTCCGCCAACGCATTGGCGAATCCTCGCTTGAACAAATCTTTCTCAACCTCGTTGAAGATCGCGATGTCGCTCAAATCGCGCGCAACATCGTCGATGTGGTGATTTCGCCGTGATGGCTGGCACAAAACAATTCTTGCGCGACGCTTGGGAGGCTCATTCGCGGCGGCCCTTTGCAACTCTTTTGCGCGTGTTCGTCGGCCGGGTCTTCCATGGCGGCGGAGACTCCGGCGCAGGTGAAATGGACGTCGGGCTGGGCGTCACCCTCATTCTACTGGCCATGCCGGGCACGCTGGTCTCGCTTCTTCTCTTTGAAAAATACGGCTCACTGATCCGCTGGATGCGCGGCGAGGCAGCCTTTGACCCGTTCACAGCAACCATTCCCGACGAATATTTTTTTATTGTCCTCAGCATGGTGGTCACGGGTGCGGCCGCCATCTGGCGTTGGGACGCGCTTTTCCTCGACCGCCGCGATTACTTCAACATCGTTCCTCTTCCCATCTCGTTGCGCCGGATTTTTCTTGGGAACTTCGCCGCGATCTTACTTCTCGCCGCCGCGCTCACGCTCGACGTGAACGCCGGGAGCTTTGTCCTCTTCCCCATCGCCGTCGTCGGTTCGCAGGTCTCTCTCGGAGTGGTCCTGAAATTCGCCGCTGGCCACGCTGTCACGGTTATCCTTGCAAGCGTCTTCAGTTTCTTCGCCGTTTTCGCCATGATTGGCCTGCTTATGGCGCTTCTCCCTTACTCACTCTTCCGCCGAATCTCCATGTACGTCCGCTTCGTCATCGCGCTCTTCTTTCTTGCGCTTCTCGCCACCAGCTTTGCTGTGCCTTCTTTCCTGGGGCAAGTCGCACGTTTCAGTAAATTCGCGCTCAATCTGCTTCCGCCGCTCTGGTTTCTGGGACTCGGCCAATCTTTCTGGGGCAACGGTGCCAACCCCTTTTTCGCGGCGATGACGCGCACAGCCCTCGTAGCCCTGGCCATCTCGCTCGGCGTTGCCATTCTGTCCTACGCCCTCGCCTTTCGCCGTTCGTTCATCCGCATTCCAGAAACGGCGGAGACCGGGCCGCTCCCTCGTTCGCGATTTCAACTGCTGAAATTCAATCTGTTTGACCGCACCATCCTCCGCGACCCGTCCCAACGCGCCTGCTTTCACTTCATCACGCGCACGCTTCTTCGCAGCGAAGTGCACTTGCAAATCGCCTCCGCGTTTGTCGCCATGGGCTTGGTCGTGGGCGCGCAGTCCCTAGCTTCGGTCTTTCACTCCAGCTCCCCAGCACCTTTGCACATTCTCTCCGAGGATCTCCTCTCCATCCCCTTCATCCTTAGCTTCTGCATCATTGTCGGCATTCGTCTCGCCTTCGAAATTCCCTCCGACCTTCGCGCCAACTGGGTTTTTGCAGTCTGGATTGATCCAAATACCTTGCAGACTCGTCCCATCGCCCGCAAAATCCTTCTCACTTTTTCGCTCGTGCCCCTAGCGCCAATCTGTTTCGTCTCTTCGCTTATTCTTTGGGGTTTTGTCATGGCCTTGCTTCACACCGCCGTCTTCGCCGCGTGCACGATGGCCTTCATTGAACTCCTTCTCCTGCGCTTCCGAAAAATCCCATTCACTTGCTCTTATCCGACCTTCCAAAGCCATTCCGCTCTTGTCTTTGTAGCTTATCTTTTCGGTTTCGTAATTTTCACCGCTTACATTCCCGAGTTCGAGCTCTGGTCCCTCACGGAGCCTTGGCGCGTCGCGCTTTTTGTACCACTCCTTGCAATCTCCCTCACTGCGGTCCATTTTTATCGAAAGCAAATGCTCGACATGGACAAACGCCTCATCTTTGAGGAAATCTCCGCCTCAAATTTCTAATTGTCGGCGCCCGCGCCAATACACCGGCGAAATCCTAACAAGGGCCAAGCACGCCCACACGAGTGTTAGCAAAGTCTTGCTCATTGGTTCCCTCTGGCGGACATTACGCTAAGCTCATCCCTCCCGCCTAATACTTGGTGCAAGCCGAGAATCGACTGAGAGAGGAAGTCCCTCTTCCACCGCTCACACGTCAGCAGCCGTTAGTGACCTGCATCTGCTGCGGTGCGAGTTTTGGCGGAGCGGGATTCGAGAGTTGCGCGAATGCCGTGCCGCGGGCGCAGAGTGATGGATGCTAGCGGGACCACGGGGTGCCCCTCGACGAGGCGGAAGCGGTAGTGCTGCGCGATCGTTGCGAGCACCAGCGCTGATTCCATCAGCGCGAACGTGTTGCCGATGCACTGGCGCGGGCCGCCGCCAAACGGGAAGTAGGCGAAGCGCGGCAGGCGTTTCAGGAGGTCGCCCTCCCAGCGCTCGGGACGAAATTCTTCGGGCGCGTCGTACCAGCGCGGGTCGCGGTGAACGGTCCACTGCGCGAAGGAAACGCCGGAGTTTTTGGGAACCGAATAGCCCGCGATTTCGAGATCTTCGATGGCGGTGCGTGCTGTGCCCCACGCGGGAGGGTAGAGACGGAGAGATTCGGTGATGACGTGATTCGTATAAACGAGTTTCGACAAATCATCGAGCGAAGGAGCGCGGCCGGCGAGGACGGCTTTCAGTTCGGCGTGAAGCTTCGCTTCGACCGCGGGATTTTGCGCCAGAAGCCACCAAGTCCACGAGAGCGTATTCGCGGTGGTTTCGTGGCCGGCGAGGAAAAGAGTGATGGCTTCATCGCGCAGCTGCTGATCGGTCATGCGCGAGCCGTCTTCGTCTTGCGCGGCCAACAGCATCGATAGAAGGTCGCCGGCATCGCGGCCCGAGGAGCGTTTTTCCGCAATGATTCTGTAGAGTACTTTTTCGATTTGGCGGATAGCGCGCTCGAGGCGGAGGTTCGTCGGCGTAGGAATCCATTGCGGAATAAAAATCGTTCGGCGGAAATTCGCGCCAAGTTCAAGCAGCAGCTCGAGCGATTTGCCGATATCTTGCGCGTCTCGTTCGACGTCGGCATCGAAGAGCGTCTTTCCGACGATTTGCAGCGTGAGGCGCATCATTTCTTTATGAATGTCACGCTCTTCGCCGTGCTGCCACGCGTGCAGCAATCGCTCGGTATATTCGACCATCGTCGAGGCGTAGCCCGCGATCCGCGCGCGGTGAAACGCGGGCTGCGCCAGCCGACGCTGGCGGAGCCAGAATTCTCCTTCACTTGTCAGCAGGCCTCTTCCGAAAACGCGCTTGTTCGCTTGCAGGACGCGGCCTTTGATGAACTGCCGGGGATGATTTACCAGCACGTCTTCGATATGGTCCGGATGATTGATCAGCAGGATACGGAAATTCAGAATGCGAAGCCCGACGACGTCGCCATATTCACGTACAATTTGCGTGAAATAACCAAGCGGATCGCCGTTGTTGAGAGGGCCGAGCGACCAGCGCTTGAGCCCGACGGAAGGACCAGGAGGGAACTTGAGCTTCGACGCCGAGGCCATGGTTTGATGCTAAGGCCCAAGCACGGCTGCGTCAACGCGCCGCGAGCTAGGAATCGAATTGCCGGTATCCCGCTCTCGCAGTGCCCGCAAACGGTATGCGCCGCGCCGAAAAAAACTTATGGACACGTTCGAAAATCCCGCCGCTGCAAGCCGAGCGGGCGCCGATGCGGCGGCCACGGGTACAAACGTGCTTCGGAAATGGCTCATGCGGTTCAGCCAACCATCTTGAATATCAAGAGCCAGAAAAACACCGCCGGGGCGCAGCACGCGAAAGACTTCCGCGAAGGCGCGTTCCTGCAATTCACGGGATCGCAAATGGTGCAGCACGAGAATTGCGATGGCCGAGGAAAACGTTTTTTCTGGAAAAGGCAGCGTGGACGCATCGCCTTGTAAAACCGCGCCGTTCTTACTTTGGCACCGGTGCACAATACCAGCCGCAAAAGCGTGGCTATAGTCGAGGCTCGTCACTCGCCTCGCGCGTTTTCGCAATTCTTCCGTGGCCGCGCCGGGACCTGCGCCAATTTCAAGAACGTGATCTCCCATGTCCGTGCCGGTCAATAGCCACGGAAGTAGCTGCTTTTGCGTCATTCTGCGCCAGAACGACGAGGCACAGACCCAATTCTCGAAGCGATTCACTGCAAAGCGTCCTAACTCCCGCGCGAGCAAATTGCCGCAGGTTGACGGAGGCCAAGCCAGATTTTCAGGACTTGATTATCGCAGGATTGTGCCGATTCGCCGCAGCGAAGCAGCAAATTGGTCGGCGTTATACGCGGAGGGATTCTCGAGTTGCTGGAAGAGCACGTTGATGGCGGCGCGAACTTCATCCGCGTTACCCGGCTTGGCATCTTGGCTGTACGCGATGTACAGCGAATCCATAGCCATCGCTGCTTGTTCGGCGGCGCGCTCGTCCGCAAGAGAAATCGTTTCGGCGTCACCGGAAATCTGCTGCAACATTCGAAGTACAAGTGCTTGATCGTACTGCATGGCCGCAAGCCGCTCCGCAAAACGTTGCGCAATCGGCGCAGCGGCGGAGGCCGACGCCGCGACGGCGTTGCGATCCGGATTCAGCCTGGACATTTCCCCGGATACATCGAGAATCCGGCGGTCAAGTTCCTGAGCGTTTAAAGGATCAATCTGCTTGGCGAGCAAACGGAACACGACGTAACGCGAACTGTTCCACGCGGGATCGCCGGGGCGCCGTCCGACGAATCCATGCGCCTGGCGCCAACTGTCTTTTGCGGGGACGAGAGCATGGTGGCACGCAAAACAGGAAAGCTCCGAGTATTCTGGCCAAACATCTCTTTTGTCGAAGCGCTCGCCCTTGGCTCTCCAGGCGAGTCGCTCCATTTCCGCGCGGAGTTGCACGGCTTGACCGGTGCTCCAGTCGCGGACGCCAGCCCAGGCCGCGTCTTCGACTGGCTTTCCGGGAGCAGATTCGCGCGGGGATTTCCAGTGGCGCGGCATCACGGCGGAAAAAGAATCCAATTCGAAGAAAAGATCCGGATGGCCTGCCGCGATCATTTCGTGGTCGACAAATTTGTCCTTCGAGCCCAGATGGCACTCGAGACATTTTTCGGCGCGGTGGATGACATTGCGCGTATCGGTCATGCCCAGCGCGACGGACTTTTCATGCGTCCAGTCTCGCGTCGTGTGCGGGCCGAGCCATGCGGATGCGGGACCGTGGCAATTTTCGCAGGAGACGCCTTCCGACAATTCGAAAGGCCGGCCACGCTGCTCCGGCGTGGCGTAAAGCGCGTGACAGGCGAGGCACTTCGGCGCGTCTTCGGCTTTCGAATTTAATTTCAAAATGCGGGCGATGCGTTCGCCGATGTCTCCGGTCAAAGCCTGGTATGCGCGGCTGTGTTTGTCCTTAACAATCCAAGTGGAATATTCGTTCTGGAGGATGCGGCTGCCGGCGACGGGCTTGACACTGCCATGACAACTTGTGGCGGCGCAGGAGCCTGGACCAATATATTTCTGCGGTTCAGCCGACGCTTCGGCAGAAGCGAGCGCCGAATGATTTGGCGTAGCGTTGCGATCTTCTGCGGCGGCAATGCGAACTCTGAGAGCCAGGGGCAAAGAGAGCGCAAGGCACAGCGCCGCGCCCAGCCAATGGGATTTGGAGGCGATTCGCATTCGAAGTGGCAGACGAGTCGTTCGCCTCATTATCGTGTGGAAGTAGCCGGCGCAGCGTTGTCTTTTTCGCAGCGTGGCGCGAAAAGGCAACGGGCGTCTATTTACAGGGCAGCAGGGCGCCAGTAGTATGCAAGAGAATCCGTACTACACACTCGCCGCGCGAAACGACTCGCCCGGCACCTTTTCATGCGAGACGCCTCGCCGTGATCTTCGACGACTTGCGAGCCATCCAGCTTCGCTACGGCTTCTTGCCCAAGGCGGAGCTCGAAGCGCTTTCCCAACGAACGCGCGCTCCCCTTTATCAAATCCATGGCGTTGCCAGCTTTTATCCGCATTTTCATCTCGCGCCGCCTGCCAAAGCGGATGTGCGTGTATGCGCGGACATGAGCTGTCATTTGAATGGAGCTTGCGAATTGCGCGCGGAGCTGGAGCAGCGTTTTGCGAATAGCAACGCGGCGGATGTGACGATTCGCGATGTGTCGTGCCTCGGACGGTGTGACCAGGCGCCTGCAGTTTCGATCAACGATGAAATCTTCACGAATGTGACGGCGGCGGCGGCAGAAGCCATTGCGCGCGGCGCGATTCTTGGTGAAGCGGTTCCCGAGCCACACCCGGAGCACGCACGGATGAAGTGTGCGTCCGATCCGTACGGCGACGGGGAAAAATACGGCGTTGTCCGAAAACTGGCGGCGTCGAAAGATTGGGACGGCGTGCTGGCGGAACTCAAGGCATCGGAATTGCGCGGGATGGGCGGAGCGGGATTTCCGACGAGCATGAAATGGGATTTAGTGCGGAAGCAGCCGGGGGCGGAGAAATACATTGTCTGCAACGCGGATGAGAGCGAGCCGGGGACGATCAAAGACCGCTTCATCATGACGCATCTTCCGCATCTGGTGATCGAAGGAATGATCGTTGCGGGGTTCGTTACAGGCGCGAAAAAAGGCATTCTCTACATCCGGCATGAATATCACTTGCAAGAGGAAATTCTGGGCGAAGAGCTGCGGCGGTGCTACCAGTCGGGACTACTTGGAAGGAACATTTTGGGGAGCGAATTGATTTTCGATTTGGAGATTTTTGTCAGCCCTGGCGGGTACATTTGCGGAGAAGAGAGCGCGCTGATTGAGGCCATTGAAGGAAAGCGCGCGGAACCGAGGAACAAGCCGCCGTTTCCCGGGCAGGCGGGGCTTTGGCAAAAACCGACGGTCATTAACAATGTAGAGACATTCACGAATGTGCCGCAAATTCTGGCGCGAGGCGTGGAGTGGTACAAAACACAAGGAAAAGGCGGTTCGCGCGGACTGAAGTTTGTGGGCGTCAGCGGCCACGCGGCGAAGCCTGGAATTTTCGAAGTGCCGATGGGAATCCCGATGCGCGAAGTTCTATTTGATTATGCGGGAGGAATTCGTGGCGGCCGGCAGTTGAAAGCGTTCGCACCATCGGGTCCCTCTTCGGGGTATTTGCCGGCGTCGATGGTGGACGTTCGGCTCGATTTCAAAGCGCTTGCGGATGCGGGATCGATGCTGGGGTCTGGAGCGATTGTGGTCTGCGACGATACCACGTGCATGCTGGATATGGCGCTGAATGCTGTGCGGTTCTACCGAAACGAATCGTGCGGAAAGTGCGTGCCTTGCCGCGTAGGCTCGCAAAAAATGACGGATTTACTGGTGAGATGGACGCAAGGCGGGCTGTCTGAAAAACAGTATCGCGCGGATTTGGCGTTGATCGATGAGCTGTGCCAGGCGATGAGTCTGACTTCGATTTGCGGGCTTGGACAAATTGTTCCCGCGCCAGTGCAATCCGTGCTGAAACATTTTCGCGAGGAAGTGGACGCGCACGTGTTGAAGAAGCGGTGCCCGAGCGGGATTTGTTTCACGGCGGCTGCGAGGGCGGGAGAAGCGCAGCGCGTGGGGATTCGGCCGTGAGCGCAAATGGATAATTGAATCGCATGACGGACGCACCCTCAAGAAGCGAGCGTAGGGCACCCACGAAACGAGGATTGTGAGCACAGCGACAACACCGGCGGGACTGATCGAGATCACAATTGACGGGCGAGCGGTGCAAGTGGCCGCGGGCACGAGCGTGTTCGACGCGGCGCGCATGGACGGGACGCTGATCCCTACGCTTTGCCATCTGCAGAATGAGAGTCCCGTAGGCGTTTGCCGACTTTGCGTGGTGGATACCGGAGCGAGAGTGCTAACGGCGTCATGCGTGCGGCTTGTCGAGCCGGGCATGAAAGTCGTTACGAATTCCGAGAAAGTATTGAGCGCACGGAAGACGTTGCTCGAGCTTTTGATGGCAGATCATCCTTCACCGTGCGCGAGGCAAGTACAATCGGGCGACTGCGAACTGGAAACTTTGGCGCGCGCGGCGGGAATCACGCAGCCACGATTCGCAAAGCGGACCGTTTCGCGAGGAATAGATGACTCTTCGCTCGCGATAGCGGTGGATCACGACGCTTGCATTTTGTGCGACCGATGCATCCGCGGTTGCGACGAGATTAAAACCAATTATGTGCTTGGGCGGATGGGGAAAGGCTATTCCGCGGGGATTGCGTTCGATTTAAACGCGCCGATGGGTGACTCGACGTGCATATCGTGTGGGGAATGCATGGTTTCCTGTCCGACGGGCGCGCTGACGAACAAGACGGTGGTGGGCACGTCGATCACGGCAGGGCCGGGCGCGCAGGGATTCGAAGCGGAAGAGCTCTTGCAACTGCCTGTCTTCCAGGGAGTTTCGGGGACATTTCTGGAGCTGAACCGCGGGGCGATCATCAAGCGGCGATTTCCTCCGGGCGAGATTATTTGCCGCGAAGGCGAATTCGGTTCGACAGCGTTTTATATTCTGGAGGGCAAAGCTCGCGTTTCGCTTTCGGCGCCGATCGCGCACGTGAAAACACAGGGCGGAGCGAAAGGGCTCTTCAAGAAGCTCACCAGCACGCTTGCTGCGCGAGATGCGGATGTCCGTGAGGAGGAAGCGCGCGACAGAACGATCCCCATCGATGCCTCCGTGGACCTCGCATACGGGAATCCGGTCGCGGAACTCGGGCCGGGCGATCTTTTCGGCGAAATGACGTGCATGAATTTCTATCCTCGATCTGCAACCGTAATTGCGGAGACCGACGTCGTGGCGTTCGAAATGCTGCGCAACGTTTTGGACATCATGCTGAAGAACAAAACATTCCGGGCGCAGATCGATCAGAATTACCGGCGGCGAGCGCTTGAGAACCATTTGCGCGGAGTGCCGATGTTTGCTGATCTTTCGCCGGATTTCATCGAGCATTTGAAGGAAAGCGTGGAGTTGCAGCGCTTCGCGCCGGGGCAGATCATCGCGCGGCAAGGGGATGCGGCGGACAGTTTTTATCTGGTGCGCATCGGCTTCGTGAAGATTTCGGAAACGTATCCGGGCGGAGAGTTGGTTCTGGCATATCTTTCGCGCGGAGATTATTTCGGGGAGATTGGGTTGCTCGGAGGCGGCGTGCGCACGGCCACATGCACGGCGCTGGACCACGTGGAAGTGGTGCGCATCCCGGGCGACGATTTTCGCGACATGGTGGAGCGCTTCCCGAGCGTGCGCGAGGGGCTGGAAGCGGTGGCCGCGGAGCGAAGCGCGCAGAACCAACAGAGAATGCAGACGGTTCGGAATGTGCCTATCGACCAGTTTCTTTCACAGGGTTTGATGGAGGCGCAGAGCTTGTTGATTCTCGATTTGCAAAACTGTACCCGTTGCGATGCATGTGTAAACGCCTGCGCCGATGCGCACGATGGAATCACGCGGCTGGTGCGAGAGGGATTGCGGTTCGAACAGTATCTGGTGGCCACTTCCTGCCGGCAGTGCCGCGACCCGCTGTGCATGGTGGGATGTCCGGTGGGAGCGATCCGCCGGAGAAATTCTCTGGAAGTGATTATCGAGGATTGGTGCATCGGATGTGGGCTGTGCGCGCGGAATTGTCCGTACGGAAATATTAATCTGCATCCGTTCGAAGTGATGTTGGAAGACCTGGAGCGGCCCGGAAGAAAGAAAGCGGCGGTGAAGCAAAAAGCCACGTCGTGCGATTTGTGCACACATTTGAAAGAGCCGAGCTGCGTCTATGCGTGCCCGCACGATGCGGCACACCGTGTGGACCCACGGACTTTTTTCTCGGAGATGCTGGGCGGCGGTTCGGCGAAGTGAAGGCGCGAGGATTACTACTTGCGAATTGACAAAACACAACGCGGATGGGCGATTGCTTCGGTGGCGCTTCTGGCGGTGTTCACCACCGTGTACGCAGCGCATGCGGTATATGCGCCAAAAGGGGCGCGAGGCGGCAGCGCCCTGGGCTTGACGTTTGGAGTGATCGGGTTCGGCTTCATGATATTTGCGGCGCTGCTTGGTGCGCGAAAGCGAGTGCCTGTCTGGCGGATCGGGCGTGCACAGGCATGGATGCGCGGACATTTGTGGCTGGGATTGCTGAGTTTGCCGGTGATTTTATTTCACGGCGGATTTCATTTTGGCGGCACGCTGACGAGTGTGCTGATGTGGTTGCTGATTATTAGCGTGGTGAGCGGCTTGTTTGGAGCGGCTTTGCAACACTACCTGCCGAGAGTGATGACGACGGACGTCAAGCTGGAAACGATCTACGACGAAATCGGAAATGTGCGGACGCTGCTGCGCGAAGAGGCGGACCGCGCCGTCGAAACGGTGTGCGGGCCTCTCGGGATAGGCAAATCGGCGAGCGAGGAAGTTCTGCGCGCGGGGGGACTTAGCGCGGCGCGGTCGATGGCTGCATCGAGCAGCGGGGGAGCAGTGGCGGCCGCCGCGGAGACGGTGGTGCTGAGCGAGGAAGAGTGCGCGCCCTTGCGAAAGTTTTATCTGGGCGAAATGCGGCCGTTTCTCGAGCAGCCAAAGCATCGCGGAACGAGGCTTGGCAACGCGGACAAGGCACACGGAGGATTTTCAGGGTTGCGGACATTGATGCCGCAATCGGCGCAGGCGACGTTGCAGGATTTGGAAGACATTTGCGACGAGGCGCGACAACTGGTGCGGCAGGAGCAATTGCATCGATGGCTGCACGGATGGTTGCTGGTGCACATTCCGCTTTCGTTGGCTTTGATTTTGCTGGGGGCGGTGCATGCGGTGATGGCGCTGCGGTATTGAAGAAGTCGCGAGTGGCGAGTGACTTGTGGCGAGAACACGAACAACAAAGAAATTGGCGCAGCGGATCGACCTGAATTACTTCAAGAGGCCGACGCGGCTGAAGCGTGCGAAGTTTTGGCTAAGCGTCGGGCTGCCTGCGCTGGCCTTGGTATGGATTGCATGGCACGGGTTCTCGCGCGACTCGAGGGTGTATTCGAGCGGGCGGATGAGCGAAGCGCACGCAGTACTAGAGGCCCAGTGCGCAGTGTGCCACGTGCAGAAGGCGGAGCGCGTTTTCGGCAAAGGCGAGCGATGCGGCTTGTTTATCGTGCCACGATGGGCCGATGCATCACGCGTCGCAATCGAGTGCCGGGGGTTGCGCGACGTGCCACAGCGAGCATCGAGGGCGCGTGAATATCGTCGAGGCGAGGAACGAGAGCTGCGCGCAATGCCACGGCGACCTGAAAGCGAGCAACAGCGCGACGCACTACGCAACCCACATCAGCAGTTTTGAAGATGGACATCCGGAATTCGCGGCGTTGCGCCCGAGCGGCGGAGAACAGGCAAGGGATCCGAGAACTATCCGAGTGAATCACGCGATTCACATGAAGCCGATCCGGAGAGGGCCGAATGGACCGAATGTGCAGCTGGAATGCGGGGATTGTCATCAGTCTGCCGCTGTTGCGGCGAGCTGGAAGTATGCCGATGCAAGGTACACCACGGCGAACACAAGTTACTCAACGCAGGATGCAGTGCTCGCGTTAAAACCGGGAACACTTTCCCGTCCCATGCCCATGAGCGGACGCGAACTAATGGCACCGGTGAGATTTGCGTATGCTTGCGCGGGATGCCATTCGCTGGCGTTCGACAAGAGATTTGTTGAGGGCGTGCCGCACGACAAGGCGGAAGTGGTGCACGCGTTTCTTGTGAAGAAATTCACCGAGTATATTGCAGCGCATCCGGGCGAGGTGCGAGTGGTGCGTGACCCTGGGCGAGATTTAACCGGGAAACAGCTTGCGCCGATGGTGCGACGTGCTAACGCCAGCGCAGTGGGTGACCGAACGAACGGCGGAAGCGGAAGACTTGCTGTGGCGAAAAACGTGCAAGCAGTGCCACACACTCCATGCGGCAACGAATGCAGCTCGACGAATAATTCCAAATTCAAGCCTGCCAAACGATGACGCGGCGAATTCGTCTGCACTGGCGGGAGGATTGCCCGAAGTCGCCAATGCCAACATTACGTTAGAGTGGATGCCGCACGCGAAATTCGATCACGACGCGCACCGGGGATTTTCGTGCGTGGGCTGCCATGAAAAAGCGCTGACGAGCACGGAAACGAGCGACATGCTTTTGCCGGGGATTGCGACTTGCAAGACTTGCCACGCGCCGGGACCGGAACACGCGGAGTCGCGGTGCTTCGAATGCCACACGTATCACGACTGGTCGAAGCGAAAGGAAATTAAGGCGACGTTTACGCTGCCGGCGTTGCGAAGAGGCGGGCGCTGAACTTTTGAAGGGCTTGCTGTCGACCTGTGTTTAGGCCGATGCAGATTGCTTTTTGTTGATGAGCGCCATCATGTGCTCGGGATAGCGCTCGCCGGAAGCTGCGCCGTGGGGAGCGGCTTCATCGATGCGGCGTAGGTCGTCCGCGGTAAGATTCACGTTGAGGGCACCGAAGTTTTCCTCCAGATATTTGCGGCGTTTGGTACCGGGGATGGGAATGATGTCTGCTCCTTGGGCGAGAAGCCACGCGAGAGCCAACTGTCCCGGCGTGCAATTTTTTTCCTTGGCAATGGACTCGACGCGCGCGACGAGATCGAGATTCTTCTGGAAATTCTCTCCCTGAAACCTTGGCGATAGACGGCGGTAATCGTCGGGTGCAAAGTCATCGAAGCGTTTGATTTGGCCGGTAAGAAAGCCGCGGCCGAGAGGGCTGTAGGCTACGAAAGCGACTCCTAGCTCGCGAGTCGTGGGAAGAATTTCGTTTTCTGGGTCGCGGGTCCACAGGGAATATTCTGACTGAAGTGCAGCGATAGGATGGACTTTGTAGGCGCGCCGAATGGTTTCGGCGGAAGCTTCGGAGAGACCAAGGAAGCGGATTTTTCCTTCGCCGACTAGCTCGGCGAGCGCGCCTACGGTTTCCTCGATGGGAATTTTGGGATCGACGCGATGCTGATAATACAAATCGATGGTGTCGACGCCGAGGCGCTTCAAGCTGGCGTCGCAGGAGGAGCGCACGTAAGCGCGTGTGCCATTCACGCCACGGAGAGCTGCGTTGGCTTTGTCGCGGACGATGCCGAATTTTGTGGCGAGAAAAACTTTGTCGCGGCTCCCGCGAATGGCTTTGCCGACGAGAATTTCATTATCGCCGTAGCCGTAAACGTCAGCGGTGTCGAGAAAAGTCATGCCGAGTTCGAGAGAGCGGTGAATCGTGGCAATGGATTCGGCGTCGTTGCGCGCGCCATAGAATTCAGACATGCCCATACAGCCGAGACCGAGCGCGGACACGAGAGGACCATTTTTTCCAAGCTGTCGTAGTTCCATTTGGGTTACTCCTAGAGTATTCAATAGGTTGGATGGCGCGCAGAGTGTTGGGGATACACGGACGCCTGCTTTTCTTTGCGCGCGATGATTGAATCCCCCGTGCAGGCGAGGGTCGAGTATTCTGAGCAGCGAGGCGATATTCCAAGCGGAGAACGCCGGTAGAGGAGCGCATGTTGCAACAAATGAAAAGGATGGAAATTCGAATCCGAAAGGCAGTGACGGCGGACGTTCCCTTGCTGCAGGAGCTGATTGAAGCGTCCGTGAGAGAACTGCAGGCGGCGGACTATACGCCTGCACAAATGAATGGAGCACTGGAAACGGTGTTTGGAGTGGATAGCCAGCTGATTGCTGACGGAACCTATTTTGTGGCGGAAGCCAGGGCCGGGAATGCGCTATCGCAAGCGGGGATCGCAGGCGGAGGGACAAATTCAAGTGCGGAATGGGTGATAGCCGGGTGCGGAGGTTGGAGCAAACGCAAAACTCTTTATGGCAGCGATCATTGGACGGGGCGAGAGGACGCGCTGCTGGATCCCCGGCGCGATGCAGCCAAGATTCGGGCGTTTTTCATTCATCCCGCGTGGGCGCGACGCGGCATCGGGAGCAGAATTCTTGAAGCATGCGAAATTGCAGCTAGCACGGCAGGTTTTGCGAGCTACGAAATGGGCGCGACCTTGACGGGAGCCAAGCTCTTCGGGACGAAAGGCTACGTTGCGGTAGAACATATCGAGATTCCCCTCAAAAACGGTGCATCGCTTCCCGTGATTCGCATGGCAAAACGAGCGTAGCGCACGACCTCCCCGGCAAAATTTCCTGCCAGTTTAATCGGTGCGCTTCAGAAAGCGGCCCTGCCGTGCCTTCCCGGAGAGCCAAATTCTTGTGCGAAATATAAATTAGCTACCCATGATAAAGAGGGTTTTGTTTTGAAAGCTGGAGAATTGAGGGCGAAGACGTTCGGTGTTGTAATGCTCCTTGATGTTGACAATTTTTTTTGTGGAGGTAATGGTTTCAATGGGGACGTTGCCGTAGCTGCCGTTGTGGAGAACGACGAGGCGGCCATGGTCGCCCTTGAGAAGCAACTCAAGCGCGATGTTGCCGTAGGCCATGGGAACGATGGAGTCCACCACATCCGGGTCGCCGCAGCGGGCCAGGTAGCCGAGCTTCTGATTGACCACTTCGATGGTCTTGCCTTTGTTGAATTTGGAGGAGAGCTCCTTAACTTTGTCGGAAACGAGATCACCGATCCCGCCAAGTTTTTTGTGGCCGTAGGCATCCGCGGCATCGTTTTCAAAAACCATTTCGCCGCCTTCGAACATGGCGCCTTCGGAAACGAGAACAGTCGAATAACGGCTGGGATTCCTGTTGCGGTCATGCACGAGAATCTCGGTGAGACGTTCGATATCGAATCGGTACTCGGGGATGACGCAACGGTTGGCGGCACCGGCCATCGTGGGGAGCATCGCGGTGTAACCGGCGTAGCGGCCGAACACTTCGATGACCATGAAACGCTCATGAGAGCCGGCGGAGGTGCGCAGGCCGTTGACGAGTTGCAAAGTACGCGTGACGCAAGTGCTGAAACCGATGCAGTAATCCGTGCCGGGGACATCGTTGTCCATAGTCTTGGGGATGGCGATGACTTTGAAGCCTTCTTTGTGGAGGCGAACGCCGTAGCTGAGAGTGTCATCGCCGCCGATGGGAATGAGCGTGTCGATGCCCAGCCAAGCGAGATTCTTGAGGACTTCAAGGGTGAGATCGTTTTTTTCGGCGTTAAATGCGTCTTTCAGATGCGCGGGAACGCCTGATTTGCCGACCCGGCCGGGATTCGTGCGCGAGGAGTGAAGGAAGGTGCCACCGGTGCGCGCGGCGCGTTCGACGACTTCCTGAGTGAGGATCAGGAAATTGTCCGAATTGTCGTAGTCCTTTTCCCTCACCATTTCGACGAGACCGGCCCAGCCGCGGCGGAAGCCGATGACTTGGTAGCCTTCGTGAAGCGCGCGGATGGTGACGCCGCGAATTGCGGGATTCAGACCGGGGACGTCACCGCCGCCCGTGAGTATCCCAATGACGCCCTTTTTGGTCTTGATGTTTGCCATGATGCAGAGCCCTCTCCAAAGAATAACGAATCAACGATTATCCACGTGCGGCAGAAATTTAGGAAGGGGTGATCGAAAGTGAAATATCTGGCATCATTCTCGGCTAACGTACGACTCCGCTCAACTTAGATCTGAATCTGTGTGCCCAGGACAGCCAGGAATTTGGCGAGCCAGGAATGAAGCGCGGGCCACGCAGGGCCGGTGACGAGATTGCCGTCGACCAGGGCGTCTGCCATGGGGAGACTTACGTAGGTGCCGCCAGCGAGAGTCACGTCAGGGCCGGTGGCCGGATAGGCGCTGCACTTTTTTCCTTTGAGGACGCCAGCGGCAGCCAGAATTTGCGGGGCGTGGCAGATGGCAGCAAGGGGTTTGTTGGCCTTCGAGAAATGATGGACGATTTCGATGACTCGAGGATTGAGGCGAAGATATTCCGGCGAGCGACCGCCGGGGAGGATCAGTGCGTCATACTCTTCGGGCTTGATCTGGTCAAAGGTGGCGTTGAGTTCGAAATTGTGGCCGCGCTTTTCGGTGTAGGTTTGATCACCCTCGAAATCATGGATGCAAGTTGGCACGAATTCGCCGGATTTCTTGCCGGGGCAAACGGCGTGAACGGTATGCCCAACCATCAGAAGCGCTTGATACGGAACCATCACTTCGTAGTCTTCGACGTAATCGCCAACAAGCATCAAAATGGATTTCTTGGACATGGAACCTCCACGGAGACATTGTAACCGAGGAAGAGGATCGGCCCAAGCTGGCAAGAAAGGCGTCGGACAAACAATGTAGTTCTCGCGGTCGGCAAGGGGAAAAGAACACATCCATCCGACTCTTAAATGGAGATCCTTCGCTAAAAAGGAAGCGGGCGGCTATCCCAGCACGGGACAGCCGCCCTTTTCCGTTGCCAACTGAAGTTACTGCGCGTGAACCGGAGAAGCCACGACAGGCACTGCCGAATCCTGGATCGTGAGCATGTCGGTTCGCACTTTCTCCCACTCGAGCAGATTCAGACCATAGGAAGTAAACAGCTTCCGGATGTGCGCGGAGTCCCAGTTGAGGACTTTTTCGAGCACGGGAACGAGAACGCTCATGGCGTTATCGCTGAGGACAGTGCGTTTCGCAACGCGAGAGATGACCTTGGCTTCGGAGACGGCGATCGTCAAGCCGTCGTGCTGGTTGACGTGCATCATCACGGGCAGATCGGAGCTGCCGTCGCCCATGTAGATGATGTGGTCGTGGCTGATGCTGAGTTCGGCGCGACGCTCCTCGAGAATGGTGATTTTTCCCCATCCGGCGGAGGCGCGAATGATGGATTCGACTTCACCAGTGGACTCGTTGTAACGGAAGCGCGTGCCGAAAATATTTTGCGGCGGCACGATGCCTTCGAGCGCGGATTGGATGATTTCCTGTGGAGCCGCGGAAATGACGTTGAAATGAAATTTGTAGCCCTCCGCTAGATTTTCCAGCGCACGCGCGAAAAGGGCGACATTGTGTTTCAGGCGAATCCGCTTGCCGGTCTCGGCGAGGTGCTCGCGTCGAACGCGGCGGAATTCCGGGTCGTGCAGAATCAGATAGCTGAGCTCGGCGCCCTGCTGGACGAGGTTCATCTCCGCAAGGCCTTTGACCTTGTCATGGAACCCGTTAAAACCGATGAGTTCGGAGAGAACCACTCCCGAGTCGTTAAAACTGAGTGTCTGGTCAAAATCGCTTGCCAGAAGAAACTGCTTAAGCATGTTCTAGTACTCCTTCTTGCTTCCTTTTGGCTCGTCTTCAGCGAGCTCGGCCCGCCCTGGGTGCGGTGCCAGTACCCCCACATTTATACGATAGCTTGATTCTCCTGGGAGGCCGCACGAATTATTTTGATAGGTGCTATGCGTCAAAAGCGTGAACGACACATTATATCTTAATTAGATGTGCGCTACCGTTAAAGGATACAAAGGAAAGGAGATGGGTACCATTTTGAGCGTCAAGAATGGGCAAAAGGTGTGTCTAGAAGGACATAGCGGCAGCGAAGAAAAAGTGAAAAATACGGTGCATCCGATTGATGCGACACCATTCAAAGTCCCAGGGTATTCATCTTGGGTTCCTCATACGCCCCGTCCTCGCCTGGATAGCGGAGGCGGTCCTTAAAGTGGCCGGTTTCGGAGGCCAGCGCCCAGACGAGACTCTCCCCGGCGGGGAGGGTTTTGGGGAGACTGTGGAAAACTTCGTCCTGATAGGCGAGCGAGGCATCGATCCACTGCCAGCCGGAGTTCTCAAAGGCGGCCAACACATCAGGTAGCACGAGGGCGTTGAGCGAGTTGTAGTGAATCAGGAGGGTGTGGCGAATGTCGCGCCCGAGAACGTCGATGGCCAGCTGGCGATAGAAGGAAGCGCGGTCGAGAAGATGCGCGATGAGGTAATCGCGATAAGGCTGGATGCTTGCTTTCGGCTGCTTTGCAAGGCGATCGCCCATGCGTTCGTTGACGTACCAATCGGAAGTGTCGATGGTGACATGGCCGACGCGATAGCCGCTTTCCTTGAGAAGAGCACGAAACCGGTCACGTTTGTCGGCGGTGTCACCTTCCTTGAGGAACGGATAGCGAAAGAGAGGCGTTTTATTTTGATAGGGAGCGATGATCTTTTCATTTTTGAGGAAATCGACGGCGAAGTCAGCGTAAGACGCGGGGCCGCAATAGTTCAGATGGGAATACGAATGATTGCAGATCATGTGGCCGGCCCGGTCCCAAGCGGAGAGCAGCTTGGAGCCCTCGTATTCGTCAACCCGCATGCCACAGACGAAAAGAGCGGCTTTGATGCTGCGGCTATCGAGAGCTTTCAAGATGCGCGAGTTTGCGTCGGGCCATTGGAGACTGGTATCCAACTTCAATCTGGGGTCGTCCATAGTGATGGCGAGCTGCGAAGGCTGCGCGTTCGAATGGCGCATTGGGACGGCCGTCTTCTGCGGGCCAAGTGCGTGAAGTGCATCTACGAAGAGCGGAGCGCACGAAGCGGCGGAAGCGGTTTTGAAAGCGGAAGAAAGGAATTTACGGCGATTCATGGTCATAACCTCAGTAAAAGAAATTGAGCCAACTGCGAGCTCGTGCAATTGCAGAGTCCCAAGAGGTCAACGCACTTGAGGAGAATGATGTGCTGCGCGGAGAGCCCTGGCGGTCCGCGGGCTCATCGGTAACGGAATAAAACGCGCCGTTGCTGGAATGAAGATAGAGCCGCTGCATTTCCGTGCGATCGAGGGGGCGTGCGCCGCGGCGGCCGAACACGGCGAGTTGGTTACCGGATTCGTCGACGGCGCGATCGCGGTCGATGCCCTTGGAAATGACGAGCGCGGCGCCGCGAGTGCGCGCCGTGGCGATGAGCTTTGGCGTGGGACGCGGGCTGAAGCCGGAGAAATGCGCAGGGTCGTCCCATGGAGAAACAATTTGCAGGACCCGCAAGCCATTTCCCCCATCGGCGACGAAGGCGAAGGCGCTGCCGGCGGCCATGCCGATTTTTACGTCATTAACATCGTTGAGCTGCCCATTGGCAGTGAAAAGTTGATCGAGTTTTGGCGCGTCGGGTTTTTCCATGTCGATGATGGCGAGGCCTTGCTTCCCTGCCGAGACGTAGGCGTAGGTACGGGCGACGTAAACATTGCGGGCATCCTCGAAAGGAACGAGGGCGTTGGCGATCGGTTTGGGTTGGGCGAGATCGGTGACATTTAGAACCTTGAGGCCGTCGCGATCGGCGACGAAAGCGTAGCGGAATTGCACGGCGATGGCGCGAGGGCTGTTGAGAGCGGGGGCGCCGAGGGTGGAAGTGACGCGAGGTGCGAGAGGATTATCGAGATCGACGACGACCAGAGATTTGTCCGTGAGGATGTAGGCATAAGTGCCGGCGATGGTGATAGCGCGAGCGCCGGTGAGAATGCCATTGGGATTGAAGGCCAAGGAGCGCTTGAGGAAATTGTTGGTGGGATTGCCGTCAAGCAGCGTGCCGACGCCGGGGCTGTTGGATCTTAGATCGGGGTTGCCGATGACGACGAGGCCTTCTTCTTTGTCGGCGACGTAAAGAAAACCATAGAGCAGATGGATGGCTTGCTCTTCGTTTTCGGGGAGACGCTGGCGGAGGGGGTCCACGCCAAGAGTGGTTGGCGATGCAACCGCGAGGGCATCCTTTGTCGGCACAAAAAGGCGCTGCCCCATCGGAGAGACTGGCGCGGTGGTGATGCGCTCGGAGAAATCCTTGTTGTCGATATTGGCGATGTCATAGATGCGCAGGCCGCCGGGGCCGGTTGCGGCGTAGGCGTATTCTCCGCGCGCTTGCACATCCAAAACATTTCCTTCGTGCCGGTAGCTCGTGGAAAGCTCGCGGTGATGGCCCACGAATTTTTTGAAGTCGTCGGGATAGGCAATGCGCTGGAGGTCGCTGCCGTAAATGGCTTCGGGCTCGTCGTGCTCGGCGACGGCCACCGCTTCGAGACCCTTGTTGCCGGTCGCGACGTAAATGTAGCGCCCCATAAAATTCATGAAGTTCGTGCCTTGCAACAGGAGCTGGGCCATCCAGGCGTTGTTGTCGTTGGCGGCGGAGACGTGGCAATCGCTGCACTGCTTCGTTTCCGTGGCGCGAACGGTGTGCGGAACAAACGTGCTGAAAGCTTGCCCGGAGAAACCGGGCGCGGAGATAGTTTGCTGCGTGTAGTAGAGCCAGTCGCGGTTCGCATTCTGCGAACTGACCAGGATGGCACAGGAAGAACGTGCAGGGGCGATGCGGTGGCCGGTGACGGTGCCGTCGACGCCGAGCATAAAGATGTCGTCGCGAAGAACCTGAAAATTGTAGCTGGTGTAATTGCGCGTGGTGAGGCCTTCGTTGTGCAGCATGGGCTTGCGGACGTTGGATGTCATTTGCAAATGGCAGCCGAAGCAGGTGGGGGTCCACGAAGTGTGGCAGGAGTAGCAGGTCATCGAAGAATTTGCGTGGGCAAGATGGTCGTCGTCCTGCGGCATTTCCCCCGCGACGGTGCCGTCCTTGGTCATTAATTTTGCGCGAAACGAGTTCATGTTGAAGTGGACATTGCCGGGAGTAACGGAATCGAACGTCTGGACGATTTCCCACTCCTGGTTTTGTTCGGACATCGAGCGCTGAATCAAGGCTCCATCGTCCCGCCATTCGAAGCGCCGAAGACCCCACGGCGTGCGCAGAGCGTCGAGGTGACGGCCGCCTTCGGGAGCAGCCGGACCGGAAGTGACAAGCGTGGCTTTTCTGCGAATCGTGCCGTGGCAATCGATGCAGTCGATTTCGACGGCGGCGCGAGGTTCGCCGTAAATCTTTCCGTTGCCGTGATTGTCCTGCTCGAAATGGCAGTCGTTGCACTGCATTCCTTTTTCAAGATGGATGTCCGCGAGATGGACCGCTTTTGAAAAGCGCTGCGGGTCGTCAAACGGAATTTGATTTCCGTCCTCATCGAGCCAATTCCCTTTGCGATCGTGCTTGAAGACGGAGCGGAAAACCCAGCCGTGGCCGTGGAAATCGGCGAATTGCGTGGTTTTCAGTTTCGCATTGAATTCGGGACTGCCGAGATTGTCGAGAAATTTCTCATCGCTCCACAGGCCCCGGGCGGCGGCAGCTTCTGGGTTCGTCAAGAAGGATTGATAGAGCTGCTCTTCCGTCGGATTGCGCTGTTGCGGCGGATACATTTTGTCACCGTCCAGTTCGTTGTCCCACCAAGTGAGCCCGAAATAAGTGGTGAGCATATTCGTGCCGGGATGAATGTGGCAGACCATGCACTGGCTCGAGGGGATGGAGCGCGTGAAAATATGCTTGATAGGATGGCCAGACTCGTTCTTGGGAATAGTGGGATCAGATGAGGCGCTCAAACCGGAATGGCCGAACTTTGCATAGGCGCCCGAATGCGCCGGGTCGCGATCGTTTGCATAAATAACGTGGCAAGCGGTGCAACCGCTCGCGCGATAATCGCCGGGATGATCGTTAGTGCCAGGCAAGGACATGACCGGATCGACCAGACGCGTTTTTTGCAGACCGAGAAAAACGGGATCGGTACGGAGCTCCGTGCCCAAGCCGCGGTCGCTCAGTTTATCGTCGGGCTTGCCGGGATCTTCTTCGCGATCGGGATTGCCGAGCTCAGACTTCTTTTCGCCGCCGCGTTCAAAGACACGAAGGATATTTCCAGGCTGCGAAATTTCCCAGCGAAAGAGGGGCTCTAGCTCTGGGAGCACGCCCTTTGTGCGCGTTTGCTCTGGCGTGGGAGGCGGAAAGGTTTTGACGGACTGCGGCTGGCCATTGCGGCCGTAGCTTTCGCCGAAATGAGTATCCTTATAAGGATAACCGCCGTTGTTGTAAAGCGCCGCGCCCCAGAGAAGGCCGGTGTGGGTCATCATGCTGGTTGAAACGGCGCGAACTTCCTGAGCGTGGCAGCCGGCCTCGCCACAAGTTTCTGGCGCGACACGAAGATCGCCGGGATTCGCAAACTTGATGTATTCAGGAGATTCTTTGAGCCACTTCGTATAAGTAAGTTCAGGCAGAGCTGAACGGTCTTTGAAAATGGGATCGCGCGGCTGGACGTGAGCTTTTTCTTTGGCAACCTTGTACTCGAGGGAATTTGGGGCCGTGCCTGTGTTGATGGAGATGGAAGAGTTCCCGCCGTGACAATCGGTACAGCCAAGAAAGACCGTCTTGGTGGGGTGCATCGTCGGCTCATCCGTCGAAGTGTGGCAGGAGATGCAGCCCGACGATTTGCGAGTGGCTTCTTCGGGAGATTGGCCGCGGACGGGAGTTGATTCTTGCTTCGCATGAACTTTTGAGATCGAATCGGCATAGAAAACCAAGCAAAAAGACAACGCAGAGACGCAGAGCGCGCAAAGGTTTCGCAAAGACCAGTGGTTGAATGTGCGCGGCGAAATCATCTGTTGCGTTTCCTCAGAACGTAAACTTCACGGAGCCGAAGAGCGAGAAGAGTGTCCGGCTCGTGTAGATATCTTTGAACCCATTGCCGGGCTGCAAGGCAGAGGCACCGGCGGTGAGAATAATGTTTTCCGAAAGAGGCGGACGGTAAGTCAGGCCGATACCGAAGTCCTCGCCGATGCTGTGGCGAATCGAGGATTCGAACAACAGATACTCAAGCGCTTCGGTGCGTTCGAAGCGAAGGTAGTTGAAATTCGCGAAACCTTTGAGCTTCGGAGTAATGTCAAAATCCGCCCCGGCGTTTGCAACAAAGATGCCGGGATTCACGAAATTGGCTTGGCCTTCTTCTTTGCTGGAACGAAGAGAAGGAATCAGGCTGCCGTCTGTGGTGAGCGAGACGCCGGAGCCAAGAAGCCGGATATCTTCGCGATTCCAGAAGCTAAAAAGTCCGCCCGCGAAATTCGGGAGATCGTCGATGGCATCGAAGCCGCGCGCACGGCCGTCGCGCGGATCGGCGTCGCCGGATGTGTAGAACATGGAAACGCGATAGCGAATCCAATCGCGGTCGCAAGAAAGCTCGACGGCGGCCATCTGCGCGTTGATGGTAACGGGCTTCCCGGCGATGGGGTTAAAAGTGTCTTTGCCGACGGCCTGATAAAAAGCATGCGTGAGATTGATGCGGCGTATGTGGCCGCTGCCGAGCCAGCCGAAATAGCCGGCGCGAATGCCGTGCGTGAGAGGCCCACCTCCGGGACCTTGCTCGATGACATTGCCAATCGGAGCGGGGCGCACGAGAAAGCCATTGTCGTCGTAATGAACGCTCGGATCATCTTTATTCCATGCCGCAACAAATTCCGCGGTGTAACCCGGAAAGAAGAAATCTTGAACATAAGCATTTGCAAGCACTACTTGCTGGTGGCGGCGCTCGAAGGTGTTGAGGCCGCTGTCGGTATCTTTTTCGAGTAGTTGAAAATACGCGGCGTTGTACTCGATGCGGTTACTGCGCAAGTCGCCGAAAATGCGCAGCCCGGGCTGTTCGTCCACGAAAAGAAATCCGCGGAAGTCGGCGTTGAATTGCTGAATGCCGGCGCGGGCGGAAATGAAATCGTAGTTGTCGCTGAGGTCGTGGAGCTTCACTTCGACAAAAGCTTCTTGAAGGCCGAAGTGGTCATCGAAGCGATTGGTGCTCGCGCGCACGTCGGGGCTTATGATTCCAAGCTCGCGAACATCCAGATCATTGAGGCTTAGTTCCGGCGTGATGCGGATGCGCCAATCTACCGGCTTAAACGACGCATCGCCATGGAAAAGATCAAAGCTGACGCGCAATGTCTGATCGAAGAAGGCTTGCTCGCCGCGGCCAAAAAATTCAGAGCTGCCCGGTTCCGCGGCGCTGATGCCGCTGGGCGAAGGGACGCGGCGGCCATCGAAAAATGTTTCTGACGAAGCCGTGACGTTCAAGAAAATCTGCTGGCCGAGAAGTTGGGGCCAGATGGGCTCATCGCCTTTGAAGCGGTTGCGATTGAAAGGGTCATACCAGTGGGCCTTGGCGTATACGTAGTCGCCCCGTTGCGGGTAGCGGCGATAGTCCGGTTGACTAAGAGCCCAGCGATTGGGCACTACGTTGAAGACGTCGGCGACGGGTGGCAGATATTCTGGTGCGAGTTCCACGATGTACTTGGGATCGGAATCGAGTCGATGACGAAACTCACGATAGCTGCCGAGCGCGAGCGACGGTCCGGCCGGGAGGGCGGGACCGAGCTCAGGGAGACGAGGAAGACGCGAGCGAAACGCTGCGCTGCTCGTGCTCAGCAACGAAATTTCCAGCGTAGTGACTTCATTGGCGTTGAGCACGAGATCGGTAATTGCGAAAGGTGCGTATCCCTCGACTTCGACGCGAAATTCATGGTGGCCCGGCGCAATAAGAAGGATGCGGAAGACGCCTTCCGCGGACGAGCTGGCGCGCACAATCTGTCCGGTCTGCAGATTGCGAAGCGTCACCTGAGCCGAGGCCACTGGCCGCGTTTCTGTGGACGAGATGGCCTCTCGCAGGACGCCATCGACGGCAGCAGTCGTCCAAGCCTGCTGGCGAGGAATGCGCTGCGCAGGCGCCGTGTCATTGGATTTTTGCAGCGTGGCTTGTCCTTCCGGCGCGCTTTGTGTCCTCTGCTTAGGCGCGGATTCTTGTGTGCCGCGCGCGCCGCCGACCGCCAGGAACGTCAGCAGCATGCCAACGCCGGTGCGAACCAAGCAACGGACGCATCGAGAGCTTCGCGAAGAGAGAGAAAGCATGCCCGCGGCCTGGAAGAATTTGCGCAAGTAAAAGGGATCGCATCTTAGCTAACAATATCGCGCCGCAGCGGGCAACCCCTTTCCGCGAGGCATGAACACAGTCGATAACACTTCCCAACGGGCGCAATTGTTCACCGATAGGAATCGCATGCGCCGCGAAAGATTGAGGGGCATGAGGAGGCGTGTTACTAAGGAAGATACCCTCATGCCAACGGAACACTCGATTCGCAGGCCGGTCGCAGCTCACCGCGCCCTGGAACGGCGACGAAAAACACTGGCGGTAGGCATTTTGCTAGCGCTGTGGATCGCCGTAATTCTGGCTTTGCTGCTCGTAAGTTGCGGAGGCGGGAGCACTGCGCCCATTTCGCCGCCCGTCATTCCTAGTGTGCAGCCGCTGCAAATTGCTGACGTGCAGAATATCGTGCAGGCCGCCGTGAATTCCGCGAATGTAGATATGGTCGTGGCGGTCGTGGACCGGGTAGGATTTGTGCTGGGCGTCTATCGCACGCAAAACGCGCCAGCCACGGCGCTCGGGAACTTCGGACAGACGTTAGACGCCAACGACGTGGCCGTCGCCCTCGCCCGGACCGGCGCATTTTTCAGCAACGATCAGGCGCCGCTCTCCTCGCGCACCGTCCGCTTCATCAGCGGAATACATTTTCCGCCCGGCGTCACGAATCAACCGACTGCTGCGCTTTACGGGATCGAGAATACAAATCGCGGGTGCACGCTGGTGAGCAGCGCGGCCTTCCAGAGCCAGATTCCCATGTCGCTCGCGTTGGGCGGAGGTTTTGGGCCCGGCGTAATCACCGGCAAAGCCGACGCAATGGATTCGAATCCGCTGGCGGTCAACCCCGGCGGCGTGCCGATTTTTTATCAGAATGTAGTTGTTGGCGGCATCGGAGTAGTGACTTCTTCGAGCGATCTCAACGTGGCCGAATATGCCGCGTTCGTCGGCTCGACAACGCTTCGCACGGGGCCGTCCGATAATTTTGGTCCAACTCCAGCTACTCCCGGCGTAGTTTCCATCAATGGAGTCACACTTCCCTTCGTAACCCAGACGTCGCTTCCCGCGACCGTTTCGGTGGGACCGGTCGTGGGCGGCGGTTCGTACCTAATCGCGCCCGCCAGTAGCGCGGGACAACCCCCGGAAGGTGATCTGATCACGCCTGCGGCCGGACCTTTGGGAGGATTGAGCGCCGCGGACATTCAAAGCATTTTGGATAATGCGGAAGCGACCGCGAATCAAACGCGTGCCGCGATTCGTTTGCCGATTGGCGCGCGAGCGCGAATGACAATTGCGGTTGCCGATCTGGATGGCACCATCATCGGCCTTCGGCGCATGCAGGATTCGACGGTCTTCAGCATTGACGTTGCGGCAAGCAAAGCGCGAAACATGGTGTACTTCAATAGCTCCGCGCGGGCAGCGGCGGACTTGAATCAGGTGCCGATGGGCACGGCCGTCACGAACCGCACGATCAGCTTTGGGGCGCAGCCTCTGTTCCCACCGGGAATTGATGGCTCCGGCATCGGTCCTTTCTTCAACATTTATTTGCAAGATCTGGCGAATCCTTGCACGCAAGGATTCCAAGCGGGACCTCCCAATGCCAACAAAAGCGGAATTGTTTTCTTCCCGGGAAGCGCCGGGTTATATCGCAATGGCGCGCTCGTGGGTGGCCTGGGTGTAAGCGGAGATGGGGTAGATCAGGATGACTACGTGACGAGCGGCGGGACGAAGGGATTCGAAGCCCCGGCAAATATCCGCGCAGACCAGCTTTCCATCACCGGTGTCCGGCTCCCTTACTTCAAATTTCCGAGAAATCCCACGGACTAAACGGATAATTTAACGCTTGCTCGACGGCCGCTTGCCTCGAGCCAATTGCGAAAGGGCGCGGGTGTAAGCCTGCACGACCTCGGGTACGCTACGGCTATAAACGAACTGGCCTTCCCGGCGGCATTCAACCAGTCCGGCTTCATCCAGAATTTTTAGATGGTGAGAAACAGTGGCCGGAGTCACCCCCTGCAAGGACACGATTTCCCCGCAATTCATCTGTTTTTCGCGGGAAATCGCCTCAAAAATCATGAGACGCGTCTCATCGGCCAAAGCTTTTGAAATCTTCTCTATCTGAGCGCGGTCCATGTTCGCGAGCTCAGTGTAGCGAACTTCGCAGTCATCCTGCCATAGCAGAATCAGCCGCAAACGCTGCTCCAAAAAAGGATGCAACCAATGGTTTAGACATTCATCTAAGTATCGAAACCTAGAGAAGAAGACAACTCTCTTCCCGGGTCAGCATTTACCAGTGAACAGACAGAAACGGAGATCATCATGAAAAGACTCGAAGGAAAAGTAGCGGTTGTGACTGGCGGCAACAGCGGCATTGGGCTGGCATCCGCCAAGCGCTTGCAAGAGGAAGGTGCCCATGTCGTGATTGCGGGACGCAACCAAAAGACGCTCGACGCGGCCGCCAAGGCCCTCGGCAACGGCGTGCTGGCAATTCAAGCGGACGTCTCCCGGCTGGAGGACATCGACAAGATTTACGCTGAGGTTGAAAAGAAATTCGGAAAGATCGATGTACTTTTCGTGAACGCTGGTGTCGCGAAGTTCGCTCCGTTTTCCGGGACCACCGAGGCCATTTATGACGATAACTTTTCAACCAACGTGAAGGGCGCGTACTTCACGATTCAAAAAGCTCTTCCTTACCTCAATGACGGCGCCTCGATTGTCTTGAACACGAGCGTAGCGGGGATTAAGGGCGCAGAAGGCACCAGCGCATATTCGGCAACCAAAGCGGCGTTGCGCTCCTTGGCGCGCACCAGCGCGGCCGAACTTGTTGGCCGCGGTATCCGCGTGAACGCCGTTGCGCCAGGTCCAATCGAAACGCCCATTTTCGGCCGCACCGGATTGCCGCAAGAAGCCGTCGACGAATTCGCCAAGAACATCAGCGCGAGAGTGCCCATGAAGCGCTTTGGGCAACCCGAGGAAGTTGCCGGAGCCGTGGCCTTCCTGGCATCGTCGGATTCGTCCTACATCACCGGCGAAGAATTGCATGTGGACGGCGGCATGGGCCAAATCTAAGCAAAGAACAATTTGAATCCATGAAAGAAGGCGGCAACGGGCCGCCCTCTTTTATTTAAAGACTATCGGCCGTTCGATGGATCTGGCGACGTTGCGGAGTCCACGTCGAGAAACCACGCATGGGCAGAATCGCCCGGCGCATAGCAATTGCCGTCGGCATGGTATCCCGGCGCGCAGTGTGCAGTGAATTCCATGCGGCGCGGCGACTGTGCGAACTGCCAAATCGCCGCATCGGGAATGCCGCTGCTTGCGGGGGACGGTGGATTTTGCGGGAATGTGCAGCCCGGCGACGGTGGGCAAGCATCGTTATAAATGAAAAAAACGAACTTCTGTGCGGGCACTTGCGCGCGAATGTCGTCCGCAGTTGTGATCGTCGTGCTCGGTTCCTCTTTCACCGGCATTCCGGAGCAGTACGCCCCGGAACGATAACCGGCTCGCGAGAGTTCTGCACTCCAACCTCGCAAGTAGGAATGATAAGCCGCTGGCAAACGGCCGCCCTCTTCGATGTCGAGAAAAATGATTGCTTGTACGGGGAAACCCTCGCCTTTTGCCACAGCTGCAGTGTTGCGCGCGTCGAGAGTTCCTTTTTCCACTGCATCAGATTCCTTTTTGAGTGCGCGACTCAGCGGGCCGCGATAAAGAAGCAAAAAGCCAAATCCTTGCGAGCGTACCTGTTCTCGTTTGCCGAGCCAGGTGTTCGTTTTTTCACCGGGAGGCGGGCTGAGCCAGTAACTGCTGAAGGCGAACGTCTTTCGCAAAACCGGAAGAGCCGCTTCGCCCGGGAAAATGTTGAGATCGAAGCCAAGATAAGCGCGTGGCGCTTGCGGCCCATCTGAGTTGGGCTTTGTGTCAGCTTGACAAGAAAACAGAATCAGAACGGCAGCAATGACAGAAAGAGCCAAGAGTAAAAGGCCGCTCTTTGTTCTGCGCATAACTCCGAGGATGCCAGAAGTCTGCTCCGGCGGCTAGCCTTCGCGGAGCTTGTGGCCGGCGAGATTGCCCAGGCCGTCGTAGGCAGCGTACTTGTAAGTTTCGCTGAGCGTCGGATAGTTGAAGACTTGCTGGATGAATTCGTCGATGGACTGGCCGTTGTCGAGGACCATCAAGCCGATGTGGATGAGCTCCGTGGCGATCTCGCCGATCAAGCTCACGCCAAGCAGCTTGCGATCCGCACGCGCAAAGATGAGCTTGAGCATTCCGGTGGTATCGCCAATGATGTGGCCACGCGCGTTGTTCTCGTAGTGGGCGCGTCCCACGCAATAGTCGATGTTTTTTTCCTTGCAGGACTCTTCCGTTTCACCCGCCGCGGAAATTTCCGGAATGGTGTAAATCCCCATCGGAAGCATGGATGCCACGCGCTGTTTGTACTTGAATCCAAACGCGTGGCAAACCGCCACACGTCCCTGCTCCATGGAAGTCGAGGCCAGCGCCGGAAATCCAATCACGTCGCCCGCCGCGTAAATGTTCGCAACAGCGGTCCGATAATTGTCGTCCACGGGAATGTATCCGCGGTCGTTGATTGCCAAGCCTGCCTTTTCAAGACCGAGCCCGTCAATAGCAGCGCGGCGTCCTGCCGCAAAAAGTGTTGCATCAGTCTCGAGAGTCGTGCCGCTTTTCATCGAGAGGCGCACTCCGGTCGAAGAATTCTCCACTTTTATGGGGCGCTCGTTGAACAGAAAGCGCATGCCAAGCGCCGTGAGCCGGTCGCGGAGACGATTCGCGATTTCCGCGTCAAGAAACGGCAACAGCCGGTCCCGGCCGTCGACAAGAGTAACTTCGACTCCCAGCGCCACGAAGATCGATGCGTATTCGCAGCCGATGACGCCACCGCCGATGATGGCTAGGCTTTTCGGAATGCGGTCCATTTGAAGAAACGTGTCCGAATCAAAGGTGTGCACATCGTCAAAGGCGATCTCCGGAGGACGGTGTGGCTTCGATCCCGTGGAAATGAGGATGACTTTGCCGCGAAGTCTGCGCGTCCCGTTTGCGCCGGTGACCGAGACCGTGCGCGCGTCTTCGAAGGCCGCCTGGCCGCGAACAAGTTCAATGTGATGGAGCTCCAGATTTTTCAAAATGCGCCGTCGCTCCATTTCGACCACGGCGCGCTCGTGGTGCATGAAGTCATGCACGGTAAGATTTTCTTTGAGCGAGTAATCGATGCCATATAGACCGCGCTGCTTTAGTCCGGAAAAATAAAGCGCCGATTCGCGCAGCGTTTTACTGGGAACAGTGCCCGTGTTGATGCAACTTCCACCCACGTCGGGGGCGCGTTCGATGACCGCGACGCGCTTGCCGAAATAAGCGGCTTGAGCGCCGGCTTTTTCTCCGGCAGGACCGCAGCCAATCACAATCAAATCGAAGTTCTCGCTTGTCGCCACACAAACCTCCCACAGCACGCCGCTGAACGGATCTTCGAAAAACGCCCGTCCAATGAAGCTAGTTGGTTCAAGGCCAGTTGAATCGCAGCCAGTCGGACAGAAGAAAGTTTAGAAGAAGAGCGCCGCCTGGAAAGCAAATTCCTGCCAAGACTGTGCCGAAACGAGTCTGGTAGCGAAACTTAATCGAGTGAAAAACAAGCCAGCCTGTCTTTCGAGTGGCATCCAGAATAGCGGAATACCTATACTAGGGCCTAAACAGAATGACTCGTTTCCACGGCGCCGAAAGGAGCTCCTCATGTCGGACGACAATCTCCCCATCAGCTATCGCATCCGATTTGAGAAGGACCACGTCAGCGTGAAAGCCACCTACGATCTCAGCGTTCCCGTCGGCGGTCCCGCGCTCATCGCGGACTTTCAAATTAGCATCGACGGAACGAATTTAATCAGCGGCTTCATTCCCGGCCAGATGGCCTTCAATGGCGCGAGATTTCACACCCTTGTCGATCCAAATAAAGACGCGCCGGTCTCCTTCTCCATGTCTTCCAACCAGGGTTGGAACGCTAGCGACAACGACGTGCTGCGCGGCGACAAAGTGTATGACGACGCGGAATTCGCCAACTAGCAGTTCCATCCCGCAGCAAAACATTCAGGGGAGCGGGGTGACTCGCCGAGGAACAATTTCGCGATTAGGTCTCCCAACCCCATTCTGCTCATTCGCATCCTAGAAAACAGCAGTTGGGCCCATCTAAATGAGGAGGATGTTGATGAAAATCAGATACTTTGTTTTGTTGGCTGCCGCTTTGCTCTTGTGCGGCGAAGGTGCAACGATTGCAGCGCGCACAACTTCGCCCAAAGACGCAAAGAGCAAAACAACCACGCAAGAGAAGGCCAAAACGGCTGTTTATCACAGAATGGGAACCATATCTTCGGTGACAGATTCCGATTTGGTTCTCGAGCACAAATGGAAAGGCAAGGAAGAAAGCACCAAATTTGTTCTGAACTCGGACACCAAGAAGGAAGGAACCCTCGACAAAGGAGAGATGGCTACAGTTTACTACCACATGGCCGACAAGCAGAGAATTGCAACCGAAGTCAAAGTGACGCAACCGAAGTCCACCGCAGAACCCAAAAAATCCTGAACCGGCTTACAAACTCTGCCTCGAAAATAGAAGGGGGCGGGGCGAAGAGCAAAAGCTCGGCGCGAGTGGCGCGTCCCGCCCAGGTCTTTCGACCAAAACAAGCATCACCCGACCCGCAAACTTAGTGAGTGGCGCTGTAATTGTCCATCGAGAAGTTCCGCAAGCTTACGATCGCCAATTTTCAACTCCAGCAAATCGCGCCATCTGGCAAGGCCTGTGACTGCCATGAATTGCCGCGATCTTCAGCTATGGTGCCAGTGAATAGTCCACCGTGATGGTGGTGTCGACCTCGATGGGCTCCCCGTTGAGGAGAGTCGGAGTGTAGCGCCACCGGCTGACAGCTTCGACGGCGGAGCGAGCAAGGTCAGGATCAATTTGGCTGTTCATGACCCGGAGAGAAAGTGGCTTGCCATCCATGCCGATGACGGCGTGAAGGACGACAGTGCCTTGCGCGCCGGCCGTTTTCGCGGATTCAGGGTAGACGGGCTGGACTTTGCTTATGAGTTTGGCAGCTTCGACTTTGCCGCCGAGTCCGAGACGCGAAGGTTTGCCATTGGTTTTCTCGGTGACAATGGGCTTCTCCGCGCTTTCTGGAACAACCATTACGTGTTCAGTGATCGCTCCTATTTCCAAAGTGAAATTTGCAGTGAAATCGCGACCGGTATCGAGCGAGACCTCTGGTTGGCGATAAGTTTGGAAGCCCGGTTTAAAAACTTGCAGCTCGTACTTTCCGACCGGCAACCCTGTGAAGCTGAAATTACCTCCGCGGTCCGTGGTGGTCATGTCGATGGTATTGGCGTCGTGGTTGGACATAACGATAGTGGCGTTCGCAATGCCGGCTCCGCTCGGGTCGTGGATGGTGCCGGAGGTTTTTCCGGCGCGGTCTTGCGCGGAGAGTCGCAGAGTGGCTAGGGGAAGCAGGAGCGCGAGAGCTACAAGTGGAATGAAAAACTTGGTTCTCCCGGATAGACAACGGCGATTGATGGACGGATTCAGCATGGCGGCGAATCTCCTTTCAAGATTGGATGGACGCGCGATGGCCAGAGCAGTGGACCACGCGCGGCCTGAACTTTCGAGTGTCCTTGCGAGATCGAGCAGTTGGCTGGCGTACTGGGCAGGCGCGACGCCAGAGAGGAGCACCGCGTCATCGGACGCGCGCTCGCTTTCGTAACGGAGACGTGCGGCGGCCAGCCAGGCGAGGGGATGAAACCAATACACGGCACGGGTAAGTTCGGCGCAAATTTGCAGAAACCAGTCGTTGCGGGCGATGTGGGCGAGTTCGTGGGAAAGAACGATGCGGCGGCGTTCGTCTTGCCAATGTGCGGCGCTCGAGGGCAGCACGATGACCGGGCGCAAGATTCCCCACGTGAGCGGCATGGTAAGAGGACTGCTGCATTGAAGAAGTCGGACGGAACGGGTGATCTTGTGGAAGTCGGAGAGTTCCAATACGGATCGCAACCAATCCTCGTCGAAGAAGGGTCTGGCATGCACGGAAATCCAGGCGAGTCGGGCGAGGCCTGCGAAAAGCCTCAAGATGACGAACGAGAGGCCGAGCGCCCACACGAGAAGAGCAGCGATGGCAACGTTGTGCAAGCCCGACGAAATCGCCACGACGTTAACGAGCATGGATGGAATTGTGTGCGAGACGGGGGAGCTTGCGATTTCCGCCGCAGAGCCCCAGAGTCCGGCACCGCTGCCCAACTTGACCCAATGCCACGCGGGAAGAAGCAGCGCGAACCACGGAAGCGCAAGCGAGCCGAGAGTCGCCACGGCCCACACCGGATGCCGCACAGCGGAGGAGTTCTGGCGCAGAGCGATGGCCATAATCCATGCAGCGGCAAGAAGCAGTGTGGCCTTGGCGCTGCAAGCAATGAGAAATGCCAGCGCGAGTTCGGAGCCGGCGAGCGTATTCATGGTCAACTCTCCTTTCGGCCTTTCGAAATGAGGCGGGTAAGACGCTCGAGTTCTTCCGGGGTGATGCGCGATACTTCGCCGCCGAGGAGGGCGGCCACAACCTTTTCCGTTGAGCCTTCGAAGAATGTCTCAACCAGATGGCGAAGAGCGGAGCGCCTGGCTACGTCGCGCGGCACCGCTGGAACGTAGACGTAACGAAGCCCGTGCTCCTCGTGGCGGACGTGGCCTTTTTCTTCGAGCACCCGCAGCTGGGCGCGCACGGTGGAATAGCTGGGCTTGCCGGCGATCTCTGCAAGCACCTGGCCTACCGAGGCGCGCTCCAGCTTGTAGAGAATGTCCATGATCTGGCGTTCGCGGCGGGAGAGCGCGTTTACTTTGGGTTTTCGTGTCATGTGCTATTTTTCTAGCATATCTGCTACGAAAATAGCAGGAGGCCTTTTCCGTGTCAAGGGAATTGTTCGCACTTTTTGGGGCATCCCCGCCGGTCGGTCCTGAATTCCGAAGTCGCTTCACAAAACAGTTGGTAACCCAGAGCCCGTGCGATGCGTAGTAACATCGAGAGGCGACGATGACGATAGGTGATGGTGTGGCTGTTCGCGCGGACCACGTTTCGCGCCAATACGAAATGGGCTCCGCGGAGATTCGGGCGATCGATGATGTGACGCTCGAAGTCCGCTCGGGTGAGTTCGTGGCTCTGCTGGGCAGTTCCGGCTCGGGAAAATCGACGCTGCTGAATTTGATGGCCGGGCTGGACCGCCCGACCGGTGGCGCGATTTTCGCCAGCGGCAAAAATCTCTCGGAAATGAGTTCGCTCGAGCTGGCGCGTTACCGTAGCCGGACCGTGGGGATGGTCTTTCAATCGTTCAATCTGCTGCCGCGAATGACGCTCGAAGAAAATGTCGAGCTGCCGCTTCGGCTGGCGGAAGTGGACCGCAGCGAACGCGGTAAACGCGTCCTGGAAGCGCTCGAGCGCGTGCATCTCGAAAAGCGCTTGAACCACCGGCCCAGCGAAATGTCCGGTGGAGAACAGCAGCGTGCTGCATTGGCGAGGGCCCTGGTCAACCGGCCCACCCTGCTCTTTGCGGACGAGCCGACCGGAAATCTGGACAGCGCCACGGGAGAATCCATCCTGGTGCTGTTGCAAGAAATTCAGCAAAACCTGGGGATGACCATCGTGATGGTGACGCACGAGCGTCCGCTCGCAGAACGGTTCGCGAATCGCATCGCCGCGCTTGCGGACGGCAAATTGGTGAGCGACGGAGTGAAATTATGAAGGCCCGGGATCTCGGCGAACTCGCGCTGCGCAATCTGCGCGAAGCGGTTCTGCGAAATTCTCTAACCACGCTCGGCGTGGCCGTAGGGGTAGCTTCGCTGGTCGCGATGCTTTCTCTTGGGGTTGGCCTTCAAGAGCTGGCCACGAAGCGGCTCTCGAATACCGGGTTGTTCGATACGGTCATCGTTACGCAACGAAGAAATTTCCCAGGTATGCGGCGGCCCGCGACAAATCCATCGCCGGAAAAAGAAGCCCGCGCGCTGGATGACGACGCTCGAAAAGAGCTGGAACGCCTGCCCAACGTGGTGGAAGTCTATCCGCAGATTCGCTTTCCGACCGAAGTCCGCTACAACGGAATTCCCTATTCGACGATTGTGGCCGGAGTGCCGGCTACGGCACAGCAAACCGGCTCGTTCGATGGCATACAAGGAAGTTTCTTTTCCGGCCCGAATGCGGATGAAGCGATTCTGCAAATCGAATTCGCGAAGGATTTGTCTCCGCAGACCTCGACACTAATCGGCAAGGATCTGGTGGTCCGCTATGCGGAGCGCCAAGCGCTCCCGCCGCAAAGTGCGGCGAGCGCGACCGGCAGCGATTCGAAGGATTCCGGGACCGGAGGATTTTCCATCGTTCCGCGCGAGAAAAAACTGCGCATCGTAGGCATTGTAGAGACCGAGCCGGCGGCGGGCTTCGGCGGATTCGGGAGCGGACGCTTGTTGATTCCGCTTGAGGTAGCGTCCGCTCTGCGCGCGGCACAGGTGAACGATCTGCGCGACGCAGTCCGCGCGACAAACGGAAAACCTAACTACGCCAGCTTGACGGTACGCGCGAAGAGCCCCACATACGTTGGAGACATCGAGACCGCGATTAAAGCCATGGGTTTCGGCACGTTTTCCTTGCTCGATGCGACACGCAATCTGCGCTTGTTTTTCACCATATTCGATCTCCTGCTGGCGATTTTCGGCAGTCTCGCACTGGCCGTGGCAACGTTGGGAATCATCAACACACTGGTGATGGCTATTTTGGAGCGGCGTCGCGAGATTGGAATCTTGAAGGCCCTGGGTGCGGCCGACCGCGACGTGAAGCAACTGTTTTTTGTCGAAGCGGGTGTGATGGGGCTGCTCGGCGGAGTTTTCGGCGTGGGCTTTGGCTGGTTTATCGGTCGAGCTCTGACCTGGGGCACAAATATCTATTTGCATCGTCAAAATTTGCCGTCGGCGCACGTTTTCTCTGTGCCGTGGTGGCTGGTGCTGGGAGCGATTGCCTTTGCGGTGATTGTCAGCCTGGTTGCGGGACTTTATCCCGCAACGCGTGCAGCGCGCCTGAACCCTGTCGAGGCCCTGCGGTATGAATAAGACTTGGCGCGCTGGTCTGACGGCACTGCTGATGGGTTGCCTGGGCAATGTTCTCTGGGCGCCCTCGGCACGCGCCACCGGACGGACCGAATGCGTTTCATTGCCGAGCAAAATCCTCCGGCGCGATGTCCCCTACTGCGTTCTTCTCCCACCAAGCTATGACGCCGAGAAAACGCGTCATTATCCCATCCTCTATCTTCTCCACGGCTTGGGCGATAACGAGCAGATGCTCGTGCATTCGGGCGGAATGAATCTCGTCGAAGACCTCTGGGAGCAACATCAGCTGGGAGAATTCCTGATTGTGACGCCAGCCGGCGGCGCGAGTTTTTACATTAACTCGCGCGATGGTCGATATCGCTATGAGGATTTTTTCCTGCGGGAATTTATTCCCGAAGTCGAGAAGCGGTATCGCGCGCAAACCGCACGCAAGTCGCGCGGCATTGCCGGTATTTCCATGGGCGGATATGGCGCTCTGCATATTGCCTTCCGGCATCCTCAGCTTTTCGCAGCAGTTGGCGCGCTCAGCGCGGCGCTGCTCGAGAATCTGCCCAATATCAGCACACACAATTCACGGCAACTGGGCGGGCTCCGCGTTCTTGGGGGTGCATTTGGCTCCCCATTCGATCCCGCATTCTGGAAGCAGAACGATCCTGTGGCGATCGCTCGCACGGCGAATCTCGCGGGATTGAAGATTTACTTCGATTGCGGATCGGAAGACGACTACGGCTTCGACGCCGGCGCGGAATCTTTGGACAAACTGCTTACGTCTCGCCACATCCGACACGAATTCCATTTGTATCCCGGCGGCCATAACTGGAGCTATTTCGCCGAGCATTTGCCCGCCTTGTTGCAATTCGAATTTCACGCCTTTCAATCGACGGTGGGGGCGGGCGCCTCGAACAAACCTCGAACACTCAAAGTCTTGAGCGCATGCCTCCCCTGTCCACAATTGACTTCGGGCAAGTGCTGATGTAAAAAGTCCCCAACGGCCTCCGGGAGTCCTGTGTCGTAAGAAAGGTAAAAAAATGAAACGAAGCGTATCAGCCGCTTTCGAGAATGCTTCTTTCTCGAGTGAGCAAGAAATCCATAAAGTTCAACTTTGGGGAAGGTGAAGAATGCCAGCGCTTAATTGGGACAAACTGAAGGAAGGCGTGGAGGTCCTGAGGGTCTGGGAGCTAGAAGGCAAAGACGCATATCCCCAATTAGCAGTAGTGCGTGTATCGAATGTCGATTATTATGAATTTTCAAAGGATCCCAAAGAGTTCATGAGCTTTGTCAACGCGAAGAAGATTTTTTCAAAAGATGTAATATTCTCTGGTCCATGGGTGACGCTATCGGCTATAGACCAGAAGGCTGATCAGCTAGGATGGGTTCTCACACTGCTTCACGGCAAGTTGAGCTGGATGATTGTATCAGCTCTCCCGCAGTTGCTCCAAGAGTATGGAGAACGCAAGACAAAATAGAGGTCATCGTTGAGCGAAGCGGCAAGCGTAGCAATCGGATGCGAACGATTGGCTCCACGTGGACCCAGAAAGTTAGAGCTTCATCCGATGGAGAAGATCCCCAAATCTCGGATCGGACCGCAAAGTGTCCATTGCAGGATCAACCTTAAGGCGCACTAAGTAAGCGTCGTGCTCGGCATACGCCCTTTCCAGCCACGAGAACGCTTTGTCATTATCTGATAAAGCTGCGTAAATCGTTGACCACAAATATGCCGGAACATAATGAACTTTTGAGGTTCCATTCAATTGCGCGATAATTTTATGTGCCTGAGCCTTCTTGCCAGACAGGGCGTAGGCGCATCCCAGGCTGGCCAGTCGCAGGGCATCGTCACCTGACGCGGTGGTCAGGCTGCGGAATTCCGAAATTGCCTCGTCATAAGCCGCTGCTCCCAATAAAGCCGATCCTAAGCAATCCCGAGCCGACATCGATTGTGGATCCAGGTCCAAGACTTTGTGGCATTGCTCATTCGCTCGGTCAAACTGGCGTGCGTAGTACAATGCCCAGCCAACGTCAATACTTGTTAACGTAGAAAGGGGATCCAGGTCCTGTGCAATTCTGATCTCAGCCAGCGCCTGATCGTTACGGCTCATTTCAGAGAGAAAATCGGAGTATACACGGTGAGCGTCCGCGTAGCTTGGGCCGAGCTCAATGGCGCGCCTGTATTCAGCGTCCGCGCCGATCCAGTCCCAGTCACCATAGAATTTGATGGTGGCGAGTGTGGCGTGAGCATCGGCCAAATTGTCATCCAATGCTAGGGCCTTCAACGCGAACTCCTTCGCCTTTGGCATCGCCACGCGGGGAGAGAGTTCGTTCGTCAACCAGTAGTAGTCCGCGAGGCCAGCGTAAGCGGGAGCGAATTTCGAATCCAACCCTACCGCTTCCTCAAAGTAAACCTTAGCCTCTCGGAGAGCAGTTTCGGTTCCTCGCTTTAACTGGAACCGGCCCCTGAGATAGGCGTCATGTGCGGTGGAATTGGCTAACTGTGTTTTCGCAAGCTGCGCCTGTTCCTTAGGTGTCAACGTGACATCGATTTCGCGGACGATGGTGCTGGCTAATTCTCCCTGAAGGACGAGCACGTTTTGCAGATCTCGCTGATAGCTTTTGGACCAAAGCTGAGAGTCGGTCGGTGCATAGACTAGTCGAGCTGTGACTTGGGCGACTCCGCCGAAGCGTGACACAGAGCCCTCGACGATAGCGTCTACTTTCAGTTGGCGTGCGATATCAGACAGAGACGTTCCCGGATCCTTAAATCGCATTACTGAGGTGCGGGAAATCACCCGCAAAGCGTGGATTTGCGCGAGGTCGGTTATCAGTTCTTCAGTCATGCCATCCGCAATATAGTCTTGGGAGGCATCTCCGGAAAGATTCTTAAATGGCAGCACCGCTAGCGATCGAATCTGGGCAGACCGGGGGCGGCCCAACAGGCGGTCGCGCCAGCCTCCAACATTCAGACTTGTCAACAGGACTGCCAGAGCGAGAAGCCCGACCGTGGTGGAGGCGGCGAGTAGCCCGGCCTTTTTCCGCGCTTCAAGCGAAGGAGGAGTTCGCGTGGAACGCGCAACTGAGGATGAGCCTAACCGCCGCAAATCGACCAGCAGCTCAGTGGCCGATTGGAAGCGCCGCCCTGGATCTTTATCCAGGCACTTGAGGATGATCCGCTCCATCTCCGGTGAAATCCGCGAATTGAGCGCGCGCGGTGAAATCGGCGGCCGATGAAGAATGGCATCGATGACCCGCGACGGCAGTTCTTCCGGGAACGCCCTGCGCCCCGTGCCCATTTCGTAAAGCACTGCGCCGATCGTGTAGATGTCCGTGCGGGCGTCCACAGGCTCGCCCTGGAGTTGTTCCGGCGGCATGTAAGGAAGTGTGCCCGCCCCCGCTCGCGTGTCCGTCAGGGAGTCGGACGTCACGTCGTTCGACTGAGGCAGCAGCCTCGCGAGACCAAAGTCCAATACTTTCGCCTCTCCCCGTGCCGTGATGGCGATATTCTTAGGCTTCAAATCGCGGTGGACGATTCCGCGATTGTGTGCTTCTTCCATTGCCGCAGCAATTTGCATCCCCAAGGCGGCCACTACTTTCTCCGGGAGCGCGCCAAAGGCCAAACGCTCCGCGAGCGTCTTCCCCGGCACGTACTCCATCACGAGGAAGTCGATACCATCTTGTGTATCGAACTCGTAGACCGTTTCAATGTTGGGATGACTTAATTTGGCGAGCGCGAGGGCCTCTTTACGGAAGTGCCGCCGCGAGGCGTCATCACTTAAAGTGCCTGAGGGCAGTACTTTGACCGCTACATCCCTTTCCAGTTGGTCGTCATGAGCGCGATAGACCACGCCCATCCCTCCGGAGCCGACTTCTTCTAGGATGCGGTAGTGGCCTAGAGTTTGGCCTATCATTAGGCGGGACCTGCCTTGGCCGCCATCTTAGGGCGCGAGGGAAATCAAGTCAACGCGTGATCGTATTTAGCCCAACGGATGCCGAGCAGAGTTAATCGATAGAGCTGCACTGGATCCTCCCAAATACCGCGGCCGGAACCTCGGTTGGGAGAAACGCAGTTTTGGCGTCCGCGTCTAACCATGAATCAAGCAGGGTGAGCTATGGAAACCCTTTTTCACGATCTGCGCCATGCTTTTCGAGCTTTGCGGAATAACCCAGGATTCGCTGCGGTTGCGATCCTGACTCTGGGGCTGGGCATCGGCGCAAATACCGCGCTTTTCAGCGTGGTGGAAAACGTCCTGCTTCGTCCACTGCCGTATCGTGATCCGGCCGCTCTCGTCCAAATCTGGAATTCGTATCTTCCCGCTTTTCCGCAAACTCCCATGTCGCCGGGCGATTTTCAGGACTTCCAGCGGCAAGCGAAAAGCTTTTCTCAAATGGCTGCCTACGTGGACGTCCCGCGCGGATTCAATCTGACCGGCGATGGACAAGCAGAGCGGCTCGAAGCGAGGCTTGCGACCTCTGGATTGTTTCCGCTGCTTGGAATTCGGCCGGTGCCGGCCGCACGTTTATTCCCGAAGAAGACCAACCAGGAAACGCGCCCGTCGTCCTAATCAGTCACGCCTTCTGGCAAAGCCATTATGGGTCCGACCCAACCGTCGTGGGGCGCACTCTTACGCTCGACGGGCAAGGGTACACACTTGTAGGCGTTTTGCCGCCCGAGTTTCGTTTGGCGCCCACCACGGACATTTGGATGCCGGTGAGTATGTACGGCGACGACCTGACGAGCCATTTGCATCATGAATTCGATATTCTCGCGCGGCTGAAACCAGGCGTTGGGATCGCGCAAGCGCAGGCGGAGCTCGCCACGCTAAATCGCCAGGAGGAGCGAGCCTTTCCGGACACGCACAAGAATTGGGGCGTGCGGGTAACGCCCATGGAGGATCCCTCCGGCGCAAAAATGCGGGTGGCTTTGCTGATTCTCTTTGGCACTGTGGGACTTGTGCTCCTTGTGGCCTGCGCCAACATCGTGAATTTGCTTTTAGCCCGCAATGCTGCCCGGCAAAAAGAAATCGCCCTCCGCGTGGCGCTGGGCGCGAGCCGGTCTCGTCTGCTGGGACAATTGCTGACGGAAAGTATCCTGCTTTCGCTACTTGGCGGCGCGCTAGGTGTTTTTCTTGCCGCCGCTGGGCTTCGCGTCCTTAACGCTTTCGTTCCGTCCAATCTGGAGAGCCTGAAAGACACCGGACTTAACGAATGGGTGTTGGCGTTTACACTTGGGGTGAGTTTTCTTGCCGGAGTCGTCTGCGGGCTCAACCCCGCAGTGCAAACTCTGAGACAAGATTTGAACGGCGTCTTGAAAGAAGGGACCAGAACAGCAGGCGCGGCGGGCGGACAGAAAATCAGAAGTCTCTTAGTCGTCTCGGAGGTTGCGCTAGCGCTCATTCCACTGGTCGGCGCGGGCCTTCTGATTCGCAGCTTCCATCGCTTGCTCGAAGTCAATCCCGGTTTCCAGCGCGACCACCTTTTGGCGATGGAAGTAGACCAGCCGCAATTGCCGATCGCCGAAATTCTCAAGCTGACGAACGAACAACAGACGGAGTTGAGCAAGAAGCAATCTCTGCAATTCGACGCGCTCGCGCAAAAGATTCAACAATTGCCGGGCGTAAGTGCAGTTGGTGGAATCACGGTGATGCCCCTGGGGTCGGCAATGCGATCGGCGTCCAGGTTTGTGATTGACGGGCAACCGCTTCCTGCGAATGGAGCGCGGCCAGTTGCTGAAACGCGCGTCGTCAGCCCAGGATATTTTGCAGCGATGCGCATTCCACTTCGAATGGGCCGGCCGTTGGACCCGCACGATTACGGCGAGCAGCGGGTTATCGTAAATGAAGCCATTGCGAAACGATTTTTCCCGAGTGGCGACGCTATCGGGAGGCGCGTCAACTTGTGTTCCCTTGATCCGACTCCCTGCTGGTCTACGATCGTTGGTGTCGTGGGAGATGTCCATCAATATAGTCTCGACGCCGCGCCGACTTTGGACATTTACTTTACTGGAGGCTGGACGCAGTACTTGGTGATTCGCACGGCGTACGATCCGGCTGAACTAGCCCGAGCCGCGATCGCGGCGGTACACCAGTACGATCCGAACCTTCCGGTGACGCACGTGATGACGCTCGACAATCTATTCTCGGATTCAGTTTCACCTCGGCGCTTCTCCACGTTTTTGCTCGGAGTGTTCGCAGGCCTTGCTCTTCTGCTCGCCGCCATGGGCATTTACGGCGTGATGACCTACATCGTCAGCTTGCGCACAAACGAAATCGGCATTCGCATAGCGCTCGGCGCGCAACACCGCGACATCTGGCGACTCGTCATAGGACGCGGAGCTCAACTAGCGATTGCGGGAGTCGCTCTTGGATTGGCCGGCGCCTCTGCATTGACGAGGCTGATCTCGAGTCTGCTCTACGGCTTGCAGCCCACCGACCCATTCATCTTTGGAGGCGTGGCGCTTTTGCTTGGAACCGTCGCGCTCCTGGCTTGCTATGTTCCCGCGCGCCGGGCAATGCGCGTGGATCCCATGGTTGCTCTCCGGCATGAGTAGGTCATAAATCTTCAAATTATGCGGATCAGCGTGGCTCCGCACATTTGCCACCTGAAATCACAGGAATTGCAGCCTCTTGCGGCGGTAGGATTACCCGGGAATTATGGGGTGACGGCCATTGCCGAACGCGCGAGCTTGTCCTTCAAAAGAAGCTTGCGCGAATCTACTTGCGTTTCGCGTGGCCCACGCTTCCCTCCAAAATAGAATCTACAAGGCCTGCTGGGCGTAAGGCGGCAAGGGACTTTCCTGGCCGGCAATCACTCTCCAACCGCTTCCCCCGTTTATATACACATGTATCGCCCGCATCTGACTGCTCACGTATTGGCCCTTCTGGATGCTTCGCGAGGACCACAGACAGGTTGCCACTGCTGAATCCCGGTAAATCCGCACCTTGATGTCCGAGACGTTGAACGTTTGGTATTTGACGGCGGTCGACTGCACCGCATTGATAAATCCGGTTTTGTTGACGCTCTCACCTCGCGATAGTGTTCCCGTGAATTCTTCGCTGTATACGCGCCGGAAAAAAGTGCCGTCGTTCTGCTCTATCGCCCGCGCCGCTTCTCTTTCCAGATTGACAATCTCCTGGCGTTGCATATCCGCATCATCCTGCGTCTTCACGCGGCATTTCCTGTAACAGTCCTGCACGTCATCATATTGAGGGCTCCACGCCGGAAAAAGTGCCAACCACATGGTGATTAGCGCTACGACTTTGTACATTGCGAGAAGCCTCCTCCGTAAAACCGTGGATAGCCGCCACGGTCATTTTCATTCTTTATAAGGTATCTCCATGTTGCCTTCCTCTGCAGGAAGATCGCTTAGGATGTGATGTAACCGTGACGGCGAGCGAAGGCGGCCGGATTGCCAAACATCAGTACAAAAAGTGGGAAGCGCAAGGCCTCCTTGCTTCCAATGGCAATGGAGTTTTCCTCGGCCGCCCCTTTTTGAAAGCGCCCAGTGTTTTGTACGGTTCGCTAAAATTTCACCAGGATGGCCAAATCTATCCGGTTCTCAATCTTCTTGAGATCCGGGAACCAGGTATTCGCTGGCGAACCGTTGCAAACTGTGAAGCCGCTGAGGCAGGCCGTTGACCCAGGAGCACCGGTATTGCCTCCCGGCGGAGTGATGCCGCCCGGTCCAGAAAAGTACGGCACATTCGCGGCCCGATGGTCGAACTCCCAGCGGAACGTGATGTACTGGCTGGGCATGTAATCGAAGGTCGCGGATGCATCCCAAGCCTTGAACGGGTCGCCGGGATTTTCCGTAAAGTAGGGCGTGCCGGAAGCCGCCGTCGCGCCATTGATTGGCGGCAACAGTACCAAATAGCGGCCCGGATTATTAATCTTGCCGCCGCCGAGGGTCAGGCCAATTTTGTCGTTGCGGAACCACATGCGGTTGTAAAACATAAAGCCAATGAAGCTCTGCTTCGGTCCCTGCTTCGTGTTCGCGTAGCAACTCACGCCCCCGCCGTGTTCGCATCCCAAATCGCCGGTAAGCGAAAAGGCCATCTTGTCCAGCCATTCTCCGGGCCTGTCGTAGTACTTGATCTGTATGCTGTCGTCGGTGTGGTAACGGATGCGGCCCGGAGTATTCAGTGCATCCTCGCCCAAAGCGTACTGATTCCCGAGAACAGACAACCATCCATTCGGTCGCCACAAAATCTGCATCCCGAAACCGGGCCGGCTGTTGAATCGCCCATAGGCTTGCCACCCGTTCACAAACCACGGCTCGATCTTCAGGTGCTCAGTAGGAAAAATCTGAACGCGCACGCCATTGAAGAACCAAGGCGTATTCGAGGAAACATACGACGGTTGATAAGCCCAGTTGTCGAAATTGTAGTAGCTGAACAATCCGACGTAGGACATGAAGATTCCGGCCTGGAGATTGATTCCGTGCATCACGTTGAAGTGATAACCGCCGTACGCCTCGGAAAGGTAACGGTAAGCATCTGCAAGGTTCCATTGGCCGCGCGACGGGCTGGCGTCGTTCCGCGGCGTCGTTTCGGAATACAAGCCAAACTGTGTCATCACTCGCGCTTGTACATTGTCGTAGTGAAAGTCTCCACCCACGCCAAGCTGCGTCACTTGAACTTCGTTCGATCGAAAGACCTCGCTCGAACCGCCGATGGTGTCGTCCTTCGGGTGGTTGAAATCGTAAACGTAGTCCACATCCGCCCGAATTTCCGGCGTAAAGAATTTCGTGTCCATCGGTGATTCTTTCGTGCGCGGGTTGCCGTTCAGCCAGGTAAAGTCCGCAAACGCGAACGGTTCGCTCGCTTTCGCCGCACCAGGCTTCCCTTTTTCGGTAGTCTGCGCCGAAAGGGACGCGATCGTCGTGTCTGCTGGAATGACATTTGTGCCGCCGTTCGATGCAGCGGGCGCAGCAGCCGACTCTATTGTGATTGTCGTGGCGGTCGCCTTGCGGGACTCCTTGGCGCTGGGCTGCGCGATGGGTTGCGAGGCCGCGCCATCAGCCGCCGGAGCTGCTCCCGGAACTGCTTCCTCAACGCTTGCTCCCTTCTCTTTTGCCTCGAGTTCCGCAACGCGCTTCTCAAGCTCCTCGACGCGCGCCAGCAGCATGCGGTCGCGCTCCGTCATGCCGGTAGTCGGAGTTTCTGGTTTGGTTGGCGGAGCTTTGGCGGTCGGACTATTCTTGTCTTTATCATCGCCTGCGAACAAGAGCCGTGGAGCTGCGCTGTTGCAAATCAAAGCAGCCAGTATCGCCAAAATAGGGATTCGTCTCCAAATGAACGCGAGCATGTATTTCTCCAATTCTTACTGCTAGGCAACGGAATCGTCGGTGCCGGATTTCGAGCCCCTTCGAGGGAAGAAGAGCGCTGCTTCGTTGCCAGAAAAGGTTAGTTTTGGCGGCGTTAGAAAGTCGTAAGCGGGCTGATAGTTTTTCGTAAGTGGAAATTACGGTTGAGAGGAACTATTACCGACGCAGAGGGGCCGCGGGATCGCGGTGCGAAATCTCCAGTGCCACGCCCCTCGTTTCCTCGTGAATCAATCCGTTTGTAGCAAGGATTACGGATCCCCCGAGCTGGTAAGGCTGCCCCTTGAAGTCGCTGACCTTGCCGCCAGCTTCCTCAATCAATAAAACTCCTGCGGCCGTGTCCCACGGCTTGAGCCCGAATTCCCAAAATCCATCGAAGCGGCCGGCAGCGACGCTGGCCAAATCCAGCGCCGCGGAACCATCACGGCGCACCCCGTGTGATCGCAATGTGAAATCCCAATAATAATGGATGTTCGGAGTTGCCAGGCGTTTGTGCACCGGAAACCCCGTGCACAGAAGGCTGGTGGCGAGTGTTTCCACTTTCGATACGAAAATCCTCCTGCCGTTCAGCGTGGCGCCCCCGCCTCGGGCAGCCGAAAACAGTTCTTCGTAGAACGGATTGTAGACCACGCCCGCGAGCAGAGCTCCGCGTTGCTCAAGCGCAATCGACACCGAAAAGCAAGGATACCCGTGGGCGAAGTTCGTTGTGCCATCCAGCGGATCGACGTGCCAGCGGAATTCCGTGCCCCCTTCGTGGCCGCTTCCCTCTTCCGCCACGATCGAGTGTTCCGGAAAATATTTCGTCAGCCGCGCCACAATCGCTTGCTCCGAACGCTTGTCCGCTTGCGTCACTAGATCGACGTCTCCCTTGTACGTAATCTGCACAGGACGGTCGAATTCTTCTCGCAGGATTTTGCCCGCTTCCTGCGCAATTTCGATCGCGGCGTTGAGATAGTCCTTGCTCATCGGAAGTTTGTGTCGCAGGGCTTCAACAGCCTCGCAATGCTGCAATGTGCTCTCCACTTTACCACCTGCGCCGAAGAAAATGCTCTGTCCGCAATAGGCGAATTTTATCTTCCCCCTCTCCTTGCGTGCCTTGCCTTTTTTTGCGGCATCTCCTTCCCATCCGCGCTAAAATAAAGCCCCGTCCTGCGTGCGAGGCATATCATGTTAAAAATCTTGAAATTCGGATCTGCTGCAACTCTGCTTCTCATCTTTTTCTTGTCCATCGGCCCAGCCCGCCTCTTAGCCCAGGACAAAAAAGTCATGGGCCTGTTGTCTTTTGACGGCGATACACAGTTGGACAGGGACTCTGGCGTGTGGGTCGATGGCGACTATGTCGGTTACGTGAAGGAATTTAGGGGGAAGAAGAGCCTACCCCTATTGCCGGGCAAGCATCACATCGTCGTGAAACAGAAAGGTTACGAGGATTTAACCCGGGATATCGTCATCGAACCCGGCGAGATTCAGACCATTGAAGTCTCCATGCACCTGCTTCCCGGTGCGACAACTCCCGAGGTGACCGCGGAGTTGAAAATTTCGGTCCAACCAAAACGCGCCGCCGTTTTTCTCGATGGCAGCTACGTAGGCCACACCAGCGAGCTGGGCGGAAGATTTCATTCGCTTCTGGTGAGCCCCGGTAAACACAAAATCAAGATCGAGCTTCCCGGCTATCGCACCTTTGAAACCGACGTCGACGTGCTTGCAGGTCAAAAATCCGAAGTGAAGACCGAACTCGTCAAAGGCAGCATCGAACAAGCCGGTGAGGACATAAAAAAACCCCAGTAGCCGCTCCGCCTTCGGTGGTCAATGCGGAGCCGGTGCGCGACCTGCCCGACGCCCTCACCAGCCAAGGTTTTGCCGCAGCGACTTGCGATTGGCCACCGGCTCACTGCGGCCCGGTGAGGTACGTCTTACGCGAACGAACGTGGTAGTCGCCGTTCAGGACTTTGACCTCGACGTTCCGGTAGGTGTTCGCGGGCCCCCGTGGATTGGGATAGTAGCCAAGACGGTACTGCGTGCGGAGCTCGCGGTCGATAATCTCGAAGATCATATCCAGCTCCTGCGGCGTATCGGGATAGAACATCGCGCCGCCGGTGGTTTCCGTGATGGTTTCCAGCGCATGCTCGCCGGCCGTGTTTCGGCCGCTCTCATTCTTTACTGGACGGATTACGATCGTGTACAGGAGCGCGTCCGAGCGCACCGCTTCTTTGCGCGTGGCGTCAAAGTCCGTGCGGCTGGTGGTCTCGCCTGCGTCCGTAACCAAAATAATGACCCTGCGGCGCTCTTCGCCCCGATGCTCGAGGGCGCGCGCTCCGAGAAGTATGGCGTCATAGATCGAAGTGCCTGCGCCAGGAGGAATTTTGCGCACGGCGGCCTGCAACGCAGGAACATCGTCGGAAAATGCAGCGCGCTGCGTGACATTTTCGTCGAACGCAAATACCGACAGGCGGTCTCCAGAACGCAATACCTGGCGAATGAAATGCGCTGCTGCCTCTTTCTCGAAGCCGATTTCCATGTTCGCGCTCAGGCTCGAATCGATCATCAGCGCCAAGTCCAGCGGCAGCTTAGTTTCGGGTTCAAACACTTCGATCTTCTGCCGCACGCCTTCTTCAAATACTTGGAAAGCCTCGATCGGCAAATCCGGCGCGGGCCGATTGTGCTCGTCCAGCACGCTCGCCAATATGTTGACGAGATCCACCTTCACTTTGATCCTGCCGCGCTGCGCCTCAGTATCTTCAGGCGGCTTAAGCGGCTGCTCCGGCGTTGCCACAATGCTACCCGGCGGCGGAGGTGCAGGCAGCGATGGCGGTGTGGGAGCCGAGGCGCCGGCGGAAGAGGAATTGGCAGGCAGCTTGGGCTTCGGCTGCGCCCACGGCGGTCGGTCAGGCTTGTCTTGAGCGACAGCAATCCCAATTAAAAAAATCGCGGCCAGAAATGCACCGGCAGCGGCGAGCGCGCGAGGGGGTGTCGAGGTCATTGAATCATTAAGATGCGGGTTTCGCGGCCCGCGTCTCCGCGGGAGCTGGAGGCATTTCGCCGTCCGCCCAAACGGCTCCGTCCTCGAAGTACTCCTTTTTCCAAATGGGGACCGTCCGCTTGAGAGTGTCGATGGCGAATCGGCAAGCCTCAAACGCAGCCGGCCGGTGAGCAGAACTGACCGCGATGAAGACGCTCGTCTCGCCGATTTGCAAACGGCCCAGCCGATGCGCAATGGCTACGAGGTGAATGGGAAATTTCTCGTGGATTTGCGCGGCAATTTCCCGGATTTTTCCCAGCGCCATGGATTCGTAAGCTTCGTAGTCGAGATAAAGCGTGCGCCGACCGTGAGAATGGTTGCGCACGCAGCCGTCGAACGTGACTACGGCGCCGTCTTCCGCGGCGCGCACGTGGCAGATCAAGGTGGTGTGGTCGATAGGGTCGCGCACAAGAGCAAGAAGATCGGGTTGTAGCGGCTTCGTCATGGACAACCGCGTTAGCCGCCGCTTACCGGCGGAAGAAAAGCAACTTCATCTCCGGAATGGAGCGGCGTGCTCCACGCGGCAAATTCCTGATTCCTCGAAGCCACCAGCGAAGCGCGGAAACGCGCGAGTTCGGGATGGTTCGCGCCATAATGAGTAAAGAGGGCCTCGATGGGGGCGCCATCGGGAAGCTCAACAAAGTCTTCCGCCTGGCCGACAATTTCTTTCAGCCGCCCGAAAAAAAGTACCTTGACCCGCGCTGTCTGTGAAGGAGTGGTCACAAGAGAATTGTAACCTGCGAAGGATTGCGCCGCTATAGCCTGCGCGGTTAGCGCCAATAGCCTTGCGAATCGCGAGGCGTTCGATGCTTTCGCCAGAAAAATCTGTTTTGATATTCTCCATTGCTTGACCGTTGCATCGGGTTTGCGTAGCGTCTTGATGGATCGCATTCGTGCGAAGGTCCAAGAGAATCGAGAAGAATCGCAATGAAAGTTCTAGTAACAGGATCGAGCGGCCTGGTGGGAAGTGCGCTGGTCCGCGTGCTAACAAAAGAGGGACACACCGTCTGCAGACTGGCAAGGCCTGGAACCATCGAAAAGAATGACTCAAATGACGGTTTCCAAGTCGCCTGGAATCCCGCGACAGGAGAACTCGGCGGCGCGGCGGTCGGCGCGGACGCCGTCGTAAATCTGGCCGGCGCATCGATTGCCGGTGGCCGGTGGACCACCGAGCGCAAGGCAGAATTACGCTCGAGCCGCATCGATACCACGCGAGCGCTAGTCACAGCTTTGGCGAAGATGAACGCGCGCCCAAGTGTGCTCGTCTCTGCATCAGCGACAGGCTTCTACGGTAATCGTGGCGAGGAACTGCTCACGGAAGACAGCTCGCCGGGGAATGATTTTCTCTCTAACCTGGCCGAGGAATGGGAAGCCGAAGCCCTGAAGGCCGAAGCCCTTGGCATTCGCGTCGTGCTCGCCCGCTTCGGAATTATCCTCGCTCGAGATGGAGGCGCGTTACCGAAAATCGTGCTGCCATTCCGTTTCTTCGCGGGTGGAAAGATTGGTACTGGAAAGCAGTGGATGTCGTGGATCGCGCTGGATGATGTAATCGAAATTTTGCGCCTCGCACTGGAGCGCGGAGAAATCCGAGGTCCGATCAACGTAGTCTCTCCGCAACCAGTCCAAAACGCAGAATTCACGAAAACTCTGGCAACCGCGATGCGCCGCCCAGCCCTCTTCCCCGCCCCAGCTTTCGCATTGCGCCTCGCCCTCGGCGAAATGGCCGACGTGCTCCTGCTATCCAGCCAGCGCGTCCTCCCGCAGAAGTTGCAAAATCTTGGCTACCGCTTCCTGCACGCGGACTTGAAGAGCGCTCTCACAGCGGTCCTTAGTACGTGATGAGTCTTTCTCTGTCTCTTACTTGATCACGTTCAGCGTGACGTCCACTTTCAAAACGCGGCCCGTGACCGGGTCGGTGGCGACCGTCGATTGGATGGTCTGGCCGTCGCGGATAAGTAGGTTTACCTGTGTGCGGAACTGCTGCACGATCGGCTGTGCGCTAGAGATCTCGCTACCGCCCACGGCGGCGGACTTCCCCTCGGTGCCTGGCACATACACCGAAGATCGGTCCACGCCGAGTTTCAAGAGGAAACGTCCGTCGCCAGTCTTTTCTGCCCGGCCGTCTATACTGGTGCCAACATCCTCATATTGGAATTGCTTGACACCCGCGTTGCTCGACGTTTCGATCGGAACTCGCAACCCCATGCGTACCGCAGCCGGTGCTCCGCGGTCGTCGGCATTCACAAGAAAAGTGTATGGCAAATTGCTGATCTTTTTTTCGCCCTCGAACTCGGTGAAGACGACCTGAACTCGCAGAGGGGTAATTTCCCTTTCGGTTTGGGCTGGCTTGCTATCGCCCCCGGACTTTTCCTTGTCTTGCGCTCCCGAACTCGGAACCACGAGCGCCGCAATTGCGAGCAGCACAGCCACGACTGTCTTTTTCATGGAACGCTCCTTTTCAAGTCTTTCCACTCGCCTAACGTTCGGCTTTCACCTTCTCTAACGAAGAGTCCTGACCTACCTCGTCGCGCGGCCTCATCTCGACCGGCGAGATCTCGATCGGAGAAACCTCCAACTCTCGCAAAGGCTTTTTGGGTTTCTCAGCGAGCAAAACATCCGGTTTAACCACGCCCTGCATAACACTTACGAGCAAAGCGTCGATGGCCCGCTTCTGTCCGGAGGGAATTAACACCTGAACGTCTTCACCCAGCCCCCGCGCAGCGGGCGCATTTCTGACGAACCTGCGCTCTTTATCTTTCGGCACGGGCGCACTGGTCCCAGTGCGAGGCACCGACGGGGGCAACGCTTTCGCCTCACTTGGTGCGACGCTGCGAACAGCTACAGTTATCTGCGGCTCTTCCTGAGCGGTGCCTCGCGTAGCGCTGCGAAGGAAAACGATGGTTGCAACAATGACTGTAGCTGCGGCGAGAGCTGCTACTGCCGGAATATAAGTGCGGCGAGGAGCAACTCGTTCGTTCAGCTTCGCTCGCACTCTGGGAAAAAGCGAGGCGGGTACTTCAGCATTCGCGGCCGCTTGCAGGCCGGTGTCGATGGCAGCGAAGAGTTGCAATTCTTCGGTGAACGCAGCGCGGCAGGACGCGCAAGCGTTCAGGTGGGAACGCAGCTCGCGCGACGGCGCGGCGTTCGTGGCCGCGGCGTCCATCAGCGCTTTTCTATAGTTTTTGCATGACATCGCAATTTCTCCGCTAACTGCTTTCTGGCAAAAAACAACCTCGATTTCACCGTTCCCATCGGAACGTCAAGCATCTCCGCCACTTCTTCGAGCGAGTGGCCCTGCATCGCCGCCAACAGAAGGACGAGCCGGTGTTTATCCGGAAGCTCTTCCATCGCGCGGTCGAGATGCTCTTGAAATTCGCTTTTAGCTGCCAGGTCTTCCGTCGAAGGCCGCGGCGCCGATTGTGACCAAAGCGTTTCGCGAATTTCGCGCCGCTTCGACGACCTTGCCCGGTCAATCGCAAGCCGGAACGCGATGCGCACCAGCCACGCGCGAAACCGCGTGCGATCGCGCAAGCGTTCAAAGCGCCGGTAAGCGCGCAGCAACGCTTCCTGCGCAACGTCTTCCGCATCCGCGCTATTACGAAGCACCCCGCGCGCTACGCGGTACGCCAGTGGCCCGCATTCCGCCAGGCGCTCCTCGAATTCGCGGCGCAACGCCGCTGCAGCCGCTTCGTGCGCGAATTCCTTCTCGGCGGTACGGCCTGGCTGGATCAGAACCAGCTCCTGCATTGGGTCGCTTATGCGAGCCGAAAACACTCGCCCTCCCCGTACACCTGCCAGACGGCGTCGCTGGCAAATTGGTTCATTTAACCTGGAAGTTAAACACAAAGCGGCCTGCAAAGCAGCAGGGGCGTATCGCCGAGAGGGCTCCCGTTTTGGAACAGCGGTACGCGAGCTTAGTTCCAATTGGGGATCTACAGCGTTGCGTCGCCAGAACTCAGAAATACTGGCGTGCCCCGACAAAAGTCGACACGCTCTTCGGCCCAGAACATAACCGCTTTTTTTTCAATAGCTCAGAAAGGCAATCGGAACTCATGTCTGCGTTTTATCAGCTGAGGCTCGCCTCCTCCTTTCGCTGGCCCTTCGCCTGCATTCCGCCGTGCATGCGCCCTCTCACCCAAAACGCGGCGAAAGCGAAACGGACAAATGGACGAGAGAACTCTGTGTGGAGGACTTTTCCCGCTTTGTGCTTCCTCGTGGTTCTTAGCGCTGGAAACTGGCTGCAGGGCTGCGGAGGAGGAAGCTCAGTGTCGGTGGCGCCTCCGCCTCCGTCCCCTCCACCTATTCCCGCCATAAGCGTCTCGGTAACGCCGACAGGCAGCTTAGTCCTGCTCGGAAACTCGCAGGCGTTCGCAGCAACGGTGACAAACATCACCAACACTAGTGTGAGCTGGAGCGTGAACGGCATTCCCAACGGAAGTGGCTCCACGGGAACGATCACGACCGCCGGCCTATACACCGCGCCAGCCGATCTGCCTTCGCCCGTAACGGTTAACGTCACCGCCGCGAGCCAGGCCGACACGACGAAATCAGCGACAGCGCAACTCACGATCACGAGTGACATCGCCATCTCTCTTTCACCGCCGAATGCAGGCGTCGAGCTCGGCGCGACGCAGGGATTTCGTGCAGCCATCAGCAGTAGCGGCCACCCAGACACAACTTTGCGCTGGAGCATCAGCGGGGCAACCTGCCCATCAGCGTGCGGTACGGTAGATTCAAGCGGCAACTACACCGCGCCTGGAATTCTTCCTGCTCCGGCAACAGCAACGGTGACCGCGCAAAGCATCGCCGATCCATCGAAACAAGCATCGGCCGCCATCAGCATCACCAGCAGTTTCACGCTCCAAGTCACGGCGCCGCAAAGCGTGCCCGCTGGAGGAAGCGCGTCGATCGTAGCGACGATGACCCCCATCCCGGGATCCAGTCCCAACTCGATTCTCTCGTGGTCTCTTACCGGTCCCGGCTGCAGCTCCACCACGTGCGGAACGCTGACGGTGGTTACCACGCAAGGATCGGGCGGAACAGGCACCGCCGATACGGCGACCTACACCGCGCCTGGTACGCCGCCAAATCCAGACACCGTCACCGTCAGCGTTACGCCCCAGGCCGATCCCACGAAAAAAGCGCAAGCCACAATGGCCGTTCAGTCCGGCGTGAACGTCAGCCTTTCTCCGGCGACGACCACGCTCGCCGCAAATCATCGCGTGACGCTCACCGCGCAGATCTTCGGGACAACCAACATGGGGGTGAGCTGGAGCGTGAGCGGAGTCTCCGGCGGAAACACGACCCTCGGACAAATCTGCGTGGTGGGCACGAGCCCGTGCCAGAGCGTGACGAGCGGAACCGCGCTCCAAGTGGACTATGTCGCACCAGGAACGATTCCTCTGACGAATCCCATAAGCGTGACGGCGACAAGCGCCGCGGACACTACGAAAAGCGCGGCAGCGCAAATCACTGTGATCAATCACGTGCTCGTCTCGGTGCAGCCGGCCAGCATCACGCTCGCACCTCTGGCGGTCCAGGGATTTACGGCGAGCGTCTTTGGAACGAGCAACCAGAGCGCGGTTTGGCAAATTCAGGGCACAGCCTGCACGCACAGCGGCGTTTGCGGCTCGATTGACGCGAACGGCAACTACACCGCCCCGGGCTCGGCGCCTACACCGGATGCGCTTCTGGTGGTGGCCGTCAGTTCGGACGACACCACGCAGTCCGGCTCGGCAAATGTAACCATCTCCACGGGAGCCAACATCGTTTCGCTGCATCCCGCGAGCGTCTATGCGGGGGCGGCAAATGGCTTCACCCTGCTGGTCGACGGAAGCGGGTTCACGGCGTCGAGCCCTGGACCGGGATCGATCATGTTGATCGGTGGCTCGGCGCGAACAACCACATGCATCACCGCGACGGAATGCACGACGCCAGTCACCGCCGCCGACGTCTCCTTGGCGGGAAATGTTTCCGTGCAAATCCAAAATCCGAGCGGCACGAAATCCAATGCCGTCTCTCTTGTCGTGGTTCTCCCCAACGCGTCGGACGACGCGATCTTGCTGAGCAGCTCTGCTCCCACAGCCACCGGCAAGGACATTGTGGTTGTGGACCCGACAACCGCCGGGATTAGCGCGCAAGGTAACGATGTGGATCTAAACGTTGCCGCGCTTGGGATGTTTTCCGTAGCGAACAATTCCTGTTCTCTCTCCGGCAATCCGCTGCCGTTGTCGCGGCCGGCAAGCGGCAGCGCGACATTCGATCTCTGCGTGTTCTCCGAGAGCGGGTTGGACACCAGCATGACGTACACCGTCTCCGGACCTGGCGACGCCACGGTCATCTCGAAACAGCCTGCGGGACTCGGGATTATTCACCTGACGCTGCAGATCTCGGCAAGCACTTCCCCCGGCGCGCGCACGCTTTTCATTCAAAACACCAATCTGGACAAAACCGCCGCCAGCGGCGCGTTGGTGATCCAGTGAAGACTGCGAGGTAAATAAGATTGAGCTACGTTCAAAGACGCCGATTCTTATGGATCCTTTTCATCGGGGGACTTGTGCTTATTGCCGTCGTGGCTAGGGCCACCACGCTTTCTCGTCTAAAGCTGGATGATCTCGCGCAGGAATCCACGGCGGTAGCACGGTTGCGCTGCCTGGGAACAAAGAGCCTTTGGGACCAAGGGGAAATTTGGACGGAGACGAAATTTGAAATCATTCAGCGTGAAAAGGGCTCCTTGCCGGGGATCGTTACGGTGCGCATGCTCGGAGGAAACGTGGGACATCTCCATTCGCACGTCGACGAAGTTCCAGCGTTTCGCACCGGTGAAGAGGTCTACTTATTCCTGTGGGGACGCGACGGAGAACCGTATCAAGTCATGGGCTGGTCGCAAGGAACATTTCGCATCGCGCGCAATCCAAACTCCGGTTTGGAAGTGGTCACTCAAGATTCCGCGTCCGCGCCGGTTCTCGACCCGCAGACGCGAGCCTTTCGGCGCGGCGGCATACGAAATCTTCCGGTAGCCATTTTCCGGGAAAAACTGCACAAGGCGCTGAGACAGCAAATCCAGTGAGCCGCGGGAGAACACCGATGACGAAGCAAAAAAAACAGCCGATCATTCCGAGAATCATCGCCGCGTTTTTTGCGGTGTTTTACGGCGTCTGCGGGATTCCCGGAGCGAGCAGTTACGCATTTAACGAAACCGTCCCGGATGTGCGGCAGCCGGCAAGCCTTTCCGGAGGTTCCGCGTGCCCGGTGGCTTCGCACGAAATCGTCGGGACCGGCGCCATCGCGGAACAGTGGAGCACGGTGCTGGGAACAAATCCCGTGACCATACTGACGCAGAACCAGACCGCCGCCGGGCGTTTGAACGAGATCGAACAGGTGATTACGCAATCGATGGCAGTGTGGACAGGCGTAAGCGGCACCACGCTTGTGCCCGGAACATTTGCTGCGGTGACGAGGACAGCGACGCAAAACGCGTGCGGCTCTGACGGCGTAAACTCGATTTGCCTGGATCAAGCGGATGGCGCATTCACGCCGGGAATTCTGGCGTTCACACGTGTGATCACCGCGGACATCATCGGCGTGCAGGTGGGAACTGGTGCGCCCGCCACTCAGGTTGGACAAATTCTCGACGCCGACATTTATTTTGATCCCAGCAGTTCCACGATCACGTTTGCGACGCCCGCGGCGCTCGCAGCGTCGCCGAAATCCTACGACTTCGAGTCCTTGTTAATCCACGAATTGGGTCACACGTTGGGCTTCAGTCATTCCGCGGTGTTTGCCGCGATGATGTACCCCTTTGCACCAGCGCCAGGAACTTTCTCGGGAGCCCGGCCCACCGCCCTGCAACCCGATGCGCCTTTGGGGGACGACGACCGAACGGGCCTTCGGGTGCTGTACCCCGACCCCGCGGATACCGTAAATATTGGTTCGCTCAGTGGACACATCCTCCCGGCCAACCCGCTCTCGCTGCCGGCCTCGCCGCCTGGCGTGACGGGAATATTCGGAGCGCACGTGGTGGCCGTGGATGCTCTGAGCGGTGCCGCGATTGGAGCGACTTTGGGAGGATGGAGCTGCGCCGCTCCGGGGCCTGCGCAGTTCGATGGAACTTACGTAATCAGCCATCTGCCGGTGGGACACAACTACCAGGTGTACGCCGAGCCGCTCGACAATACTATCTATCCGTCACTCGTCAGTCCCGCCACAGCATCGCTCTGCCGCAATCCGATGACGGACGCCGGGTGGCCTCCCTTGCAGGCATGCATCGTGCCCGCAGTAAATACCAGCTTCACAACACGATCACGCCCGGGCCAGTAGGCTAGCCCTCCTCAAACGCTGTTCGAGTTTGGGGCCGTTCCGTCAGCAAACACACTCCCAAAATATGACCGGCCCCGGGTGAGCCGGGGCCAGTCGTGGGGCAGCCGCTGGCTGCGTTTTATTGATTGGGCAAAAGGAGCTGAGTAAAGCCAGTCGTGTTCACGTCGCGGAAGAGCGGCGTGCGCGGCGGCAACAGGGAGGGAGTCAGAAACTGCGTGTCAAAGTTGTAGCCGCGGGTTGGCGGTGAGTAGACCACGGTGCAGCACTTGTACAAGCCGATGGCTTGGCGGTTGTAGTACATGCTGATGATCGAACCACGGTAATTTAGGGTACCGTTCCAATTTTCGATATAGCGGAGGAAGTTGTGAACGCCGCCGTCAGTCCCAAAATCCTGTGGGCTCGAGTAGCCCGTTGGCTGCGGGAAGGAGACGCCTTTGCCTGCCATGATCGCGGTCCTGTACCAAGTCGTGGTCGCCGAATCGTTGTTACTGTAGGGGCCTGCAAAACTATTCACGTCGTTGAAGGTGTTGGACAAGAGCGAAACCGCATCCGCGTTCACGGAAACGGCCACGTTCGGGTCGTTGAAACCGCCGCCGGCGGAGTTGGCGTTGAAGTCGCCTTGTATATAAGCAGGATTCTCGGTGGCAATTGCCAAACCGCAGGGCACGCTGCCAGGGCACGTGCCGAGCGCGGTCAATAGATTGCCGTCCATGATCTTGACCGCCCGGCGGAAGAAGGGATTGGGATTCTCACGCGCTTCGTTGGCATGAATGACTTCGGCCATGGGCCAAACCTTCGAAGGCGTGGTCACGGTACAGCCTGGATTGGCTGCGATAGCGTTGCTGGTAGCGGTGGCGCCGTAAAGGTTTCCAGGAGCAGCCAGACTATACATCCCGTATTGGCCGTAACTCAGGCTTCCGTAGGCTGTTCCCGCTGCCATAATGTAGGTCGGATCCTGCCCGTAGGTATAGAAACCCGTGCTTCCAAGGCCGTCGAGGTCCTCCCCAGTATCCTGGGTGTTGTTCGGACAACCGTTCGTACTGGCGGGGTTTACAAAATCATTCCACCCATATTCGCCGGTCTCGTGACCGCTGGGAGAGAGCGGCGGCCAGACATTCGTGAGCGCGGAGGCCGTATAGTTGCCACGGCGGTCGGAAATGTAAACGGTGTAGTCATTCGGGGCGTTGACGGAATCGTAGGCCTGATGGCCAGATCCCGGCAGTGCACCGCCCATATAACGTGCGACGTTTTTGGCATCGACTTCGATGTAGTCCATAACGCCACCGAGGGTCACCATCGCGGAGTAGTTTATACCGCCCAGGCTCCCGCTAGGGCTGACGTCGCGGAGGGTGCCCTCGCGAGAGTCGAAGAGCGCGTTTGGCCAGTAGTCAGCAGGGTTGGTTGGGTACTTCTGGCTGGCAGGCGTGGCACTGTTCGTTACGCCACAGCGGGTATTGGCATTGGTATTCGCCCAGTTCGATGGATTATCGCGAACCCGTTCGAGCCGGATGATCGCGTTGGGATGAACGTCCTGGCAGGTAGAAACAGCCAACTGGCTAGCGGGTAAGCCGAGCAGTGGTTCTGCTGTGCCGTATTGCGCGGCGGTCAGTGAGCCCTGCGGGTAGAGATTGCGGCCCGCATAACCATAACCTAGAACTTCGACTGTGACGTCTTTCCAAGTGCCGCAAGGAGCGCCATAAGCGGTCTGCACTTCAATCTTAATAAAGCCCTTGATAATTGGCAGACCCGAAGCCGTCGTGTACCCGGCCGCGTTGGGCGTAGGGAGCCAATATCCGTTTGCGGTGCTGTAGGCTGTTGCCCCGACCGCCGCGCCGGAAGCCGCCAGGGGCACGGGTGGGGTGTTGTATCCCGCGACGTTATTGGTGGTCATCTTAGTCAACAAGGTGGCTGCCGCACCGGTTGTTGGCCATGTTGCGACGGGGTGGGCGATCGTGGACAAGTCAAAGGGCTGAGTGGACGTGTCAATGCAGGGCAATGACATGATATCCGTCGGGTTATCCGAAAGCAGAATCTTGAGGCTGGCCTGCGCGTAATAGCGCAGGTTGGTGACGGCCGCGCTCTCGGTGGTACCCAAAGGCCGACGGATCATGTCGATAGCCTGCGTCGAGCCGTTCCCAAGCAGCACGATACCAAGATTAAGAGCCTTCGCACCGGTGGCGCCGTTGCGCAAATTGCCCGCATAGTTGGTCGCGCCAAGAGAGATGTTGGTCCAATTGGGGTTGACGGCCGAGCCTACGGTTCCTACGAGGCTTCCTTCCGTATACGCGAGCGGGCGATAGGAAGAAGTGCCCGGCGAAGTCGTGATATCCACGGGGCCAGCGTAAGATCCAGTTGTCGTGGGGTAGCCATTCGAGAGGTTTGTGCGAATCACGTTCTGTACAGCGGTGACTTTGTCGGCGAGGGTCAACGTGCTGCCGGCCGCCAAAAACAAGTTGCCGTTAGTGGCGGTGCGTCCCCCAAAATTGAAGTCAGGGCCGGGAAAAAAGCTGAGGTCAGTACTTGAGAAGATGCCGAATTGGAACATTGGAATACCGACAGTCTGCGTCGTGCGCTGTAGTTTCACTTCGTTGTTGTTGGCCGTGCGCGCCGTCACCAGCAATGTGTATTGGGTGGCCAGCGCAGTCATCCCCTGATAGGCACCCGATTGGACCTGGGTAACCGTGGCCAGGGGATTGCCGTTGGCATCCGTGCTGTAGTTAACTTGGTAGCCGGAGGTTCCGTCGTAGCGTAGATACTGGATTCCGGGAATCGCCGGAGGCGCCGCGGCAATAGCATTGATCTGCGCCGCCGAAGGCGCGTAATTGGTATCGAACAGCGTGCCCAAGTCCGCGGTGATCTTCTCCATGCCCGCTTCAGCACCGTAGAAGGCACGGCTGTAATCGTTGTTGACTCCGTTCAGCTTCTGCCCGGAGGTGATCAATAGAATGAAGCCGACCAGCAAGCTGGACATCAGCATCATGAGCAGCAAAGTCGTGAGAAGGGCGATGCCCGAATCTCGTCTGATGAGCTTTTTAACGGCGGTCATGGTTGCACTCCTCATTAGTTGTACCGGTTTACGTAGGCCATGCTGCGGAGGCTGACCTGCGTCATGAAATTGTTTCTGAGAAAAGTATGGTTTTGTCCCCAGCGGCTGGTCGAACGCGCGCCGAGGATGATATCGACGGAGCGAATCTGGCTCTCTGACTCTCCCGTGGGGATGCTGGGCTGGCCGGAAGGATTGGTGACGCCATCGACAAAGTTGTACTTAAACTGGAGATTCTCGATCGTTTCGCCGACGGGCACGCCGGGATTCCAATTCACGCGGCGAATGAGGCGCGTATTCGGCGGAGCAGTGATATTGTCCAGATAATAGCTGACCATCCAGATGCGGGTGGCCGTCGTCGGCGGGAAGGTGCCATTCGGAACGCCGGCATTGGTTGTATTTTCGAGCTGCTTCATCGTGCCCTGTGGATCGGTGCGGGCATTCAGATTCAAGCCATCGCCTCCGGCGAACGTCAGCGTCTGGCCGGCTACCGCAGTGACTTCCTGAATGGCATTGCCTAAAGCGTTGCTGAACATGATTAAGTCGCCGGGGTTGATTTGAACTCCCGTGGGAGAAAACAAGATGCAGGTGGAATCAAACTTTACGGTTTGTCCGTTGTTGGTGATGCTCCCCGCTGGACAGCCCGGATTGGCGCCCAGCGCCGGCTCGTTGATCATCCTGGAGTTGAGAGCGAGACTGTTGTCCACGTAGAGCATGGTGATGAGATCTGTATTTACGCCGGCGGTGGAATCCGGACTCACCAGTGGGGCGCCGAGTTCCCATCCTGGCTCGACGGCATTTAGGCTGACGTTGCACACGGGAAAGGTTAGTCCCCCCGTCAGATTGGGGCGGTTGATCGGCGCGCCGCCGCTCCCAAGACAATTCGCAGGGCCGGGCGTATATGGAATTGGAATGCCGGCCGTGGGGATTCCAGTACCCGCCTGAATCAGATCCTGCTCGAGAAGGTTCATTCCGGCGCGGAGATTCTCCGAAAGATCGGATTTGAGTGTGACGCTCTGGTTCGTATTCGTGGCGTCTTTGAAGGCGAGCATGGTCGCTGCCATGGCGACGAGCGTAATGCCCAGGGCCACCATGAGCTCGATAAGTGTGAATCCAGACTGTTTCTTCATGGTGTCTTTTCTCCTGCCATGCTCACGCAAATGCCGAGATATAGCTGATGAGCGTATAGTTGTTCCGAACTTTGCCGACCTGGTAGGTGATAGTGACGGTGATCGTGCGGAGATTTGTTTCTCCCGCAACGGGCGTAATGGCGACCGTCCGCGTCATAACAGAGTTAAGGTTGAGCACAATGTCGTCAGCCGTGCCCAGGATGCCATCTGGACCCGGCCCAATGATGATGGTATCCGGCAGTAACGCATTGTCATCCGCGGTATCCACCAGCCCATCCGGGCCAGGATCAAGCAAAGGCTGGGGACCGTCTTTGAATACCCCGCCGAGCGAGATGTTCTGAATCTGCGCCCAGGTCAATACCTTGGTGTCGCGCGCGGTGAAGATCGTCTCCACGGCTTCTTCCGCTTTCTTCTCCGCGATGTAGTTGTATTGCGACATGCTGCTGTACAAGATGCCTTGCGCGTAAACCGCCGCGAGCGAAAGCACGCCAAATGAAAGAATGACGATTGAAATCATGGCCTCGATCAGCGTGAAGCCGGCGGAATGACGAGAAGTTGTGCGTGGCGGTCTCATTTGGACTCTCTCCCTATTCCAACCAGGCTTGGCCGTTCCAGTAATAAGAGCGGACTCGGCCCGTCGAGCCAAAAACGGTTATGGCGCGCGCGGTGTTGGATTTTCCGGCGACTCCGATGAAGATCGAGGCGTTCACAGGATTGTTATTCGTTACTTGATAGAGGCTGGCTGCCGCTTGCGCGGAACCAACCAGCATGCCGGAGGTCGTGAACATCACGGACCAAGCGCCGCCGCCGGCTGGCTGCTGCAGGCTGATCGCCGTTGAATTGCCAAACGACATGGGCGTGTCTGGCAAGGTGGGAAACAGGGTGTAGGTTAATCCACCCCCCGCGTTGTCATTCAGATAGGTTGGGAGAATAGCTGGAGGAACTACTTCTCCCGGAAGGGTCAGTACCGTGAGTTGAATTTTGTTGGGCTGAATGAATTGCACTTCTACGTTGCGGCGCTTGGCAATAGCCAGCTCGCGTGCCTGACGAAGCTGCGATATGACCGCATCCATCGCCGCGTTAGCTCGGGCACTTTGCGTGGTGCTCATCGTGTTGATTACGGCGAACGCCATCACAATGAATGCGATCATTACTACAACCACCATCTCTAGGAGAGAGAATCCCTTGTCGGCCCTGTTCGTGCGCTTCCTCATCCCGGAACTCCTCAAATTGCATCCGGCAACATGCCCGGTGCTAAGGAATGTGCACGTACCCCACCAGTGTAAGACATCATGTAACTAGTTTATTTTGTGCAAGTTAAAATAGGTTAGAGTCCCGAGAAAAGTTAACGAACCAAAAGCATGTAACAAAACGTTACAGGTCGCCACCTTCAAAAGACGGGGACACTCAGGCCGCGATCAGCCATCCGCCGCCGAATAGAAGCCCTGGACCAAGGGAAGCTATGAAGATTGGTCCGTGTTTTCCAGGCTGGCTACGCGTAGATTGCAAAACGGCGTCAAGTGCCACTCCACAAGTGGATGACCCGAGATTCCCGAATGTTTGGGCTACGGTGGGAAACTTCTCCTGGGGCAGTCCTAACTGCTTGCCGAGGAGCTTCACAAGACGGGGATTGGGCTGATGCGTCGCCAGGCCTTGCAACGTTGACAGGGCGATCCCGCTGCGGAGTTCGGCTTCCCGGACCACTTTCTCGAGTCTTGTAATTGCGGCGCGGGAGAGCGCCTCGCCATCAAAGTGTACGTCGAGATTCCCGTCAGCACCTTGAGCCACGCGGATCGCTACGGCATATTGGCCGGCGCAGCCAAAGAAAAATTCACCAAGAGCATAGGCGTGTTGCGGTGTGAGGCTCGCCGTCACGCGCAAGAGAAACGCGCTGGCGCCGTCGCCGAACAAGCCGCCGAATTCTCCGGCGACGCGGCCCGGCCTGAAGATGCGACTGTGCACGTCAGAGCTGATCACCACGATAGTGCGCGCTTGTCCCGTCGCAAGGAGCCCCTGGGCGACAGCAAGGCCATTCAACAACCCGAGACAGGCGCCACCGACATCCAGCGCTCCGCACGTTTCGCGAGCGAGGAGTTGAGAGTGAAGTTGCGCGGCGAGAGAAGGGTAGCCGCCGTGCGTTTCGCTGGTGGCGATGACCCAATCGAGCTCTTGAGCGCCGCAAGCCGCGGAATGCAGCGCTTGCTGCGCGGCGCGCGCCCCGAGCGTGAGTTCGTTTTCGTCTTCGGCGGCGTAGGCCAGTGACTCGATTCCCGCGCGATGTCGAAGTTTGCCCTCCGACATGCCGAAGGCCCGGTCCACCTCCTCCGAAGGAACGATGCGAGAGCCGACGACCGCACACGAACCTGCGATGATGACCGGGGCGCGCGTTGCGGCTTGCCCTACGTGAGAGGTGCCAGCCGCAAGAGAGTGGCTTTCGGCTTCGGCTTCCCGGAATGCTTGGAAAATGCTTCCAAAGGACGGTGTGCGCTGCGTGAGCAGTGCGCCCAACTCAGTCATGCCGCTCGCGGATTCCAGTCCGCGCAGGAAGCTGACCCAGCCCATGGAGTCCAGCACGCCTGTTTCGATAAGATCCTGCGTGGGATCAGGGATGGAGGTCTGAGATCCAGCTTCCCGCCGGAAACATTCCTCGACCAGGCGTCGCCAGCGATCTTCCTCTTTAAGCGAAGCCATCAAAATTCCTCGAGCCATTCACGCTTTGGCAGCGGGAACAGCGTGTCCAGCATAAGCCAGTAGAGACCATGATATGGCCGCGTAAGGCCGAGTCGGATGAAATGATGCGGGCAAGACAAAACCTTGTAGTGAAATTGCGAGTTTAAAAAACGCTCCAGGCGGGCAACTCGATTCGCGCCTCGATTCTCGGCCAAAGCGGCGTCGATAAAATCGCGCCAATCGCGATCCACGACCGGAAGATCGCGCAAAACCTCGCCGGAGGAAAGAGCCAGTGTGGCGCGCAGTTCGCTGGCGCAAAGCTCGAGGCGCAGATTTCGCGTCGCCGTTCCGCAGATAGAGCGGTTTGGCTCGAGCGGCATTGCGAAGAGTCCGCTGCCGGACTTGTTTTCATGCAGAACGCACCCAAATAGTTCCGGCAAAGACTCGGCGATTTCGGCTTTGCGCAGATACGTGACGACTTCCACTTCGGGAACGACAGATTCCTTTTGAAAGCCACGTGTCGAGACGCGGTCCTCGACGTGCGGCTTGGCGCCGGCAAACGGAGCGAGATCGCAATGCAGCACATCGCCGCGTTGATAAGGAAAATGCAACCAGCTATTGGCTGTCGCGGAAACAGGACGAATCGAACGAATTTTGTCATTCTCCCGCTGCAAACCAATGACGCAAAACGCCGGTCCCATGCGGGTGATTTCCGTGATGAGCAACTTGTTCATGGTTCGGATTTTGGTTTCTTGCGGCGAGGCTTCGAGGATTTCGCACGGGCGGCGACGAGATGTCGAATCTCAACACTGTGACCTTGCGTCCGCCAGTGCGTTGCCAGCAGATCAGCCACGAGACGGCGGTGACATTTCTCGGGACCGGGTTCGGAACAGAGCAGCGCCGCTCTTGGAGGCCAGGTGTGTGCATCGAGCGCTTGCGGAATTTTTCGCTCTCGCATCAGGTCAAGAAAACCAGTTTCGTATGCGGTCCAGTCCTTGGTTTCGCGATAAGACTTGAGCAACTCCGGCGTGGGCGCGAGCTGAAGCTCGTGGGAGTAGCCAATGCGAGCGACTTTCTCCAGAAAATAGGCAAGGTCTGGATGCTTGGCGAAACCGGAGAGTTGGCCCTCACGGTGCTGGCGGATATCGACCACTTTTTCCACGTGTGCGGCTTCGAGAAGCTGGAAAAATTCCTCGGCCGTTTTCCCCGCGAAACCGATGGTGCAAAGAAGAATTTCCATACAATTAGAAATACTCGGTCGCTTCGGCGGACGCGCGGAACGCAAACTCCTGGGCTTGCAGGCGGAGCGCATCCTTGATGGCCGTATCGCGCTCGAAAACGAAGAGCGAAGCGCTGTCAAAGGCCGCCAGGTCGTGCAGCTTGAGCAGCCGATCCTCGGCGTCGCGTTGCGATTCAAGTTTACCGCCACGGCGGATATGCAAAGGCGTAACGCCGTGTTCAATGAGCGCTGGACAAATCATCAGAAATCGGTGGCACTGGAGGGGATCTTCCTCCGCGCACATCAAAGCAATGTTCGACGCGCGACTCAACTCCAGCACTCGATCAATCCCCGCGCAAAAATCCGCGGCTCTGCGGCGTATTTCGCAGTTCACGACGCCGTCCGCGTGATAGGCGCGAGGGTCCGAGGGCCGGCCGCCGAGAGACTCGCCATGAAATTCATACTGGATCCCCGCAGAGGCCAGGCAGGCTTCGAGCGGCTCGCGATTGAATTGCGGAAATCGGAAACTGCGGGGACGGCTGCGGACATCGCAAATGATTTTTACCTGATGGGTAGTTAATTGTTTCAGGAACTCGGCTAGCTCAAGGCTCGAATGTCCGACGGTAAAGAGAGATGTGTTTGAGGACGGCGGTGGCATGATGGAGGGTCACTCAGCGGGCCAGACGTATTCTGCCGAAAGGCGGCGAAGTCGGCAAGCGTCACGCACAGGCGGGGCGGGAATTGCGATTTTCCGAGCACGCCCGAAGGACGCCTCATTCTTCAGGCTCCAGCAGAAAGACTTGCCCTCTCCGCCGCCAGTAGATCCAAACGGAGGCCTCCGATCCAGGGATTGTGCGTTTCCAAATGCTTGAACAATCGCTCTAACAGCCCGATGGAGAAAGAGCGCCGCGAAGCGTTTCGGCATAGCGGACGCTTACGTGCGAAAGATCAGCTAATCCGTTCTATTTGCGGTTCGCTTTGGCGAGCAGGCGGAGCATTTCCAGATAGAGCCAAATCAGAGTGACCATCAAGCCGAAAGCGCCGTACCACTCCATGTACTTCGGAGCGCCGCCGCGCACGCCGGTCTCGATCATGTCGAAATCGAGAACGAGATTCAGCGCGGCGATCACGACAACAAACAGGCTGAAAGCGATGCCCCAGAAGCCGCCGCCGTTGATTGCCGTAAATTGAAAATGAAAAAAGAAACTAAGAGCTATCTCGACGACATAAAAAACCACGATGCCGCCCGTCGCGGCGATCACGCCCATCTTAAAACCTTGCGTGGCGCGAATCAGGCCGCTCTTATAAGCGAGAAGCATGACGAAGAGCACGCCGAGCGTGAGGCCTACGGCCTGGATGGCGATGCCGTGATACGTTTTCTCGAAGACGGCGGAGATGCCGCCGAGAGCCAAGCCTTCCAGCAGGGCGTAGACCGGCGCCGTGAAAGGCGACCAGGTTTTCTTGAATATTGTCACTAGCGCGACCACGAACCCGCCAATGAGGCCACCGATCATCCACGGAATTGCGGCTTCCGGCGTTTCCGAATGCGAAAGTCCCCAGGTCCAAGCGGCGGTGGCAATCACGCAGAGGAGGAGCAGGCCGGTTTTGTTGACGGTGCCTTGCAGCGTCATCGCTTCGCCTATTGCTACTTGGCCCCTGAACGCTTTTTCGTTTAGAGCTGGATTCGATGTGCGCATCAAACCTGCCATCGACAACCTCCGCAACCTTACAAATTCAAGTTTACCCTGCCTTGATTGACAAATCCAAACGGCGCGGCTTTACAGGAAGTCTTCGATCAAACTTGTTTTTGGCCGTCGGCGATTTGGCCTTGGACTTGCGCCCTGAACTCCAGCGGGTGCGCAATTTTGTCAAACGTTTCGGGAGTGCCGCCAGTGCCCCGAATAATGACCGTGCCGTAGCCGAGCATTCGCCCCATGGCCGGCTCTTCCACGACCACGCTTTCAATTCTCGCCAAGAGGATCTCGAGCGTGCGGCGGCTCGCCAAGCCGGTTTTTACGATGACCCGCTTGTTGGTCAGCGCCATGACCGTCGCGTTACGCTTGACGAGGCCAACTCCCAGAAGAATCGCTGCGACAAGGAACGACGCGACGGCAATCCAAACCAAAATATTGGAATGAGAGTCGGCGCTGTGCCTGGTGTCCCAGGAAAAATCGAGAAGCGCCACGCCCGCGAGGACGAAAAACGCCGTAAGTCCGGCGTGGCCGAGCATCACGACCCAATGCAGCTTGGTCTGATACTGCAGCGTTTCGCCGGGAATCAGGTGCTTTTCAATGTAGCTCAACGCGACTCCTCAAGGGCGTGCAAGCCTATAGCTTCCGAGAACTCTCGCGCGGATTATAACCGGGGCCGATGAATCGTTGCATGAAACCTTGTAAGATTACGATCGGCAGATTATTTGGTAGCGCTAACGGGAATCGAACCCGTATTTCGGCCTTGAAAGGGCCGCGTGCTAACCGTTGCACCATAGCGCCACATTTTGCAGGGTGTGTAACCTATCTAGAATAAGAGAAATCCGCGGATTGGACAAGCAATTGAGGGCCGTGGCGTTTAGCTTTGACGATCTTGATATTCCTCGTGCCAGGCCATTTGGATGGCTTCGAGTTTGCTCTCGTTGGAGGCTGCTGGATCGCCGGAAAAGCCGGGGAGCTCGGTGATCCATTTGTGCATGTCGGTGAAACGGACAGTGAGCGGATCTGTGTCTGGAAGCTTGTCGGTCAGCGCTATGGCGATGTCCTCGATGTTGTCCCAACCGAATGTCGGCGGCATTTGTGGCTCCTCAGTGATCGGCTTCCTTAGCGTAATTTTTGTTCCATTCGGGAATTTCCACAACGATGTCCGTGGTGCCGTCGGGGACGGTTTGGCAGCCAAGGCGCGATTTAGGCGTGATGCCGGGAGCCATGTCGAGCTCGTCGAGCTCTGCGTCGGTGGCTTCGTTGCAAGACTCGAGGCCCTGCTTCACGACGACGTGGCAGGTCGAGCAGGCGCACACGCCTCCGCAGGCGTGGTCGAGGCCCGCCTTGATGCCTTCGGAGATATCGAGAATGCTGCCGGGAAGCCCGTTGTGGCCGTAGGGAATTTTCTCCGGGTCGACCTCAATGGTTTTGCCGCTGGGAAGAAATGTGACTTTGTATTTCTTCGTGGCGGGTGTGTATTTGACTTCGTCGATGTATGGATTGCTTCCGCCCATGTATTTTCCTCCCCCGAATTGCAGCCCATCACGAGAACGAAGAGAGATTTCTCGTTTCGCTCGAAATGACGGAATGCCTTGAGCGTGCCGTCCGCTAAACCTCGGCTAACTTGCGGCCTTGCAAAGCCGTTGTGACTGCGCTGTTCATCAGCAGTTCCGCGAGGTGCTCGGTTGCATGATTCAGTTCGTCGATGCGCTTGCGAATTAGCTTGTAATCCGTTCCTGCGGCCGCGGCTTTCAACGCGGTGATTGCGGCATCGATTCCAGCGCGTTCTTCGACTGGCAAGTTTGCCGATTGCTCGTTGGCAAGGGCTTTCGCGGTCGCCGCGAGAATCGACTCCGATTCGGTGCGCGCTTCGATGAGCTGACGCTCGGCGAAATCCTGCTCGGCATATTCGATGGATTCCTCGAGCATGCGTTCGATTTCGTTGTCACTGATGCCGTAGCTGGGTTGGACTTCGATGGAGTGCTGCTCGCCGGTGCGAAGATCTTTTGCGCCAACTTGCAGGATGCCGTTGGCGTCGATCAGGAATTTCACTTCGATGCGCGGAAGGCCGGCAGGGGCAGGCGGCGTTTTCAGAGTAAAGCGCGCGAGCGAGCGGCAGTCCTTCGCGAGTTCCCGCTCGCCTTGCAGGACGTGTATATCGATGCCGGTCTGGTTGTCGACGCCGGTCGTGTAGAGCTCTTGCGCGCTGGCTGGAATTGTGGAGTTGCGCGGAATGATTTTCGCGACGGCGCCGCCGTAAGTTTCGATGCCGAGCGAAAGCGGCGTGACGTCGAGCAGCAGCATGTTTGTCACGCCGCGATCGAGAATATTGGCTTGCACGGCCGCGCCTAGCGCGACGACTTCGTCGGGATTTAGCTCTGTGTGGGGTTTGCGATCGAAAAATTCCTGAACGGTACGGCGGATCAGCGGCGTGCGTGTGGCGCCGCCGACGAGAACCACTTCCTCGATTTCTGCCGGCTTAAGCTGTGCATCGGCAAGCGCGAGTTTCACTGGACCCATGGTGCGGTCGACGACGGGGCGGATCAGTGCTTCCAGCGCGCCGCGCGTGAACTCATGAACGAAGACGGTTCCGTTGGGCAGCGGAAAACGCAGCGTGGCGGAATCGGATTCGGAGAGCTGATGCTTGATGGCAATTAAAGTTTTGCGCAACTCCTGCGCAAGTTCACCATGAGGCGAAAAGTCCATCTCGTCTTCTTGCAGAATCTGCTCGTGAACGAAGGATTGAAGCAAATTGTCGATGTCGTCGCCGCCAAGATGCGTGTCGCCGTTGGTCGAAAGAACCTGATAGATGTCGCCTTCAGCCGTGGAAATGAGTTTGAGAACGGAAATATCGAACGTGCCGCCGCCCAAGATCGTAGACAGCGACACGGCCGCGCTGCTTTTCGTGCAGGCCATACGCCAGCGCCGCGGCGGTGGGCTCGTTGACGAGGCGCAGGACTTCGAGGCCGGCGATTTTGCCAGCGTCTTTGGTAGCTTGGCGCTGGGCGTCATTGAAATACGCCGGCACGGTGATAACCGCGCGGTCCACCGCCTCGCCGAAAAAATTCTCCGCCCAGCTTTTTAGTTCGCGCAGAATGAACGCAGAAATTTCCGGCGGAGTAAGGATTTTGTCGCCAAGCATCACGCGGATCACGTTTTTGCTGGCTGGATCGATGCGGAAGGGAAACAGCTTCAGTTCGCTTTGCACGTCGGCGGGGCCGCGGCCCATCAGGCGTTTCACGGAATAGATGGTGCGTTCGGGTTGCGTCAGCAGGCGGTTGCGCGCAGCTTCGCCAACAATGATGCTGCCATCAGCGTCAAGGCTGACGACCGACGGACATAGCGTGCTGCCGTATGGTCCGGCGATACACTTCGGCTGGCCCGTCTGCGCGTCAATGTACGCGACGAGGCTGTTTGTCGTGCCGAGATCGATTCCGACGATGCGTGCCATGGTGAGAAGCAGGGAGGGACAAGCCCCTCCCCTACGAAAGCTCCTTTTGAACGTTGACGACTAGATTTCTGATGTATGAGCGGCGATTGAGCAGCTCGTTCATACGCGACATCAGCTTCTTGCGTGCGGCATCGTCCGCGTTTGCCTCAATCGCGGCATCCCAATCGCGGGCCGTCCCTTGAAGCTGAGCATCCACTTCCGCAAGCTTTTCGCCGAAATTCTTCTCGGCGGATTCGAGGCGCGACTTCAGCGCTGCGAGATCGCTTCCTGCGGACTTCGCTTCGCGCAGTTCATCGAGCGATTCGTTCAGCTCGAAGACTTCCTCGAGCAGTTCGGGAGGGGCCTGCTGCTTGTGTTCGCCTTCCTTGCGCATGTTTTCGATGCCGAGGAGGTATTCGACGCGGGCTACGGGATCGCGCAGCGTGCGATAAGCGTCGTTCAGCTCGGAGCTGCGCTTTAGCGAAAGTTCGCGCTCCGTTTCGGTGGCTTTGACAAAATTATCGGGATGCAGCTTCCAGCTCAATTGCAGAAATTTTTGTTCCAGAGAGTTCATGTCGATCCACAGCTTGTGCGGCATCTCGAAAAGCGCGAAATAGTCTTCGTTGCCGGCGATTTGTTGGAGCTTGCCGCAGCTCGGGCAGAAGTGCGTGCCCTGGGCGCGCTCATGGCAGTTCCAACAGACTAGAGGCGGGTTCGTCGCTGGCATTGCTTGTGTCATTTTTGGATATCCGACAAATCTAGTCCTAATCGATTCAGAGCACAAAAAAAGTGGCTGGCGGGTGCGGCTGCCAACCACTTGTTAGAGTCGCCTGTTAAATTCCCCCGCAGGTACCACCCAAAATTAACCAGAAAATCAAAAATCGAAGAGACAGACTGAAGTCTGTCCCGCCTATGCCGTAAAGGAGCTGCCACAGCCGCAGTTTCGGGCGGCGTTGGGATTTTGGAAAACGAAACCCTCGCGCATCAGCGTCTCTTCGTATTCGAGCGTCGTGCCATTTAGATAGAGAAAGCTTTTCGGGTCGACAAAGATCCGCGCGCCGTGCTCTTCAAAAATTTTGTCGCGATCGCGGGCTTGGGTATCGAGACGCATGGCGTAGGATAAACCGGAGCAGCCGCCGCCTTGTACACCCACGCGGAGTCCGCCTTTTTCGGGCGAAACCCCATCCTTTTCGAGCAGCTCGCGGATTTTCAGCGCGGCGCGCTCGCTTAGGTGAATCGTCGCGATCGTCGGGTTGGCGACTTCTGTTGCCATGATCAAATGCTCCAAAGACCTACGAATAAAAAACAGTGCCAGGAACAGACACGCCGTGGCGCTATGAGGCCCGGGCGGGGCAAGCCCCTCGCTTATAGGGCGAGTGCTTGGCCGCGGCAGCATGGCACAGAACTAGTGCGCGGCTTTCTCGGCTACGGGCACTTCGACTCCGTGCTTCTTTTTCCAGTCGCCGATGGCCGCTTTGATGGCGTCTTCGGCAAGCACGGAGCAGTGAATCTTCACCGGCGGAAGCGACAGCTCGCGCACGATGTCCGTGTTCTTGATCGAGAGCGCTTCCTCGACCGTCTTGCCCTTGACCCACTCGGTGGCGAGCGAGGAGCTGGCAATCGCCGAGCCGCAGCCGAAGGTCTTGAACTTGGCTTCTTCGATGACCTGCGTATCGGGATTGATCTTCATCTGCAGCTTCATCACGTCGCCGCACTCGGGAGCGCCGACGAGACCCGTTCCAACATTGGGGTCTTCCTTCGGCATGCTGCCGACGTTGCGAGGATTGTTATAGTGGTCAACGACCTTATCGCTGTATGCCATTAGCTGTTGCTCCTTGCCAGATTGACGAGATTTCCAAAGCCTGCACTCTTCACAGCCTTCTCGGAAAGGGAGACGTTGGGCACGGATGCCGACCGGCCTGCAGTGAGCTGGCGCAACGCGTCTTTGATGAACTCCGCGCCAACGCCAAGCATTTTCAAAAAGGCGCGAACCTGCTGCAGTTCGTGGAAAGAGCGCTCGCCGGCCGCAGGAGCCTCTTCGCCTTCTTCATAGGGTACAAATGTCACTCGGAATGCGGCTCCTGTGCCGCCAATCGAGCGGTGAATTCGGATTGTTCCTTCGTTTGCCATCGTTGTTCCTTCTCTTCTTGAGATCTAGCCCTTCCTAATCCTTTAGATGCGGGATTTAGGCGGTTTGCCACTTCATTTTGGAGATGTCGATGCCTTCCTTGGCCATCTCGTAAAGCGGCGAAAGCTCACGCAGTTTGGTGACGACCTGGACCATCTTGTCGATCACATAGTCGACTTCCTCTTGCGTGTTGAAGCGGCCGAGTCCGAAGCGGATCGAGGTATGCGCCAGGTCTTCTCCGACCCCCAGCGCCTTGAGCACGTAGCTGGGTTCCAGAGTGGCGGAAGTGCACGCAGAACCGCTCGATACCGCAATGTCGTTGATGCCCATCAAAAGCGATTCGCCCTCGACATAGGCAAAGCTCATGTTGAGGTTATTCGGCAGGCGGTGCTCCAGCGAGCCGTTGATGTAGACCTCGTCGAGCTTCGCTTCGAGGCCCTTTTTGAGGCGGTCACGGAGAGCGCCCAGCCGCAGGGCTTCTTCTTTCATTTCCTGCTGACAAAGCTCACAGGCTTTGCCCAGGCCGACGATGCCCGGAACGTTGAGGGTACCTGAACGCATGCCGCGCTCGTGGCCCCCGCCGTCGATGATGGCGGAGAGCTGCACGCGCGGATTGCGGCGGCGAACATACAACGCGCCAACGCCTTTCGGCCCGTAAATTTTGTGACCGCTAATGGCCAGCAGGTCGATGTTGTCTTTCTGAACGTCGACCGGAATTTTTCCTACGGCTTGCACGCCGTCCACGGCAAAGAAAATGCCGTGTTCTTTGGCGATTTTGCCAATTTCTGCGATGGGGTTGATCACCCCAATCTCATTGTTGGCGTACATGATGGTGATCAGTATGGTGGTCGGCCGGATGGCCGCTTTCAAATCTTCCAGATTGACGCGCCCGTCCTTCTGCACCGGCAAATAGGTGACCTCAAAGCCGTCTTTTTCCAGGCGCTTGCAGGTATCCAAGACGGCCTTATGCTCGATTGACTGCGTGATGATGTGGTTGCCCTTCTCGCGGAACATCTCGGCAATACCTTTGATCATCAGGTTGTCGGATTCCGTCGCGCCGCTGGTGAAGATGATCTCTTTCGGCGTGGCGCCAATCAGCGAGGCAATCTGCTGACGCGCGGTTTCGACGGCTTCCTCGCCGGCCCAGCCGAAGCTGTGGTTGCGGCTTGCCGCGTTTCCAAATTTTTCCGTGAAATACGGCAGCATCGCTTCGACGACGCGCGGGTCCACCGGCGTAGTTGCATGATTGTCCATGTAAATCGGCAGCTTGACGGCCATTTCCTTCGTCTCCTAACTCGAACTCATGTGCGAACCCGGGCGCATCGGGATCGACAATCCGACAAGCACGGGCTCATTCGGCTCCTCGCTCATCTGCGCAATCGTAACCGTGCTCAAAACTCCCAAAATGCTTTCGTTTACCTTGCGGAGCGGCTCGCGAACCGAGCATCTCTCCGTGGTTTCACAATTCCCGTGACTCGTAACACAAGACGTGATGAGCACGGGGCCATCTATGGCTGAGATCACGTCGAGCGCACTCACCTGCGCGGGGTCTTTCGCCAGTTGATATCCGCCCGTAGATCCGTGTTTCGCCGCCACTACACCTTCGCGCGCCAGACGCTGAAGCACCTTGGCCATTAGTGTGACAGAAATGCCATACTCCTCCGCGATTTCGTTCGCGCTGCATGCGTGTTCCTCGCGGTGCATTGCCAGATGCTTGACGGCGATCAGGCCGTAATCGGCTTTCTTGGACAGCTTAAACATTGTTCACTCTGATTCCTGCCCCCGCAGGATATGCGACTGATTCAGTCGCAATCAGAGGATACTCTGTTTTGCGCTTCAAGTCAAACTAATCGCCTTATAAACTGCTGCCAAACCCTTTATTTCTTAGGGTTTATAATAAGACCGATTTAGTCTTATTTGACAGCGATTTGTAGCGAACGGTCGTAATCCAGCATTGAATGGTCTCTAGCGGGGCTGCAATGGTAAATCGGCCGCCTCGTTCGGCCGACGTGATAATCTAGCCGTTGAAACTATGACAGAAACAAACAGGAACAGCGCCGATATCCCGCGCACTTTCATCCCACAAATCGCTTGGAGCGTTTTTCTCCTCGCACTCTTCGCCCAGTTCGGGCCTTTGGGTTGCTCCCAATCGGCGCAACCCTCGATCATGCAGCGTCGCGTAGATCCGTTCCCTTCTACTGCCTCACCGGATGGAAAAACTTTCATCTTGGTTGGCGCGGGCGACATCGCAAGCTGCAAGGATCCAGAAGGGGCTCGCGCCACGGCCAAGCTTCTCGAACGGATTCCGGGAACGATCTTCGCTGCCGGGGATCTTGCCTATGAAAGCGGCAGCCCTGCCGAATTTCGGAATTGTTACGACCCCACTTGGGGTGAGTTTAAGGCCCGCACGAAACCTGCCTTAGGCAACCACGAGTACGTCAACCCAGAGGCGCGCGGTTATTTTGCGTACTGGGGCGCGCAGGCCGGACCCGCGGGTAAGGGATATTACAGCTACGACCTCGGTTCCTGGCACATCGTCGCCCTCAATACGAATTGCTACTCAAAGATTTTGGGCGGTTGTGCGGCTGGATCCCCGGAAGAGACGTGGCTAAAGGCGGACCTTGCCGCGCATCCCGATGCGTGCATCCTCGCCTACGGCCACCACGCGCTATTCAGCAGCGGGGTGTTCAGAAGTCACGCCGTTCACCCGGAGTTGAAGCCGTTGTGGGAGGATTTCTACGCTGCGCATGCCGCGCTGGTCTTGGCTGGCCACGAACATTCCTACGAGCGTTTTGCGCCACAGGACCCGGAGGGCCACGCCGATCCAGTCGACGGGATTCGCGAAATTGTGGTCGGCACGGGCGGGCGCAGCCACGATCCCTTGGGCTTTGCGCTGGCCAACAGCGAAGTCCGCAACACGGACACTTTTGGCGTCCTCAAATTGACGCTGACGCCCGGGCACTACGCTTGGCAATTCATTCCGGCAGAGGGCAAGTCGTTCACGGACTCGGGCTCGGGCGAGTGTACTGGTCACTCTGTGCCCAAGAGCTAGCGTGCTCGGTCGAGGCAAGCCCGGGCCCTGCAGAGGGCGCGCGACCTCGAAGGGGCATCTAGCAGGTTTCCTTTTTTTGTGCCATTATTCTGAACGTATGTATACGTACAGAATAGATGCAGTACAGAAGGGAGATCCTTTATGCCAGACGACCTCGCCTCTTTGGAGTCCCAAAGATCCATGCTCTTGGAGGAGTTCCTCGGTTTGGGTGATCTGCGACCCGGTTCCATCACTGCCGTGACCCGACGCTGTGGCAAATCCTCCTGCCACTGCGCCAAACACAACGACCCTGGACACGATCCGCAATTTCGCCTCACTCGCCGCGTGGCCGGCAAAACGGTGACGGAAACCTTTCCCAATCCCACCGCGTTGCGCAAAGCGCAATTGGAGGTCGCCGAGTTTCACCGCTTCCAGAAGCTCAGCCAGGACCTGGTCACCCTCAACGAAAAGATCTGTCAACTCCGCCCGGTGGCGCAGCAACGGGGCGGCTGGAGCGAGCAGGAAAAAAAACGGCTGCTGCGATCCATCAGGAGATAGCGCGGGAAGTAAACCAACTCCTCATCCGGATCTTTGCGCAACGCGGTAAGGACGGCCGGACCGATCTGGAGGCGGTGGAATCGGCTTTGCGGACGGCGCTGCACCAAGCCGGTGCGGCCGCCTTAAACGAACTGCTGCAGTTCGAAACTCCGGGGGCCGAGCAGCGTCAGTTGCCCTGCGGCTGTGGCCATCACGCCCAATATCAGGAAATCCGCGAAAAACCCGTGCTGACCATCGTCGGTCCCGTGCGCATCTCCCGTCCCTACTATTTGTGCTCGCGATGCCACGTCGGCCAATTTCCTGTGGATGTCGAACTGGACATCGAGAATACGGAATTTTCTCCCGGGGTGCGCCGCATGCAGGCCCTCGTGGGCCAGGAGGCCCCGTTCGATCACGGCCGCGAGCAGCTGCAGCTCCTGGCTGGCTTGGAAGTAACCACCAAATCCGTGGAGCGTACCGCCGAGGCCATTGGAGCGGATATCGCGCAGCGCGAGCAGGCAGAGATCCAGAAAGCCCTGCAGTTGGATCTGCCGGTCATCGCTGGCGAGCCCATTCCCATCCTTTACGTGCAAATGGATGGGACCGGAGTACCGGTGGTGAAGAAAGAGACGGTAGGTCGGCAAGGCAAGACGGAGGGCCAACCGGCTCATACGCGGGAAGCCAAGTTAGGATGTGTATTCACGCAGACCACCTGGGACCGAGAGGGCTATCCGCTTCGCGATCCAGATTCCACCACCTACACCGGGGCCATCGAAACCGCGGAAGAATTTGGCAAACGCATCTATCAAGAAGCGTGGAAACGCGGCTGGAGTCGCGCGAAAAAGAAGGTGGTCATCGGCGATGGAGCCGAATGGATCTGGAATCTTGTCTCCGAGCACTTTCCGGGGGCCATTCAGGTTGTCGACTTCTACCACGCTTCCCAGCATCTCTGGGAGGTGGCTCGCAGGCTGTACCCTAATGACGAAGGGAACCAGAAAGCTTGGATGAAGATCCACCAGAAGCTGCTGGAAAAGGGAAAGATCGAGAAGCTCGTGCTCTCGCTACGTTCCATCGATGCTGATCATCCCGAAGTCGCTGAGAAGATAGGCATCGAAGCGGACTACTTTGCGAGGAATGCGGAGCGCATGCGCTATCCTAAGTTTCGCCGCCAACATCTGTTTGTTGGGTCGGGTGTGATCGAAGCCGGCTGCAAGACCGTAATCGGCTCCCGCCTCAAGCGATCTGGAATGTTCTGGACGGTACGTGGAGCCAACGCAATTCTCAGTCTGCGCTGCTGTCATCTCAACCGCCGCTTTGAAGATTACTGGGAGGGCCGACGGGCGGCTTGATTTCCACTTCCATGTCGCGCACGCCCCTGCAGAACAGCGGCTTTGGTTGACTCCGCTCACTTTGGAGAAGAACAGGTTCCGCTGAAGGACGCAGCCTGGACCAGCTTTTGAACGGCCGGCCCTGGCATCAGTATGAGCTGGCCTTTGGGCTTCTGTATCAGCTGAAGAGTTGCAAGCTGCTGTGCCTTCCAATCGTCCGGCGCTTGTTGTCCCTTGGAGAGGAATTCCAAAGCCGCAAGGCCGACAGCTCCCAACGTCGAGAGGTCCTGCGAGGTAGCAGAGGCTTCTTTCACCAAGAAAGATCGCTGGGCCAGCGGCTGAAGAATCGCGTCGTTGTCGCGCCAGGCGGTGAACTGCTCCCGCAGGCTCGCCTCTGCGGCGGAGTCATGACAAGAGGCCGCGATAAACTTGTCGACCAAATCCCCGAAATGCCGGGCAGTAACGCTTTCGAGGGGTACGGCGTCCACGAGGCGGTTCAGCGGCGTGGCGCTGGTCGGTTCTGCTGTGGCCGTTTGCTCGCGCGTGTAGTCTTTCACCGGCTCGACAACATTCGCGAGCGTTTTGAGCGCGGCGAATTCTCCCGGCGTGCTCGGGCCGGCAATTCGCTGAAGCATCTGGCGGTAGTAGGTCTTGTGCGTCAGGCCGAGCCATTCCAGCCGGTCACTGATGACTTCCATGCGCGTGTACATGGAAGCGGGATCGTTCACTTCCTGCGGAGACCATAGGCGCTCCGCGATCGCAGCGTTTCGCGGCCAGATGCGCGAATCGATATTTTCCGCGTTAACGTATTCCGACCACATGCAGGATTCCCCGCCGAGAATTCGCGCCTTTTCTTCCGCAGTGAGATTTGAAGCGGCGCCGCTCAGCGGGTCCACGGCGTAGTGGCGCGCCGCTGGCCAACCGAGATCCAGATAGTAGCCGTTCGAAAGTATCCCGCGAAAGCCCAGCTTTGCCGCCGCCGCGAGCGCGTCCGGCCCACGCCACGACTGGATGACAATATCCTTCGGCAGAGTCGGATCGAGAACCTCGTCCCATCCGACCATGCTTTTGCCGTGCTTGGCCACAATCGGCTCGAGCCGTTTATTGAAATAAGATTGCAGCCCCTGATTATTCTTCAAGCCGTGAGCCTTGATGAATTCCTGAATTTTTGGATTGGCGTCCCACTGCTTGCCGTTCACTTCATCGCCGCCAACATGGAAAAAATGATCGGGGAAAAGCTTGGCCATTTCTTCTATGAACTGGTCGAGAAATTTGTAGGTTTTCTCGTTCGTCGGATCGAACGCGGGATCGAATACGCCCCATTTCCTTTCGATTTCGTAGGGGCCCGGGGCACTGGCGAGCTCCGGATAGCCAACGAACCACGCCGTGCTATGGCCGGGCACGTCGAATTCGGGAACCACACGAATGCCGCGGTCGCGCGCGTATGCGATTAGGTCGCGGACTTCGTCCTGCGTGTAGTAGAAGCCGTCTGAGCCCATTTCCTGGAGCTTGGGAAACTTCTTGCTCTCGACTCGAAAACCCTGATTGTCGGAAAGATGCCAATGGAAGACGTTCATCTTAACTGCTTCGAGGCCGTCGATATTCCTTTTGATTACATCCAGAGGCACAAAATGACGCGCGGAATCGATCATCAGCCCGCGCCAGGGGAAACGCGGCTTATCGTTGATGGTGACGGCTGGAGCGCCAAAGCCATCGGGCGAAACGTTCACGAGTTGGAGAAAAGTTTGCAGGCCGTGCATGGCGCCCAGCGGAGTTGACGCGCTGAGCTTCGCGCCCGTGGCGCTTACCTCGAGGAGATAAGACTCATCTTCGCCGAGTTCCTGGATTTCCTTGCTGGCGTGTTCCGTGTGAATCACAAGGACGGCTTTCGAACCGGCAATCGCTCTCCCAGCGATTGGAATGCCTGTCTCCTGGGATAGCCGCCTGAGGAAGCGCTGCGCGGCTCGATCAAGCCTTGGCTCGGTATAACCCGTGAATCCAACTGTGAAGGAAGAATCGACCGGCAGAGCTCCCGCGCCAATTTGGACGCTCGAAGGAACAGGCATGAGGTAGAGCGGACGCTGCTCCTGCGGGGAAGCAAACGGAGAGGTCATTAGAACACCCAGCAAAAGCAAACCAAGACCTCGCATCGAGGGGCCAGCAGCCATGTTTTCGGCACTCCTTCAGAAATCACAAACAAGAGCAATCCAGGACCGCCCCGCCTGGAGAGCGGCAACCAAGATACTGGCATAGTCGCTGTCCGGTGCGAAGTGAAAATCTGCCACCCCAAACGCAGGGGCGCGTGGGCGCCATAAAGTTTGCGAGGCCACAATTTCCTCGCCTGAGTTAGAATAAGGAATTCCATGCGACGCCCATGAAAACCTCCATCGCCATCTATCCCGGCTCGTTTGACCCGGTGACGAACGGCCATCTCGACTTAATCGAGCGCGGCGAAAAAATGTTTGATCTGCTGATCGTCGCCGTGTTGCGCAATGCGGAAAAACAGCCGCTGTTTTCCGTGCAGGAACGCGTCGAAATGCTTCGGGAAGTCACTAAACAATGGACCGCCGTGGAAGTGGACGTCTTTGACGGTTTGCTCGTGGATTATGCGCGCAAGCGCGGCGCGGGCGTGATCCTGCGCGGGATTCGCGCTGTGTCGGACTACGAGTACGAACTGCAGATGGCGCTGATGAACCGGAAGCTCGAGCCCCGGCTCGAGACTGTTTTCATGTTGCCCGGACTTTCCTATAGTTATCTCAGCTCGAAATTGGTCCGCGAAATTGCGCGATTGGGTGCCTCGTTGAATGGGCTTGTGCCGCCTATAGTCGAAGAGCGGATGCGAGCTAAGGTTTCCTAGAATCTCGCAGGAGTTTGCAGGATGAGGATTGATGCCGGGCTCATCCCGCATGGAGAGACAGGCTGAAGCTTGTCCCACAAGGAGAAAGCGTGCAATTCACCGAACGCATCAACCGCATACAAATCTCGCCAACGGCGGCGGTCATCGCTGAAGCCGACCGGCTGAAATCGCAGGGCGTGGACATCGCCGACTTCGGCCCGGGCGAACCTGATTTTCCTACTCCCGACCACATCAAGAAAGCGGCCATTAAAGCGATCGAGGAGAACAAGACAAAATACACGCCAACCGGGGGAATTATGCCGCTGCGCGAAGCGATTTGCGCATGGCACAAGCGCGAACTCGGCTCGAATTACGCGCCGAAAGAATGCATCGTCACGGTCGGCGGAAAGCATGGCATCTTCAACGTGATGAGCGTGCTGGTGCAGGCAGGCGATGAAGTGATCATTCCCGCGCCATATTGGGTGAGCTTTCCGGACATCGTCAAGTACACCGGCGGCACTCCGGTTTTTGTTCAGACGCGCCCGGAAGATGGTTTCAGCGTCAAAGCCGCGGCGATTGAAAAGGCCATCACGCCGAAAACGAAACTTTTGATTCTCAATTCGCCGAGCAATCCCACGGGCGGCGTGGTTCCCCCTGACGAGTACTTGCGCATCCTGGCGGTCTGCAAACAGCACAACGTCTGGCTGCTGGGCGACGAGTGCTATTCGCATTTTACTTACGCGCCGCACGAGCCGTTCTCGATTGCCAGCGCTCCAGACTCGAAGAACCATGTCATTATCATTGGCTCGGTTTCCAAAACATTTGCGATGACCGGATGGCGCATCGGCTACACCCTGGCGCCCGCGGAACTCATCCAGGCTTTGACTAAACTGCAGAGTCAATCTACTTCAAATCCCACTTCCATCGCGCAATATGGCGCTCTTGGAGCGATGACCGGCCCGATGGACTCCATTCCGGTGATGCTCGCGGAATACGACCGGCGGCGAAAGCGCATCGTTGAAGGTTTGAACGCCATTCCCGGCGTGAAGTGCGAAATGCCCGGCGGCGCGTTCTATGCCTTCCCGAACGTCGCGGCGCACCTCTCAAACGGCGAGAGTGGCCACGCCATCGCGAAAGCCACTTCGGAACTTGCGAAGCTCCTGCTCGACCAAGCGCGCGTCGCGCTGGTCGCCGGCGAAGGATTCGGCGCGCCTGGTTACCTGCGCCTCTCCTATGCCACATCCATCGAACGAATCGACGAAGGCCTGCGCCGTCTCGAACGCTTCTTCACCCGCGTCGAAGCCGCGGCATGAGACGTGAGTGCTTCTGCGAAAACTCCTGAACCCTTCCGCATCGAGCCGAGCTTTTCCGAGCGCCTCTGGGGATCACGCTCCCTTGCGCCGCTTTTCCCCGAAATGCACGACCTCGATCCGCTGATTGGTGAGGCCTGGCTGACTGGCGTTGATTGCCGCATCGCCAGCGGTCCGTTTACTGGACAAACGCTCGGCCAAGCCTGGAAGGAAATGTCCATCGGATGGCGTGGCGCAAGATTTGAGGGTGAAACAGACTTCCCTCTGCTCCTGAAATTCATTTTCCCCACGGACAAACTTTCCATCCAGGTCCATCCGGACGACACCTACGCCGCCGCGCACGAAGCCTGCGCTGGAAGCCGCGGGAAAACCGAGATGTGGTACATCGTTTCAGCGGAGCCCGGAGCGCGTTTGCTCGCAGGGCTAAAACCTGGTGTCACCAAGGAAAGACTTCTCGCTGCACTTTCCGATCACACACTAGAGGATCTCTTTCAATCCCACGAAGCTCACGCCGGCGACACTTTCTTCATTCCCGCTGGAATGCCGCACACCATCGGGCCCAACATGGTGATTTGCGAAGTGCAGGAATATTCCGACCTTACCTATCGCATCTACGACTACGATCGCCGCGATGCTGACGGTAAACCGCGTGAGCTACATATCGAAAAGGCTTTGGATGTTTTGAACTTCGACTCCGGCGCCGGCGGAAAGGTAGCGCCTCGTCCCTTGTTAATTCGCAACAAGAAAGTCGGCGATTCCTTGGTCGACTGCGCGTACTTTTCCGCATCGACGTTTGAGTTTGGCCAGCGAATCCACGTGAAAATGGTTCCGAATCCTTCTGAGCTGTTCAGTTTGTGGGTATTTCTCGAGGGCGAAGGAGGGATTGGCTGGTCTTCCGCTTCGCATGGGGTGACTGGAAAAAGCAATGCAGGCCGATTCTCATACAAGCAGGGAGAGTGCTGGTTCATTCCTGCGGAATTCGCGAGCCGGGGCTACTATCCGAACGCGAAGACGCGCTTGCTGGTAGCGTCTCCCAGCAACCCGAAAAATGAGTTAGAAAAGTGGAATTCCGATGCCGAGTGAAAAAATTAAAACTCACGCCATCATCCTCGCGGGGGGGCGCGGCACCCGATTCTGGCCACGGAGCCGCACGCGCACACCCAAGCAGCTTCTGAACATTGTTGGAAAAGAGACGATGCTTGAGCACACCGTCGGGCGACTGCTCCACCTTGTCCCGGCACAGCACATTTGGACTGTCACCAATACCGAACAAGCCGCCGGGGTTAAGAAACAGCTGCCTGCTGCCGCCCGGAAGCGCGTTTTGACCGAGCCTATCGGCCGCAACACAGCCGCGGCTATCGCTCTCGCCGCCCTTCACGTGCGCCACGCGGCGAAGGGCGACGCGCTCCTGGCCGTTCTTCCTTCCGACCAATTCATCGCCGATACGGAAAAATATCATCGCGTCGTTCGAGCGGCGCTCGAAGTTGCGCGCGAGCCCGGACGCATGGTCGTGCTCGGTATCCCGCCAACGCGCCCCGAAACTGGCTTTGGCTACATCGAGCGCATGGGCGACGCGCTTCACTCACTCGGCTTTCCCGTTTACGCTGTTCGTCGCTTCGCGGAAAAACCCGCGCTCGATCTCGCCAAACAATACGTTGCTTCCGGCGATTATGAGTGGAATGCCGGTATGTTTTTCTGGCGCCTCTCGACATTTTTCGATAATTTGAAGCGCTTTCTTCCGAAAACCCACGAAGCGCTCGAATCTCTGGCCGAAACCATCGGCAAAAAAACCTACGAGCGCCGGCTGCGCGCCATCTATCCGAAGCTCGAAAATATTTCCGTCGATTACGCTATCCTTGAGAACGCCACGCGCCAGGAAGGTCCGCCGCGCGTGTTCGTGGTTCCCGCCGAAGTCGGCTGGAGCGACATCGGTTCGTGGGCCGCCGTCTATGAACTTCTCGCCAAACAACCGGGTGATAACTTTTTGGCCGGGCCCGGTCTCACGCTCAACGCAACCGGCAATTTTCTGTATAGCCCATCGAAATTCGTTGCCGCCATCGGCATCCGCGACCTTATCGTCGTCGAAACTCCCGACGCGCTCCTGATCGTCCCCCGCGAACGCGCCCAGGACGTAGCGAGACTGGTAAAATCCCTCGAAGAACGGAAGCTGACTAAACTTCTGTAGCGAAATTTCTGGCGATCGTGCCAATCCGGCTGTTTGGCGGACATATCGCTTCGCGTATACTTTCCATTGCCTCTTATGACTGCGATTAAATTTGGGACCGACGGCTGGCGCGGCATTATTGCCGAGGACTTCACGTTTGCCAATGCACGCATCGTGGCACAAGCCATCGCGCGGTACGTCGTGCGCTGCGAAGACGCGCGCAAGGGCGTACTGATCGGATACGACCACCGCTTTGCGTCCGATAGCGTGGCTGCAGCCGTCGCTGAAGTGATTGCCTCGACCGGCACGCCCACGTGGCTTGCCGACAAACCCTGTCCCACACCCACGATTTCACTGCTTGTTCGCCAGCGCGGGGCAGCAGGCGGCATCCTCATCACAGCGAGCCACAATCCGTATCAGTGGAACGGCATCAAATACAAAGCCAGCTATGGCAGCAGCGCCCTGCCTTCCATCGTCGCGCAGATCGAAATCGAACTCGCCGGAGTTCAAAAGGACCTAACTGCGCCGCTCCCCCCTCGGAAAGAATTCATGCAATCGTTGGAGCCCCGCGCTCCTTATCTCGATACCATCGAGAAACTGATCTACTGGAAGCGGCTGCGCGAAGCAAAGCTCCGGTTTGTCTCCGACCCCATGCATGGCTCCGCGGCGGGCCTGTTGCCGGCGCTCTTCGCGCGAAACGGAATCGCCTGCGACGAAATTCGAGGCTCGCGCGACCCGCGCTTCGGCGGAGTGCACCCGGAACCCATTCCACCGCACATCGCCCCACTTCAGGAGGCAGTGCTCGCTGGCAAATATGACGCCGGCCTGTGCGCGGACGGCGATGGAGATCGCATCGGCGCGGTCGATCGCGACGGCTCGTTCGTTAATCCGCACCAGATCTTTGCGCTCCTCGTCTGGCATCTTGCGGGCACGCGCAATTTGCCCGGGGATATCGCTAAGACTTTCAGCGTTACTAAACTGATCGACAAACTCGCCACCAAATTCGGTCGCAAGCTTCACGAAGTGCCGATTGGCTTCAAATACATTTGCGAGCTGATGCTCGAGCAAAACATCTTGATCGGCGGCGAAGAGAGCGGCGGCATTGGCACGAGCCTGTATCTGCCCGAGCGCGACGCCACGGTTTGCGCGCTATTCCTTGCCGAACTGATGGCCTGGCACGGCAAATCGCTCGGCGACATGCTGCGCACCCTCTACGCCGAATTCGGCGAATACCACTACGGCCGCGTGGATCTCGACGTCACGCCTGCGCAGAAACAAAAGGCCGTCGCGTACTTCTCCGACGGCAAGCTAACTCGCTTCCTGGACTCGCCCATCGTGCGGCGCGAAAACATGGACGGCATCAAAATCTATCTTGGCGAGACAGGCTGGCTCTTGGTTCGTGCCTCGGGCACGGAAAATCTGCTTCGTGTTTATTGCGAAACCTCCAAGCCGGAGACGACGCAGCGCGTTCTCGATGCCGTAACCAAACTAGTCAGGGCTTTGTAGGTGCAAGCATGGAAACGATCAACCTAAAAAACAAATTCAGCCTCTTCTCGGACCATTGGAATCCACGCGTGATCGGGGAGCTGAACGACTGCCATATCAAGGCGGTCAAACTCAAAGGCGATTTCGTTTGGCATCATCACGACAACGAAGATGAACTGTTTCTCGTCACAAAAGGCACGCTGCGTATGAAGTTCCGCGATCGCGAAGCAATCGTTCGCGAGGGGGAATTCATCATCGTTCCTCGCGGCGTCGAGCATTGCCCTGTCGCGGACGAAGAAGTCCACCTCGTTTTGATGGAGCCGAAATCCACGCTCAACACCGGAAATATCACCAACGAAAGGACGGTTGCCCAGCTCGAGCGCATCTGATCCGGTAATTGCTCAGGGCACCGCACAATCTCCCATGGAACACCGCTTCTACACTCTCGACGTCTTCACCACCACGCGGTTTGAAGGCAATCCTCTCGCCGTCATCACGGACGGCGACGGGCTTTCCGACGTCCAAATGCTCGCCATCGCGCGCGAAATGAATCTCTCGGAAACCGTTTTCGTGCAGCGGCCGACGGATGATGATGCCCTCGCGCGCCTGCGCATCTTCACCACGCGCGAAGAGCTGAAGCTTGCCGGCCATCCCGTCATCGGCACTTGGTTTCTGCTCGCGGAACTCGGCGTCGTGCCGGCGCAGGAAGGCGGCGTCCATATCCTGCAGCAAACCGGCGCTGGTATTTTGCCGGTCGAAATTCGTTTCAAAGACGGTCGGCCGCAGCGCGTCACCATGACCCAAAAAGAAGCCTCGTTCCGTCCCGCCAAAATCAAACACTCCGCCCTCGCTGCGGCTCTCGGGCTTTCCACAAAAGATTTGGATCCGAAGCTGGAACCTGAATGCATCTCGACGGGAATTTTCAATTTGATGGTGCCGCTGAAAAATCGCGCTGCACTTGGCAAAATTGAGATGAATATGCTCGAGCTGCGGCGTCTGCTTGGCAAGGACGCGACCATGGCCTACTGCTTCGTCCTCGGCCCCAATAGTAAGGCGTTTGCGCGCGGAATGATGCCCTGGGAACTCTACGAAGATGCCGCCACGGGCTCAGCTGCGGGCTCGCTCGGCGCGTATTTAGTGCGCCACGGCAAGCTCACGCCCGGGCACACGTTGACCATCCTGCAAGGCGAAGAAATGGGCCGCCCCAGTCACATCGAAGTGGAAGTAACGCAGAGCGGCAAAAAACTGGTCCCGCGCGTGAGCGGTGCTGCCGTCAAAGTTTTTGAAGGCACCATCCGCATCTAGCCGGCTCCACGCGCTCCTTTCTGGTGTCTAAGAATCAGAGGCTAACTGGCGTGTCGACGAACCTCTCGCGCTTACAAATCCGCGTGCGACACCGCAGATTGGGCAGTAGGCGGTTCGCGTTGTTCTGCGGCGTCAACTCGTCTGCCTTTACTCAACCCATGCTCGGTTGCGTTCTTGTTTTGCTAATTGTTTTCATAATGTATACGCCTTCCCATCACGGCATGGCAATCGACCGATACATCTCCCGGAGTGCAACACCGATGCCAGCGGCGGTCCGCGATGATGCCATGAGGGTTATGGTCACTCGGGATGGAACCATTTACTTTGGAAACTCCAAGGTGGCAAGTGAAGAATTGGCGGAGCAGATTCGGCGACGCCTGCATTCCGGCGCCCCGCATAAGGTCTTTCTCTTAGTGGACCAACGAGCAAGATACGGTGATCTATCAGTTGTGTTGGACGAAGTGCGCCACGCTGGGATTCAAGATATCGCACTCCTCGAGGAATTTCCGGTGATGCACAGATAAACTGGCGTCTTGATCGACAGGATCGAAAACGCGGGGGAGCTAATCGCTCTGCAATGACTTATGGACAGCATCCAGGATACCATTCACAAACGCACCGGCCTCTTCCGAAGAAAATTTCTTGGCTAGTTCCACTGCCTCATTCAAGATCACCTTCGGCGGAGTGTCCGTGGTCCGCAACTCGTAAATCGCCAGCCGCAAAATTGCGCGGTCGATGACCGCGAGCCGCTCGAGCCGCCAATTCTCCGCTTGCTTGACGATCAGTTCGTCGATCGCCGCAGTATCCTGTGCTGCGCCTTCGAACAGCCGGTTCGCAAACGCTCGTGTCGACTCCGCCGCTTTTGCAGCTCGCCAGAATTTCGCTTCCAATTTTGCGGGCTCCTGCTCGCTCATGTCCCACTGGAAGAGCATCTGCATCGCGAATTCGCGTGATTTTGTGCGCAGCGACACGTTACTTGCGCCGCGCCTTTCCGCTGGCGGACGGTTTCGGCTGGGCTCCGCGCAATTTTCGCGACAGATGCGCCATTTCAATCGCCGCAAGTCCCGCTTCGAACCCTTTGTTGCCGCCCTTCAGCCCCGCGCGGTCGATTGCCTGCTCCAGCGTGTCGCAGGTCAGCACGCAAAAAATAATCGGCACGCCCGAGTCCATCTGCGCGAGCTGCAATCCGCGCGCCGTTTCAGAGCAGACGTAATCGTAATGCGAAGTTTCGCCGCGAATCACGCAGCCAATTGCAATCAGCGCGTCATAGCGCCCCGTCAACGCGAGCTTTTTCGCCGTCAGCGGCAATTCGAATGAGCCGGGCACCCGCACGACGTCCACGTCCTTGCTCGCCGCTCCGGCGCGCTCCAGCGCGTCCACCGCCGCAGCCAGAAGTCGCTCGGTAATAAAATTATTGAAGCGGCTCACGACGATTCCAAACCGCAATCCTCCTGCAGTCAGTTCGCCGCTAATTTTGTTGGGCTCCAATTTCTCCGCCATCTTGGATCTTCCGGGCATTCTGTCCGTCATTCCGCCTGCCATCACCGCCGTGCTCGTTCTTCTCCTTTACTTCCTTTACCTCATCTAACTCATTTACTTCCCAACGAACTTCGCCGCCCTCTTCTCCAAAAACGCCTTCGTCCCTTCGCGCATGTCCTCCGTTGCGCAAGCTAAACCAAAAAGTGTGGCCTCGAGGAACAAGCCTTCTTCCTGCGGCATTTCCACGCCGCGCTCGATCGCTTCCATCGCGTACTTCACGGCAACTGGCGCATTGGCAATAATCTTCTTTGCCAGCGCTTCGGCCGCCGGCAAAAGTTCCCCAGGTTCATAAATATGATTCACGAGTCCAATGCGCAGCGCTTCTTCGGCGCCAATCATTTCACCCGCGAGACAAAGTTCGTGCGCCACGCCCTTGCCGCAAAGCCGCGCCAGCCGCTGCGTCCCGCCATATCCTGGAATAATTCCCAGCTTCACTTCCGGCTGCCCGAGCTTCGCCGTCTTGCTCGCAATTCGAATCGTGCACGCAAGCGCAACCTCGCACCCGCCGCCCAGCGCAAACCCATTCATCGCGCAAATCGACGGCTTACCCATCGTCTCGAGCAGATGAATCACTCCCTGCCCAAACAGCGAAAACTCTTTGCCGTTCACCGGCGTCTGCTTCGAAAGTTCGCCGATGTCAGCTCCCGCAACGAACGACTTTTCTCCCGCGCCCGTCAAAATAAGCACGCGCACAGTCTCGTCGTCCCGCGCATCCAGCAACACCTGCTGCAACTCTTCCATCGTCTTGCGGTTCAACGCATTCAGCACCTTCGGCCGGTTGAACGTAATGAACGCAATCCCATCTCTCTTCTCGTACAGCAGATTGATCAACTGTGATGGCATCAGATCCTCGAATGATCTTTCCGAAGACGGCTACTTAATCACTCCTTCGATTCGTCCGGACCATGGATAATAACCCGGAAGAAGCGGCACAGCCAGAACGACGAAAATCAAGAGAAACGTAACCGGCAGGGAAAAATTCATGGGCTGCCAGGCTGGTCCGCGCGCGGAAAACCCAAAGAAAAAGAGCCCAACCGGCAGATACCAGATGGCTGCCATCCGGCAAGTGTCGACGGAACGGCGGAATAGCAGCCACACTCCTGAGACCACGCCCCACAGGTCGAACATGAGAACGAAGGGTGCTCGGGTATTAATCCCGAGGTCGGCGCCGGCCAATGACCGGGACACGTGGTCCACTAGCACGAAGCCGGCAAAACCGATCTGAACCACAGCGAGCACCACCAGAAATTTGTCGCGTCCGCTGCTCTTGGACAATGGCCAGGAACTCGGATAATAACCCGGCAAAAGCGGCACCGCCAAAACCGCAAAAATCAGAAGAAATACAAAAGCCGAAGAAAAAGACCTCGCACTCCAGGTTGGATGCCCCGCCAAATTCAAGACCGCCAACGCAAATGAAAGAACTCCTATGGGCAGATACCAGGTCGACGCCGCTCGGCAAGCGCCGATGGAGCGCCGGAACAGCAGCAGCAGCCCTGAAACCACACCCCACAGGCCGAACAGGAGGACAGGCAGCGCCAGGGGTCCAATCCCGAGATAGGCTGCACCGGCGATAATGACGGAGACTAAGTACACAAGCGCCAAGCAAGCAAAGCCCACCTGAAGCACGCCGAGGCCGATCAGAAATATGTCACGCCCGGTTATGTTAGACAACCAATGCTCCCAAAAAAAAGGGCCTATGCCTTCTATCACAGATTGCTGGCTCTTGGTTTTTGCGGATCGCTGTAGTCGTAAAATCCCCGCCCCGATTTTCGCCCATTCCATCCCGCCAGAACCATCCGCTTCAAAAGCGGCGGCGACGCAAATCGCTTTTCGTGGAACTCCTCGAACATGATCTGCGAAATATAATAAGTCGTATCTAATCCCACGAAATCGAGCAAAGTCAGCGGTCCCATGGGATGTCCGCAACCGAGCTTCATCGAGTTGTCGATATCCTCGATTGAGCCGACTCCTTCTTCCAGTGCGCGAATGGCGTCCAGCAAATACGGCACCAGCAGCCGGTTCACGATGAATCCCGTCGAATCGTGCGCGCGCACCGGCGTCTTCCCGACCTTTGCGCCGAACGCTACCATCTCCTCATACACTTCCGGGTCCGTCGCGATGGTTCTCACCACTTCCACTAGTTTCATCACCGGAACGGGATTAAAAAAATGCAAACCCACAAACCGCTGCGGCCGCTTTGTAGCCGTCGCAATTTCCGTGATCGTCAGCGACGAAGTGTTGCTCGCAAAAATCGTGGCAGGCGGGCACAGCTTGTCCAGCGCGGAAAACAGCTCGCGCTTCGCCGGCAACTGCTCGATGATCGCCTCGACAATTACATCGCAATCCTTCAAATCATCGAGCGCGGTCGTCCCTCTCAGCCGTCCGCGTATTTCGCCTTGCACCGCCGCCGTAATCGTTCCCTTCTCCACCAGCCGCGCCAAATTCTTCTCGATGCTTTTCAGCCCCTTATCAACTATTTCGGGACTGACTTCGCGCACCACCGTCGCAAACCCCGCGGCCGCGCACACTTGCGCAATCCCCGAACCCATCAATCCACACCCCACAACTCCCACTTTTTGAATCGTCATGCTCTGCCTCGCTCGAAATTTGGTTCGGAATCCCGGGATCGCCGCATCCGCCCGGCAAAAGCACCTAAAAGTGTATCACCTACGATGCGGTTCCCGATTCCTAGCGAGAGTATTGCGTTGGATGCTGCGTAAACCAAGAATCCGGCGCACCTATTGGAATTCGCGCCTCGCAGGAAAATCAACAATGATGGCACGCCCATCGGTGAGAGCTTTAACAGAATGCCGAGCGTTGCTGGGAACGATCGCGACGAGGCCCGGCCGTACGAACTCGGTCACACCGTCGATAGTCAGCTCCAGCTCGCCCTCGATCACCTCGTAGACTTCTTCCTCTGGATGGAAGTGCTCATGAATCGATGCGCCGCGCTTAAAATCATAGTGTGCGAACGTCATGTTAGCCGAGTGGAAGTACCTTCCAAACCAGCCCGGTAAGCGTTCCGTAACTTTGAGTTTGCTGACATCGAGAAAGGGCATAACAGTCACGTCGCACTTCGAAATAGCAAATCATCGCGGTTAGCGCCGAGGCGCGCCCGCAAAAACGATCGGTCTTAGTTTGACAGTGCCTCCACAATCATCGCAATCCCCTGCCCGCCCCCGATGCAAGCCGTCGCCAATCCATATCGCAAATTGTTGCGCCGCAATTCATTCAAAATCGTAATCAGCAGCCGCGTCCCGCTCGCTCCGAGGGGATGTCCCAGCGCAATCGCTCCGCCATTCACATTCGTCTTATCTCGATTCAATCCCAGCACTTTTTCCACCGCAAGATACTGTGCCGCGAACGCTTCATTCACTTCCACGCGGTCCATCTGCTCCAGCGTCAGTCCCGCCAGCTTCAACGCCTTCCGTGACGACGGTACTGGCCCAATCCCCATGATGCTCGGATCAACTCCGGCAGTCGCCCACGCGACGATTCGTCCGATCGGCTTCAGTCCACGCTCCTTCGCCGTTTTTTCGCGCGTCACCACGACTGCCGCCGCGCCGTCTACAATCCCGCTCGCGTTTCCCGCCGTTACAATTCCGTCTTTCTTGAACGAAGGCGGCAGCTTCTCGAGCGTCTCCATGGTCGTTTCCGGCCGCCGGTGATCGTCTTCGCTCACCACAATCGTCTTTTTCCCCTGCTTCACTTCCACGGGCACCAACTCTTCCTTCATCCGGCACGCTTTATACGCTGCATCCGCTGCCTGCTGGCTGCGCAATGCATACGCATCCGCATCCTTCCGCGTAATCCCGTGCTGCTCCGCTAATTTTTCCGCGGTCATCGCCATCGGCAGTCCGCAATAACTGTCGGTCAATCCCACAAACAGAAAATCTTCGAGCGCCCCGCCGCCCAGCTTCAAGCCGTTGCGCGCCCCTCGAATCACAAACGGCGCCTGCGTCATGTTTTCCATGCCGCCCGCAAGCACCATCGTCGCCTCTCCCAGCAGCAATCGCTGCGCCGCCTGCGACACTGCCTCAATGCCCGAACCGCACAGCCGGTTCACGGTCACTGCCGGCGTCTCGTTTTTTAGTCCCGCTTTTAATCCCACATGCCGCGCGCCATAGATCGCGTCCGCGCTCGTCTGCATCACGTTCCCAAATATCGCGTGGTCGAACTCCGCCGGGTCAACGCCCGACCGCCGTATCGCCTCCTTCGAAGCATGCGTCGCCAAATCAATCGCGCTCACCTCCGAAAACGCCCCCGTATACCGCGCCATCGGCGTCCGCGCACCCGCAACAATCACCACATCCGTTGGAAACATACCCGCCTCACTTTCAAAATTGCGCAAGTCCAGTCTACCAATTCCCTTGTAGCGCCGCAGCATGCTGCGCCCCATCCACGGAGGCGTATAATCAGGAAATGAGCCGCGAACGCGAATCCGCCCTCAAGCGCCGCGCCCGACCGAACAAGTCATGCGTTTCGCCCGCGCGCGAAGCCTCCGCCCGCAAATGGCTAAAGAAAAGCGCCGCAGGCGTTGCCGCAGATGAAACCCAGCAGAAGCTGCACGCCGCTGCCAAGCGTTGCATCGGCGAGCTCTCCGGCAGTCATCCGAGTGACGCCAAATCAGTTCGCAAAGTAGTTCGACAGCGCTTGAAGAGTCGTTACGGCCGCTGATTCTTCCGTTGATGGAGAAGCCTCGCTGGCGAGTCCCTGCTCCGGCGTTACCAAATCGTCTTCACCCGTCCGCTACTCCGAATCTCGCGGTCTTTGGTTACAAGCGCGATGCCTTCTGCAATCGCCGTCGCGCCGATGAGCCGATCAGCAGGGTCGCGCGGATAGGGTGAAGAGAGCCGTGTCCCCAGCATGGCGATTCTTGGACTAATCGGGATCACTACCATCCGGCCTGCGATCTCTTCCACAAACGCATCCACGGCGCCGCTAATCCTGAGTCTGCCTGCGGTCATCAGCTGCGCCAATTCCCAAAGCGTGATTGCAGCTATGGCGATTCCCCCACTACCGGACGCATCCCGTATCGCATCCCTGGCTGGCCGCGAAAGTTTTTCCGGTTCGCTCGCCATCCACGCCACAACGCATGTATCGAGCAGTATCATTCTTCCGTATGTTCCTTAAGCGCATTCCAGTCGCTGAGCGGGACCGCAGGAGATTCGATATCTCCAACAATCTCCATCCTGCCCTTCATGAAGCCGAACAAATCATCTTTTTCTGGCCCCGCAGGGACCACCTTGACCACCGGTTTCCCTCGCTTCGTCACAATCACCGGCTCGCCCGTGGCCTGCACCCGGTCCATCACCTTCAAACAACGCGACTTAAACACGCTCGCCTGCATCTTCTTCATGGCTTTCTCCAACTTACCATGGTCATTATAACATGACCGGTTTTGCCAATCTTCTCAGAAGTCCAGTTCGAAACACGCCACGCCTCTATCAGTCGTTTGAGCACTCACCGCGCTGTACAGCGAGGATGTGAAAGCCGTCGCGAACCGGTTGTGCGCATCCAGATCACGTAAAAGATTGGATCCGAGTTTGTTGGATGGCCACGAAGTAAGATCAATTCCTCCGTCTCAACCGCACTGTCGCCAACTCCTTGGCGGTAATGGATGTGTACGCCTGGAAGTCCTCGGAAGCTTGTATCACGAGTCTCAAGAATTTTGACGGGCCCGGCGCGCTTCAATTCCGTCTCCAAGTAACCCCGAGCGCTGCCATAATCCGCCGCGTCATAAAAATCATAAACGCCCACAAGCCTCCGAGCTTTAAGACTTACTTCAGCACGCGTGTCAGGATCACTGGCCGACACAAGGAACCCATGATTTGGACTCGTTGGAAGGTCGCCGTGTGCGATGACCCCTTTCGGCAGAATAACTGAGTAGCCTTTGTCGCAATTCTTGTACTTTTCGTGCCAGATAGTTTCCGTCGTTGTTTGTGTCCAGTGTTGCGAGGACGGAGCAAAGAATCGGAGCATTGAGAGAAAGAGCAAGCTTAGAAAGATCGACTGCATGTCTCAAACCTTTGGCGTCTCCAGCGTCACCACCGTATCCCCGCCTTTTTTCCGCGCTTCTTCCACGCTAAATTCCGCGCGATTGATCAAATCCGTCACGATGTCTTCGCTGTCGAATTCATGTTTCGCCACCGCTTCCACAATCCCCGCGCTCAGCGTGATTTGCGTTGTGTCCCACGGCGGCCGCAAGCCGCTCGCGGCGCGGCGCAATTTATCCGCAAGATTCTGCGCTCCGGCCAGTGTCGTATCCGGCAAAATAAACGCCAGCGACCACGACGTATATTTCACCGCCACGTCGTTTTGCCGCACGATTGGCTGCAGCGACCGCGCCAGTTGCTCCAAAAACCGCTCCAGCGGCGATTCGCCTTGCTGTCGCAAAATGTCCGCACCGCGGTCGATTTGCAAAATCGCGAGCGAGAGGGGCGTCCCTTGCGTGCGCGCACGGTCCGCTTCCGTCAGCAAGCAGCTTTGATAGGAGCTGCGGCTCAGCAAGCCCGTGCGTTCATCGGAAACGCCCATGCGCCGCACCAGCGAGCGCAGCCGCGTATGGCTCACGCTCATCAGCATCTGATCGCCGATAGCCTGCAAGAAATAAGCTTCGTTCGGCCTCCATTTATGCGGCTCGGCATGGCCTACGATCAGCATCCCCGCGGGAGCTTGCGTCTCTTTATCCGTGATCATCACGCCGAGCGCCGTTGCGAGACCCAGTTCGATGAGAATCGAGCCCTCCGTGGCGTCAACGACCAGCCCACCCAACTCGTCCGGCTCCGCTTTCTCCATCTCCGCAAGCAGCAGGACTATCTGTGCTCCGGGCGCGGGCTTGCTCGTCTGGCCGCAAAATTCCGCGGACATCTCCGGCGGCCTGCCCGGTGCGCCTACGACAGCGATACACCGCGTGCCATGCAGATGAGACCCCACTTCGCTCACCGCCGTGTTCAGCATCGCCCGCGGCGTTTGCTGCCGAAAAATCTTCTGGTTGATTTCGGAAATCTTTGAGAGATCGCGGAGCGTCTCTGCGCTGTACACGCCCGTGCGCGTTGTGGCGGTGACCGGCTGCGCCTCGACGATCGGCGCAACTGGTGCGGCGGCGGCGGGCGCGGCAGGTTCCTGTTTGGGTTTTGTAGCTCCTGGCGGCCACCAGTTCGCCATCTGATAAAGATTTTGCAAACGCGCGTTGCGCTCTTCTTCACCCGGGAACATAGCCGCGATCTTTTGCAGCCGTTCGAGCGCCTTGCCTTGCAACGAGTACTGCAAAAAAATCTCTGTTTGCACGATCAGGTCTTCGAGCGCCTGCGCGTGCCGCCCCTCTTCCGTGGTCGGCTGCGGCGCCGCAACGCCCGCTCCCGCGGCGGTATTGGACGGCGGGGGCGGTGCGGTGTTCATCGATTTCGCCAACCTGCTTCCCACACGTTTCAAGTACGCTTCGTCCACATGCCCGCGAAGCTTCTCCATTCGCTCTTGATTGCGGTAGTCGTAAGCGTCGATGTCCACCAGCCGTTCGAGGGAATCGGACGCTTTTCGGAAATCGCCGGCATTAAAATACACGTCGAAGAGTTTTACGAGGATTTCGAAATATTGCGTTTCCCGGTTCAACTCGTTATAAACCGCCGCCCAGAACTCCATCATGCCTTGCGAGTGCGGGTGCTTCGAGGCGACAGCATCCAGTTGGGTGGCAAAATCATTTTGACGCTTGTCCGCGTACATGCGGCGTTTCAGCGTCTGGAGCACATCCACGCCTTTTGTGGTTTGTGCGGAGGCCGCATAGGCGTCAGCAAGCTCGAAGAGCCGCTCCGCGCCCGCGTTTTTCTCGCGCAGCAGTTTTTCGAGAATCTCGCGCGCCCGGTCGAGATTCCCTCCGCGGATCAGCGCGTCGCCGAAAGTTTCGAGAAAAACCGTGTCGCTTTCCGTGGCCGCAAAAGGCTCGAGGAGCGTGGCCGCCTCCGAAGCTTCATTGCTGCGCAGTTTTGCTTGCGCGTAGAGCAGCGCCACGCTCCGCTCTTGCGGCGCCAGCTTATAAGCCCGGCCGAGCATCTTGAGTGCATCAAGCGCAGCTCCGCCTGCCGAAGCCAGCTGCCCAGCTCGCAGAAAAGTGCGCGCCGCTAAGGTATTTTTTCCGATTTGCTCCGCGGCTTCTGCCAGCCGCAACTGCCGGTTGAGATTTTCCGGATCGAGCTGCGCGATTCTTTCCCAGCAAAACAGCGCGTCTTCGTGACGTCCCGCGCTCGTGAAGAGCTCCGCTGCCTTGGTGTATTGATCGATGGCTTCTTCGGGATGATTCTGCTTTTGCTGCAAAAACGCGTGCCGGGCAATGCGTTCCGGCGGTTGGGCAGTGGTACCGCTTCGCAGAAAGCGATTGTAGATAGCCAGCGCTTTCGTCTCGTCGCGCGGCTCAATCAGCAAATCGAAGAGCAGTCCGTAATAAACGGCGGCTCGGTCGGGCTGATCCATTCGCGCATAAAGATCTCCCAGCGCTTGCGTCGCTTCCTGGTGTTGCGGTGCCTCCTCGAGCACCGCCAGATACGCCTCGATAGCGTCCTCGACGCGGTTCTTTTCGAGGAATCGCTTGGCGCGGTCCAAATGCTTGCTGACGTCTGCGGCCATCCGTTCGGGTTGCCTTTGCGTTGCCTGTCGGCTGACTAGAGAATCTGGTGCCAGGCCGTGCGCAGTGAGAGATGCGAACGCCCTCGTTCAACTATATACCGCAAGGAGGAGGCGGGCAAAAGGCTCGCATGGCCCCGATGCAGTAACGAATACGGCGTGAAAAAGAACGCAGTGGAACTAGCGGACGTGCACCTTAGCGCACAAACGGCTGTGCGCGGGTAAACCGGCGAACAGGCTGCGAGGAATTGCGATTTGTGGCAAACTGAATGTTTACACGGCATGGTTTCGAGCGACGAGTGGCTGCCCTGCCCCGGAGCGATGGCCCGCCGTCGATAACCCAACAGGAAAAACCTGCAGGCGGTAGCAGACCCGAATGGACCCGAAGTTCATACGCAATTTTTGCATCATCGCGCACATCGATCACGGCAAGTCCACGCTCGCGGACCGGCTGCTGGAGATGACCGGCGCGCTTTCGCAGCGCGAAATGCACGAGCAAGTGCTGGACTCGATGGATCTGGAGCGCGAGCGCGGCATCACCATCAAAGCGAAAAGCATCCGGCTGCATTACACCGCGAAAGATGGAAACACGTACCAGCTCAATCTGATCGACACGCCGGGACACGTGGATTTTTCCTACGAAGTGTCTCGCGCGCTCTCTCGGCATGCGAAGGCGCGCTGCTGGTGGTCGATGCCAGCCAAGGCGTCGAAGCGCAAACCGTTGCAAATACGTTTCTCGCCGCGGGCAATAATTTGACGATCGTTCCGGTGATAAACAAAATTGATCTGCCCGCTGCGCAACCCGATTTCGTCAAGGAACAAATTGAAAGCGTGCTGGCAATTCCGGCTGCGGACGCTTTGCTGATCAGCGCAAAGAGCGGGCTCGGCGTGGACGAAGTCCTCGAAGCCATCGTGAAACGCATCCCGCCGCCGAAAGGCAGCTCCGAAAACCCGCTGCAGGCACTGATTTTCGACTCCTGGTTCGACATTTATCGCGGAGCCGTGATCCTGGTGCGCGTGATGGAAGGCCGCGTCACCAAGCATACGAAAATCCGGCTGTGCTACAGCAACGAAGTCCACGAAGTCGAGACGCTCGGCACGCTGACGCCGAAGCCCATCGCACTCGATGAACTTGGCGCCGGGGACGTGGGCTTCATCGTCGCGAACATCAAGCGCGTGGCGGACGCGCGTATGGGCGATACCGTTACGGAAGCGGCGCGGCCCGCGGCACCGCTGCCCGGATTTGAAGCCATCAAACCGATGGTCTTCGCAGGACTGTTTCCGGTGCTCGCCGACGACTACGAGCCGTTGCGCGACGCGCTCGGAAAATTGCAGTTGAACGACGCGGCATTTTTTTACGAGCCGGAAAATTCCGTTGCGCTCGGCTTCGGTTTTCGCTGCGGCTTCCTCGGTTTGCTGCACATGGAAATCGTGCAGGAGCGTCTGGAACGCGAGTTCGGGCTGAACTTGATTACTACCGCGCCCAGCGTGCGCTACCGCATCACACGCGTTACCGGCGAAGTGATCGAAGTCGACAGTCCGGCGAAATTCCCGAATCCCAGCGACATCGCAAAAATCGAAGAGCCGATCATCAAAGCGATGATCATCACCAACGAAGAATCCGTGGGCGGAATTCTTCAGCTGTGCCAGGAAAAGCGCGGCACACAGAAGAATTTCGAGTATCTTTCGCCGACGCGCGTAATGCTCACCTACGAACTGCCGCTCAATGAAATCGTGCTGGACTTCTACGACCGGCTGAAAAGCGTGTCACGCGGCTACGCTTCGCTGGACTATCATCTTGCCGGGTACAGCGAGAGCGACTTGGTGAAATTGGACGTGCTGGTCGGCGGCGAGCCGGTCGATGCGCTGGCGCTGATCATTCACCGCGAGTTCTCCTACGAACGCGGCCGTGAACTCGTGACGCGATTGCGAAAACTCATTCCGCGGCAGATGTTCGAGGTGCCGATTCAGGCTGCGATCGGCAGCCGCGTGATTGCGCGCGAAACCGTGGCTGCGATGCGCAAAAATGTTCTTGCCAAGTGTTACGGCGGAGACATTTCGCGCAAACGCAAACTCCTCGAAAAACAAAAAGAAGGCAAGCGCCGCATGAAACGCGTCGGCCAGGTCGATATCCCGCAAGAAGCGTTTCTTGCCGTTCTCAAAGTTGCCTCCTCTTCCGACGACGACTGATCGGAGGTTTGGTCCGTGAGACTGGTTGCGAATTGATTTCCCGTCGAAAACTCCTTTCTTGCTGCCCGTTTGTGGCTGCGCTAGACTTTAGTGAGGTGAAGAAATGAAGCAACCGACCCAATTCCTCACGAACGAAAAGGGCGAACGAATCGCTGTCGTCATCAGCGTCGAGGAATACGAGAAACTTGTGGAAGAGCACGAAGATCTAGAAGATATCCGGACAATTGAAGAGGCAAAGGCTTCCGGCGAGACTCCCATTCCCCTGGAACAGGCTCTCGCTGAAAACCGCCTCAATCGCAAGTGAACTACACCGTTGTTATTCTCCGTCGAGCTCAGAAAGAACACCTCGCAATCCCTTCTCCGACCTACGAGCTAATCGAGCACCGATTGTTGGCGCTCAGCGGAGATCCACGGCCGCCGGGCTGCAAGAAATTGAAGGGCGCAGAAGCCGCATGGCGTATTCGAGCCGGCGATTATAGAATCCTGTACGAAATTGACGACGCCCGCGCTGTCGTGACTGTTGCCACAATTTGTCATCGAAAAGACGTGTACCGATAATCTCATCACCCCTCCTTCCTCTTAACTTCAGAAATCAGGCGGCCGCGGTGGAGCTGGATGGCTACCGGGTCGCCGAGCTGGACTTGGGCGGCATCGCGGAGGAGGGCGCCGGAGGCGTCGGTGGCGATGGCGTAGCCGCGTTCTAAAACGCGCAGTGGGCTGCGCTCGTTCAGCTGAAGGAGCCAGACGCTCAAGGCGCTCGCGTTTGGAACGGAGGAGACGTTCGGCGCGGACGCCGAGATCGGCGCTGCGTTTTTCGAGACGCAGGCGGAACGCGGAAATTTTCACGCGAAAATCGAACGTGGCGATACGGAGATGCAGCGCGGTAAAGCGTTTGCGCGATTGTTCCAGGCGCGCGCGGAGACCGAGCGCGAGACGCGAAGTCATTTCGTCGGCGCGCTGGCGCTGCTGGCGGAGGAGGTCGAGAGGACGGCGGAAACCGCGGCGCGCGGAGAGTTCGTGGACGCGTTTGCTCAAATCAAGGAGGCGGTAACGGACGAGGCTGGCGAGCGTCTCGCGCAGATCGGCGATGTGTTTATCGAATTCGCGGCGGGTCTGGACGACGAGCTCGGCGGCGGCGGACGGAGTGGAAGCGCGAACGTCGGCGACAAAATCGGCGATGGTGAAATCGGTTTCGTGGCCGACGCCGGAGATTACGGGAATCTCGGAGGCGGCGATGGCGCGGGCGACTACTTCTTCGTTGAAGGCCCAGAGATCTTCCATGGAACCGCCGCCACGCGCTAGAATCAGAACATCAACGAGCTTCTTCTGATTAAAAAATTTCAGCGCTTTGACGATTTCCGCGGCAGAACCTTCCCCCTGCACACGCACGGGAAAAACCATCAAGTGAACATTGGGAAAGCGACGGCGGAGGATGCGCACGACGTCGCGGACGGCAGCGCCGCGCGGAGAAGTGATCAAGCCAATGCGGCTGGGGAGCATCGGTAGCGGCTTTTTGCGCGTGGCGGCGAAGAGGCCTTCCGCTTCGAGGCGTTTCTTCAGTTGCTCGAAGGCGAGTTGGAGCGCGCCGAGGCCGATGGGCTCAATGTTCTCGACGTAAATTTGATATTCACCGCGGGCTTCGTAGACGCTGATCGAACCGCGCACGGTCACGTGCAAACCGTCCTCAGGGCGGAACTTGATGCCGCGCTGCTGCTGCTTGAAGAAAACGCAGCGGACCTGGGCGCGGTCGTCCTTGAGGGTGAAGTAGATGTGCCCGGACTGGGCTTCGCGGCAATTGGAGATTTCGCCTTCGACCCAGATGTCGGTGAAGTTTTTGCCGAGGAGATCGCGGATGCGGGCGGTGAGCTCGCTAACGGTGAAGGCTCGGCGTGTGGGCTGCAGGTTGAACGTGAGTTGGCTCATTCTAGAGTTGACGGCCTTTAGTTAGCGCTTCTCAAGCTAAGGCTTCGCGGGGACCGGGGCTGGCGCGGAGGAGGGCGCGGGAGTTGTGCTGAAATTGACTTTGGGGGCTTGGCGGGCGCCGGGTTCGGTTTTGAAGTAGGCGTCGTTGCGAGTGAAGCCGCCGAAACTGGCGACCAGGCTATTGGGGAAAAGAGAGATATAGGTGTTGTAGTCCTGGACGGATTCGTTGTAGCGGCGGCGTTCGACGGCGATGCGGTTTTCGGTTCCGGCGAGCTCATCCTGGAGGCGGAGGAAATTTTCGTTGGATTTGAGCTGGGGATAATTTTCGGTGAGCACGAGAACTTTGGCGAGAGAAGCATCGAGCTGATTGTTGGCGGCGATTTTTTCGGCGGGAGTGGTGGCGTTGAGATAGCCGGCGCGCGCTTTGGCGATTTCATCGAAGACTTCGGTTTCGTGCTGCGCGAAGCCTTTGACGGTTTCGACAAGATTGGGGATCAAATCGGAGCGGCGCTGGAGGACAACGTCGACCTGCGCCCATGCGGCGTTAACGGCCTCGCGCTTGATGGTCATTTGATTTCGGCGAGAAATAAACGAGCTGCCGAGAATCAGTGCGACGACGAGAAGAACCGACCAGAATGATCAGACCGTTTTCATGATGCTTGCCTCCGCGAAAAATCAGGAACCGGCTTTGCCGGCTCGCTGCCATTCCTTCTTGGGAACTCGTTTATCCAAAGCGGAAATTACCACATTTAGGGCATTCAAGTACTGCCCGTAAGCGTCAACCATGTTGTCCACATGCGCGTGGCGGTCGCGAAGTTTAAACGCGTCGGCAAACGCGGCAGCGTCGGCGCCAGTCAATGCGGCGATGCGCGCGAAAACAGCGTGGGAATCCAGGGGCGGCGCTTCGCCAAAGACCATCAAGGTGTGACGGAGGAGGAGGCGCGCGCTCGAAGCTGATTTTGCGGCCGCGACGCGCAGCTCACTTTCTTTTTGGTGCGTAAGAAGAAAATGCTGGCGAAGCTTGAGCAGCAGCGTGCGGAGATCGTGCTCGACCTGGATGCGATGGAGATTCGTGGGCACGTGAATGCCGGTAATTACGTCAGCGCCATGGAGGATGCGATGGCTCTGCTGCATGTCCAGCAGCTCGATGGAAAAGACGTCGGCGGATTGGCGCAGCTCTTCGGTGGTGAAAAATAAGGGGGGCGGTTCGCTCTGTTCCTTGCACCACCAGCGAACGACGGGGGAAACGCGGGTCAATTCCCGCACGGCCAGAGAACGCAGCACGCAGAGAACGTTCAAATCAGAGTGACCTTCCTGAAAATCGCCACGCGCGGCGGAGCCATAAAGAACTATAGATTCGAGATTATCTCCGGCGAACTCCTTCATCCGGGCGACAAGATCCGTCAGCTTCGCTTCTGTTGAAAGCATTCCGCTACCGCTCCTTAGGCAAACTCACGAACTGCGTTTACCAACTGCCGCCGGCGCCGCCTCCCCCGCTGCTACCGCCGCCAAAACCGCCAAATCCTCCGCCACCTCCACCGCCGCCGGAGCTGCCGCCGAATCCTCCGCCCAGCATGCCACCGATGACAGGGCCGATCCACCAGCCGCCACCTCGTCCCCCGCGACCGGAGGTGTTCCTGATTGCTGCGGCGAAAATTCGGATGGCAATGAAAATGATGATCAATATCGGCCAGATGGGGAACGAAGAGGAACCATCATCGCGCGACTGAACGGGCTGAGCGGCCGGGGTTGCGGTGAGTGTTACGCCTCGATCATCGGCTACATATTTGGCGAGCTGCCATGCGCCGGTCTCAATGCCGGTGCTGTAATTTCCCTGGCGGAAAAACGGAAGCATGGAACGGCCTGCGTCGCCGGCTCGAGCGTCGTTAATGACGGGCTCGAGGCCGTACCCGACTTCGGTCCAATACTTATGATCGAGGGGCGCGACGAGGAGCAAAACGCCGCGATCATCTTTTTTGCTGCCGACGCCGAGCTGCTTGAAGAGTTCGTTGCTGTACTGCTCGACGGTTTCGCCTTCAAGCGAGCGAACGGTAACGATGGCCAGCTGCGCGCCAGTTTTTTGGTCGAGCTCGGTGCAGAGATTTTCGAGGCGGGTTGTGGCGGTTGGAGTAATGACGTGAGCGAGATCGGTGACGTAGCTGGTGGGATGAATGTCCTTGATGTTTTGGGCGGGAACGGCGACAGCGAATGATAAAAAACTAAAAAGGAGAAGAAATTGCCGCGCGAAAAAGCGCGCGGGACGGAAAAAATGGATGGGTGGGCGAAATGGCATGCAAGAACGACTATAGGAGGTGAGCAGAATCCTGTAAAGGGAGGGAAAAGCGCCGGCGCGGCCGCGGCCGCGGCGTTGCACCGGCTTCAAGATTTTGCTGCGAATTTCTTGGGAAGCGGATTATCGGGGCGCTCTTCGTCCCAGAGAATGCTGACGACCCACCAACGCTTGCCGTCATAGGCCAATTGAAAACTGTTGATACCGCGCGCGAAAGTCGCTTCGCCGGGGGCGTGGCGGGATTCGTAACTGCTGAATACCTGGGCAACGTTTCCAAAGGTTTGCACGCGGCTGACGATGGGTTTTTCGAAGAATCCATTCTTCAGGAAATAGTTGCCGCCGAGGCGGACGTAGTCTTCGACGCTGTTGGGGCGAACGCGAACTGCGCCGTCGGGAGATTTTTCGGCGGAGGTAAGATGGGCGTTGGGCATAAAAAGTGAGCGGAAGCGGTTCCAATCGCGTTCACCTGCGGGGCCGGAGATGACGTCATAGAGTGCGGCAAGGATGCTGTCGATGGATTTGACGTCGTCGGGCTTTGCAGCGGGGACACCCGCAAATGGATCGGGAGGGGGTTGCTGAGGAGTCGCGTCTTGTTGAGCAGCGGGTTTCGCAGGATTGGACTGAGCGGCGGATGCTGGATTCGAAACGGCGAGAGATGCGGCAAAGGCAAGCAGTGCGAGTTTCACGGCGAGAGCTCCAGGGCGAACGAGTTGGGGAAACCGTGACACCAGGTTTTTGGACGGGGGAACTATATATCAGGAGAACGGCGGCGCGGAAGGATTGTGGCGCGACTAGCGGCGAAAGTGGGAGAAGAACCAGAAGAGGAGAGACAGGGCGAGGCTGAGGACGAGGCAAGTGACAATGGGGAAATAGAAGGTCGTGTGTTCGCCGCGGTGGACGATGTCGCCGGGAAGTCTGCCAAAACGAAACGGGAGCTTGCCAGAGAAATAGAGAAGCGCGCCGAGGAGGATGAGGAGGCCGCCGAAGAAGAGGAGAGCGCGGCCGAGCTCGCGAAAGGAATCCATAAAAACATTATAGAAGAGAGAGCGCCCGGAAACTGCGCGAACGGAAGACGCTGAGATTGGGATGGACGCTACCCCGGCTGGTCCCTTCGAGGACAAACGAATAGAGCTGATTCCATTCGAAAGCTGCTGAAGCAGATCGCTTTGACAACTGGTGATCCTTTCCTCCGCTGCCCTTCGGGCAAGAAGTGCCGCACAGTTTTTCTTGCCAATTATTTATTGATATAATAATATACGTATTGGTTTATTATTACGGTGTCCGGAAAGCCGACCGGCAATCCGGATTCCCGGCAGTGCGGCAATTGTGGAGGGTTCGCATGGCAGGCACCCAGCGCCTCCTGGCGATAGCGATGGCAGTCTTTTTGGCCAACATTCCCGCGCGGGCCAAACCGGATGCGCTTGGGATTATCGTGCTGGCGGATCGGGCTAGCTTGGATTCACAAGCCGCTTCCGAGGGAACGACCGTCTTCGACGGCGACCGGCTGTCGACCATCGCAGGCGGAAGGTTGCGATTGCGCATTGGCGAAGCACTCCTGGATCTGACGGCGGAGAGCAGCGTGGTCGTGCACCGCAACACGACGCCAGTGGCGAGAGATTTCGAGGCGGAACTTTTTTCGGGCGCGGTCGTGCTGTCCGCGACAGCGGGGAGTGCGGCTGAGATCGTTGCCAGTTCAGCTCGCGTTCGAGCTGCCGCGGCAACACGGGGGGTGGTTCAAGTTGGGATCGTTGGGCCACGGGAACTGATTGTTTTTGCGCGGCTTGGACCGGCTGAGATTTCTTACCAAGGGGAAAGCGCAACGATTGCCGAAGGAAAGTCCTATCGTGTGCTGCTGAATGCTTCAGAGGATGGCGCGCCGGGAGATCAGAGCGCGAAAAAACCACAAAGGCACCGCAAGGCGCTGAAGCTGATTCCCGTTGTTATAGGCGTCGCGACGGGCATTGCCGTCTGGTTGAATTTGAAAGGTGAGGAGAGTCCCGATCGGCCTTAAGCGAGACGGTAAGAGGCAGAACGATTGGCAAGCTGCGCGCAGCGATGCTGCATTCGCGACAGCAGCAAGGGTATTCGCGCATAGCGGGAGAGCACAGACTGAAGTCTATGCCACCTAGATGAGCTCGAGGCCGGAGAAGAAATAGCCGATTTCGAAGGCGGCGGTTTCGGGGGCGTCGGAGCCGTGGGTGCAGTTGTTGCCGATGCTGGTGCCGAGGTCGTGGCGGATGGTGCCAGGGGCGGCCTTCTTGGGGTCGGTGGCACCCATGGTGTCGCGCCATTTGAGGATGGCGCCTTCGGCTTCGAGGACCATGGCGAAAATCTTGCCAGAGGACATGAAATCGGTGAGCTCGCCGAAGAAGGGGCGCTCTTTGTGGACGGCGTAGAAACCGCCGGCTTCTTCTTTGGTTAGGCGCATCGATTTGATGGCGATGATTTTGAAGCCGGCTTTATGAATGCGGGAGAGAATTTCGCCTTGTTGGCCGCGGCTCACGGCGTCCGGCTTGATGATTGCGAATGTACGCTCTGTTGCCACGAAAGATGCCTCCGATAAAGTAAATGATAATCGCCGGCAAGATGCCGGCGTTTCCTCAGGATTTCAAAACAGCGGCGATGGTCGATCCCATGTCCGCGGGAGTTTCGACTGTGTGTATACCGGCGGCGGCCATGGCGGCGTACTTGTCCTTGGCGGTGCCCAGCCCGCCGCTGATGATGGCGCCGGCGTGGCCCATGCGGCGGCCTGGCGGCGCGGTTTGGCCGGCGATGAAGCCGACTACCGGCTTTTTTACGTTTACTTTAATCCATTGCGCGGCGGTTTCTTCGGCATCGCCGCCGATTTCGCCGATCAGAATGACCGCGTGCGTGTCGCGGTCGTCGTTGAAGAGGCGCATTGCATCGAGGAACGAAGTGCCGATGATGGGATCGCCGCCGATGCCGATGCAGGTGGATTGGCCGATGCCGAGACGCGTGAGTTGGTCAACAGCTTCGTAGGTAAGTGTTCCGCTGCGGCTGACTACGCCGACATTGCCTTGTTTGTGGATGCGGCCGGGCATGATTCCGATTTTGCATTTGCCGGGCGAAATGACGCCAGGGCAGTTGGGGCCGATGAGTCGAGTCTTGTTGAAATCCACAGTGGCGGTAGCACGAACCATGTCGATTACGGGGATCCCTTCGGTGATGCAGACGACTAGCGGAATTTCGGCATCGGCGGCTTCGAGAATGGCGTCGGCTGCGTAGGGCGGTGGGACGAAAATTACAGAAGCATTTGCACCCGTCGCTTTGACGGCTTCTTGAACAGTGTCGAATACCGGACGCTCTAAATGCTTGGTCCCGCCTTTACCTGGCGTTACGCCACCGACCACGTTGGTGCCGTACTCGATCATTTGCTGCGCGTGGAAAGTGCCTTCGCGGCCGGTAAAACCCTGCACGATGAGTCGAGTTTTTTCGTTGACGAGAACGCTCATCGCGCACCTCCCGCGAGAGCGACAACCTTTTGCGCGCCGTCCTTCATGCCTTCGGCAATGGTGAAGTTCAGGCCGCTATCGCGAAGGATTTGCTGGCCTAGCTCAACGTTTGTGCCTTCCATGCGAACAACTACTGGAACTTTGACCTGCAAATCTTTGGCGGCGGCGACGACGCCGGTGGCGAGAACATCGCAGCGCAGAATTCCGCCGAAAATATTGATGAACACGGCCTTCACTCCGGGATCGCCAATTAAAATGCGAAAGGCATTTTTCACCTGATCGGAGGATGCACCGCCGCCGACGTCGAGGAAGTTGGCGGGCGAGCCGCCGGCATATTTGATGATGTCCATGGTGGCCATGGCGAGGCCGGCGCCGTTGACCATGCAGGCGACGTTGCCATCGAGCTTGATGTAGTTCAAGCCGTACTTCGAGGCTTCCACTTCGAGCGGATCTTCTTCGTCGAGGTCGCGCAACTCCCGCAACTCCTTGTGGCGGAAGAGGCCGTTGTCGTCGAAAGTCATTTTGGCATCGAGCGCCACGAGGCGGCCATCGCCGGTGACGACGGCGGGATTAATTTCGAGCATAGACGAATCCGTATCCACAAACGCGCGATACAGTGCCTGGAGAAATGGACCGGCCTTGAGGGCGACGTCACCGGAAAGGCCGAGGCCGAAGACGAGCTTGCGCGCCTGATAAGGTTGCAGGCCCACGGCGGGATGGATGGTTTCGCGCATGATGGCCTGCGGGTTGGTCTTGGCGACTTCCTCGATGTCCATGCCGCCCGAGGCGCTGGCCATAAAGACCACTTTCCCGACACTGCGATCGACGAGAATGCTGAGATAGAGTTCGCGTTTGATGTCGAGGCCTTCTTCGATGAGCACGCGCTTGACGGTGCGGCCGCCCGGGCCGGTCTGCGCGGTGACAAGATTCACGCCGAGCATGTGCGAAGCGATGTCCGCAGTTTCATCGGGAGAGTGAGCGAGTTTGACGCCGCCGGCTTTGCCGCGGCCGCCAGCATGAATTTGCGCTTTCACAACCACTACGCTGGATCTAAGGCGTGCCGCGCCTTCGCGGGCCTCTTCCTTGGAGAAGGCCACTTCGCCGCGAGGAGTGGTGACACCGTAGCGTGCGAGAATGGCCTTGGCCTGATACTCATGAATCTTCATCGGGGTTCCGTAGTGTTAGAATTTTCGTGTCGTCGCAAACATAAGAGTGTACTCGGAAAGACTAAAACGGGGCAAGGTTGCGGCCACATTTGGGCCGAATAGAGATGGCAAAATCGCTCATTGATCGCGCGCAAGCGGGGCACGTTTTCTCACGTGGAGAAGCGGAAGCGGTGATGGAAGAGCTGCTCGCGGGCCGTGTAGAAACACCTGATATCGTTCGGCTGCTTACGGCGATGAACGCACGGCCAGTGCGGGTGCGAGAGCTCGCCGGTTTCGCGAACGTGATGCGGCAGCACGCGGCGCCGGTGTTTGCGGCGGGCGAGCCGCGGCCCGAGCATCTTGTGGATACGTGCGGGACCGGTGGAAAAGGTTTTGCCACGTTCAATATTTCGACGGCCGCAGCCATCGTTGCCGCGGCGGCGGGAGCGCGGGTGGCGAAGCACGGCAACCGCGCGTCTCATTCGGGAAGCGGTTCTGCGGACTTGATTGAAGCGCTGGGCGTGCGGATCGAATTGCCGGTCGAACATTTCGGCAGAGCGATTCGCGAGATTGGTATCGGTTTCTTTTTTGCACGAGCCGCACATGCGGCGGCTCGCCACGCCGCTCCAGCGCGCAAACAGATCGGAGTGCGAACGGTTTTCAATCTGCTCGGCCCGTTGACGAATCCCGCCGGCGCGCGATCTCAGGTGCTTGGAGTTCCATCACCGGAGCTAATCGATTTGGTTGCGGAGACGCTGGCCGAACTTGGCGTGGAACACGCGTTCGTGGTTCATGGAGCAGGCGGTTTGGATGAGATTTCTCTTGCGGGAGAAACACAAGTTGCCGAAGTCAGGGGCGGGGGCGTGCGGCGCTTTACGCTAACGCCGGAAGATTTCGGAGTTTCACGGGCGCCGATCGATTCGGTTCGCGGCGGGACAGCCATGGAAAATGCCGCGACCATTCACGATATCTTTTCTGGCAAAGCCGGTCCGCCGCGCGATATTGTTGTCGCGAACGCGGCTGCGGCGTTGGTCGCGGCGGATACGGCACCGAGCTTTCTCGAAGGCGCCCGACTGGCTATCGCGGCTCTCGACTCTGGCGCAGCCAATGAAAAACTCGCATCGCTGGTGGATTTCACTCGGCAGCGCGAGAAAGAGTTCTCGAATTGACGGCTTCTTCGTAAAGACAGCTTAGGGCCGGTCAGGGCTCTCAAGGCCTTTGTGGATGGTCCAAATACCGATTCCCGTCACGACCGCGGCTGCGGCCAGATAAAATCGAGTTTGGGCGCCGGCAAGAGGCGCGTGATAGTGGGCAGCGCCGCAAGCGTTAGTGCGCGTCACTCGATAGGTTTTTCCTTCTTCAAGAATCTTGGTTTCTTTGCCCGCAGTAACTTCGAGAGACTGTATGTTGGCGGTTACCAGCACGTCGCACTTTTCTATCGTCACTTGGCCAACCGTCAGAACGGGAGAGCGCGGCCGCACGCGTATGTCGTCGGCCCGAATCTCGACTTCCCCACCGGTTTCCGCACGGAACGTTACGGTCCCGCGCTGAAGGGTGGGCGTGAGAATCGAATTCTCGTGGTTCATCCACAGCAGGCTATCTTCCGACAAGGCAAGCTGCACCTGGCCGGAACGCACGGTCAGCACCCCCTTCTCTTGGGTCTCGAGGCGGTCGCCATCGTAGAGTGAGGTTCCGACGTTCGCATCGGCGGTATTCAATCGCGCGCTGGAAGATTGCAGGACGACACCGGCCGGAGCAGTTTGCCCGCGTAGCGCAACAGCGGACAGCAGACACGACAAAGCAGCAGACAAGGTGCGACGGCGCATAATGGTGCGAAACCTCCGAGGGAAAGCGAATCCTAAGTATCGGGAAGAGAAAGAACAGGAGCACTGGTACTTGCGGAAAGCGTTAGTACCGGATTCCGCACAAAAGAAAACCTGGCCTGGCCGATAGAACAGCTGTCTTTTTAGGACAGGTAAAGGCGAAAATGAAGCGGCGCTGGGGACCGTCCAGATCCATCGACCTGCGCGGCTGTGAAGTGCCCAGCAAGCGAGAGGAGAAATTCCTTGAGATTAATCGCGGTTACTTTGGTTGCTGCAGCATTGGCATTTCCGGCGATGGGGCAGAAGCCGGCAGCCATTTCGCCGGCGCAAGTGGTTCAAGAGGTTCGCGACTACCGGATGGACAATGAAGACCGCATCGTGCGGGAGCTCACGGAATTTCTTTCGATTCCGAATGTGGCAAGCGACACGCCGAACATCCAGAAAAATGCGGCGCACCTCGTCGAGATGCTGGAAGCGCGAGGAATCGAAACGCATCTCCTGCCAATCGAAGGACGCGGCCCCGTAGTTTTTGGCAAATTGATCGTTCCGGAAGCCACGCATACCATTATTATCTACGCGCACTACGATGGCCAACCCGTGGATCCCGCCGCATGGACCGACGGCGCACCATTCACACCGGTTTTGCGAACCGACTCGATCGAAGCGGGCGGAAAGCGCATTCCGTTTCCGGAGGCGACCGCGAAACAGCCGGCAGTCTACAAAGACGACTGGCGGATTTATGCGCGATCCGCTTCCGATGACAAATCGCCGATCGTGGCGCTGCTTGCCGCGCTCGACGCGCTCCGGGCAAGAGAGATTCCGCTGAAGGTGAACCTGAAAGTAATTTTCGAAGGCGAGGAAGAGGCTGGCTCGACAAATCTCGAGCGCACTTTGGAATTGCACAAAAATCTGTTGGGAGCCGATCTGCTGATCACGGCGGACGGTCCGGTGCACCAATCGGGACGACCGCTCGTTTTTTTCGGGAACCGCGGGGACATCGGGCTGGACATAACGGTGTACGGGGCAGTGCGGGCGCTGCACAGCGGGCACTACGGAAATTGGGCGCCGAATCCGGCGATGGAACTTTCGCGTTTGCTGGCTTCGATGAAGGATGCGAATGGACGCGTGTTGATCGACGGGTATTACGATGATGTCGTGCCGTTGAGCGATCTCGAAAAGAAAGCGCTCGCCGCGATGCCTGCGAATGACGCCGATCTCGAAAGAGAGCTAGGCATCGCGAAACCGGAAGGCGGCGGGAAGAAGCTAGTCGAATTATTGCAGGAGCCTTCGTTGAACATCCGCGGCTTGCTGAGCGCGTATGTAGGAGAGCATGCGCAGAACGTTGTCCCGGACAAAGCCGAAGCTTCGCTTGAGGCAAGGCTCGTCAAAGGAGAGGTTCCACAAAAGAAATATGAGCAGATCGTCGCGTTTATCAAAAAGCAGGGATATTACGTGATTGACCGCGAGCCAACCATGGAGGAACGACGGACGCATGCGCTGATCGCGAAGGTCATTGACGAGGGCGGCTATCGAGCTTCGCGCACGCCAATGGATTTGCCAGTGTCAAAGGCGCTGATCAAGGTGGTGCAGGAAGCGACAGGCGGGGATACGGTGATTGCTCCAACGCTGGGCGGAAGCGTGCCCATGTATATTTTTGAGGATTTGGGATTGCCGTGGATTGGCGTGCCCATCGTGAATTACGACAATCACCAGCACAGCTCGGATGAGAATCTGCGGCTAGGGCATCTTTGGCGCGGGATGGAAATTTACGCGGCGATTCTCGCGGATTTGAATTGGTAAAGTAACCCAGTGTTCGCCGAGTCGTAGCGCCAGCATCCCGGCTGGCGCATTTACGGCAAGCAAGGAGCCGGCATGGATGCCGGCGCTACCTTGCCAAGTCTGGCTAGCCGAGAAAACGTAAAGCGTGCTAGACGGAAAACTGAACGTAAAGGAAAAAGAGGACCCGCAAGCAATCAAAGTGACAAGAAATTCTGCAGGAGCTGCTTGCCGGTGGTGGTGAGGACGGATTCGGGGTGGAACTGGACGCCTTCGATTTTGTAGCGGCGGTGGCGGAGGCCCATGATGATGCCGTCGTCGGTTTCGGCGGTGATGGTCAACTCGCGCGGGAGAGATTTGCGTTCGACGATGAGTGAATGATACCGAGTGGCCGTGAAAGGTTCTGGAAGTTCCCGGAAAACGCCCTTGTTGTCGTGATGGATTTCACTGGTTTTGCCGTGAAAGAGCTTTGGAGCGCGAATAATCTTGCCGCCGAAGGCCGCGCCGATCGCTTGATGGCCGAGGCAGACGCCTAGAATCGGGAATTTGCCTGCAAGTTTTTCAATCAACTCCACCGAAATGCCAGCCTCCTGCGGCGTGCAGGGCCCCGGCGAAATGACAATCCTCTCCGGCTTGCGCCTGGCGATGTCCTCGACGGAGATTTTGTCGTTGCGATGCACCTCGACCTGACAACCTAGCTCACCGAGATACTGGGCGAGGTTGTAGGTAAACGAGTCGTAGTTGTCGAGCAGCAAGATCACTTCTTTGCACGCCTTTTTCGAACACTTTTAAGTTTTCGCTCGCTTCCTTTGCGATGCGCGGCCTCCAGGGCGGCAATCAAGGCTTTCGACTTGTTCACCGATTCCTCGTATTCGCTCTCGGGCTTAGAATCCGCGACGATTCCGCTGCCGGCTTGCACATGGGCCACACCATTTTTGATGACCATGGTGCGCAGCGCGATGCACGAGTCAAGATTGCCCGCGAAGTCCAAGTATAAAACGCCGCCGGAATAGATCCCCCGGCGAGTGCGCTCGAGCTCCTCGATAATCTCCATGGCGCGGACTTTCGGGGCGCCGGAAACGGTTCCCGCAGGGAAGCAAGCCATTAAGGCATCGAAGCAATCGACATCCTCGCGGAGACGCCCGCGCAGGCTGGAGACGAGATGCATGACGTGCGAGTAGCGCTCGACGGTCATGAGCTTTTCAGGTTTCACAGTGCCGTATTCAGAGACGCGACCCAAATCGTTGCGCCCCAGATCGACAAGCATAATGTGCTCTGCGCGCTCTTTTTCGCTGGCCAGCATTTCGCGTTCGAGGCGCTGATCCTCGGCTTCATCTTTGCCGCGCCAACGGGTTCCAGCAATGGGGCGGTAGAAAACATCGCGGCCCTGGACTTTGACGAGCATTTCCGGTGAACTGCCGACGACAGCGACGTCATTCATCTGCAGAAAGAAAAGGTAGGGCGACGGATTGAGCGCGCGCAGCTCGCGATAGACGTCAAACGGCTCGGCCTGCGTTTTGGCGGAAAAACGCTGGCTGATCACCACCTGGAAAATGTCGCCGGCGCGGATATAGTTTTTCGCTTTGCGAACGGCTTCCTGGAACTCCTCGCGTCGAAAATTGGAAGTAACGCGAAGCGGCGCACGACGCTTCTTGCTTTCCTTTTTTGGTTGCTCGTTAGGAGAAGGCTGTTCGAGTAACAACCGCGTTTTGCGAATCTCGCGAACGGCGGCGTTATATTTTGCGCGGAAGCTGCCTTCCCCGTCGGTGTGAACATTGCGGACAATCCACAGCCGGTGCTGCAGGTGATCGAACGCGAGGATGCCGTGATAGAACATCAATTGCGCATCGTAAAGACCGATTTCATCGCGCAGGCGCTTGGGGAGCCGCTCGATGAGCCGCACCATGTCGTAAGAAAAATACCCGATCGCGCCGGCAACGAGCGGCGGCAGGCCCGGCAAACGCACGGGGCGGAAACGGTCCATGCGAGCGCGAAGAAACGTCACGGGATCGCGCTCTTCCCAAAGGATGCGGTTGTGGCTTTCCAGGACGCACGCGCCGTTCGCATAGCGAAAGACTTCTTCGGGATTCGCGCCGGCAAAAGTGTAGCGGGCAATTTTTTCACCGCCTTCGACGCTCTCGAGCAAAAATGAATATCGCGCGCCCTGAGCGATGCGCAGATAGGCGCTAACAGGAGTGAGCAAGTCGGCTGGAAATACTTCGTAGACCGGGATGAGGTTTCCCTGCTTGGCGAGGCGCTGAAATTCGCGGAAGTCCGGCTGGATCATGGGTCCGTTATCGGCTGACAGTTTGCACGACAGAGCTTCGCATTATCGCACTTCTGGATTAACCGTGCTGGCGGGAGTTTTCTTCCTCGCGCAACGCCAGCAGAACGGCCCTGCGCATGATGGATTCCGGCGCTCGCTGCCCGGTCCAAAGTTCCCACTGAGCGACGCCCTGCGGAATAAACATTTCGACGCCGGAAATCGTAGCGATTCCCTTACGTGCCGCGAGCTTCAAGAGCTGCGTTTTTTGAGGGCGGTTGATGAGGTCCATGACGAGCCGGCAGTTTAGCTCGTTTAGCGTTAAGGGCGAATTTTGCTCGTGGGGATGCATTCCCACCGGTGTGGCATTCAGGATGGCGTCAAAGAATTCGCTTTTCAGTGCGCGTTTCGGAATGACTCGGCCGCCGACGGCTCTGGCCAATTCTCGAGCGGCCTTCTCGCGACGGGCACAGACCTCAACTTGGGCGCCCGACTTCGCGAGAGCAAACGCCGCCGCTCGCGCGACGCCGCCTGCGCCAAAAACCAAAATCCGGCTCCCGGATAACTCGAGCTTCCTTTCAAGGGCGCGCAGAATCCCGACGTAATCCGTATTGCAGCCGAAGAGCGATCCATCGCGACGGACGACGACAGTATTGACGGCGCCAATCTCGGCGGCGAGCGGGTCGCATTCTTTCAAGTGCCGCAAGATGGGTTGTTTGTGCGGAATGGTGACACTGAAGCCGCGAATCCCGAATTCCGGCACAGCCTTCAGAAAATCGCGCAGGTCTTTTACCAGAAAGGGCAAATAAGCGGCATCGATTTTGCGTGCGATGAACCCAGTGTTATGGAGAAGCGGCGAGAGGGAGTGACCGACGGGGTCGCCGATGACGCCATATACGCGAGTTCGCCCGGTCAATTGGTGGGCTCGATAGAGATGCTTCAAGGCGTGCAGAGAGACCTGGCCGGGAGCAGTGGCTGAACCGATAGGCGCGTAGGCCAGCGCGCTGCCTTCTCGCAAGGCGAGGATGCGCGCCGGAAGACCAGCTTCGCCCATGGGCACGGCAACGAGATTGGGCGAGCGTCGAGTAAGTCGCAAGAGGCCGAGGCTATCGCCGATGGTAGAGGCGTGCGCGGCCATTTTTAGGGCGTCGGCTTCAGGATACGCGGCAAAATGGACGAACTTCAGCCGCGCTGGCACGCGCTGGAAGTCGTGCAAGGAAAGCAAGATATGGGGGGGCAAACCAAGTTCGCGCATCGATTTTCCAGGCAACTCGCGCAAGGTCTCGATTTCCAGGTCGCACCAGGAGCAGCCCGCCTCTCGAGCCTGAACGAGCCAGCGCAACTCGGCCTGAATACTTCCCGAGAACTTTCCGCCTCCTGCTCGCCGGCGGCAAGTGGCGAGAAAGGTCGCGCCGCGGTGCCTATGCCCACTCAGCCAGAGGAGGAAGTTGGCACGCTCCGAATCGCTTCGCAGCCAGTCCAAACGTAGTTCGATCGTAGGGGTTTCACGAAGCCCCGCACGAACCAACGCAACCATCTCCGCAGCCGTGGAGGCCGCGGCGACCGCGCAGATGCGCCTTATCCCCTCACCAAACAAACGGTTCCTCTGCGCAGTTCTCGGCATGATATTGAGAATACGGCTTTTAGCATGCCCGTAGCAAAAGTGTAAAGCGGTCCGAGCCTATTTGTTGACGCATCGCGGCGGCCCTGATACTTTCGCAAAGAAACGTCCCCGCACGGCCCGTAGGGCGTGTTTTGAAGGAGCCTTGGAATGCGCGCTAAATTAGCTTGTGTATGCGTTTTTGTCCTTGCAGGCGCTGGGATTTGCTCGGCGCAGACTTCTCTCACACAGCCGGGTTATGCCACAGTTTACTGTTCGGGTTTCGTAACGGACCAAAAGGTCCCCGATGGAACGTGGCTGGTTTCCGGCGAGCAGTCGAACTCTAAAATCACGTTTGCACGCGGCGACTACGTATATATCAATCGCGGCCAGGACAAGGGCGTCCGTGTGGGCGACCGCTATTCCGTCGTAAGGGCGGAGGGCGATCCTGCGCAAGTCGAATGGTTCAAGTGGCAGAATAAGCTCATGAAGGCGATGGGGACACATTATCTGGACGCCGGCGAACTTCGCGTCGTTAATGTTGGGCCTAAGGTCGCGACTGCAGAAGTGACCCTCTCGTGCGACTACATGCAGCGTGGCGACATCGTCCTGCCGTTCCAGGAGAGGCCGGAACCGACACTGAAGGACTTAGGTAACTTCGATCACTTCGCCCCCGTCAGCGGCAAGCCTGTTGCCATGATCGTGCAATCGAAGGACTATCAACAATCCGCCGGGCGAGGCAGCACCGTCTACGTGAACCTGGGAACGGAAAAAGGGGTAAAAGTTGGAGACTATTTCCGCGTGTTCCGCTACCAGGGCTCGTTGGCGGAGTTTGCCCCTCAGACGAAAGGGTATCAGGACCGGCTATACGGATTCGGCAGTTCGCCGACGCGATATAATTGGAACGACCTGCCTCGAGAGGTGCTGGGCGAAGGCGTCGTGATCAACGTGAGCCGTAACTCCTCAACGGTTCTGATTACTTACAGTACTATCGACATGTACGCCGGCGATTACGTCGAACTGGAATAGCCGAAAATCGGCGAGACAGAAACCTCCGGCCCGCTGCGGGATACTCCCTGGCGGGCCTTTTCTTTGGAAGGCCGGCTTAGCTTCGCGACAGAGATACCTTGGCAAGCTCAGACATCCACGGAAGGCTCCTCCCCAGCTTCTTCCTCTTCCGAGAAGACCTCGCAGAAAAATCCAAGGATTTGTGTTTCCGGTTCCTGCCAGGCCTTGGCATGTAGCCCCGCTTTGCGGCAGCTCTCCTCAAGAAACTGTTCGCGGCTAAATTTGTGCTCCTGTGCGACTTGAGGAAGCAGAAGTCCGCGCTTCGAGCCACAGATAATTAGCAGGCCGTGCTTGCCGATCTCGATGCTCCCGGGAAGAACCGGCGCGGGCGGCGAAAGCAGTGAGATTTCGATTTGCAGGCTGGGAATCTCATCAGCGCGGACCGGAGAGAATCGCGGATCATGCAGCGCTGCGCTGGCCGCACACCTCGCAATAGCCTCCCCAAGCGGCTCGGATGCATCGATGACGCCGATACAACCTCGCAGGCGGCCGCGAACCAGGAGAGTTACAAAGACTCCGCGTTTTTCGGCAAACACCCCGTCTCGCGGAATACCTCCGGCAAGATTCTGGAGGGAAACGGCCTCGGCAATGGCCCGGCGCGCCAAGTCGAGCAAGGAGCGACGATCGGCTTCAAAGAGGAACGGCATCCTCGGACTTTTTATGGCTTTCCATCATGCGCAGCTTGCGCCGCTGCTTGATGCGGCCGTCAAGCTGGCCCCAAAAGCGCATAAAATACTGTGCGGCCGAAACCAAAGCGCTGATGACCACCAGCCACAAAAGAAGCAGCGCCAGCGGCTTCAGCGAAGGATGGCGGGCACCCACAATCAATACGGCCACGGCGCACACTTGCAGCACCATCTTGGTCTTGCCCAATAAAGAAGCCGCAATCGTGAATCCTTCGGCGGAAGCAATATTGCGCAAACCGAGAACTGTGAATTCGCGGCCGATAATGATCACCACCATCCAGGCCGGAGCTAAATGCATGTCCACAAGAGAAATAAAGGCGGCCGAAATGAGCAGCTTGTCCGCAATGGGGTCCAGAAGGATCCCGAGAGTCGTCACCTGAAGCCGGCGCCGTGCAAAAAACCCGTCGGCCCAGTCTGTGGCGGCGGCCAGGAGGAGGATCAACACTCCCCAAAACTCGAAATGCATGGGGAAACCCCGAAAGTCAACGTTGGGGCTCTTTGTAAGTAAGACCGCAATCAGCAGGGGCACGAAAAAGATGCGAAGAAGCGTCAATGAGTTGGGGAGATTCATAGCGACATGGCAGTGGAGAGGCCGCCCCTTACACTTCGGCCGCTGCTCGCCTGACTATAGCCCCCAAGTGAGCAGGCGTCAACGCCTGCCGACGAATCAGGAGCAATGCGGCGGGCGCTCCTCGGATACTCTAACGTCAACAACTAAAATGAGTTGCGGGGGGAATAGTGCTGTACTCATTCGTAACCCTGATGCTGCAAAGCTGTGCAAATGTCTAAAAACCGCAAATGCGGACAGCATGCGTCTGGAGACCCCGTAAAATCGTTGGCACCAATAATAACATCCCTATAATCAATAAGTTGAATGAACCTCGCGCATCAAACGATGCTCCTTCAGGGAAGCCGTATCGCGCGCAATTTTTTCTGCACAAAACTGTTTCCACAAGGTTTCCACAGCACATCGGTCTTTCTAAGACTCTGCAAATCCTTCAAGAAAGACCCATTTAGCCGCCAAAATGAGCGGTTTTCGGAAGGCTACTTCAAGGTTACTTTGGCGCTAACAAGCGGTGCGCGCTCAGACCGCTCGAGGTCCTCGCAACAGACGCGCGGGAAGGAAGAAGAGGGCTCTCAGAAATGACAAAACGCCACCCACGGCGATCCCCGCAATGCGAAACGGCAATAGAATCAGCCAGACTATGGGATAAAGCACTAACGCAAGCAGCGCAAGAGGCCAGCAGAAGAAGAACAAGATGCACCACAAGAGGAACGCAATCATGGCAACCCCCTCACTTCCTATTACGCACGAGAGCGGCTCGAAGTTCCATCTTTGGCAAAAGTGCCAAGCTTGAGCCGGCGCGCAATCGACACGGGAACTTCGGCATCCAGCAACATGTGCGAATCTTCGACTTCGGAATGCATCACGCGACCGAGCGCATGCACGAGCGCGAGTGTGCGGCCCTCGGCGAGCGGCAGCCGCAGCGAAAGCGTCACCACAGGATCGACCGGAAGCGCCGCATCCATGCGCTTCAGCAGATCTTCGACGCCCTCACCGGTGAGGCCCGAGACGAGCACAGGTCCGCCGCTTGTCCCTGCGCCCATCGCGTAGGGATGAATGAGCGGCGCCCGTTGCTCTTGCGTGAGCCGGTCCACTTTATTGAAAACCCGGAGCCTGGGCCGGTCCGCCACGCCAAGATCGTGCAAAATTTTGTCCACTTCCTCGTCCAGTTCGGCGTGATGGGGGTTTGAGGCGTCGCTCACTTGCAAAATCAGAGCGGCCTCTTGCACTTCTTCGAGCGTGGCGCGGAACGCGGTGAGCAGTCCCTTGGGCAGATCGCGGATGAATCCCACGGTGTCGGATACGAGGACGCGACGATTGGAAGGCAACCGAATCGCGCGAATGGTGGGGTCCAGCGTGGCAAACATCCGCGAGGAAACGAGCACTTCGGCGCGGCTCAAAGCGTTGAACAGAGTCGATTTACCTGCGTTGGTGTAACCAACCAGCGCGATGGTCCCGAGCGGCACGGCGTTGCGAGCTTCGCGCCGCAGAGCACGCTGCTTGCGAATATCCTCGATGCTGTTTTGAATTTTTCCGACGCGGTCGCGAATGCGCCGCCGGTCCGTTTCCAATTTCTTTTCGCCGGGTCCGCGTACGCCGATGCGCCCCGCTCCGCCGCCCGCACCGCCTGAGCCTCCGCCGCCGCTCTTGCCTCCAAGCCGGGACATCGAAGCGCCCTTGCCCGTCAGCCGGGGAAGCATGTAGTTCAGTTGCGCGAGTTCCACCTGCAATTGACCTTCGCGGCTGCGCGCGTGCTTCGCAAAAATATCCAGAATGAGCTGCGTGCGGTCGATGACGCGGCGTTCGGTGGCGGCTTCGATGTTTCGCTGTTGCATCGGCGAAAGGTTGCTGTCGAAAATAATCAGCGGCGCCTTATGCGCCGTGGCCTCTGCGCGAATCTCGTCCAGCTTGCCGCGCCCCACGAGCGTTGCCGGGTCCGCCGATTCGCGCACTTGAAAAACGGTGCCTGCGATTTCCGCTCCGGCGCTGCGTGCCAACTCGACGAGTTCCAAAAGGGATTCACGCCCCTGCTCGCCCGCAGGCATGCCCGGAAAGCGCGGTGCGCGCTTCCAACCCAAACCGACAAGCAAAGCCCGGTCCGCCGTAGACACAGTTTGAGAAGTTTTCGTCACGAAATCAGTCCTGAAGCCATTGTGCAGAGGAAGCCATGAGGGAGCGGGTCTTTCTTCACCTGCTCCATTATACGCGCTCAGCTTGTGCGCTGCGACTCAATCAGGCCTTCCTGCTGAAGGAGCCATTCGAGTGCTCTGCGCTGCACATCTGCGTCATCGCCAAAACCGCTGAGCCAGTGAATATCGGGATCTTTGCGGAACCACGTCTGTTGGCGTTTGGAGTAGCGCCTCGTGGCTTGCAGAATCGCAGCGCGCGCTTCTTCCTGCTTTTTTTCTCCACGCAGAACTTCTCGCAGCTCGCGATAGCCGATAAAGTCGAATGGCTTGGCATTTTCCGGCAATCCACTTTCCACGAGCGTCCGCACTTCTTCCACCCAGCCGTGCGCCAGCATGGCGTCCGTGCGCACAGAGATGCGCGCGTAGAGCGCCTCGCGCGTCGGCCTCAGCCCAATTTTCAGCGCGCGCCAGCCTGCAAGTGGCGTGCGTCCCGTCCTGTGCACTTCAGAAATCGGCCGCCGAGCCAGCACGCATACTTCGACGGCGCGAATCAATTTTTGCTCATCCGCACGCGCGATTTTCCCAGCCGCTTCGGGGTCCAGCCTCATCAGCAATCGATGTAAGTAACCCGGCGCATGCTCTTCCGCGCTGGCCCGCAAACGTTCTCTCAATTCTTCGGAGCGCTGCGGCACTTCTGCCAATCCTTCGAGCAGCGCACGCAAGTACAATCCTGTGCCGACGGTAAGAATCGGCAGCCGCCCGCGCCGCCGCAAATCTTCCAGCACGGCCAGCGCCATCTGCCGGTATCCGCCGGCCGTCGCTTCGTCCGTTGGCGATAAAGTGTCGATAAGCTGATGCAGAATGCCGCGGCGCTCCGCATTGCCCGGCTTTGCTGTCCCGATATCGAAGCCGCGATAAAGCTGCGTCGAATCGCAGGCCAGCACTTCTCCGCCGAATTGCTCTGCCAGCCACACGCCAAGCGCGGATTTCCCGGATGCGGTGGGACCAACGACGGCAACGAGCGGCAGTTCAGATGTGCCCGGATTCATCGAAACAGAATATGCCAAGCGCGGAAGAGCAGCACAACAAGCACAATCAAAGCGAGCAGGAGACTGCCAAGAACTTGTTGGCGAACGAGTTTCACTTATACGCGTCTTCGATCGGCAAATTGTATAAGAACATGATGCGGATCTCGATGAACGGTCCGTGGAAAGCCGAGGGCAATGGTTCAAAGGGATTGGAAGAACGGATCGCTGAGACAGCGGCGCGATCCAGCGGCTCTTTTCCCGAGCTCATCTCGCGCGACGGATCGTCGCTCGGTACGCTGCCATTCGCCATGATGCGGAATCTCAGCATGACACGGCCGCGGTCTCCGAGCAGAGCCGACTGCGGCATCACCGCATACCAGTTCCTGCGGACGTTTTCCAGCATGCGGTGCATGTAGTCGCTGAAATCGACGCCTTCCGTCGGAGTCAAAATTTCGTAGCCATTCCCAAACGAGCCCTGGCCCTGTCCTGGCCCCCCGCCGGGAGGGCTCGAGCGCGGCCCAGGCCCGACCATCGCACCTCTTCGGCCGCCGGCGGCCGGTGCCTGCGTGGCGTCGCGCATGGCATCCTCAATCGAGGGAGCCTTTGGCAACACGAGCCCATGCTGCGGCTTTGGCATGTCCGGAGTTTCGAGCTTTAGCGGCGCTTTCGGAGCATCCGGCTTGGGCGCGGGTGGCTGGACTTCAGGCGGCGTCACCTGTGTTTTTGGTGTCGGCGCATCCGGCAATTCTGTCTTCGGGCGCTCCGGTGCGGGCCTGGGCGACGGCTGAGGGATCGGAGGAGCCACCTCGCGCAGGACGCGAGGGTCCACATGCACCACGGGAGGCTGCACGGCACGCGGCGCTGGTCTGGGTTTGGGGCTGTAGGAACTTTCCGGTGGAATCCACGTCAATTGCCTGTTTGCGAGATCGATTTGTTGTTGCGTCGGCGCGTGAGGAGGAAAAAGCTTTGCTTGCAGTAGAATCGCGGAGATCAACAAGATGTGGAAGGCTACCGACGAAACGCGCGTGATCAGATCCCATTTTGTTTTTTCTTCCGTCTGCGGCCTGTTGAGGAGATTCACTTCTCCGGTCATGAAGACGTCGAGTTCGACCAGATCTCCCGGAGGCATCAGCGGCGCATCGGTTTGTTCCGGAGGTGCAGCGCCCTGCGGCACAGCAATACGCTCGTCCAGGTCCGTGGGCTGGACGGGAACCGAGGTGTCTTCCACGACTTGATAGGCTTCCTGATTTACGTCACGCGGAACCACCACGCGCGCGGCAATCGATTCGAGCGGGAGCGACCTGGGTATATTCGATTTCCCGTCGAGATGCACGATCGGCAGCATCGCCGGCACGAGGGTGCGTTCGTCCAGGGTCGTGGGACGACGGCGCTGCGTCGCGGTAGCGTCCGCGGCAGGCAGACGGGAGCCAAGCGGGACCAGGGTCCGGGGGATCATTTTCCTGCTTTCTCTCTTGAGGCGAACGCTGCTAGTTGGACGCGTTCCCCGTGCTCCTGGATGCTTGCCATCACACGGGTCGCCAATTCCAAGGCCGCCCGGCCGGCGGTCCCGTTGGTTCGCGGCTCGCAGCGAGTACGAACGGCACTGAGGAAGGCCTCGAGTTCAGCATGCAGAGGCTCCACGTTGGGTGCGGGTAATTTTTCAAAGGAAAACTCAGGCTGCGGTCCCGGCCGCTTCACACCCACGCGGAGTGCGTCGCGCCGGGCATAGTCGAGCGAAATGTACTCATGCTGCTGGAAAAAGCGCATCTTGCGCACGCGTTCTGTGGAAACTCGGCTGGCCGTCACGTTGGCGACGGCGCCGCCCGCAAATTCCAGACGCACGTGTGCGATATCCACCTTGTCCGTCAGCACGGGGATACCTACTGCCTTCAATTCCGTCACCGGCTCCTTCACTAGCGCCAGCAAAATATCCAGATCGTGGATCATCAGGTCGTAAATCACTTCCACGTCGAGGCTGCGCGGAGTGAACACTCCCAAGCGGTGAACTTCGAAAAAAAGCGGCCGATTGAGAATCGGCTCAACCGCGACAACAGCAGGGTTAAATCGTTCTACGTGCCCTACCTGTAAAATCCGTTTGTGCTGCTGCGCTGCTTCGAGCAGCGAATCCGCCTCCGCGAGATTCAAGGCCATGGGCTTTTCTACCAGCACATCCAGCCCACTTTCGAGCAGCTGACAACCCACTTCGGCATGCGCTACGGTCGGAACTGCTACGCTTGCGGCTTCAGCAAAATCACGGACTTCTTCCAAACTTCGCAGCGCTTTTGTTTGAAACTCGGCGGCAATATCCTCCGCGCGCGCGCGGTCTCGATCGTAAACTCCAACGAGCTCGGCGCCCTCCAGCTCGCGATACACGCGCGCATGGTTGCGTCCAAATTCCCCCGCTCCGACGATGGCGGTGCGGACTTTTCTCGATTCTCCTGCCGCCCCGCTCATTCTTTGTTTATTCCCTCTGAAGCGCCGCTCGGTTCCGCACCCATGGCCGGGGCAAACGCCTGAATGGCGATATCCGCCGCGTCGGCCAACGCAATCAGTTTTGGGCGGTCAAACAGCAAGGTGCGTCCCGCATCCACCGCCAGAGCTGTGGCTCGGGAGCTCTTCATCTGTTCGATGGTTGGCAAACCAACCACGGGTACATCGAATCGCATGTCTTGTCCCGGTTTGCTAACCTTTACGACCACCAGCGGTTTGCCATCGACGATCCGTGCCGCGCGCGCAATCGTTTCGTCCGTTCCTTCCATAGCTTCCACCGCGACGCAGGCCTGGTCTGAAATCACGACCGTTTGCCCGATGTCCATTCCTGCGATTTGCCGCGCGACGCTGCGCCCGTAGGCGATGTCGGCGCTCTCCTGTTCCGTGGGCGCGCGGCGCGTCAGCACGCCCGGCTCCGGCAGCAGCGGCTTCAGAAACGTCGTCGAATCCACCAGTTGAATCCCTTCATCCTGCAGCACGCGCGCAATGCCGCCGATCAGCGCATCCGTGCTTTTCCGCGGCAGCGAGAAGAGCAGCTTCGCCAGTTTCCAGTCCGGCCGGATCGCACTGAAAATCTTGTTGTGCTTCACCTGCCCGGCCATCACCGCTTGCGTCACGCCTTCCTGGTGCATCAGGTCGATGGCTTTGCTCAATTCGCCGAGGCTCACCCAATGCAGCCGCTTGGCGATTTTCTCCAATTCCGGTGAAGCTTCTTCCTTCAACGCGACCACCGCCATCTCAATTCCCTGGCTCCGCGCACCTTCCAGCACGAGAAACGGAAATCGTCCGTTCCCGGCAATGAGTCCCCATCCCTTCGTTTTTGTGTTGGTATCCGGCATGGAGTGAATGGTAGGTGGCGGTGCTTACTTCACGATTCCGCGTTCGGCGCTCTCGATGAATCGGATCAGTTCCTGCACGTCTTCGGAGCCGGTGAGTTTCGCTCGCATTTCCGCGAGAGCTTGCGTGGTATTCATCTTCGAACGGCTCAGCAAACGGAAAGCGCGATCCAATAGTTGCACACGCTCTTTTGAAAAACCTTTGCGCTCGAGTCCGATGGTGTTGATGCCATAGCTCTTGGTCTCACGTTCCGTGACCACCCGCGAAAACGGCGGCACGTCCTGCACAACCACCGTGCAAGCACCAACATACGCGTACCGCCCCACCCGGCAGAACTGGTGCACCACCGAAAACGATCCGATCGTGGCAAAATCCTCCACTGCGACGTGCCCCGCAAGTGTCGCGCCATTCACAAAAAGTGTCTGATTGCCGATCTGGTCGTCGTGCCCAACATGCGAGTACGCCAGAAAGAAATTTTCATTGCCGACCCGTGTAACGCCGCCGCCCTTTTGCGTGCCGCGGCTGACGGTGACGTATTCTCGAAAAATATTCCCATCGCCCACAGCCAGCTCGGTCCGTTCGCCGCGATAGGTGTAATCCTGAGGATCGCCGCCAATCGCGCAAAACGAGTAGAACACATTGTTGCGGCCATACTTCGCAGGCCCACCCACAAAAGCGTGCGCATGGAGAATACAGCCTTCGCCCAGCTCGACTTCCTCGCCGACAATCGCGTAAGCCCCAACCTTCACTCCCGGGGCAAGCTTCGCGCTTGCGGCCACCACGGCTTGCGGATGAATCTCCGGCTTGCTCATTTCGCGGGTTCTTCGGCCTTCGCGCCCAGTCCGCGGTCTACCATTTTGCACATGAGCGTCGCTTCCGCCGCTAATTGCCCGTCGACTGTAGCTTTACCCTCGAGCTTGCAGAAGTCGCCTCGCCACGAAATCACTTTCACTTCCAGCCGCAGTTGGTCGCCAGGCACCACTGGCCGCCGGAATCGCGCGCCATCCACCGCCACGAAATACAGCAGCTTGTTGTCGCGGTCCGGAATCTCCAGCAAGAGCAGCAACCCGCCCGTCTGCGCCATCGCTTCGATGATCAGCACGCCGGGCATGATGGGCTTGCCGGGAAAGTGCCCCTGAAAATGCGATTCATTGATGCTTACGTTCTTGACGCCGACGATGTACTTCAACCGCTCCATTTCCAGGATCGCATCCACCATGAGAAACGGATAGCGGTGTGGCAATATCTTCTGGATTTCCACCACGTCGAGTATCATTCCTGCTCCCCATCGCGCCGCATATCCTCCCTGCGGCGCCTCACTCTTCTCTAGCAAACTTTCTATTATATGCGAACCATAGCCAACGGCGATATGCGCCGTTCCCGCGCCGCCCTCCGCACACGGCTTTCGAAAATCCAGCTCATTTCATATTTTGCACTTGCGCCGTTGCTCTCGTTGCCGGTCGTTGTTAGCATGTCCCGGCTATGCCGGACACTAATCAGCCCAAAGAATTCCTGCGCCTTCTGAAAACGCGCTTGCCGCACATGCTTTCAACGCTCCAAAAGCTCGTCCTCGCGGAGTCTCCCAGCCTCGAGAAAGTTCCTTCCGACCGGTGCTGCGGCCTGCTCGCCATGGAATGGCGCAAGCGCGGTGCACAGGTCGAACGAATCGCGCAGAAACACCGTGGCGACCAACTTCGCGTCACCTGGCGGTCACAGAAATGCCGCCCTGCGGGCCAATCGCTCATCCTCGGCCACTACGACACCGTCTATTCCTCCGGCACACTCACCCAAATGCCCTTCCGCGTCTCCGGCGGAAAAGCCTATGGGCCCGGCATTTTTGACATGAAGGCCGGCATCGTTCAAGCCCTCTTCGCTCTCGAGGTTCTTAAAGAAACGAACGCCCCGCTAACTCACCGTTTGGTATTTCTCTGGACCTCCGACGAAGAAATCGGCAGTGATGCCTCGCGGAAACTCATCGAAACCGAAGCCCGCCGTAGCGACGCCGTCTTCGTACTCGAGCCATCCTTCGGTCCTAGAGGCTTGATCAAGACGGCTCGCAAAGCCGTAGGCGAAGCTGAGCTCATCGTCCACGGCCGCGCTTCCCACGCTGGCCTGGCCCCGCACGAGGGCATCAACGCCATTCACGAACTCGCGCACCAGCTCACCCGCATTCAGAAGTGGAACGACCCGCGCAGTGGCATAACGGTGAATGCGGACATGATCGAGGGCGGTTCTCGCGTGAATGTCGTCGCCGAACGCGCCAAAGCCGTTCTTGATCTTCGCGCGTTGCGTATACCAGACATGCGTCGCATCGAGCGCCGCCTGCACGCGCTCCATCCCAGTCTTACCGGCGCAAGGCTGGAAATTCGCGGCGGTTTCAACCGCCCGCCTCTCGAACGCAAACACAGCGCCGCGCTTTTTGCCAAAGCTAAATCGCTCGGCGCGCAAATGGGCCTGGCGCTCGGCGAATGCACAGCCGGCGGCGGCTCCGACGGAAACCTTACCGCCGCAGTCGGCACTCCAACCCTCGATGGCCTCGGTGCCGTCGGCCACGGCGCGCATTCCAAGGACGAGCACGTCCACATCAACACCATGCCCGCACGCGCTGCTCTTCTAGCGGCGTTGCTGCTTAACTCTTAAAGGGTTCTGCCGGATCGATCGGGCTATTGCTCGTAAGTCTTCCGCAAATATTCCGCGGTGGACTGCGTCAAATCGTTGTAATCGCTGTGCAGCACCTCGCGCAGCGCCTGTTCCGTCGAGCTGCCGCTGGCGATGAGGTCGAGGATCCGATCGATGTCGCCCATGCCGTCGGTTTGCACGATATATTCAATATTCGCGAGCGCCCACGCATACGCGTAGCCAGCTGTATCGCTCGGCAAGCTCATCCACGATCCTTCCAGCGTGTTCAGCGAATCTGTATGCCCTTCCTGATTGGCTTGTAGCAGATGGCCGGCATCTTCGCCGCTGCGCTTGCCTTCCATCCATTGCGCCAAACCCTCTTGAATCCACGTGGGCGCGTGGCCGCGCGTCTTCTGCCTCACAAAACTGTGCGTCAGCTCGTGTTTCAGCACGCGCGACAGCTCCGGCGTCATCCCGCTCAATCCCTGCACCGGCACCCGAATTCGTCCGTCATTCAGCGCCCCCACCCAGCCGGGCGCTCGTGTGATGTCGGCGAAGGCCTCTTGTGTGTAGAGAACTACACCGATGGAATCCGGCGGCGTGAATTTCAGCTCGCTCTCGATCTCCGAAAAATGTGCCTCCAGGCTGTGCAGGACCTCGCGGGCCAGCGCTGGCTCCGCCGCACCGCTGTAGCGCAGCGTGAAGTGGGCGCTTTCGTTTTCTTTGTAGCTCTCTTCCTCCTGTTCGTCGCGCAGCGCCTTGTCAAGCGCCGCCTGTACCTCCGCATCGGGCCGCAAAGCCAGCGCGCGCTTCCATTCGGCCACCGCCTGATCTATTTTGTTCATTCCGTAATACGCCCAGCCCGCCAGTTTCGCCACGTCGGCATTGTCCGGGGCAACACGGCGTGCGCGTTCCAAATAATCCAGCGACTCCTTGTACTCGCTCCGTCGCAAATACATGTACGCCACGTTCATCAGCACCGCTGGCTCTTCGGGCGCATACGTAAGCGCGGTGCGTTCGTCCTGCAGGGCATGTTCCATATCGCCGTGCGATAACTCGAATTGTGCCGCTACGTGATGCGCTAGTGCCGCGCTTAAATTGGCGGGCTGTCCGCCCGTTCTCGCCGCGCCTTCCAGTTTCGCGATGTAGTCTCGATCGATCGATCCGTCATGCACCGCTCCGTTCTCAATTTCCGATCCCTCGCTTGTGGGTTCCAGGGCAGGCGGCGTGATGGCCAGATTCGCCGCCGCAGCCGCCGGAGAATCCCCCATGGGAATGGAGCCGCCTTTTTCGATGTGGTCGACGATCGATTTCGGAAGGCTTAACTCGCCCGCGGACGTCTCGTACGTTACCTTGTCGCCCTCTACTCTGGCGCTGAGGGCCGCAATGCGCCGTCCATTTTTGAGGACAATCGTATCCGCCTGCGCCGCTACTCCGGAAAGAAAGAAGACCGCCGCCAGCAACAAAATACGCCGCGCTCGAGAGGTTTGCCGCATCCCTCCATTTTAATCGTCTTCCTCCGCGGGACCGCCGCGGCCTTGTTCCGCAATGCCGAATGTGACTACACTTCTTGCATGCGGTCTGGGGCGGCGCTTCTCGTCTTGTCGTTTCTCATCGCGCCTGCCGTTTCTTCGGCCCCTCGTCAATCGTCCCCCCAATCGCCCCACGAGCTCTATGACGCGCTCAACGCCCTGCGTCTCGATCCCGCGTCCACCTACCAGCTCGTTGCCGCTAATCGCATCGAACTCCGCCGGGGCGGCGTGGAACTTTATCTCGAAGAAGGCAAACTCACCTTCTTCGCTCCCAGCGACGGCCGCATTACCGGTTTCGTCTTCTCCGGCCGCGGCCATATCCTCGCATTCCCCCGCGAACCAGTGGAAAAACAGCAGATGGCTCGTTTTCTGGGGACTCCCGTTCTGGACCAGGAATTTCTCGGCGCTTACGTGCGATTCACGGATGACGCCGCGGAGGATCTTCTCCGCCAGTTCCATGCCGCTAACCTCACTCCGCAGTTGGACTCCGCCTCTGTTTCCCTCTCGGATCAGCTTCTCGTGCAGTTCAATCCTTCCCAGTCCTTGCGCATTCTCGAAGATCGCCTCTCGCAAAATCCAAAGCCCTATTTCTATGCGGCGCTCGAAGGCGCCGAGACCGGTCCCTTCGATCTGCTCTTTGACCCTCAGCACAGAGAGCAGGTTCTTCTCGGCCAGCGGCGGAAATCCGGCGACTCTTTCTATTACGATGTCTGGGCCTCTTATAGCGTGCCCGGCGTCGTTCCTCCGCCAGTCGACTTTCATGCGCTCGACTATACGATTGACACAACCGTCCTGCCGGACAACTCCCTCGACGCGACGGCAGCCGTCCATATCCGCGCCGAAACTTCCAGCGAGCGTATTTTGACCTTTCAACTCTCCCGCGCTCTTCATGCCGATGCCGTGACCGACGCGCAACACAAGCCGTTGGCTTATTTCCAAAACGAAGGGATGAATCTCCAGCAGCTTAGCGCCCGTGGCAATGACTTCCTCCACGTCGTGTTGCCGCAACCCTCCCAGAAAGGCCAGGAGTTGACCGTTCATTTGCATTATCGCGGCAACGTCATTCGTGACGCCGGCAACGGCGTTCTCTTCGTCGGCGCTCGGGAAAGCTGGTATCCGCACCTCGGCGATCAAGCCGATTTTGCTTCCTATGAACTCTCCATGCGCTGGCCGCGCCATTTAAAATTGGTCGCCACCGGCGCCAAACTCGATGAGCAGACCTCCGGAGATTTTCGCGTCGGCCATTGGCGAAGCGTTAAGCCTCTCGCCATTGCCGGGTTCAATTTGGGCGAGTATGCTTCCAGTTCTCTCACCGACGATTCGCGCACCATCGAGGTCTACGCCAATCGCCAGCTCGAGCAGGCCCTGAGCAACCGCCTGGATGCGGCAAATCCGGATTCGCTTCCCGGTGTCGATATCCCCTCCGGCATGCCCAGGGGCACGAGCCGGGCGGCTCTGCAGCCTCCCCAGCCGAGCCCCGCTGACGCGCTGAAACAACTCGCCAAGGACATCGATTCTTCCATCCACTTCTATGAAACTTTCAGCGGCCCCTTCCCATTCCGGACGCTGAGCGTCTCGCAAATTCCCGGCGGTTTCGGCCAAGGCTGGCCCGGTCTGCTCTATCTTTCAACTTTTTCCTTCTTGTCCCCCGAAGCTCAGAATCGCGCCGGACTTTCTTCCTCCGGGCAGCAGGCATTTACGGACATCGTCCCGTACCATGAGGTCGCGCACCAGTGGTGGGGCAACGTCGTCGGCTGGTCCAGTTACCGGGATCAATGGATCGATGAAGCCATCGCGAATTATCTTGCCTTGCTCTTCGCGGACAGCAGAAAGCCCTCCGAGCATGCGCTTCGTGTCTGGCTCCAGCGTTATCGAAAACAACTCGAGGATAAAGTCCCAGGCTCGGACACACCGGGCGGCGAAATTGGCGCGCTGACTCTCGGCAACCGTCTCAACTCCTCAAAATCGCCCAACGGTTTCGAAGAGGTCATTTATAGCAAAGGATCCTGGGTGATTCACATGCTCCGCGAAATGCTTCGCCAGCCCGGTGCCAAGAATCCCGACGAGCGTTTCATCGCTTTGCTACGCACGATTTCCACAAAATACGCTTACCGCGCTTTTTCCACGGATGACCTCCAAAAAGAGGTCGAGGCCGTTATGACCCCTTCCATGGACCTCGAAGGCGGCCGCTCGATGGATTGGTTTTTCGAGCAGTGGGTGCGCGGCACAGGAATCCCTCGCTACAGCGTCGAGTTTTCCACTCATCACACGGAAAAGGGCCTGGTTGTGCGAGGGAAACTATATCAATCCAATGTGCCGCATTATTTCATCACCAGCGTGCCGCTCTATGCCAACAACGGCGCTGGCCATCTTGTTTTTCTCGGCGACGTCGTAGCCGCCGGTCCGGAGACCTCCTTCCACTTTGCCGCGAAACTCGCCCCGCACAAGCTGGTCATCGACCCCCAAATGACGCTCCTCTGCACCACGGAGCAAGCGGAAAAAACACAGGAATAAGCGGAACCGCCCGACACGTTCACTTCAACTTTTGCTGAATAATCTGTTGTTCGAGCAATGGACTTGCAGTGTTCAACTCCGCTTTGCCATCCGCTCCGAATACATAGGCATAGCCCAGCGGATCCACGGGCAAACGGGAGAGTAGACCCGCTTGCACCAGTTCGCCTGCGCGCAACGGGCGCCGGCCGGTCCGCTTTTGAAATTCCACCGCAAGTGCGTCTAGTTGTCGGCAATCCTGCTCGACCTTCAGAAGCTGTAAATGCGTCTGCGCGTTTCTCTTGACATCGGGATCTTTGGTCGACCGATACACCTCGTTCCACAAAAAGATGGACGTCGAAAGCGATTCGCCCTCTGCCGCAATTTTGGCGGCCATCACTTTCATCCAAATCAGCGCCTTCGGGTTCTTGCTTCCTTCGTCAAACGCCGCCGAGGCCTTCGCGTAATCTTTTAGATCGAAGTAGTAGATGAATCCCAAATCTTCATAGAGGCGCCAGAACTCGGGATTGGCCTTGATCCCGCGCTCCAGCAATTCGATGCCGCGCTCCGGCTGTCCTGCCCCGCGCGGAGTAGGTTCGCTCAGAAACGTGGATCCGAAACGGTAAGCCACCAGCAGGTTTGGATCGAGCGTCGTCGTAACGTCTAGCAGCGGCCAAAGCAACTCGAAGTTACGATCGTGCGCCGCGCGTTTGGCGCCGTAATACTGCACGGCGCGCGTCCAGTAAATATCCGCAACCAACGGCGCATATTCGAGGCTCATCGCTTTAACGAGTTTCCCCGAACGGAGCACCAGATCGTCGTGCTCCTGGTGCAGCGCCATTCGCTGCCCGTCGATGCGTTGCTGAAGCCGCCAAACTCCCGCGAATCCTAGCGGCAACAGGACCAGCAAGAGCCAATACTTCGCGTTCTGTCCGTTCATTTCAAATTCCGCCGCGAAAATACGGCGGCAGCCGCTAGCAGGACAATGCCGCAGTACAACGCCGCGTAAGCCGTATTCTGCAGAATCAAGGCGCGTGGAATTTCCGTTCCGTGCGCAGCCGCGCCCATCACATCGAAATTTTCAAAATTAGGAAGCACGTAGGAAAGTCCTCGCATCAGCGCCACCATCGCCGGGCTCTCCGTGGCAAAGTGAAAAGTACGCATGTCTTCCACGAACAATCCCGCAACGTAAAACGCCGACGTATACAAAATGGCCAGTAGCGGCGTCGAGTAGCACGAAAACAACAACGCCAGCGCCACCACCAGCATCAGCTTCAGCAAAATGAAATAGATGGCGATGAGCAGCACGGCATCCGTCCGCTCCAGATGATGTTTCACGTACAACAGCGCCGCGAACAACCCCGCCGCCATCGCCACCGTGTTTACCGCCAGCGTCAGCACCAGCCCGCCGAATTTGCCCAACAAAAATTCCCACCGCCGCAACGGTTTGGCCAACAACGCATACAGCGTCCGCTTGTCCATCTCCTTGTAGACCAGCCCGACGCCGATAAAAACCGCGATCAGTAGCCCGATCACGGAGATAGCGCTCAAGCCTAGCGTCTTGATCACCACCTCTTCGATCCCGATCGAAATCTGCCCGACAAGAATCGCCCCCACCATCATCAGCAGCGCAAAAAAAACCAGGTTGTACAGCACGCGGTCGCGCACCGCTTCGCGAAATGTATTCAACGCCACCGCGCCCGCGCGCCTCATTTCCCGCTCACCTCAACCGCCGCCCCCTGCGCGCGGTCGGCTTCGACCAGGTGCATGAAATACTCTTCGAGCGAGGCTTTCAATTGCGCCACGGAAAGAACCTTCGCTCCCGCCTCATGAAGCCGTTCCATCGCTGCGTACAGCTCCTCCTCAGTGACTTGCATGCGGTAGCGGTCGCCCGTCTTCGTTGCCTTCGCGACGAGGGCCGCCGCATTCCAACCACCCGCCGGCAGCTCGAACAATATTTCCATGCCCTGCGCCTTCATCCCTACGATTTCCTCCGGCGCACCGACCCCCCGCAGCTTTCCGCCGACGATCACCCCCACGCGGTCGCAGAGCATTTCTGCATCGGAAATAATGTGCGTGGAGAACATCACCGTCCGTCCCTCGCGCTTCAACTCCAGAATAATGTCCCGCACTTCCCGCCGCCCGATCGGATCGAGGCCCGACATCGGCTCGTCGAGAATCACCACTTGCGGGTCGTGCAGAATTGCCTGCGCCAACCCCACGCGCTGCAGCATTCCTTTCGAATACTTGCGCAGTTGAATCTTCCCCGCCGTCTCCAGCCCAACTTTCTTGAGCATCCGCGCCACGCGCTCTTTCCGGTCCGCGGCCGTCAAATCGTGAAACCTCGCGAAGTAATCGAGCACCTCCGCCGCCGTCAAATAATCGTAGAAATACGGCTGCTCCGGCAGGTAGCCGATGTTGCGGTGCATCTCAATGTCCGTGATCGGCTTTCCCAGGATGCGCGCCGTGCCGGCATCGGGAAAAATCAGTCCCACGAGCAGCTTGATGGTCGTCGATTTCCCCGCCCCGTTCGGCCCGAGAAATCCAAATACTTCGCCGCTCTCGACCTGCATCGTCAAGCCTTCCAGCGACCTTTTTTTCTTAAGGTGTAGGAACCCGAACGGGTAATCCTTGGTCAGATTTTCAATCTCAATCGCTGCGCCTGGCATGCTCTCATTGTTCGGATGCCCGGCTCCGTCGTCAATCAGTCACACCCAACCGTGTGCGCGGAGAGAAACTAGAGAGTGCGCGGCGGGAAGGAATATAGTCCGCGATCAGCCATCGTTTCGTGTACCGCCGATTTGCACCAGCTCAGGCTGCGGCGACGGCGGCGCCATGGGCTTGGGCTTCAAAGTCTGCGGCCCGCGCCAGTTGTCGATTATCCCCACTTGTTGGACGCACGAGACAGTACACATCGGCGCGCAATGCTTCGTCGTGTAGTATTCGCGATGCCGCATCTCATCCGTGTACTGCGCCAGCGGAATCCCCGGATACCCGCGCTGCTGCGAACACCAGTGCACTAGCCCGTCTTCGCAAATATACAAATACCGCGACCCCGAACGGCAACGCCAATCGTGCTCTTTCCCCCGCGCCACGCTGTGCTGAAAATCATTGAATCGCGAGAAGGACCGTTTCCCCAGCTCCATGATCTCTTCGAAGATTTCCTGCTCGCGCGGTCCCAACGGTTTCAGCTGCCCGTTGTGGTCGTGGATAATTCCCACCGTGCTCGTAAATCCCAGCTCCACCGCCCGGTGCGCAATCTTCAGAGCATCCTCCGGATCCTTCACTCCGCTCCCAAGCACCGAATTGATGTTCACCTGGAACACCGCGTACTCCGAGAGCCATTCCAGCCGGATATCCAGCGTCTTCAAGCTCTTCTTCGACACTTCGTCCGGCACCAGGTTATCGATGCTGATCTGCAAGTGCTCCAAACCCGCCTCGCTCAGCGTGCCGATCCGTTCCTTGCTCAGCAAAAAGCCGTTGGTGATCATTCCCGCGATCATTCCGCGCTTCCGGATGTGCCGGATAATTTCTTCCAGCTCCGGATGCATCAGCGGTTCCCCTCCGCTGATGGTGATGATCGACGTCCCCATGTCCGCCAAAATATCCAGCCGCTTCTTCATCTCCTCAATCGGCACCGGCTTCGACACGTTGTCGTACTCATTGCAATATCCGCAGTCCAGATTGCATCGCCGCATCGGAATGATGTGTACCAAAATGGGATGCTTCGTCGACGCCAGCGCCTTGGCAATCATCTTCAGCTCGCGTGCACGCGTACGCCGAAATCGCCGCTGCCGCTCGCGCAACACCTCGGCGCTAGCCTTTACTGTTTTGGTCTTTTCCGGCATGAATTCCGCTAATTCCCCAAGGCCCTAATTATACACAACGCTAAGCCGTCAGCCCTCTTTCGCATAGCGCTCCATTTCGATTGTTGCCAACTCTCCAACTCCTCGGCAACCGCTTCCCGGGTTGGTCCGCACCCTCTCTCTACCGCTCATCGCAAAATAATTTCCCCCGCCTTCCTATCGCATGTACGATGCTCTTCGCCTGACGCACGGCGGTCTTCTTTTTCGGCCAATTCCATTATTCGGGAGGTCTCATCCATGTCGAGAAAATGTCTCGTTCCCATTTTATTCCTGCTCGGAAGCTTCTTTTTATTTTCATGCGCTAAGCACGCGCCGGTTGTCCTTCCTCCCCAGGACTCCGCCACCATCGATCCCGACGGCACCGCGCACCTCACCCGCGTCGTCCCTATGCCCTCGACCATCAGCCCCGAAGCGCAAAAATGGCTCGCCTCCCTCGCGCAATCTACCCCCGGCCCCGAAGACCTCGCCACACGCCGCAAGCACACTGACGAGTGGCGCGTGCGCCAATCCGCTGAAGCCAAGCGGCTCTTCCCCGTGAACATCGAATCGACCACCACGGCCGGCGTTCCAACGGATATCATTACGCCTCTCGAAACTCCCGCGACAAATCGCGGTCTCGTCCTTATTAATCTTCACGGCGGCGGCTTCAATTCCGACTCCGGCTCGCTCATCGAAGGCGTCCCCATCGGGAATCTCGCCAAAATCAAAGTGGTCTCCGTCTACTACCACCTCGCCCCAGAACATCCCTTTCCCGCCGCGGTTGACGATGTCGTCGCCGTCTACAAAGATCTCCTCAAAACCTACCAGCCGCGCAACATTGGCATCTTCGGCACTTCCGCCGGCGCCATTCTCACGGGTGAAGTCGCCGTTCGCCTCAAGCAACTCAATCTTCCCCTCCCCGCCGCCTTGGGCCTCTTTTCCACGCTGGCTGATTACTCTCGCCCCGCTGACTCTATGGAGCTCTTTACCCTGAACGGCTTTCCCGGCTCGCTGACGCCACAAGATCCCAACCTACCCATCGGCCAGGAATATGCCGGCAGCACCGACCGCAAAGATCCCGTCCTCTCTCCCATCTATGCCGACCTGAAAGGCATGCCTCCAACACTTCTTGTCTCCAGCACGCGCGATCTGCTCCTCAGCGACACCGCGCTCTTCCATCGCGCTCTCCTTCACGCAGGCGTCGACGCCCAGCTCGTCGTCTTCGAGGCGCTCCCCCACGCCTTCTGGTACCACTTCGAGCTTCCCGAAACGACGGAAGCGCTCAATCTCATGGCTAAATTCTTCACCAAGAAGCTGGGTCACTAGCCGTTCGCGCTGCGGCCAATCCGAATTGGCACCTCTTATCTCGCTTCCAACAAAAGACTTATCATTTATTAATTGACAAATTACATTAACATGTTATAATATATCGTGATTTTCGTTAATCTTCCGCGTCGCGCTTGCCCGTTCCATCCGCTAGCCCCATCCCATCCAAAATCCTTGCGTCCGATAAAATTCTCCCGCAACTCCCTCAGAATCAACACTTGCACAAATGATGATTCTAATCACTTTGAACTCCCTTAAAATCAACGCTTACAAAAAACACCGGGGGTGGGGTTTATTATCGTTAACTAGCTTTCCCTCCCATCAAGTCAGCGTCTCGCCCGGATCAACTACCGAATCCGACTCTGTGGCCTCCGCGCTCTCCCCGTTGACCCTCCCACTTCAGTTCGTCGACCGCCCAGCCCCCTCTCGAATACCCGGGCTACTCCCTTCCTCCCTTTCACTATTCACCACTTGCTACCCACTCCTCACTCACTGCTCACCGATTCAAGGTAAGATTTACCCTTCCAATCCCAGGAGCCACCATGGCTGAAATCGCCGAACCCGCCTTCACCATCCCGACGCGCACCGAATCCGACAGCATGGGCAAGATCGACGTTCCTGCCGACCGCTACTACGGCGCGCAGACCGCCCGCTCGCTGATCCATTTCGCCATCGGCAAAGACACCATGCCGCCCGAGCTGATCCGCTCTTTCGGCATCCTCAAAAAAGCCGCCGCGCTCGTCAACGAGGACCTCGGCAAGCTGCCCGCCGACAAAACCGCGCTGATCGTCCAGGCTGCCGACGAAGTTATCTCCGGCAAGCTCAACGAGCACTTTCCTCTGCGCATCTGGCAAACCGGCAGCGGCACGCAGACCAACATGAACGTCAACGAAGTGATTTCCAATCGCGCCATCGAAATCGCCGGCGGCGTCATGGGTAGCAAAAAGCCCATCCATCCCAACGACGACGTCAATATGTCGCAATCCTCGAATGACACTTTTCCCGCGGCCATGCACATCGCCGCCGCCACCGAAACCAAACTTCGCCTGCTCCCCGCCGTGAAAAAGCTTCGCGACGCGATCGACGCCAAAGCCCAGGAATTCGCCGACATCGTAAAAATCGGCCGCACCCATTTGCAGGACGCCACGCCGCTCACCGCTCGGCCAGGAATTTTCCGGCTACGTCAACCTGCTCGACCGCGACGGCGGCCGCATCGCGATGGCGCTCGACGGCCTCTATGATCTGGCCATTGGCGGCACCGCAGTGGGCACGGGACTGAACGCGCATCCCGAATTCGCCGAACGCGCCGCCCGCAAAATCGCCGAGCTGACGCATCTGCCCTTCCGCTCGCACCCCAATAAATTTGCCGCGCTCAGCGCCCACGACGAACTCGTCTTCGCCAGCGGCGCGCTGAAAACGCTGGCCGCTTCGCTCATGAAAATCGCCAACGACATTCGCTGGCTCGCTTCCGGCCCGCGCTGCGGCCTTGGCGAACTCTCGCTTCCAGAAAACGAGCCCGGCTCTTCGATCATGCCGGGCAAGGTGAATCCCACGCAGGCCGAAGCCCTCACCATGGTCGCCGTGCAAGTCATGGGCAACGACGCCGCCATCGGTTTCGCCGGCTCGCAAGGCAATTTCGAGCTGAACGTTTTCAAGCCGGTCATCATCTTCAACTATCTCCACTCCGTCGAGCTGCTGACCGACGCCATGAGCAGCTTCGTCGATCACTGCGTCACCGGCATCGAAGCCAATCGCGAACGAATCGATCGCTACGTCCACAATTCCCTGATGCTCGTCACCGCGCTGGCCCCCAAAATCGGCTACGACGCCGCAGCCCAAGTCGCCAAAGCCGCCCATCACTCCCACATCAGCCTCCGCGAAGCCGCCATCAAACTCGGCTTCGTAAGCGCCGAAGAATTCGACGCCCTCGTCAAGCCCGAGGACATGACGCATCCATGACCAAAGCGCCTATTCGCAACTATGGCAAAAGCCAGAGGGAACTCTTCGCGGTTTTTGAAGAGTTTTTCGAGCGTGCCACAGGCAAACGGCGACCCCGGGAATTCGCCACATTCGAGTCGTTCGACAAAACAATACGCGATAACGCCCATAACCTGACAAATCGCCATCTGGATGCGCATCGCTTCGCGTGGGATTAACTGCCAAGATTCTATCGCCCAGATGACCTCCGTGCATTTGAGGACGCCCAAAACGCCGCCGGACTAAAATTCGTACTCGGTGGCTCAAGCCGATTCGGCGAGACGCACTATGACTCGGTAAGGAAGATGGTTTTATATGCGGATACCATCCTGATTCCCGATCCCGTCCTTCCCTGGATGGAAGATCCCCGCGGCGAGGAGCGTTTTCGAGACGTGCTCTTGCTTCAAACAGTCTTCACGCTCTTGCACCTGAAACCTCTGGTTGACGCTGATCTCCCATATCCCGCACTCATCGTCTTTCCTAGTTTTGAAAGATCGTTGGAAAATAAGGACCCAAGAACCAGAGCCCTTATCGAGAAGTTTTGTGTCGAGGTTCTTTCCGCCAAGTTCGGGACCGATTTCGCAAACTTCGAGGAAATGGTAGGGTTCGCAACTGCAAATCCGGACGACTTCTTGGCAAAAGTTGAGGCACAAGGTGTCTTTGTAGGACCTCAGGTCGATCCAAGTCGCCCCCTGAACGAGCACATTGCTGAATACCGAAAAACGATCGCCGATTGGCGTTCGGTCGAGGACAAAAGCTTGCAGCTGCCTACACAGACAGCCAACTCGTCCTCCAAGGCATCGTCGAGCGGCTGAGAGCGCAATTTCACTTGCTAGAGAATGCAGAAGAGTTGTCCGCGAATCCTATGCTTTGTGTTCCCAATCAATGGCATTACTACTCAGTTTGTGCAACGGCCTTCGAGGAGCGGTTGAAAAAGAATGGTCTACTGGAACCCAAGACGATCGCCGGCGTTAGGGCAATCAACCAGCCCGCTCTTGATTGGCTCGGAAATATTGGCGTAGATGACTTGGCGCGACTACGCTCGCAGAATGAAAATGAGGCTTTCAGAAAGCGCCTAAGCACGCTAACTGGCCAGTTAAATCAGGCTTCCATCGGAGACCTAGATAAAGTCACACACGAAATATCTAAAGACTTATCCGCACTCTTGAGCGAGCATAGCAAGAACGTTCGGCTTCAGGCGGAGGAATTCCAGGCGAAGTATAAAATTGCTGCGCTCGGTGCATGCTTGACGCTCGCAGCTGTTTTATTTCCGTGTCTCGCGCCTTTCGGACTCCCAGCCTCCGCCGCAGCGGTCGGACTCGGCTACGCCGCTACGAAGATCGATGAGTCGGCCAAGCGAAAGCAGCGAGCAAAGTCTCTCCTTGGTGTTTTGGCGGCGGCGAAGAACGGGTGATCGCTTGCTTATGCTCGGAGGACCTGTGAAAAAGTCTGTCAGGATTGGAACACTTCTTGCGGCTGCGTCCTTTACGTTGCTTTACAGCAAGGATTCAAATGGCCAGGGGACTTACACGCTGAAGGCTACGCCCAAGACGGTGGCTTGGGGTTACTACGACGCGAAGGCGGCGCCGGTGTTGCGCGTGAAGTCGGGCGATACGGTGGAGATCATACGTTGATCACGAACAGCCCCAAGGGGCTCGAGAAAGCGGGCTTGCCGCCGGAGCAGGTCGAGCAATCGCTGCGCGACATCACCGACCAGGTGAAAGACAAGGGGCCCGGCGGGCACATTTTGACCGGGCCGATTTACATTGAGGACGCGCAGCCGGGCGACGTGCTGGAAGTGAAGATTCTGGCGATAAAACTGGCGATTCCGTACGCGTACAACGCATTCGGTCCGGGGCGCGGGTTACATCCCCGACGATTATCCATACTCGCAAAATGAAAATCATTCCGCTGGATGCGCAGCGCATGGTCGCGAAATTCGCGCCCGGCATCGAGATTCCGCTGCATCCTTTTTTCGGCAGCATGGGCGACGCGCCGCCGGAAAGCGCGGGCAAATGGAACAGCGCGCCGCCGTGGATCATGGCGGGCAATATGGACAACAAGGATTTGGTGGCAGGTACGACGCTCTATCATGCCCGTGCACGCGCCCGGCGCGCTCTTTGAAGTGGGCGACGGCCACGCGGGGCAGGGCGATGGCGAAGTGGACATCACCGCGCTCGAAACTTCGCTCATCGGCACATTTCAATTTATCGTGCGCAAGGACATGCACCTGAAATGGCCGCGCGCCGAAACGCCCACGCACTACATGACCATGGGCTTCAACGACAATTTGAATGCCTGCGCCACGCTCGCGCTGCGCGAGATGATTGATTTTTTGGTGACCGAGAAACACTTATCGCGTGACGATGCGTATATGCTGGCAAGTGTGGCGGCGGATTTGCACATCACCGAGCTGGTCGACGGCAACAAAGGCGTCCACATGATGATTCCGAAATCCGTCTTTGTTTCAGGTGCAAAGTAAACTGCGATGGGCTACTCACTTTCCTGGGCGGCGCTGAAGGGCGGCGATGTTCAGTCGGCCTGCGCAGCCTTGGGCCTGAGGCCAACCGGAAAGCGTGAGGAGATTGCTGAATCAAAAGTCAATGGCGTCCAACTGCCGACGGGGTGGTGTCTGGTAATGTTCGATCACAGAGAGATGAGCGATGCGGCGGTGCTCGCAAAATTGTCTCGCAATTGGGCGAAGTCGTCGCTGTTTTGTCGAAGACCATGTGATGTTCAGCTCAGCCGCGAGGTGGAAGGACGGCAAGGAAATTTAGGCGGGTGGTTCGCATGATGGCGGTGAAACAGGAGTGCAGCACCTTGAGACAGAGGCGAGACTGCCGCTGAATGTAAAGCGTTCGTAAGGAGCAGGTGGCAAACCGGATCTGGAGCCTGTGACGGATGTGGTTTAAGTTGGGATTCCCGTCCAGAGTGGAACTCGGTTGCACGAAGGCATTCCAGGGTTTGCAAGTGGTGCAATTCTGGAAATCAGTGCGGAATTCCCTTGGGTGCTCGATTCGAGCGAACCTCGAATAGGAACAATGTGAGACCGCATTCGAGCTATTCGCAGTTGGCTGTTAATTCTTTGGATGGTCGGCTTCCATTGGCTTCGGCCGCTCGTTTCCGCAAACCATCAGCCCGGACTGGTGCAAGAATCTTCCCCGCCCGGAATACAAACTCTCGAACGGGTGCTTCCGCACGAGCCGTGGTTTGAAGTCTACAAAGTCGCCCCAGGCGTCTTTGCCATCTACGAGCCGCACCAAGCCGAGGAAGTCATCTCTTATCTAATCGTCGGCACCAAGCAAGCCCTCCTCTTCGACACCGGCATGGGCATCGCGGACATCCACAAAGTCGTAAGGCAATTGACCAGCCGCCCCATCGTCGTGCTGAACTCGCACACGCACAACGACCACGTGGGCGGCAATTCACTATTCAGCTTTATTTTTGGGATGGATACGCCTTTCACCCGAGCAAACGCCAAGGGCTCGCGCGCGGATGCGCAAGCGGAAATCGCTCCCGGGATGATTTGCGGTGAACTGCCGCGCGGCTTCAATCCCAAAACCTACGCCACAAAGCCGTGGCACGTTTCGCTCTGGGTGCACGACGGCTTCAAAATCAGCCTCGGCCACGATCACGACGTCGAAATCATCGCTACTCCCGGCCACACGCCGGACTCGATCGCATTGTTCGACCACGAGAACGGGCTGCTTTTTATTGGCGACACCTACTATCCCGGCCCCATCTGGCTCTTCCGCCCAGAAACGAATCTCGATGACTTACGTCGCGTCGGTCAAAAAACTCGCCGCGCTTGCGCCGCAAGTCAAACTCGTCCTCGGGGCGCACAATGTTCCCGTGGCCGACCCGATGCGTGCTCCCGAAACTAGTCACCGCCATCGAAGACGTCCGCGCCGGAAAAATCGAGGGGAAACCACTCGGAGATGGGAAAGTTTCCTACACCACGAACGGCATCACCTTTCTTCTCCGCACCCAGCCGCAAGGAGTAAAATGACCGCGTTGAAAAACTCCCATGGGCGCCTACTTCCCACGAATTTCCTGCTTTGTCCTCGCTGGTCTTTTTCTGTTTCCTCACGCCGCCCCTTCACAAAAAAAACAGAAACATCCCAAAAAAGAAAAAGCCCAGGTTGAGAATTATTACGGCGGCGTTTTCCTCGTCGGCGACGGCGACGTTCCCAATGGCCCGTGCTTTCGCATCAACGGCCGCGTCACGTCCGGAAGTTTCTTCGACCAACTGAAGTCCTATAGCACCGACGAAGGAACGAATTTTCGCCTCGGCACGGACGTGGTGACGCAATTCCCCGACAAAATCGTGCTCACTCTGCTCATCCACGATCAGCCTTGCTCGAATGGTCTTCAGCCCGTGGGCGCGGGCGTCTACCTCACGCAGGAAGCGATGAACTCTCTGAAACTTACGTTGTATTGGAAACACGGCGTGGATATGCGCCCAGCGGGAAAAGTAACTTTGGTGCACTTCTCCGTCGATCCCATGGATACGTACAGGGACACTGCCGCGACGGATTTGCCGAAGCGCTATTTGTGGTCGTACGAGTTTGGCATTCCCAGCGCGGGCGTTCCGCTGACCGACAGCCTCGTGCTCGTTTTCCGCACGACCGACGGCCACATGGCGGCCCGGGTCGCCGCGCGTTTGTAGTTTTCATTTTTCCGACAGGAAATCCTCGGCGGCATGGACAAAAGCCTGGGGCTCCTCGTAGAAAGGAATATGGCCGCTTTTTTCAAAGACAACAAAACGCGAGCCGGGAATCGCTTTGTGAATGCGATAGGCGACGAGCGGAGCAACGTTAATATCGTAGCGCCCAGCCATCACAACGACCGGAAACTTGAATTTGGCGAGCTCGGGATCCAGGTCGAAGCGCGGCAGGTCGCTTGTCACGGCCTGAAAAACTTCCTTGTTGTATGCGCCGGGGCCCATCTGCGCAACGAACGCGTCGCGTTTTTCGGGCGAGTAAAAAAGCATGGTGAGATAGTCGTGAATCGAAGCGTCGGAAGCGGCTTTATCTCCCATCTCATCGGCGAAGGCGAATCCCGCGCGGCGGTCCGTGATTTCCGGAAAAATCTGGCTGAAAAGAAAGAGAGTGTCAGCCCACTTCGGCGCGGCGGAGTCCACAATCATCAAGTGAGAAATGCGCTCGAGATGGCGCGCGGCGTAAGCCATAGACAAGTAGCCGCCCCAGGAGTGGCCGAGCATGTCCCACTTTTCCAGACCGAGATGCTCGCGCAGGGCCTCAAGATCGGCGATCTGATCCGCGAGCGTGCAGGACTCCCCCGGCTTTAACGGGGAGGATCGTCCATCGCCGCGCTGGTCATAGAAAATGATACGGCGGTTTTTGCCCAGCAGGTCCCAGGCCGCGGAGATATGCAGATATGTATGATCGAAGCCCGGCCCTCCGTTTACCAAAACAAGTGGCGTGCCGGAGCCGCCGCCAGTCACTTCGTAGTAGAGCTTGCCGCCGGGCCCATCGAACGTTTGCCCGTTTTCTTCGTGCACGGGTTTTGCGGACAGTGAAAGGGCCGCCGCCAAAAACAAGCTCAAGAGCAATACGGAGCGAACCCGAAAGGAGAGAGTCATCGTCATTTCACCCCATGGAGCTGACTTTTTCCGGCTCGATTTTGTAGAGAACGCGCACTTCGCCGGGTTGCCGGAAAGGGTAGACGGGCTTGCCCAGATATTTTTGCGAGAGCTTGTTGATGTGGTCGTCCGCGCCATTCTGCGTGATTTCGACGACGCGCCCGCGAATCTCGAGATAACGGTAGGGGTTCGCGGGATCCTGCAGCGAAATGGAAACGCGCGGATCGCGCCGGATATTTTTGTCCTTCACGCGGCCGAGCGCGGAATTAAACCGGACGTACTTGCCGTCATAATCCACCCACACGGGAGTGACTTGCGGGCTGCCGTCTTTCATAAGCGTGCCCAGATTGCCGAACGCCGGCTTCTCCAATAGATCCGCGTATTTTTCCGGAATGTTTTCCGCCATAGCTGCCTCCAGATGATTCTGACTTTTGCCGCTGAACATCCAAACTCTACCACGCATGAAGCGCGCTTGCAGCTTCGCCGCGCCACGCTGAATTACGACGAATCGTACAGTCGCTCAAGCGAATTGCATCTCGGGCGCGCGGCCCAGCGAAATAAGGGGCGCACCGGTGAGCTTCTGCAGATCTTCGATAGTCCATCCCGAAGCAACCTCGCGCAGCATCAGTCCTTCCGGCTTGACGTCGATCACCGCGAGGTCGGTGACAATCGTGTCGACACAGGCCAGCCCCGTCAGCGGATAGGTGCACTGCCGCACGATTTTTGGCGCGCCTTCCTTGGTGGTGTGCTCCATGCAGACGATCAGTCTTTTCGCGCCCGCGGCGATGTCCATGGCGCCGCCAATTCCGCCGGAGCCTTTCGCGCCGGGAATTTTCCAGTTGGCGAGGTCGCCTTTTTCCGAGACCTGAAATCCGCCGAGCACGGCAACATCGATGTGGCCGCCGCGGGTCATGAGATGCGCATCCGCCTGATGAAAAAAGGACGCGCCGGGCATCAAGGTCACCGGCACCTTCATGGCATCCACCAGGTCGTAGTCTTCTTCGCCGGGCCTCGCCCGCCGGCCCATGCCAAGGATTCCGTTCTCGCTGTGAAAGTAGACCTCGACGTTTTTCGGCAAATAGTCCGCGATGAGATTCGGAATTCCCCAGCCAAGATTCACGTACGCGCCCTCGGGTAATTCCAGCGCGGCACGCTGCGCGATTTGCTCACGGGTCAGCCGCGGCTTATCCGGCATGGCGGATTCCTTTCGCTTGTACGATACGGTGTACAAAAATCGCGGGAGTCACAACATTTTCCGGCTTGATCGAACCCACCGGAACAATCTCATCGACTTCCACGATGGTGGTAGTAGCAGCCATGGCCATGATTGGATTGAAATTTCGAGCGGCCAGACGATATGTGAGATTTCCCAGTTCATCGGCTTTCTCTGCTTTGATGAAAGCATAATCCGCGTGGATGGGCATCTCGAGAATGCAGCGTTTCCCTTCGATGATGCGTTCCTCTTTTCCGGCCGCAACTTCCGTTCCCACTCCCACAGTCGTGTAAAAACCTTGCAGACCCGCCGCAGCGGCGCGCATGCGTTCACAGAGAATTCCTTGCGGCACCAATTCGATCGTCACTTTGTTTGCGGCGAACTGTTCCTGGAAATAATTGGAATGCGGACCTGGAAACGATGCAATCACATGGCGGATCTGGCCATTCTTGAACATCAATCCCAGCTCGCCATCGCGCGTTCCGCAATTGTTGCTGATGGCGGTGATCTCTTTCGCACCTTTCTTGGACAGCGCCTGGATCAGGTTGTTGGGAAAGCCAGCCCCGCCGAATCCGCCGAACATGATGCGCGCGCCGTCTCGAATATCGGCCACGGCGGAATCCAGGCACGAATAGATTTTGTTCCTCATGGCTCGCCGTATCCTACCAGAGGCGGTGCAACTCTGCAGGCGGGACTCGGCAAGAGGAACCGGGCACAATAATTCCGGGCTGGCACAGCATGGTTCGCTTCGTCTAACATGAGGGCCGAGCCATGAAACGCGGAACTCTCATCCTTCTTGTTCTGGCACTGGTCGCGGTCTTCGTAGTCGTTGCGGTTGTTTCGATTTTGCACAACGGCCTTAGCGCGCGTGCCACGCCCACGGCTCTTGAAAGAATGATGGCTCGCGATGCGCGCCATCTTGCCATTCCTGAAGATGCCCAGGCTCTCCAAAATCCCGTTCCGGCCTCGGCGGAAAATCTTCGCGACGCCCGCCTCCACTTTGCCGACCACTGCGCTATCTGCCATGGAAACGATGGCAGCGGCGATACGATGATTGGCCGAGGTCTCTATCCGAAGCCGCCAGACCTGCGTCTTCCCGAAACGCAGAAACTTGCCGACGGCGAACTTTTCTGGGTGATCGAAAACGGCGTGCGTTTCACCGGAATGCCGGCCTTCTCGAGCCCCGGCTCGCAAAACGACAGTTGGAAGCTCATCGATTTCATCCGCCACCTGCCGCAGTTGACGGCGGAGGAGCGAATGGAAATGGAAAAGTACAATCCCAAAGGGCCCAACGACCGGCTGGAAGAGCAACAGGAAGACGACTTCTTGAACGGTGCAACGCCGGCGGGCAAGCCGGAATCTCATCATCAGCATTAGGACTGCGAAAATGCGACGCCAGTAGAAACTTCGAGGGAAATTGCCTCTACTTGGTCCGCGGAGTCTCGTGGAATAGTAATATTGGTGGGGCTTGAATTGGTTTGCACTGCCCCGTTGGAGATGAAAATGAAACTGCGCTCGCTGGCACTACTTATTTCTATTACGTTCCTTGCCTGTTCTGCGTTGGCTCACGGCGACTTCAAACACGTCATTGGGACGGTGGAAAAAACCAGCGCTGATTCGGTTACCGTGAAAACGGCCAGCGGCAGTTCGGTGGAGGTCAAGCTCGTTGCCACGACCACCTTTGTAATGAGAAGCGGGGGTGTAGACAAGCCCGCGAAGCTTTCTGACTTGGCAGTGGGCGACCGCGTCGTGATCCACGCCAAGCCCAAGGGCGACACGCTCGAGGCTGCCGAAGTAAGATTTTCCGCGCCTGTAGCCGCCGCGGCGGCGAGCAAACCAAAAGCCTAAGAAATTCTAAGATCGGGCTGGGCGCTCGTTCAATCCTCGACAAAATGACAGGAATGCGTCTTGAGCACCAGCCACACGCGGCTTCCTTCTGCCAGTTCCAAAGTCCTCGCAGCTCCCGGCGTGAGATGCACGATAAATTCCGCGCCGCAATCCACGCGGGCTCGAACCAGGGTGCCGCGCGTCTCGATCGCCACGATACGGCCTTCAATCACGTTACGCGCGCTGAGATTTAGCGGTTTCACGGTTGCGAGCAAGATATCGCCCGCGCGAACGGCCACGCGCACGCGGTCTCCCGCCGCAGCGTAGCCTAATGGAACTTCGATTTCGCACACGCTCTCGCTAAGCCGCACACGCATCACGCCGTCTGCTTCGCGCAGTTCCACGACCGTTCCGCTCAGCAGATTTTCAAAACCGGCGGCCTGAGCTAGCCGCGCGCGGCGTGGCGCCTCCAGCACCTCCAGGGGAGTTCCCTGGCTCACCACTCGGCCGTGATCCATGGCGATGACGCGTTCGCCCAGCGCGCCGACTTCCTCGCGGCTGTGCGTCACATATAAAATCGGAATGCGCCGAGCGGCGTACCAAGCGCGCAGGTCGTCGAAGAGTGCGACTTTCAATAGCGAGTCCAGACCGGTCAGAGGCTCATCGAGAAGCAAGACGCGTGGCTGCGTGACAAGAGAACGCGCGAGCGCGATTCTTTGGCGTTCCCCGCCGGAGAGTTCCGGCGGCTTGCGGGCGCGCAATTTGTCGATGCGGAAAACGTTCAAGATTTCTCGCATTCGTTCGAATCGCAGTCCGTGCGGCAAGCCGTCGAGTCCATAGGCTACGTTTTCCTCCGCCGTCATGTGCGGAAAGAGCGCCAACGTTTGAAAAACGTAGGCGATGCGGCGCGCGCGGGGCGGACAATTCACGCCTGCTTCGGAATCGAACAATATTTCCTCGCCGGCTGCGATGCGACCCGCATCGGGGCGCACCAAACCCGCAATGCAATCCAGCACAGTGGATTTTCCGGCGCCGGAAGGTCCAAAGAGAATTGTGATGCCGGAAGGAATTTCCATCGAAACGTCCAGCACGAAAGGAGGAGAGCCCGCGCGGAGACGCTCCAACTTGACGCGCGCCGCCAGCATTGGCGCGTTTACTTCGCGGCCCACGGTGTCCATAGACGGCGTCCGATTTGGCGCCCCACTTGACGATTGACGGCGTAGACGACGGACAAGACGCTAAAAGAGATTGCGAGCAAAACCAGCGCCATGCGGTTCGCCGCGGCGTATTCGAGCGATTGCACGTGATCGTAGATAGCGATCGAGACCGTGCGCGTGACGCCCTCCAGATTTCCGCCGACCATCAACACAACTCCGAATTCGCCCATAGTGTGGGCAAAACTGAGGACCAGCGCCGTGACGAGGCCGGGGATCGAGAGTGGAAGAATGACGCGCCAAAATGTTTTGAGGCGACCGGCGCCGAGCACGGCGGAAGCATCGAGGAGTTTGCGGTCCACGGATTCGAAGGATGCGATGAGGGGCTGGACCGCAAACGGCAAGCTGTAGAGCACGGAGGCGAGGACGAGTCCTTCGAACGTAAAAGCCAAGCCATGCCCAAAAAACATTTCCCACAACTTTCCCAGCGGGCCGCGAGGGCCCATTGCGAGGAGCACGTAAAATCCAAGAACCGTCGGCGGCAGGACCAACGGCATCGCTACTATCGCTTCCAGCAAAAACTTGCCACGCCAATTTGAATACGCTAGCCAATACGCGAGCGGCAGCCCCATCGCCAAAAGAATGGCGGAGACGCAAAGCGCGAGGCGCAAGGATAAAAGTAGGGCGTCCATAATTATTGATTCCGCGAGCTAACCGGTGGCGAAGCGGTGGCGCCGTCCGGAAATGCAAATCCGTACTTCGCTAGAGCCGCGCGGCCGGCTTCACTCTTTACAGATTCCAGGAATGCGCGCGCCCCAACTTTGTTTTCCGAGCTTTTCAAAACGATGGCGGCTTGTTTGATTGGCGGATGCATGGTCGCAGGAATCTCCCACCGCTTTCCGTTTTTCATTCCAGGCGAGACGGCGAGCGACATGGCTACGATGCCGGCCTGCGCGTTTCCGGATTGCACAAACTGCGCCGCCTGCGAAACATTTTCGCCGTACACGAGCTTGGATTTCACTTGCATGTAAACGCCGGCGTTTCGCAGCGCCGCGACCGCCGCGCGCCCGTAAGGAGCATGCTCCGGATTGGCGATGGCAATTTTTCGAACGCGGGGGTCCAGCAGCGCCTTCCATCCAAGGAGAACGACGTCCACGCTTGTATCCGCGGGCATGAAGATCGCTATGCGCCCGACTGCATATTCATAGAGCGTTCCCGGCTCAGCGATACCCGCCGATTCCAGCTTTCTCGGGTACTCGATGTCGGCCGAGAAAAACAGATCGAAAGGCGCGCCGTTTTGCAGTTGCGAGAAAAAGTTTCCGCTTGAGCCGTAGGTCACGTCCACTCGTGTAGCGGTTTGCTTCTCGAATTGAGCAACGAGATCCTGCATCGCAAATTGCAAATCCGCTGCCGCCGCGATGCGGATTACCTGCCCCTGGCTACGCGCCATAACCTGCGCGGGAAGAACCGCGAGCAGGAATGGCACAACGAGAAACGCCTTGAGCCAATGTGCTTTTCCACGAGTCACAAGTCACCAGAAACGAGTTGCCAATCACCGCCCTTATCACACGCGCAAAATCATCACTTCCGTGGATTTAATCAGCGCCGCCGCCCGCTCTCCCGGCTTCAACCGCATCTCTTTCGCTGCATCCGCGGTGATGATGGCCGTGATGTGCTGCTCCCCGATAGCCATGGTCACTTGTGCCAGCAAGCCGCTGTACTTCACCGCGATGACGCGTCCTATCAGCTGATTGCGGCCGCTGATCTTCCGGAAATTTCCGCGGCGCATCACGATATCCCCGCGATCCAGCGTCTTCGGAATCATCCGGTCAATCTCGCTTTCGGGCACGCGATGATGCCCGCCGGGCGTTTTTACCGTTTTGATTTTCCCGCGGTAGATCCACTGTTTCAGTGTCGGATAGCTGATTCCCAGGATTCTGGAGGCTTCTCGCGGCGGCAAGAGTGCGGTTCGACGCATCCAATTCTCCAAAACGGCGGCGTTGCGTTTCGTCTCACACGAAACCGTCATTATAGTACGATTCTATGCGTTTTAAAGTATGATTTCTTCTTAATTTTTTGGACCGCATCTTTATCAGCTCGGAAACGGAGGCGGACTAAAGCCGATGCAAAAGTTCCAGGTATCGCTCGCGGCTAATCTGAGCGGTCCTCAGTACGTTCTTGATGATGAACACTGGTAAGGCATCATAGCGCGGCACGACGATCGGCCTGAGAATTCCGCTCTTGCTGAAGATCATGTGGTCACCGCGCTCGCGAACAAATGCGAATCCTTCGATTTCCAAAACACGGACCAATTTGCGATAGGGAATGGGAACAATTCGTGACATCAAACCGCCCGCTAGGCAGCGGGAAGCGTAAGCCGTAATCTGTCGCGCGCAAGAATCGGCCGCGGACGATAAGTCTTGCCTCGACGCTCGAAGCCAGCCTCTTCCAGGATATCGTGGAGCGTTCCCATGCGGCTGGCCTCCTCAATAAACAATGCGACCGCCTCGCGCAAATGCAATTTCGCTTGATTTGTGGTCTTGCCGCAACTGGAAACATCCAGCTCCGGGGTGTAAGCAACGTGGCTGGTCCCCTCTTTCCAAACCTGGACAGTGAGCGCGATCTCGCCTTCGTGGTTGCGGGTCGAAATGGTTGTGGTCGCCATAGCCGATCTACATGATAGGACGAGATTGCGGTCGGGGCAATAGTACCTAGCCGACTGCGCAGCTAATTCCTCAGCGGCTTGCCGGTCTTGAGTGTGTGCGCGATGCGCTCCTGGGTTTTCTTTTCGCCGCAGAGGGAGACGAAGGCTTCGCGCTCGAGGTCCAGAACGTACTGTTCCCTCACGAGTTGCGGCGAGGTCAACGGCCCGCCGGCCAGAATGTTCGCGAGCTTGCGGCCGACGTGTGCATCGTAGTCCGTGATGTAGCCGCCGCGCTGCATCATGTGAATTACCAGTTTTGCGCCGGTCAAAAATTGTTCGCCGAGCACTTTGATCTGCGTGGTTTGCGCGCCTTCTTGCCAGTTCGCAGCCGGTGGCTTATACCCAGCGCGCGCGAGCGCCAGCGCCGCTTCTTTCGCATCACCCACCAGGCGGTCGCGATTCATGGAGACGCCATCCTCGCGCCGCAAGAATCCCAGGCCGCGGCATTCTTCCGCGCTCGTTCCCACTTTTGCCATGGCAATCGTTTCAAACACCGGCTTCATCGTGTGGAACAAATCCAAATCCTCGCCTCCAGCCGCATGTTCGTTCGCGCGAATAAGCATCTCCTTCGTTCCGCCTCCGCCAGGAATCAGTCCGACACCTGCCTCCACCAGCCCGATGTAGGCTTCCGCCGCAGCCTGAATCTTCGCTGCGTGCAAACTGATTTCGCACCCTCCGCCAAGAGCCATACCTTGCGGCGCTGCGACCACCGGCTTCGGGGCATACTTGAGCGCCAGATTCACGTTCTGGAATTGCTTTACTCCCATGTGCAGCTCGTCCCATTCCTGTTCCTGCGCCGCGACCAGCATGAGCATCAAGTTCGCGCCGACGGAAAAATTCACGGCCTGGTTGGCGATGACCATGGCATCAAAATCCGCATCCAGGCGCTTCAATCCCTTGTGCAACATAGCGATCAAATCCGCGCCAATGGCGTTCATCTTCGCGTGAAATTCGCAGCAGACAACTCCGTCACCGAGGTCGATTAGGCTGGCGCCGGAATTTCTTTCGATTTCGCGGCCCGCTTCTTTCTGCGATTTCAGGATGATCACGCCGGGCGGCGTTTCCAGAGGCTTTGCAGTACCGGTAGTCACATCGAAGACCGTCGTCCTGCCCTTCTCCGATTCATAAAATCCTTTCCTGCCGCCCGCCAACACTTTCTCGATTAAAGGCGGAAGCGCGCGCCCCTCTTTTTGGATTTGCGCAGCGAACGCTTTCACGCCAATCGCGTCCATCATTTCGAACGGGCCCATCTCCCAGGCGAATCCCCATTGCATCGCGTGATCCACGTCCACAAGGCTGTCGGAAATCTCCGGCACGCGCCGCGCCGCGTACAAACACATCTCCGAGAGCCCGCCCCAGATGAACTGCTGGGCCTTGTCGCTTTTTTGTCCTTCAAGCACCGGGCCTACCAGCGCGCGCAGCCGCTCCCGGGTGTCTTCGATCGCCTTTCCCATCTCGAGCGACGCAAACTTTGCTTTCTGGCGTGGCCGGTACTCCATGGTATTCAAGTCCAGCGTGAGAATCTCTTTTTCGCCGTCGCCCCTCACTTTTTTGTAAAAACCCTGTCCGGTTTTGTCGCCCAGCCATCCGCGCCGCGCCATCTCCTCGACCGGCGCCGGCACTTTGTACATTTCATGAGACTCGTCGTTTGGCGCGGTCTCGTAAATATTTTTCACCACATGCACCAACACGTCCAGCCCAACGAGGTCTGCGGTGCGAAACGTCGCGGACTTCGGCCAACCCACCGCTGGCCCGGTGCAAGCGTCCACTTCTTCAATGGTCATGCCGAGAGTCGCCATCAAGCGGATGGCATTCAGCATCGAAAATGTTCCAATGCGATTGGCGATGAAGTTGGGGGTGTCCTTGGCAACTACCACGCCTTTGCCGAGCCGGCGGTCACAAAATTCGCTTAGTGTTTCGATAACCTCGCTCGACGTTTTCGGCCCGGGAATCACTTCCACCAATTTCATATAACGCGGCGGATTAAAAAAATGAGTTCCCGCCCAGTGCTGCTGAAACTCTTCGCTCATCGATTCCGCGATCAAGTGCACCGGCAAACCGGAGGTGTTGGTGGTGACAATCGCGCCAGGCTTGCGGAATTGCGCCACGCGCGACAACAAATTTCTTTTGATCTCGAGGTTTTCCGCGACCACTTCGATGATCCAGTCCGCCTCCGCGCAGCGCGCCAAATCGTCCTCAAAATTTCCGATGGACACCTTTTCCGCCAGCGCCGGGGTGAAAAACGCCGCGGGCTTCGACTTTTTTGCGGCCTCGAGCCCGGCGCGCACGATCTTGTTGCGGTCTGCGGCGGAGGCGCCGGCATTCAAATCCGGCGGAACATTGTTAGGCGGTACAATGTCCAGCAAAATGCACGGCAGCCCTGCGTTCGCCAGATGCGCCGCGATGCGCGAACCCATGGTTCCAGCGCCCAACACCGCTGCCTTCTCGATTCGACGTTTCATGGCTTGCCTTTTCCGGAGCTCGTTTTTGGCATTGGGACGAGAGGACAGGTTACAAAACCGCCATCCCCTGGTCAAACGAACTATGGTCCCGCCGTAAAACCCGCGTTACAGTAAAGCGAGAATGAACCCTCCCAAAGTGAAAGACGCTGCCGGCTGGCTCCAGTCGGCAAAGGAAAAACTGCGATCCCTGGCCCAGCCGGAAGAGAACAAGCCGGCGGAGCGCCCTCGAGTCGGCCTCGCGCTGGCGGGCGGATTCGCTCGCGGCATCGCACACATCGGGGTCTTGCGCATCCTGCGCGAGGCCGGCATACCCATTGACCTAGTCGCCGGCACAAGCGTCGGAGCGCTCATCGGCGCGGCTTTTTGCGCTGGCACACCGCTCGAGGAGATGGAGCGCATCGGCGCGGGCACTACCTTTACCGACTTTGGCCGCTGGACGCCCTCGTGGATTGGCCTCGCCACCAATCAGCGTCTGGAAAAATATCTTTCTCGATTTACGCCGGTAAAAACTTTTGAGGAGATGGCTATCCCCCTGGCGATCGCCGCCACGGACATTAACGCCGGCGTCTCCGTCTACTACACGCGTGGTCCCGTCGGTCTGCCGCTACGCGCGTCGTGCGCCTATCCGGGACTCTTCGTGCCCATTCAATATGAGGGACGCACCTTGGTGGATGGATTTCTTACCGCGCCGGTCCCCTTGGAAGGCGCGCTGCTTCTCGGCGCGGACATCGTGATCGCCGTGTATCTCGAAGCTGGCAATATCGAGCAGCCTCGCACCTTCACCGATGTTCTCAGCCGGTCATTCACTATCATCCAGCGCCACACCGACCTCACCTGGCGCCAGCAGGCGGACATTATTATCGAGCCGGACGTAACGCCGTTCGTGTGGGACGACTTCACGAAAACGCCGGAAATGGTCGCGGCAGGTGCAGCGGCCGCTCTGGCCGCTCTGCCGGAAATTCGCGCAGCCATTCGCGGAGAAAAGCGCGATTCTGCCGCGTAGCACCACGAAAATATCCGCCCAATTCCTGCCCAGAGCAAGCCCGCGCCGCGAATTGCGCTACTCCCGCTTGACCCGCACGACAACCGGCTCACCCTCGCCTTTGCCACGCTGCGTGAGCCATGCGCCAAGGCCCTCCGCGAAACGCTCCGGCGTTAAGCGGAAGCTGGCTTCCACTGTGCCGTCAGCAACGGGCAGCGTGTCATCAAAATCCGCGGAATTGGTGAAGTTGCGCATGCAGAATTGATCGAGCCAATCGAGCGGGCAGGCCCGGCTTTTGCCGCGAATGATGACCTCGACTTTGAATTTCTGCGCGTACACGCCGTCATCTTAACATCACGGCGGCCGCGTTCTTGGCGAGAGTAACGAACTACGAGGCGCGCGGGCGCTTGACGCTGTGCGCTAAACCCAGCTGTTCGAGCGTCCAGATGAAGTACCAGCCGATGTCCGTTTGCCACCAGCGCAAACCGAGCCGCGCGGAACCTGCGTGCGAATGATGGTTTGCGTGCCAATTCTCGCCCCAGGCCGTAATTTGGAAGGGTCCCAGCCACCATACGTTCATGCTGGAGTCCTGGACGCCCTCTTTGGCATGTCCGAGATGCGTGAGGCTATTGACGAAGCACTGCATGTGGAGCGTGTAGACCAGGCGGATCGCGCCGATCCAAAAAAATCCCATCCAGCCGAGGCCAAGCAGCAATCCTGAAAAAATCGAAAGAATGATCACCGGAGTTTCCAGCTTGCCCCACACCGTGTACATGCCGCGGGTCAGCTCAGGAGCCCAGCGCTTTTTATCCGCAGGTTGCGTCTGATAAAGCCAGCGCAAGTGCGCCCACCAGAACCCGCCTTGCTTCGGACTCGAGATGTCTTCCGGCGTGTCCGTCACGGAATGATGCAGCCGGTGATAAGCAACCCAGCTCGCGGGATGACCCGAGCCATTAAAGACCGCCCAAAAAATCAGAGCCTGCTCGATGAACTTGTTGGTCTTGAGCGTCTTGTGCGCCAGCATGCGGTGATAACAAACCGTGGTGCCCAGCCCGCCGAATGCGATGAACAGGATCGCCAAGCCGAGAACTTTCAGGCTTGGCAGGGGAAAGAGAATCAGCCCAACGACCGCAAGCACATGAATAATGACGAGATATGCAAAGACGCCTTCCTTGCCATGCACGGGCTTCCAAAATGGACGTTCCCACGGGCGTGCCTCTTGTGGAGCGGCTAATTCCATGATTTCTCCGTCGATCTGCTGAGTTGAGTGCATGAGTGCCCGGAATGACGATCCTGCTAGGCAAACACAACAATATCATTGCTCCGGCGAGCGTAGCGTATCTCTGTTCGGAAAGGGGCGCTAAATGTGTAATAGTTTTGTCGCCGGTTCGTAGCTCAACCGGGCGCATCTCCTCCCTCGCGCCGGTCCTTTGCGTTAACTCAAAGAAGCTCGGCCCTTGCTCTGTCCCCGATGTCGGGCGCAAATGCAAAACTAGAGGACGCTACTGCTTGAGGCGATGAAAAAAGTCGGAGAGTTGGTAATTCGCGCTGCCGCTCGGAAGCCTAAACCGAAAGAATAGTCGAGCCTACCTTTGCAGATCCAGCAGAACGTCATTCAGTTCCTTCAGGTCCGAGTCGAGCCGGTAGAATCCAGGGCGCCATGTTTCATTCGTCTCTTCCGCGGCGAATCTTAGAACGGCGAAATCGCTTGCCCCCGTCTGCCCGTCGCCCAGGGTGGGGAACCTTTCTCCAAAGAACGTGACGGAATGCTTGCTTACCACCTGCTCGCATTCGTTCACGGAAAGCACGGCTCGCAGCATTCCCTGATTTTTGGCGTGTGGCTGGCAAAAGTAGAGGTTTGGCATACGCGCGTATCATGTGCAGAAAAACCGAAAAGCGTAATAGTACGAAGGTTCTTTTATTCGTGTAAAACTTACCCGGACGAAGGACTTTGTAACCCGGCCTTCCACTTTCTCCCCTATTTTCGCCCAATTTTTGCACTTTCTTTTCGGCCCATGATTTAGCCAAATCGAGATAGAATCCCAGAACTGTCATCCGGGGTAGATTCGTGAATGACGATCGGCGACGAACTCCCAGGTATCCGTTCACCGCAACGGTCGAATTGATTCAAAAGGGCGCGAAGGCCGGGATTTCCGGCAGAATTACGGAGCTAAGCCTGTACGGCTGCTACGTGCAAATGCCCGATCCCTTCGAGAACCGCACTGAAATCCTTTTGAAAGTCTACTCAAATGGAAAATACTTCGAAACCGCAGGGGTCGTCGTTTATGCTCATCCGGCTCAAGGCATCGGCGTCTGCTTTCAAAATGTGAACCCCCACTACCTGATGGTTTTGAAACAGTGGCTCATCGAGGCGGCTCACTTAAGATTTGGTAAGAAGGACTGAGCTTAGATGCAAACGTTCGCCGTTTGTTGGGTCATCTGTAGCTTGCGATTCGCAGACCTCGGGAGGCGGCCATGAAATTCGCGAAAATTGTCTTCTGGATTGCAGGCATCTGGGGCTTGCTCATCATCACCCCGCTCTACTTCATGTTTGACCTCATCGGTCAGAAAGACCCGCCTCCCATCACGCATCCTGGCTTCTTTTACGGTTTCGTCGGCTGCGCGCTCGCCTGGCAAGTCGCTTTTTGCTTCATCGCCACTAATCCGGTCCGCTATCGCCCCCTGATGCTCCCCTCCATCCTCGAAAAAGTGACCTACGCCGCGGCCATCGTGACTCTGGTCTTGCACGGCCGTACGAGCCATTCCGACCTCGTCTTCGCCGCCAGCGATTCCCTACTCGGCTTCCTCTTTGTCATCGCCTATTTTAGGACCCCAAGTCGGGGATCAGGGCCACATCCGGATGGCGACAATCTCCGTACATAGAGGAGGAGGGCAGCAAGGCTCGGTGATCCCCGTCACAGGTCTTCTCATTTTTTTCGCTTGACGGCGGCTCGCATTGGGAGGATACCAGTTGTACCACAGCCCCGGATTGAGGGACGGGGTGTCACACAGGGTCCGCTCTAGCGTCCCTGTCCTCCCGCAATCCCTGGAGCGAAATTAACCGACGACCGGATCATGGGGGCAGACATATCTTTGGACTTCCGCAGATTCCAACCGCCGTATGGAATTGCGAACAGACTCTGCTTGGACGGAATCCCTGAAGACCAAGCCAAGGCTTTTCGATTTTGCCGTGCGCGATAGTTTCATGATCATGTATCACCTTTTATCTGCGCACGCCGTCTAACGTGGACTGGATGACTTTATGGGAAGGCAACTGGGCGGGCGGACCCACAATCGCGATGCGCTTCGTGGCTTGCAATAATCGCTTTTCGTTCGAGTTTTTGATCTTCACGGCGGGCAATCCGCCGGAAGGGCAGCAGTAGAATCAAAATCAACAGGAGGTCGGAGACAGAAATGACAAAGATGAATAAGTTCCTGATTACTGGCGCGGCGATGGCGGGCTTGCTCGCGGGCACCGGCGCCACCCTTCAGGCTTCGAATCTGCTCACCGGGGCAAAGGCTTCGGCCACGGCCCAGGATCAGCAGAAGGACCAGAAGGCTGACAAGAAAGTGAAAGAAAAGCACGCCTGTAAGGGCCAGAATTCCTGTAAAGGCAAGGGCGGCTGCAAGTCGAGCGACAACGGTTGCAAAGGCAAGAACTCTTGCAAGGGCAAGGGCGGCTGCGCGACCGACGGCTCGAAGATGCCAGATTGATCCGAGCCTTCAGAAGATCAATTATCCGCTAGAGCTTCACCACTGATGGGGGGCCGGTGGCTTTCGCTGGCCCTTTCGTCCTTTCGTTTCTGCCTTTTCTACCACCCGGAGATTTGAATGCCAGCGAATTGCTTCAATGGATTTACGGACTACGGCATCGGTATCGGGCTCCGCGCTCCGCATTACAACCACATTCTCACGCGCAAGCCGGTCGTCGATTGGTTCGAAATTATTTCGGAAAATTTCATGATCGATGGCGGCCGTCCGCTGCACATCCTCGATCAGATCCTGGAACAATACAAAGTCGTGCAGCACGGCGTCTCGATGTACTTCGGCTCCGCGGAGAAACCCAACCGCGAACATTTGCGCCGCTTGAAGGAACTCGTCAAGCGCACGAAAACGCCGTGGCTTAGCGATCATCTCTGCTGGGGCAGCGTCGATGGGCGCTACACGCACGATTTGCTGCCCATGCCGTACACCTTCGAGGCCGCGCACATCACCGCGCAAAAAGTGCGCGAGGTGCGCGATTTTCTCGAGATTCCCATCGCCGTCGAAAATGTGAGCAGCTATGCGGAATACCACGATTCGGAAATGACCGAGTGGGAATTTTTAAATGAAGTCGTCGAGCGCGCGGACTGCGGCATTCTGCTGGACGTGAATAATATTTATGTCTCATCGCAAAATCACAATTTCAATCCGTTCGATTACGTGAACAGCATTCCTGCGGAGCGCGTCGCGCAAATTCATATCGCGGGCCACTCGAAATACCGCAAATACATTCTCGATACCCACGACCATCCGGTGATCGATCCGGTATGGAAATTGTACGAACGCGCGATTCAGCGCGCCGGCCATACCGCGACGCTTCTTGAATGGGACGACAGCATCCCCTCCTTCCAGGAAGTTCACGACGAAGCGCTGAAAGCCAATAAATTCCTGCGCTCGACCGTATTGGCGGAAGCCGTATGAAACTGATGGAGCTCCAACGCACCATGGCTCGCGCCGTGATGCAGCCGCTCACTTCTTCCGAACGCATGCAGCGCCGCGCTCCCGGCGGCGGCTCAATGAAGCGATACGCCTCGCGCTTCATCAAGCGCAACGATCGGCTCACTTCCTTCGAGCGCCTCGAGATTTACAACCGCCAATATTGGTTCCGCGTTCTTTCCTCGCTTTACGAAGATTTCCCTGGCTTGCGCGCCGTTCTTGGCGCAAAGCGCTTTGACGAGATGGCCAAAGCGTACTTGATCGCGAATCCTTCGCGCTCTTTCACGCTGCGCGACCTTGGCTCGCGCATGGAATCGTGGCTGCGAAAAAATCCCAAGTGGGCCGGCAAGAATCAGGCGCTGGCGCTGGATATTGCGCGGCTCGAATGGGCGGACATCGAGGCGTTCGACGGAAAGGCCGAGCCGCCTCTGCGTCCCGAGGATCTTTCGAGTGCGGATGGCGCGAAGCTGAAGCTGACGCTTCAGCCGTATGTGCGGCTGCTGAGTTTTCGTTATCCCGTCGATGATCTGCTCCTCGAAGTTCGCAAAGAGGATGAAGATACGGACTTCGCCAGCAACACATTCACGGAACATCGCAAGCGCAAACGCGTTCGCGCCGTTGCGAAACTGAAACGCGCGGAGATTTTTTTGGCTGTTCATCGCATCGACTACTCCGTTTATTTCCGCCGCATCGAGCCGGAAGAATTTGCAATCCTGACTGCTTTGCGGGAGGGAAAAACGCTCGCCGCCGCGGTCGACGCTCGGCTTCCGCAAAAGCGCGATGGCAGCGAAAGAGCGGCCGGCGCAAGTGCAAACCTGGTTTCAAACTTGGGCCGCACTGGGGTGGTTCTGCCGTCCGGAGAAAAAACGCGCGTCGCGCTGAAACTTCTTGTAAAATCACGCATCGAATTTGAGTTAAAAACTTCGTTCGAAGAATTTGCCGTGGACAATTTTTGACGACTGACCTCTCATGAACAAACTCCTGACGACTCTGCACTCGTGGCACGAATCGTTTTTTCATTTCGTCGATTATCTCCAGCACCCGTTCCTGCTCTTTGTGCGGCTGTACTGGGGCATTCAACTGATGCAGAGCGGATGGGGCAAGCTGACCCATCTGGACAGAGTGACAGCTTATTTCACCACGCTGAATTTGCCGATGCCGCATCAGATGGCCTTCTTCATTTCCTGTGTCGAGCTTTTTGGCGGCCTTTTCCTGGCGCTGGGCCTGCTCTCGCGTGTTGCCTCTCTTGTGCTGACGGTGAACCTGATCATGGCTTACATCATCGGCGACCGCGAGGCGCTGTTCTCGATTTTTTCGGCTCCGGACAAATTCGCGGCGGCTGCCCCGTATGTATTCCTCGTGGCCGCTCTCATCATTTTGCTTGCCGGTCCGGGAATTTTTTCCGTCGACGCGCTCGTCAACAGGTTTTTCTGGAAAACCTCACTGCAAAGCAAAACGGCCTCTTAAAATTGCGCCGAAATCGTTCACGCGGAATCCTCGCAATTGGGATAGGATGGATTCCGGGCAGCCATAGTCCGGATGGAATCGATCCTTGGTCTCCGCAAAGTCTTTCGCGAACGCTTCCGCAAATGTGCTTGCTTTATTTTTCTTCCTTATTTCCTTCTTTCATCTGCTTTTTCCCAGTTCTTCCAAGGCGGCTGACGTGACTTCGACGGTGATGATCGGCGGCTCGCGAATAGACGTGACCATCGATTCGAGCGAAGCGCCGCTTTCGCAAGCCGACGTGGTGCAGTGGGTGAAAAATGCCGCGGAATCCGTGGCGACTTATTATGGGCGCTTCCCTGTTCCTCATTTGACGCTCCGCGTGGTTTCGTTCGATGGCAGCGGAGTGCGGCACGGGATGACGTGGGGCAAAGACGGCGGATTGATCCGTATTTTTGCGGGAAGCAAAACTTCGGCTGCTGACTTTGCGGACGATTGGATGCTGACGCACGAAATGGTGCACCTGGCATTTCCATCGATGGCGGACGAGCACCACTGGATCGAGGAAGGCTCTGCCGTGTACGTCGAGCCCATTGCGCGGATTCGCGCGGGGCATTGGACAGCGATGGAGATGTGGCACGACCTGGTGCGCGACATGCCGAAAGGCGAGCCACAAGAGGGCGACGCGGGATTGGACCATACGCACACCTGGGGACGGACGTATTGGGGCGGCGCGCTCTTTTGTTTTGTGGCGGACGTGGAAATTCGCAAGCAGACGAAGAACAAAAAAGGATTGGAGGATGCGCTGCGAGGAGTGCTCGATGCGGGCGGAGACATTCGCGTGGATTGGGATTTGGAGAAGGCGCTGAAAATCGGGGACCAAGCAGTGGGATTGGACGTATTGGAAAAATTGTATGCGGAGTGGAAGGAGAAGCCGGTGAAGGTGGATTTGCCGGCGATGTGGAAGGAATTGGGCGTGGAAGTTGGACCGGATGGGGCAACGGTGACGTTGAATAACGATGCGCCGATGGCCGCGATCCGCCGCGCGATCGAGATGGGCACGCCGGCCACGAAGGCGAGCGATAAGGCAACGCCATCCGGCGCAGTGGCGCCGAAGAAAGACACGGCGGCTGTGAGCCGACCGCTAGCAGTGTTCGCGGGACGGACCGCAAGATCGAAGTAGTTTGGTTAACCGTAATCTGGTTAACCATAATGGCTACCCTCCCCCTGGGTTTTCTGTAAGTGTTGATTCTGAACAATTTTA
>CAVWDX010000015.1:0-95981 GCA_963753745.1 uncultured Acidobacteriota bacterium
CAAATTTCAAAATGCTGCGTTTGTAGTTCGTTTGTTCGTTTTTCTGCGTCGGGAATTTTTCTCAAACTCACGAACATTCGAGAACAAGACAAGGCCCGGATGTAGGACGCGGCGAGAGGCTAACAGGTTCAGCGACAAAGCTTTTCTGATAATAATCGAAGGCTTTCTTTCGAAAGCGCCTCAGGGAAGCGCGCCCTGCTTTTCGTAGACGGTTTTCGCTTCGGATAGACGCCTTAATACGTATTCTTTTTCGGCGGGAGAATTCCAGTCAGGATAATGGGAGGTCGTATCGATCGTTCGGCCAATCCAAGCTGCAAAATACTTCGCATCTTCCGGAGAACGCGGCGTTTTGCCGCCAATGGTCACGTAAATCGGGCTTGTCGTCGCATAGACATATTTGTCCAACACAGGATACTCAGCTTGGTCGCTCGAAGCTCGCAGCACGCACCATCCGCTTTCCTTCAATGGCAGCGTCCCCGTAGCCTCCGCGGAATCGCGCGCTCCCGTAAGCTTCAGACCGCTGCGGCTCGCCCGTTGCAAACCACCTCGAAATGATCCACCGGCACGATAGACCGCATCTTCGCCGTGAAGGGCACAGCGGCCTGCGCGCTATCGAATTTCAATTCATCTCCAACCTGCTTCCCGCCTAGCGTGAATTCGACCAGCGGCCCGTTCGTCGCAAACGTTCTCCCCTGCTTCAATCCTTCTTTCCAGGAATCTACTGTCGGCGGCAAATCAGACACGCGCACGTAAACGCGGTCCATGCCGACATGCCCGCGAATCGGAGCCGCATAATCCGCGGTCGCATCCGTGCCTGCTCCCGCCGGAATTCGAAATCCCAAATTCAACAGCTTGTACCAAACCGCCGCCGTAGACTTGTGATCGCTGAAGCCTACGATCTCCATGTAATCCAATTTCCCCAGCGCCACATCCACGGGGAGCTCGTCCACAATTTTCTGCGGCGGATTCGCAAATGGATCGGGCACTTCATCAAACGGATGCACGGCCCCCACCAGCGCGCCGCGTGCGTGCGCCATGTCATACACATCCGCATTCATCGGATACAAACTCGCCGCCGCCGTATTTGGATAACCCGCATAACCTGGCAATAGAAGCGAGCCTCGCAGATCGATGATCCCCCGATGTCCCCAATAGCTCGTGTGAAATTCCTGCCCGCTGATGATCACCACATGGCCGCGAGCAAAATCTCCCTCGTTGTCCCCGACGCTCGCAATGTCGGGAAACCTTTGCTCCTTGTTGACGATCAGGTTGTTGACCACCTGAAGGCCTTCAGCCTTTGCTTGATTCGCCAGATTCTCCGGAATGTCCTGATACGTTCCGCCATAATTCATATGCACGTGCAGATCCGCGCTAATCCAGTGCTTCATGTCGGGTAGGGAGTTGTCCAGCGGCACCAGCTTGATTTCGACTCGCTTCAAATCTCCCCGCTGCGCCTCCACAGTCTCCGCAACCGGCTTATATTCAAACCCCTTCACTACATCGATCTTGAGTTTGCCGGTCGGCACAACGACGGTGGCTTTCTCCGTCAAATGAAAGTAATGCGCCTCGAACGGCTGCTTGCTTCGGTCAAATCCATCGTCGGCATGAATCCAGGCCGAATCCGGCGCCCAGAATCTACCGCTTTCATCGGTCACGGAAACGCGCGCCGGCAAATCATTCCCGCCGCTGTCCACCACGCTAAGTTCGATGGTCGCGCGCGCATTCACGTAATTCCTCTGTTCGATTTTCAAGTCACCCAGAGGCCCTCCGGGCACACTCTGGAATTCAATTCTGGTGGTGGCCGCGCCGCCGTAGTTGGTGATAAACGCCAGCTTCTTTCCGTCCGGCGACCACCGAATATTCGTGCTATCCCAGCCGTTGTAGCTCAGCGGGAATGCATCGCCCCCATTCGCCGGCATCATCCACAGGTTGTGCCACTGTCCTCCGAGATACGAGCTGTAAACCATGCGCGACCCGTCGGGTGAAAAATCCGGCCGCGCGTTCCAATTTGTTTCTTCGTAGTGAATCTCTCGCGCCGTGGCGCCGGGCTCCGCCTTCATTCTCCAGAACCCCCCCGTTCCGTGAATGTGCCCGCGATTCGAAACAAAAAGAATTTCCGTCCCATCGCGTGTCCATACCGGGTTGATCTCCGTATCAAACGCGCTGTAGTAATAGCGTGGCAAATCGCTCTTCGTCTCCCCTGTTAGCCGTACCACGTTCTCGAGTTTTCCCCCGTTCACATCCGCGCGAAAAATATGAAAACGCTTGTTGTACGAAGTCGAAACGAAAACAATCCGTTTCCCTTCCGGCGACCAGCGCGGCTCCACGTTCACCGCTCCTCCGCTTGTTAACTGCTGCGATTTTCCAGAATCCAAATCCAGCAGCCACAATTCCATCGCATCTTTTTGATACGAGACATAAACGACGCTCCTTCCATCCGGCGACCAGTCCGGCTGGTAGTCGTATCCGGGGCCGTCCGTGAGCTGCTGCGCCGTTTTCGAATCAATCTGCTGACGCCACAGCGAACCCGCCATCGAATACACAACCTCCTGTGAATCCGGCGACCACGCCACGCTGCTCGGGCCGTTCGTCAACTGCGGCAAATACAGTTCGCGGAAGTAATAAGGATGCGGCAGATCAATTTGCGGAAGGACGGGCTTGCGCTGTGCACAGACGGGCAAGACTGCGGTCGCCAGCGCAGCAAGAAACAGCAAACTTCTTTTGAGCACGTTAGGCCAGGCCCGCTTTGGATAGGGGCAATTCGCGGATGCGCTTGCCGGTCGCGGCAAAAATCGCGTTGCAAAGCGCAGGTGCAAACGCCGGCAAGCCTGGTTCGCCCACTCCTCCCGGAGGAGCGTCGCTCGGCACAATGTGCACGCGGACTTCGCGAGGCGCAGTATTCATGCGCGCCATCGGATAAGTATCAAAATTCGATTGGTCGATCACTCCGTTCGTGGCCGTGATCGCTCCATAAAACGCGACGCTCGTTCCCATCACCGCCGCGCCTTCAAACTGATTCCTTACCATGTCCGGATTCACCACCGTTCCGGCGTCCAGCGCCGTATCCACGCGGTCGACACGCACCCTCCCAGCATCGTCCATGTGCATCTGTACAACGGAAGCGACGTACGTCAGAAAGCTGCGGTGAAAGGCGATTCCCATGCCGACGCCGTTGCCCTGTTTTTTCTTTCCCCAGCCCGATTTCTCCGCTGCGACCTCCACGACGCGCTTGAATCTCGCCGTATCGATCGGATACTCCGCGTAGTCTTGGCCGTAATTCGTGTAATCCTTCGGCAATTCGCTCCTCGGAATGATGCGATCCGGCCCCAGCAAGGCTAGTGCGTACTCGACCGGATCCTTTCCGGCCGCTTGCGCCAGTTCGTCGGTGAAAGACTGAATCCCGAATGCATGGTAAATGTTCGCCACTGAGCGTAGCCATCCGATGCGAACGTGCGCGGTGGCCGGCCCGTTTTCGGAACGTTGATTCGGTATCGCAAACGGCAAATCGCTGAAGCCGAGTCCAAGTTCATCCGGCGCCGAATAGACGGCGCTGGCGTCAAACGTCGAGCCAATGGGAGGGAACACCGTTCGCTGCAACCACGCCGTCGGTTTGCCATCCGCGGCCAGCGCTGCTTTCATATACATCGCGGACACGGAATGGTAGGTGTCGAATTTGATGTCGTCTTCGCGGCTCCAGACTACTTTTACCGGTTTGCCCGTTTTTTTCGAGAGCACCGCCGCTTCGACGGCAAAATCGGGGAACGATTTGCGTCCAAATGCGCCACCCAATAGCGTTACGTGGACCGTCACGTCCTCCTTCTTCGCACCGACGGCTGCTGCGATGGCGTCTCGAGCTCCCACCGGGCTTTGCGTCGGCGCCCAGGCTTCCACCTTTCCATCTTTATAAATCGCGAGCGCCGCGGGAGGCTCCATCGGCGCATGCGCCAGGAGCGGCGCGTAGTACTCCGCCTCGACGATTTTCCCGCCTTTCGCGAATGCCCCATCCACGTCGCCGAGTTCGCGCACGACTTTTCCCGGCTTCCGCGCCGTTTCCTGCAACTCTTTCTTGTAGGGATCGGAATTGAAAACGTCGTGAGCGCTGTTGTCCCATTCGATCTTCAATCTGTTCTTGCCCTGAAACGCGGCCCACGTGCTGTCGGCAAGCACGGCCACGCCGCCGAGCGCTTGAAAAAGAACTGGAGGTTTGAACGTTTCGATGGTCGCCGTCTGTTTCACGCCCAGCCACTTTTAGCGCCGCCGCATCGTCCAGCGACTTCACCGTGCTGCCCATCACCGGCGGGTGTGCGACGCTCGCGTACAGCATGCCGTCCATGCGCGTGTCTTGTCCGTATTTGGCTTTGCCCGTGCACATGGCTTTCAAATCATAACCAGCCGCGGGCTTTCCGATGTAACGCCACTCGCTGCGCGGCTTCAGCTTCAGCTCTTCTTTTTTTGGCACTTCCAGTTTCGAAGCGGACGTTGCCAGTTCGCCGTATCCAAGCTTTTTACCCGATGCTTTGTGCATGACGTGGTGCGATTCGGTCGAGCATTCCGTCTCCGGCACGCCCCACTGCTGCGCAGCAGCGCGCACCAGCATCAACCGCGCCGTCGCTCCCGCCTCGCGCAGCGGCACAAAAAAGCTGACCACGGAGTGCGAGCCATCCGTGTCCTGGTCGCCATATTTTTCGCTGCCGATCGCCTGCACGACTTTCACGCGCGCCCAGTCCGCATCCAATTCATCGGCAACGATTCGCGGCAAGGATGTGCGCACTCCATTTCCCATCTCCGAGCGGTGCGCGACGATGTACGCCGTTCCGTCCGTATCGATCGCCAAGTAGACGCTCGGACGCAGCGGGGCTTCGCCTTTTGGCGGAAACGGATCACCCGCGCCGCCGTTTCGTGGCGCCGCGAATAGCTGCTCCGGCATCACGGAAACGCCGAGCACAAACGCGCCCGCGCTGAGCATCTCTTTCAAAAAATCGCGCCGGCTATTTCCTGTTTCACGCGGATACGTGGAAATGTTTTCTATTTGGATCATGGCGTCTCCACTCTGCGGCTACTCTCGCCGTCAACCACTCTAGAGCAACATCCTACCTTCAATCCGGATACTTGCAAGCGCGAGCCACCTTCAGCGATGCGCCAGGCGTTAGTTCTCCGGCCAGACGCCGAGAGCGCGGCGAAGATCCACGAGTTGTCCGAGGTGGTAGGAGTTATGATCGGCGAGGACCAGCGCTTCACGCAAAATCGATTGTCCCTGGCCGTGGCGGATTTTGACGAATAGATTGGTGCGCGGGTTTTGCACCAGCCGAACCATATCCTGCAAATCGCGCTGGAACGCCGCCATGCTTTCGTCCCACGCTTTTTCATTCGGAGGCATCGGGGTTTTTGGCCAGTAGCCGTCGGGGAAATTCGGTGAGACGTGTTTCGGATTCCTGCTGAACTCCAGGATGTCCCACTGCGCAAGGCGCACGTGCTCGAGCAACTGCCAGCCGGTATGCGGCAGCGCGTTCGCGAAGGTTCCATGTTTTCCGGCGGGGAAATCGTCGAGGGCGTCCATGAAATGAACGTGCGCGCCCCCGCCTTTCAGCAGGTAAACCACCTGCTCGCGCAAATCGCGGTCTGCCTTTCGCGATGGATTTGGCGATGTCTTCTTCGGTGTTTTTTTGGCGAGTTTTTTCTTTTTCATTCTGGCTTACTCGAAATCATAACCTGCTGCGGCATTCCCGTCACCTGATGCAAGGTAGTCTTCGCAAACCCCGCATTTCCAAACATCTTTTCGTACTCCGAAAAGGTATATGCGTCCCCGGCGTCGGTCCCGACGAGCATATTGAGGCTGAACGCTGCCGCCGCCGGCGGAGTCACGCGGTCTTCATTGGGAATAAACTCGAGCGTTACAGCTTTTCCTCCCGGTTTGAGCGCCGCATGGACGCGCCGCATCAATTTCTCGCACGCTGCCTGATCGAAATGGTGAAAGATGTTCGTCAGGAGAACGACGTCGTATCCGCTGCCAAGGTCCGCCTCAAAAGCGCTTCCCGCGCGAGTCGTGTAACGGCTGGAAACGCCGGCTTTTGTGGCGTTCTCCTCGGCGACAGCCAGCACGGACGGCCAATCCACCGCAACGATTTGCGCATTCGGATTTTTCTTGGCGACGGTGATGCCGTAATTTCCGTGCCCCGCGGCGATATCCAACACTTTGCAGGGTTTGCCTTCCGCGGCGCCGATAATTTCCGAAATGAAGTTTGCGGCCGGTATCGTCAAAGGCGCCATCGATCTCGCGAATGCCACCCAAACTTCGTCCTGCGGCTTGGAATTGTCTCCTTGCCCTCCGGCCGTTCCACCTTTGCGCACTGCCGCGGTCAAGGATTCTACATTTTTCTTATGCCACGGGCTGGCGAGAAAACCGGTCACCGAGGCAAGACAAGCGGGCGAGCGGCGATCGAGGAACAGTGCGGACTCTTCAGTCAACGCGTAACGTCCGTTCTCTTTGGTCAGGAAGCCCATAATGGTCAAGAAATCGCAGAGGATGCGCACTCCTCGTTCGGCGGCGCCGGTCTTTGCCGCGAGTAGAGCCGAAGTATCTGCTCCCGACCCGATTGAAGTAAAGACATCCAGCTCAATTCCCGTTTTCAAAGCTTCGGTATTCTGGAACGCGTTCATGGTCATAAAAATTCGTTCCGGCGTCGGCCGGTTCGTTGTGGATGGTGTCGCCATTCAGATTGCCCCCCGTAGAAAGTCTTTCCGCTTCAAATATACACCGGGCGCAGCCTTTAATTCCCACCTCAATTCCATTGCTCCCATCCGGGCAGGGCTGGCATACTTTCTCTCCCCGCACGGCGTGCGAGGAACACCTTATGAAACGCGAAGTTCACCGCTGGCATTCTCCCCGGCTGGGGCTTGACCTCGGCGTCATCGTCCACGGCCACTGGGGCCAGCCGATCCTCGGCTTTCCGACCAGCGCGGGAGACGAAACCGAACTTGAAGGCCAGAGCATGATCGGGGCGCTGGCCGATTTTATCGACGGCGGCAAAATAAAAGTCTTCAGCATCAATTCCATCAACGGTCTGAGCTTTTATAATAAGGGCGCACATCCGTTTCATCGCAGCTATGTGCAGTCCGTCTTCGACTCCTACCTTCGCGAAGAGGTCGTTCCCTTCATCTGGGACAATTGCCAAAGCCCCGGCATCGCCATTTCCACCATGGGCGCGTCGTTTGGGGCGTATCACGCCGCCAACTCGCTCTTCAAGCATCCTGACGTGATCAAACGCTGCTTCGCGATGTCCGGGGTGTACGACGTCCGCAACTTCATGGACGGGATGTACGACGACAATTTCTACTTCAACAATCCCGTCGATTATCTCTCGAACATGAGCGACCCATGGTTCTACGAGCAGATCCCTACATGCGACATTCACCTCAGCACGGGTACCGGCCAATGGGAGAACAGTGGGCCTACGTACCGCTTGTCGGAGATTCTTTCGAGTAAGGGAATCCGCCACTCGCTGGACAACTGGGGCCCCGAGGGCGGGCACGACTGGCCGTATTGGAAGCATCAGATGCGCGAATACGTAGCTCACCTCTTCTAAAGCGCTCGGCGAAATTTCAAAGACAGTTGTCTGCGGCTGCGGCAGCAGTAGAACCCTGCACGGGGTTGGGGCTGGTAGAGGGTCGCAGGACGTTTATATCCATCATTCATTCTGTCACAGAATGATAGATTGATATGAAAACTGAATTCAGCGTGCATGCTTGTGGAAAAAGCCAGGAATGCATCGCTATGGGGAGGGATACGGAAACGTTCCTCAAGGGGCGCCGCGCAAAATACTGAAAGCAAAGGAGATGGATGGCAGAAAATGACGCAAGATGGCGCGGATGAGGAAACAAGAAGGTAGAAGAGGCGAAAGGTGCGGCAAAGCGGTTTGTGCGAGGGAGGAGCGGGCTGCGCAGGAGCGGGGGAAGCGGGACGAGGAGAGAGCGACATAACAAATGGTAGCACGGGGAATATATCCTGTCAATAGATAACTGAGTGGTAATAGATTCGAACGGCGAGGCATGGTACCGGGGGGCTTGCGGCGGGGCAAATCGAAGAAAAGAAAGAAGTAAGCGAGAAAAAGAATGGCACGCAAAGTGCGTTGAGACAGTCTGTGAGAATTGGGAAGCGCAGGGAGTTCTGGGGATTGACTTCCCGCTTTCTGGCTATTTCCCGGTCGAGCGCTGGAGGGCCGTGCTATCCTTCTGCCGGAAATGTGAAGGAAGAAGGGGAAGCGAGCCATGGATGCAAAATCGGCAGCGCGAGAGCGTTTTGATTCCGCCCGAGAGGGGCTAATCGAGCTGAGCCATCGCATTCACGCCCATCCAGAGCTGGGATTTGAGGAAGAGAAAAGCTCTTCCTGGCTGTGTGAGTCGCTGGCCGATGCCGGCTTTCACCGTCGAAAAAGGTATTTGCGATCTTCCCACAGCGTTCCGCGCCCGCGCCGGCTCCGGCCCTTTGCACATCGGCATTTGCGCCGAATACGATTCGCTGCCCGGCATCGGTCACGCCTGCGGGCACAATATTATCGCTGCGTCAGCCGTTGGGGCGGCGCTGGCCGCGGCCAAAGTAGCCGACGAGGTGGGGCTCACCGTCAGCGTCATCGGCACGCCCGCTGAAGAGGTGGGCAATGCCAGCGGAAAAATCCTGCTGCTCGAGCGCGGCGGTTTTGAAGGCATTCACGCCTCCATGATGGTGCACCCGGCACCCTTCGACATGGTCCGTGCAAAAATCATCGCCGCTTCCATGTTCGAGGTTCATTGCACAGGGAAGGAATCACACGCCTCGGCTTTTCCCGAGCTGGGCGTGAACGCCGCGGATGCGCTAACCATCGCGCAAACAGCGCTGGGCCTACTGCGCCAGCATATCCGCTCGACGGACCGTATCCACGGGATTGTGACCAACGGCGGCGCTGCTCCCAACGTGGTTCCCGCCCACACTTCGGCCAAGTACATTATTCGCTCCGAGACGCTCGAGCAGCTTGCCGAATTGCGGCCGAAAGTTTATCGCTGCTTTGAAGCTGGAGGACTTGCGACAGGCGCGAAAATTGCGATTACGGGTGGCGACAAACCCTACGCCGAGATGCGTCACGATGAAGTCATGGCAGCGCTTTACCGCAAGAATTCGGAAGCACTCGGGCGGCCGTTCCCGAATCTCGGCGAGTGGGAAACGCGGCCCACCGGTTCCACCGATATGGGCAACGTCTCTCTGGCGATGCCTTCCATCCATCCCATGATAGGCATCAATTCCTTGCCTGCCGTTAACCACCAGCCGGAATTCACGGCCCACTGCGTGACTCTCGATGCGGACAAAGCTCTAGAGGACGGCGCCCTGGCTATGGCGTGGACCTGCATCGACTTGGCCACGAACCAGGATGCCCGGAAAAGTCTGATGGCACGTCCATAACGGCAGCTTGTTCCGAGACGGGTTCCTGCGGGGGCGGGGCAAAATCAAAGAAGATAATGAGGGGTGGCCCGATCTTGAGATTCATCCGTTGTTTGTTGATTTGTGGATTGGCGGTCGCGCCCGCGTCCCTCCGCAGTCAGGAACGCGGGGACGTTCAAATCTGGCTTACGAACGCCGACAAGTCCGCGCTCTTTGAACTGCAGAGGCCGTTCCCGCGTTTCACAAAGGGCGCGAGTCATGGATCGGCTCAAGAACCCACCATTGAGATTAACGACCACGAGAAATTTCAGACGATCGATGGCTTTGGGTTTGCGCTGACCGGCGGCAGCGCCCAGCACCTTGCGCACATGGATGCCGCGAAGAGGGCGGCGCTGCTACAGGAACTCTTTGGCGTGAACGGCAAGAACATTGGCATTAGCTACCTGAGAATCAGCATCGGTTCATCCGACCTAAACGATCACGTTTATTCCTACGATGACATGCCCGCAGGACAAACCGATGCGGAGCTCGCCAAATTCAGTCTCGCTCCGGATCGCGCGGAACTCCTGCCTGTCTTGAAAGAGATTCTGGGCATCAATCCAAAGATCGAAATACTGGGGTCGCCGTGGTCGGCGCCCGCGTGGATGAAGACGAATGACAACTCGAAAGGAGGAAAGCTCAAGCCGGAGTATTACCCAACGTATGCAAAGTATTTCGTCAAGTATATCCAGGGGATGAAGGCCGAAGGCATCAGGATCACGGCGATCACCATTCAAAATGAACCGTTGAACGAGAAAAATACGCCGAGCATGCTGATGCCGGCCGAAGAGGAAGCCCGCTTCATCAAGGATGATCTCGGACCAGCGTTCAAGGCCGCGAGGATACGTACGAAGATTATCCTGTACGATCACAACTGCAATGTGCCCGAGTATGCGCTCTCGATCCTCAAGGATTCTCGAGCCAGTCGATACGTGGACGGTTCGGGCTTTCATCTATATGAAGGGCAGATAGGAGCCATGAGCGAAGTGCACGACGCATTTCCGCGCAAGAATTTGTACTTCACTGAATACATGGCCGTCGAGCCGACGGAGAGCGCGAGGATCTCGATCGCGAAACCCGTGGAAGGAACATTTATCGGAGCGCTCCGGAACTGGAGCCGCAATGTGTTGCTGTGGAATCTTGCAGCCAACTCGAAGTTTGAACCTCATACCGACAACGGAGGATGCCCGATTTGCCAGGGGGCAGTGACCATAGATGGAAATGAAGTGACGCGGAACCTGGCGTACTACGCGGTGGCGCACTTCTCGAAATTTGTGCGGCCGGGATCGGTGCGGGTTGGTTCGAGTTCTCCCGCAACACTTCCGAATGTTGCGTTTAAGGCGCCCGGGGGAAAGACAGTATTGATCGTTGTGAATGATGGAAAAGCAGGGCGAGTTTTCCAGGTTCGATATCACGGCAGATCCTTCGAGACCACACTGAATGAGGGAGCGGTGGAAACGTATGTGTGGTAGGCGAGTTTAGAGTGCGCATTATTTATGCTGGGTTTATGTCGAAGCGGGGAAAATTGCCGGCAGGGTGAATCGGCATCGACTCGAGTGTTCGCCGTTGACGCAGAGATCCGCGAAGCAATGTGTCCAGTGAAAACTGCGGTGAATCATGAAAAGCGAAATTCGGGCTAGAAGCGCGGAGGCGCGTTGAATTATTCGGCTTTATTTCGGTCGGCGCTGGTGGCGCTGCTGCGGAACAAGATGCGCAGTGTGTTGACCGTCCTGGGGATCACCATCGGGATCGCGGCGGTGATTTGCGTTGTGGCGATCGGAAAAGCCGGACAAGCGCGGGTCCAGCAGCAACTGAACAATCTTGGCGATAATTTCGTGTGGATTGAAGCGGGAGGGCGGGCAGTCAACGGGGTGCGCACGGGAACACACGATACCAAGACGCTGGTGTATGCGGACGCAGTGGCGATCAAGAACCAAGTTTCGCTGATCAAGAGCGTTTCACCGAACGTGGACGATCCGATTCAAGTGATCTATGGCAATCAAAATTGGCACACCTCCTACCGTGGAGTTTCGCCGGAGTATTTTGAGATAAAGCGCTGGTATGTGGATCAGGGAGCGATATTTTCGCAGGATGATGTGGACCGAGCGGCAGACGTTTGCGTACTGGGGCGGACCGTGCGGGATCAGCTGTTTGGCGTGGAAGATCCGGTGGGGAAGGTGATTCGAGCAAACAGCCTGCCGTGCAAAGTGGTGGCTACGCTGCAGCCCAAAGGATTGTCGCTTTCCGGGCAGGACCAAGACGACACGGTCATCGTTCCCTTCACCACGGCTCAAAAGAAGCTGAAGGGAATCACGTGGCTCGACGATATCCTGTGCTCGGCGGTGTCGCAAGATGCCGTAAAAATGGCCGGGCAGGAAGCGACGGCGGTGCTGCGGGACCGGCATCACCTGCGGCCGGAAGAAGAGGATGACTTCAACATTCGAAATCCGGAAGACATCATTCAGGCGCAACTCGATGCGAGCAAGACGCTGACGATTTTGCTGATTGCGATTGCTTCGGTTTCGCTGATCGTGGGGGGCATCGGGATCATGAATGTGATGCTGGTCTCCGTTACGGAGCGCACGCGAGAGATCGGCGTCCGAGTGGCGGTGGGAGCGACGGAAGAAGCCATCCAGCTGCAGTTCCTGGGCGAATCCGTGATGCTCAGTCTTGTGGGGGGCGCTGCGGGAGTGTTCTTCGGGATCTTTGGGTCGTACTTGGTTGGACGAACGCTGAGTTGGCCGATGGAGATGTCGCTGGAATCGATCTTGGTGGCGGCGGTGTTTTCGGTGGCGGTGGGCGTGTTTTTTGGATACTACCCGGCGCGGAAGGCCTCTCTGCTCGATCCCATTGAAGCGCTGCGCTACGAATGAAACATCTTTGAAATTCTGATTCCAGGGACGATAGATGAAGTTCAAGGGCAGATGGTTGATCTTGGCGGGCGTTGCGGCGGCGGCGGGAATATTCGCCGTGTTTGGGCTGAACCGCGGCACGCAAGTGCAAAACTTCAGCGCGAAGGTGGAGCGCGGCGAGATCGACGATGTCGTGGAAGCGACGGGAACCATCAACGCGGTGATCACCGTACAGGTGGGCTCGCAGGTTTCGGGAACGATTGCAAAGCTGAATGCGGACTTCAATTCGCGGGTCCACAAGGGCGATGTGGTCGCGCTTATCGATCCCGCATTGTTCAAGGGGGCGCTGTTGCAGGCCACGGCGGATCTGGAGAACGCCAGAGCCAACCTCGTGGCAGCGCGGGCCAACCTCGAAAAAGCGCAGGCGGGATTGGTCCAGACCAAAGCGGACTACGGCCGGTCGGTGGAGTTGACCAAGGATGGCGTGATGCCTCAACAGCAGCTGGATCTCGCCAAATCGAATTATGACGCGGCCCGAGCGACAGTGAGCGGGGCGGAGGCAAATATCACCCAGGCACAGGCGCAGGTAAGCCAGAAGCAGGCTGCGGTAGAGGTGGCGCAGACGAATCTGGATTATACGGTAATCCGGTCGCCGATCGACGGGACGGTTGTCGCGCGCAATGTGGATGTGGGGCAGACCGTGGCGGCATCGTTGCAAGCACCAACGATTTTTACAATCGCGCAGGACCTGAAGAAAATGTGGGTTTATGCCAAGACGGACGAGTCGGACGTCGGCAACATCAAAATTGGGAAACCTGTGACGTTCAAGGTGGATGCATTTCCAAAGGACACCTTTCATGGAGTGGTGAGCCAGGTACGAATGAACGCGACGACGGTGCAGAGCGTGGTGACCTACGACACCATTATTGAGTTCGCGAACCCGGAACTGAAGCTGTTCCCTGGAATGACGGCGTACGTGACGATCCCCGTCGACACAGTCAAGAATGTTCTGAAACTGCCCAATACCGCCTTGCGGTACAAGCCCCCAATGACTGCCGAGGAGATCCTGGCGATTTATAGACAATATGGGATCGACGAAAGAGAGAAGAAACAGGTGGCGGGGGATCCGGCCAGCGGGAATTGGAAATGGCAATGGGGAGCAAGCTGCAGCGGCCGCGCAGAATCTGCCTCGCGCACCGAAGAGAGACAGTGCCGTCGTTTGGAAATTGCACGCAGATAACACGATGGAGCCGGTAAAAGTGTCGCTGGGAATCACGGATCATGCGTATACGGAAGTGAGCGCTGTTCTGAAGGGTACGCTGAAAGAGGGAGACGACGTTGTGATTCGATCCGTGGCGCCAAAATCGCAGGGGCTGGGCGGAATACGGCGGTAAGAGCTAGTAGAGCGAAACAATTCCAAGGAATCGATGGCGGCCATCAACCAAGTCCAGGAGACGCCGGGCGGCGCGGCGGCGAGCGCGGTCATACGCGTTGAAGAGGTGCACAAGTATTACGACTTGGGCGAAACACGCGTGCATGCTCTCCGCGGCGTAAGCGTTGACATAGGGCGCGGGGAATTTGTGGCGATCATGGGGGCGAGCGGGAGCGGCAAATCCACGTTCATGAACATACTGGGATGTCTTGACCGTCCGAGCGCGGGGCGGTACCTGCTCGAAGGGACGGATGTATCGCAGCACGATAAGAAGGCGCTTGCGCTGATTCGGAACCAGAAGATCGGATTTGTTTTTCAGGGATTCAATTTGCTGGCGAGAACGACGGCGCTGGAGAACACCGAGTTGCCGACGCTGTATACGAAAATCGACAAAGTGGAGCGTGAAAAGCGCGCTGCGGAGGCTTTGGCGATGGTTGGCTTGGCCGAACGAGCGCAGCACTTTCCATCGCAGATGTCGGGAGGGCAGCAGCAGAGAGTTGCAATTGCCCGGGCGCTGGTGAATCGTCCCTCGATATTGCTGGCGGATGAGCCGACGGGGAATTTGGATAGCCGGACGTCGGTCGAAATCATGGAGATTTTTCAACATTTGAACGACAAAGGGCTGACGATCGTGCTCGTTACCCATGAACACGACATCGCCCAGTTCGCGAAACGCGTTCTGGTTTTCCGGGACGGAAAAATCAGGAAAGACGATGCGGTGACGAGCCGCCCGAGGGCTTCGCAAGTGCTACAGAGCTTGCCAACGCTTGAAGACTAGGAATAAGGCAGAGTAGGACGAATTTTGCGGTGGAAGCTGGCGGAGCGGAAGAGTAAGGTTTCGAGGTTCAAGCAAAAGCCAGGAGGTCGAGGATGCGGCGGGTGAATCGGAAGATCGGGTTGCCGGGATTTGCGATGGTTGCAGTGCTGGGGTGCGCGGCGCTCGGAAGTTCACAAGTTGCGGTCGCAGCGCAAGCGGAAACAGCCCTCGCAGTGAAGAACCTGCGCTGCGAATACAAGGTCGATCCCTTGGGGATTGATGTGAAGAAGCCGCGGCTAAGCTGGGAATTGGCGAGCGCGGAAAATGGAGTGATGCAGACTAGCTACGAAATCCGCGTGGCGGGAACGGAGACCGAGCTGGCGAAGGGGAAGATGATTTGGGATAGCGGGAAGAAGGAGTCGGACGCGTCGATTCAGGTGGAGTACGAAGGGCCGGCGCTGGCGAGTGAACGGATTTATTACTGGCAGGTGCGCGTGGCGGATAATCACGGGCATTTGTCGGACTGGAGCAAGACAGCGCGGTGGGAGATGGGGCTGCTGGAAGCCGCGGATTGGAAAGCTAAATGGATTACGCCAAATCTCGTCGAGGATGAGACGAAGTCGAACCCTTCGCCGATGTTGCGGAGCGAGTTTTCGGTCAGGAAGAAGGTGGAGCGCGCACGGCTTTATGCGACGGCCATGGGGCTGTACGAGATGTCTTTGAACGGGAAGCGGGTGGGCGACCAATATTTTACTCCGGGATGGACGGCGTACGATTTTCGCTACCAATACCAGACGTACGATGTGACGAGCCTGGTGAAAAACGGAGGGAACTGCATCGGCGCGATGCTGGGGGATGGGTGGTTTCGCGGAAGACTGGCTTGGGATCACAAGAGAAACACTTATGGGAAGAAATTGGCGCTGCTCGCGCAACTGGTGATTACTTACACGGACGGCAAGCAAGAGATTGTAGGCACCGACGACAAATGGAAAGCGGCGACGGGTGCTGTGCTCGAGTCCGACATTTATAACGGCGAAACGTACGACGCGCGGCTCGAGCGAGTTGGCTGGAACGAAGCGGGCTACAAAGACGGCGAGTGGAAGGGCGTGACGGTCGTAGAGGCGCCGAAGGCGAAACTCGTGGCGCCGGCGGGGCCTGCCGTGAAAGAGATTGAAGAAATCAAACCGGTAAAAGTGTTTCGCACCCCAGCGGGCGATACGGTCCTTGACATGGGACAAAACATGGTGGGCTGGGTGAAGTTTCGCCTAACGGCGCCGGCGGGAACGACCGTGACATTGCGGCACGCGGAGGTGCTGGACAAAGAAGGAAATTTCTATACCGCCAATCTGCGTTCCGCGAAAGAAACTATTCGCTATACGAGCAGAGGCGCAGGAACGGAAACATTTGAGCCGCATTTCACATTTCAGGGTTTCCGGTATGTCGCGGTGAGCGGATGGCCAGGCGAAGTGAAGCCTGAAGACTTTACCGGAGTTGTGGTGCATTCGGCGATGGAACGGACCGGGACATTTGAATCCTCGAACCCGTTGCTGAACCAACTGGAGCACAACATCATCTGGGGACAGAAAGGGAATTTTCTGGATGTGCCGACAGATTGCCCGCAGCGCGACGAGCGGCTGGGGTGGACCGGGGACGCGCAGGTGTTTGCACCGACCGCGTCGTTCAATTTCGATACGGCCGGGTTTTACACCAAGTGGCTGAGGGATGTGGCGCTGGACCAAGAAGACGATGGCGCGGTGCCGTTCGTGATTCCGAACGCTTTGTCGCACGAAACGAGGAAAGGCGCAGCGGCGTCGGCGGGATGGGCGGACGTGTCCGTGGTGGTGCCGTGGACGGTATATCAAGCTTTCGGCGACGCGCGGATTCTCGAGGAGCAATATCCGAGCATGAAGGCCTGGGTCGAATACATGCGCCGGCAGGCCGGGGAACGCTATATCTGGAGCAACGGATTCAGCTTTGGAGATTGGCTGGCGTTCGCCACCACGGAGTCAGATTATCCGGGGGCAACGACCGATAAGGACTTGATTCAAACGGCATATTTCGCTCGTTCGACGGAGCTGCTGGCAAAGACGGCGCAAGTACTGGGCAAAACTGAAGACGCCGCGGATTATGCGGCGTTGGAAAACAAAATCGCTAGCGCGTTCCAGAAAGAGTTCGTGACTCCGAACGGCAGGCTCGCTTCAAACACACAAACCTCATACGCGCTGGCGCTCGCGTTCGGGCTGCTGCCGGAATCCGAGCGGGCGGAAGCGGCGGCGCGGCTGGCGGCGGATGTGAGGAAATTCGGCCACTTAACGACGGGGTTTTTGGGAACGCCGCTGCTTTGCCAGACGCTGAGCGATTACGGATATCTGGACGAGGCGTACATGCTGCTCAACCGCAAAGAGTACCCCTCGTGGCTGTATCCCGTGACGAAAGGTGCAACGACGATCTGGGAGCGATGGGATGGGATCAAACCGGACGGGAGCTTCCAGGATCCGTCGATGAATTCCTTCAATCATTACGCGTATGGGGCGATTGGGGACTGGATGTACCGGGTGCTCGCGGGGATTGAACTCGATGAGCATGCGCCTAGCTACAAACACACTTTTATACAGCCGCATCCCGGCGGTGGATTGACGCACGCGAGCGCATCGGTCGACAGCATGTACGGTCGGGTAGCGTCGGGCTGGGAAATTGCAAACGGGAAGTTGACCGTAACGATTCAAGTGCCAGCGAATACTACGGCGACAGTGCGCTTGCCAAATGCAAAGCTGGCGGAAGTGAGCGAAGGAGGCAAGCCGCTGGAAGGGCGCGCGGATATTTCACGAGCGCGGCAGGCGGAAGACGCGGTGATGTTGGAAGTCGGATCGGGGAAGTATGTTTTCGAAAGCGCGTATCCGGGAACGAAATAGGGACGGTGAGCGCCCTGGAGCAGAGGTTTGAAAGTTTCGGAACGGAGCTCGGCCGAAGTGGAAGGGACTGAGAGTCTAGGCGAGGCCGAGATGGGCGAGTTGATAGTGGCCCTTGGAGATGACCTGATCCTCGTCGATCCAGACGTCGCAGTTGCGGGTCAGGACGTCGACATGCGTTTTTGATTTCCAGTCCGCGTGAGTCTGGCTGCCATAAGGATCGCCGAAGGCGATGTGCACGCCGGGGAATTTTTCGTCCTGCAAAAGAACGCCAATCATCGAGGATAGGCCGAGGTTGGTGCCGAAGGCCAGTTCGCCGACGCGGTCGCTGTTTTCGTCCGTGTGGCAGTACTGCCAGAATTCCTCTTCGAGGTCTTTGCGAGCGCAATCGACGCCGGTGAGACGCGCACCCTCGATCTTCAGGACGAGCGGAGTGCTTTGCAGATCGCCGTACTTGCCATTGAAGTGGTCGCCGGCGGTTGCGTCGCAGACGAACGTGCCATCCACGGTCGCCGGAGTTGTGAAAACTTCGCCGGCCGGCAAGTTGGACCAATAACGCGGGCTGATCAGGCCGCTGGTCTTTACCCAGTCCAGGCCGCGGTCAAAATGAGCGGCGAACGAGGTGCCCGCTTCTGACTTCACCGTAAGCGTTTCCGCGCGCAGCATGCGTTCGCGCAGCTTGTCGCTCAAGCGGTCCACCATGCGGTAATCGGCTCGCATGCCTTGTTGCATGATTTCCGGAGTGACGCCGACCATGTGCGCGTAGCGAATCTGGCGGCGCTCGACCACGCGAACGATGGCCATACGCGCGCCGAGTTCGCCGGGCTGCGGCGTCATGCACATGACTCCAGAGTCGGCGGTTTCGAGCGCCTGCAGAACGGCAAGCGGTGCCACAACCATGGGGCGCGGGCCAAAGTCCTCAAGAAGCAATCCCGTGTATTCCGCGTGACGGTCTTCGATGGCGGCGGCAATGCTGGCGGCGACCGCGCGGCTGGCTTCATCGGCGATGAGCGCAACGTGCTCGCCCGGACGGACGCTGAGGCAAGTTTCCACGGCGTTCTTGGCGCCGGGCATTAACCGTGGTTCTGGGAGGCCAAAGTACATCTTTTTATCTTACCAATTCTCAGGCAACTTGCCAGATGCCTATCCTGCGCGAAACTCCTCGAGAGTAAACCCGGCTCTTTAAGGATCCGGAGGAATAGTCCCTTTGGCAGGTCTTTTCCGCGATGCATTGGTACTGTGAGCGTTTTGCGATCGGAATGCTTCAGTATCAGATGGGACCCTGCCTGGCGGGCTTCGACATACCCGTTAGCACACAAAAAGCGAACTAATTCACGAGCGTTGGGCATGCCTCATCGTTTCTTATTCGATGGCGACAGAAACGGTCTCAGAATAGATCGTGCGGGCAGCGGGAATAGGTTTGCCATCCTTTTTGCACTCGAAGATGTAAATGCGAATTCCCTCGAGCATGCTGGTCTTTGCTTCTTCGATGGAGTCGCCGAGGCCATACACGCCAGGCAAATCTTCACTGTAGGCGTAATACTGCCCGTCTTCTTTTTCGATTGAAATCGGATAGGTGTAGTGGGTCACAAGAATAAATCGTAGCTGGCAAAACGTGGCGAATCAAGGTGTTCGTGTTCGCCGTGTTTATGCATTGGCCGTTCGCGGGCTGACGCGGAACGCGGGGACTTGGCCGCCGCCGCTGGTGACATTAGCCAGACCGGTGGCGCTAAGACGGGTAAGGAAACCGGCGACTTTTCCGCGGAAGAGATACGGCGCGAAATCGACGAGCATGTCGCGGTAATCGACTCTGCCAACCTCGGCGATGTAGGGAAATATTTCCCGGCGAATAGGAATGCGCTCCTGGACGATCCACGCGCCGTTTTTTGCAGAGAGAGCGCGGCCAATCGCGGCGTCCCACGAGGCTTCGTCGGTTTCCCAGCCAAGAGTTACGCCCGATCCGCCATATTCGTCGCTGGGCTTGAGGACGAGGTTTTCGCGCTCCTTGCCGATGAAGGCGAGAAGCTCGATCGTCTGGCCATAGTGCGCGGTCTTTACGTCCGCCACCACGCGCGTCCAGGGAATGTGGCGGCGAATGAGTTGGCGCTCGTCGTGCGAAAAGAGCGCGCCATTTTGTTCGTCGGTGAGGACTGCGAAAAAAGCTTTCACATGGGGAATTTTGCAACGAAACGTGTTGGCGACGCAGACGGCGTTGGCCGTATATGCTTTGACGAGGGCCGCGCACTCCACGGGCTTGGCCACAATATCGTTGATCAAGACGCGGCGGTAAACGAGATCGATCTTTTTACCGTGAGTGACAAGCCGCTGGCCATCGAAGCGGAGTTCGCGCGGATCAGCAATGACCGTGGGCACCCCCATTTTTTCGAAACGGGCCTGCAAGATCTCGAACTCGCTCCACGTAGGAACCTCTTTCCAATCCACGATGGCAATTTGCGGAGGACTGGCCGAGCCGCCCCAGTCCTTATAGCTCATCACCAGCGCATCGAGGAGCTTGGCGCTGAGCGGGTAACTATAGACTGTATAACTCTGCGCGAATTTCCCCATGACGGGAAGTTCGCGAAAAATTTCCGCAAGAGTTTCCGCGTAGCCCGCGCCTGCCGGGGATTCTCCGTTGTACTCGGCGAACTTGAGCGAATCCGGCAGAAGGAAAGCATCCAGACGGGATGCAGTGCTGGCCCGTCCATAGGCGGCGGGGAGGCGGGCCAAACGTTCTTCTTCTGGGCGCAAATGAAGCTGGACAAAAAGATGGTTGTCTTCCAGCGCCGCCGTCACGACGCGTTCGGCCAGATCCGCGATGGTTTCCGCAACTGTGCGCACGCGCTCTTCGTCTTCCGGCGAGAGAAAAAACGGACGCAGGAAAGGACAGTGGACGCGGTCGCCGAACGTGAGGTTTGCGCGGCGCAGCCTTTTGAATAAATCTTCCGGCAGGGCGGGAACGCGCAAGAGCGTGGCTTTCAGAATTTCGGTCCAATCCTTGGCAGGATTGGGTGGAGTCATCGAAGGTGTCGGCGCGCTGGTCATTTTGTCGTGAGTCCTGGCGATGCACCGGCCGGACCAAGCGCCGATGAATGGCCTGCGGCGCTGCTCTTCGGCGCGCCACTGAAACCGCTTGCCGCGCCGATGCCGAGCATCTCTTCCCAGCGGGGCCACGGATTTGAAGCATCGCCATGCAGCGCGCGATTGATCACCAGCCGGGCCATTCTGTCGACGACGTGTTCGAAATAAAATTCGGTGATGCGGTCGCGCTCGAAATCGGGAGCGGGATTCAGGAAGTCGATGGCATAGGGAATGCCATCCTGAACCGCGAATTCGATGGTATTCATTTCGTAACCGAGGGCCTCGTTGATGGTCTGAGCGTCTTTCACAATGCGAGCTCCAAGCTCAGAAGACAAATAGTTGTGATCGACGAGATACTTCCGCTCCTTGGGATCGTAGTGGACAGGTAGAATGTCGGATTTCCCAAACGTGAAGCAGCGGACGTATTGCGTGAAGTTGATGAACTCCTGAAGGGTCATGCAGTAAGGGGAAGTTTTATCGTAGGCTGCGAGAAGCTCTTCTTTGTTATGGACTTTGTAGACGTGCTTCCAGCCGCCTCCGGAAAAAGGTTTGAGGATGGCCGGGCGTCCGACGAAATCAAGAAGGCCATCCCAGTCGACCGGATATTCGAGGTTGTGCAGCGATTCCGAATTGATGTCCACATCGCTGGGATATCCCTTTTGGGGCAAGAGAACGGTCTTGGGGATGGCGATGCCGAGCTTCGAAGCCACGGCGTAATTGAAAAATTTGTCGTCGGCCGTCCACCAGAACGGATTGTTGATGACGTAAGTTCCCTGGAGAACGGCATGCTTGAGGTAGCCGCGGTAATACTCGACCTCATGGGAGATGCGGTCCACGATGACGCGGTATCCGGAGAGTTCACCCATCCGTGTTCCGCCAAGTTTCACAAATTCCGCAGCAACGCCGTCTTTCTTGCCGAGTTCATTGACGCGAACGATAAAGGCCGGCGGAAAACTGTATTCACGCCCGCAGAGAAGGCCAATCTTTTTCATACTGTCGCTCCTGCTGGTGAAACAGTGACCGGGGACTTGGCAGATGCCGCTAATTGATTGCGTGTGCCGAAGAAGCTCGTGACTCGCTGACGCCGCGCGTTTCCGCGACCAGATGTTTTACGACCGCCTTGAGATCGCCGGTTTGCTGATAGACGCGCAATTGGCGCTCCGCGCTAGTGCCGTCCTTCAGAATCGTGTGGATGTACTCGACAGCGCTACGGCTGCCGAGCTCGTCCACGACGTCATCCACAAACTCGAGCAGCTCGATGGCGAGCTCGCGCATTGGCACTTCGACCTGTTTCCCAAAATCGATGAGCTTGCCTTCGATGCCGTAGCGCGCCGCGCGCCACTTATTTTCCTCGATCAATGCACGGCGGTAAAGCCGGTAGCTCTGATTGCGCTCGTAGAGGCGGTGGAGCTTGACGACGATGGCTTGCGTGAGTGCGGCGATGGAAACGGCTTCTTCGACCTTGGTGGTCACGTCGAACATGCGGAACTCGAGCGTGCCAAACACGGGATGCGGCCGGACATCCCACCAGATTTTTTTCCCATTGTCGATGCAGTTCAATTTCATGAGCAAATTCACGAAATCTTCGTAGGCGCTCCAGGATTCGAACTGTTCGGGTATGCCGGTGCGCGGGAAACGGCGGAAGACGGTGGTGCGGAAGGATTTCAAGCCGGTGTTGCGCCCCATCCAGAATGGCGAGCTCGTCGACAGCGCAAGCAAGTGCGGCAAGAAATAGCGGACCATGTTCATCATGTCGATGGTGGTCTGCTTGTCCGGCATGGCCACGTGGACATGCATGCCGAAAATCAAAAGAGAGCGCGCGAGTTGCTGGAGTTCCTCGACGATGTGTTCATAGCGTTCGCCGGGCGAGATGACCTGGTCAATCCAACTGGAAAACGGGTGCGTGCCGGCGGCTGCGACCTGCAATCCGGCGCGCTCTGCCGCGGCCACAAGCTCGCCGCGCGTACGGTGCATCTCGATGCGGAGCTCGCCGACGTTTTCGCAGATGCGCGTGCCGGTCTCGACGATGGATTGGTGCATCTCATTTTTTACTTGATCGACGATATCGGGAGAAGCGGCGGAAACCAGCTGCATGACGTGAGAGCGCAGCGCGCAGGTGGCGGGGTCAATGATCTGGAACTCTTCTTCGACACCGATGGTGAAGCGGTGAGCCATGAGACGGCCTTCCGGATGGACTTAGTCTTACTGGGGACTTCTCAGGCGATATCATACCCCGCACACGGTAAAAATACACGCATCCGCACGGCGCGGCCGGGTCCCTATCCGAATATCTTCAAAAATTCGCTCAGCGGGCTGAATTCAGATGCAATGTACCTGGTTAACTTTGCTGCGGTTTATTCGGGCAGCTGGTCGAGCTCGGGTTGAGGAAATCTACTTTCGGCTTCTTGTACTCGAACTAGCAATTTGTCTTCATTAGCGTCCCGCAGTAGACAAAAAAGGAACAGACACAAAGGTCTGTCCCACCAGATGTTCGTACCGAAGGGCCTTTCTACTTCGACTTCGAATCTCTAACTGTGCGCCGCTACCAGATCAAGCGGCCCCGAGCGCGCGCCGCTGCTGGAAGCACTCACGGCAAAAGACCGGGCGTCCCTGCGTGGGGCGAAAGGGAACGGTCGTTTCTTTCCCGCACTGGGAACAGGTCGTCTTCGTTTCCGAGCGCATCTGCGAGCCGCCGCCACCGCCTCCGCCGCCTTCGGCGCGCTTGGCTTTGCAGCCCTTGCATCTTTTTGGCTCGTTCTTGAAACCCTTGTCGGCGAAAAACATCTGTTCGCCGGCAGTAAAAACAAACTCAGCGCCGCACTCCGCACACTTCAGGACTCTGTCGTGGTATTCCATGAGCCGCTCTCCCCTTGCCCGAGTCACGCAGGGGGATGGGCACATTTCGCACCGTGGACCAAGTGTTGTGGTGAAACCTAAAGTCCGGGGAAACCGGGCTGGGGTCCCTTGGGCCTGCATATGCGAAGCTGCAACAGAAACCCAACATCTCTGCCTAACCGGGGTCTAAATCACGGAAGTGCGGCGCTGAGACGCAGCGAGGCGGGGGCTAGTCCGCTTCTCGCCGCTGCTTCTTGCGCAGTCGCTTCCGCGAAAGGGCTTCCTTGGCCCGGCGTTTCTCGCCGGGCTTCATGTAGAAGCTGTGCTTCTTGATTTCCTTGATGATATCTTCCTGTTGCACCTTGCGCTTGAAACGGCGCAGGGCATTTTCCAGAGACTCACTTTCCTGGATAATGACTTCAGCCACTTTTACATTCACCCCCAATCCGGTTCGGATTGGTTACCTGCGGCGCCATTGCTTCGTTCGGACACCGCCCCAGGTCATTATCGCATGCAAGCCACTGTGCGGTCACCCACACTGGTGGCGTCGTCCAGACTCAAGCTCCCACAAAGCGCTCATGAAATAGGCGCTCCATGGACCACATTCTGACTTGCGCACCATTGCCCGTTGTGGACTCACCCTGATGAGGTAGATGGCATCTTCTAATCAATTGGGGGCATGGAAGTCAAGGAATCTTTACAGCGGGCGAGGAAGGGAACGGGCATAGTATCCCCATAGTAACTGAGCTAATTGTTGGGTATACAATTCCGTGCATGGCGGGATGGCGGCAAAGCAGGCCCTGCTCTTATCGCCGGGCATTGCTTGCACTCCTCCTTGCCTGTGCTGATAGAATGAGCCGTTTCTTAGATGCGTGCTCGGAGGCCGGCCATGTCCGCGATGAGCGATGCCATCGGAGTACTCCTCGCCGGAGGACAGGGCGAGCGTTTGTGGCCGCTGACGCGCGATCGCGCCAAACCTGCCGTGCCCTTCGGCGGTTTGTACCGCATCATCGATATTACGCTCTCGAACTGCATCAATTCCGATTTGCGCCGCGTGTTCGTTCTCACACAGTACAAAGCTTTGAGTCTCAACCGGCATATTCGCGCGGGATGGTCCCCCCTGGCCGGGCTGGGTGATTACATCGAAGTGCTTACGCCGCAGATGCGCGTTTCGAAAGAGTGGTACCAGGGCACGGCCGACGCCGTCTATCAGAACATCTACTCGATCGGCAGCGAGCGCTCGAAATATGTGTTTATCCTTTCCGGCGACCACATTTACAAAATGAATTACGCCAAGATGCTCCAGCAGCATGTCCATTCGGCCGCTGATGTAACCGTTGCCACCATTCAGATTCCCGCTGCTGAGGCCGCGCTGCAATTCGGCGTGATTGAAGTGGACAAGGACTGGCGCATCATCGGCTTTGAGGAAAAACCCGCGGAGCCCAAGCAGTCTCCCCATCATCCGGGGAATTGCAACGCCTCCATGGGAATTTATATTTTCAATACCCAGCTGATGATCCCTATTCTGCTGGCCGATTCCGAGGATCCAAAATCGAAACACGACTTCGGCAAGGACATCTTGCCGCGGATTATTTCGAAGCACCGGGTCTTCGCTTACAACTTCGTGGACGAGAACCAGAAGGATGCACTCTACTGGCGCGACGTCGGGACGCTCGACGCCTACTACGAAGCCAACATGGACCTGGTCAGCGTGTCGCCGGTTTTCAATTTGTACGACAACCATTGGCCGCTGCGAACTTGGCAGCACCAGTATCCACCGGCGAAATTCGTGTTCGCCGATCCGGAGCGCATGGGCGTGGCGCTCGATTCCATCGTCGCGGGCGGTTCGGTTATCTCCGGCGGACGCGTGCAGCGTTGCGTCATTGGGAACAATGTGCGCGTCAACAGCTACTGCGAAGTGACGGATTCCATCATGTACAATCACGTGAACGTTGGCCGCCACTCGCGCATTCGGCGCGCGATCATTGACCGCCACGTCAGCCTTCCCGAGCGCACGGAGATCGGCTACGACATGGAAGCCGACCGGCGCCGGTTCCATGTGACGGATTCGGGAATCGTCGTCGTCGTGCGGCAGGAATCTCTCATCGAAGAACCTGAAACCGCTTAAGCCGCCCCGATCTCCAGGAAATCGCGCTGTCCGGGACCATCGTCGGCGGACATCCGAAAATGGACCTCGTGCTGTCTGATACAATCTTTAGTTCATTTCAACTCAGGAGACCTCTCAGACATGTCCACGAACATCACTCGAGTCAACGCCCGCCAGGTTCTCGATTCGCGCGGGAATCCCACCGTCGAAGCTGATGTGTATGTCGGAACCGGCGCGCGAGGCCGCGCCGCGGTGCCTTCCGGGGCGTCCACCGGAGAGCACGAAGCCCTCGAGTTGCGCGACGGCGATAAGTCGAGGTATCTCGGCAAGGGCGTGCTGAAGGCGGTGGCCAACGTCAACGGCGAAATTGCCAAGGCCGTTGTTGGGCTGGACGCCGGGGACCAGCGGGCGCTCGATAAGCGCATGATCGAGCTTGATGGCACGTCCACCAAGTCTCGCCTCGGCGCCAATGCCATCCTCGCCGTTTCCATGGCGGCGGCGCGCGGTGCGGCCGCCGCGCAGAATCTTCCGCTTTACAAATACCTGGCGCGCTACTCGACCGACACTAGCGCCAACCTCCTCCCTCTACCAATGATGAACATTCTGAATGGCGGGGCTCATGCCGACAGCTCCGTGGACTTCCAGGAATTCATGGTGATGCCCATTGGCGCCGGCAGTTTTTCGGAGGCGCTACGCTGGGGCGTGGAAGTTTTTCATTCGCTGAAAGCCGCTTTGAAAAAACACGGGTATTCGACGGCGGTGGGCGATGAAGGCGGCTTTGCGCCAAGCTGCAAATCGAACGAAGAAGCCATTCAGATTGTACTGGAAGCAATCTCCGCGGCGGGATACAAGCCTGGCGAGCAAATCAGCATCGCCCTCGATCCGGCGGCCAGCGAGTTCTACGACAAAGCCAGCGGCAAATACGTGTTTAAGAAGTCAGATAAATCCGCGCACTCGCCGGAAGAGATGGTCGAATACTGGGCGAAGTGGATCGAGAAGTATCCTATCGTCTCGCTTGAAGACGGGATGGGAGAAGAAGATTGGCCTGGCTGGAGGAAGCTCACGCAGAAAGCCGGCGAAAAAACCTCCGCAAAGCGGATTCAGCTTGTGGGGGACGACATTTTCGTTACCAATACGGAAATTTTCGCCCGAGGGATCAAGGAGGGCATCGCCAACGCCATTCTCATTAAGCTGAACCAGATCGGCACGGTCACCGAGACCATCGATGCGATTGAGATGGCGCGCAAAGCGGGATACAAATCCGTCATTTCGCACCGCTCCGGCGAAACGGAAGACACGTTCATTGCCGATCTCGCCGTGGCCACGGGCGCCGGCCAGATTAAGACCGGCTCTGCCTCGCGTACCGACCGCATCGCGAAATACAACCAGCTTCTGCGCATCGAAGAAGAACTCGGAGCATCCGCCAGATTCAACGGCAAAGCCGCCATCAGCTGATCTTTGAACTCTGACGGTAACAAGCGAATGGCCGGCGGTCGTTCGAAAAAATGGCTTAGATCTGCGAATACTCAGTAGGACGGAGAATCGTGTTCGTGATGTTGGAAACGATGCTTTCGAAGGAGTAGCGCGGCGAACTCGTCAGTTTCTTCCATTCCGGAAGCGAGCCGAACGTCTTCCACTCCTCGACGCGCTCGGCGAGACTCGGGAACCCAACCATATAAGTGAGGCAGGGGAGCTTCGCGCCGATCAGCACGTCGCCAAAAAAAACCTGCCAGAAGCCGGCTTTCTCAAAAACCTCGAACTCGCCCGAATTGAACATCTCCACTTTGCGGCGATGGTCCTGATCGCTCGGGCTTTCGTATGTGCGCAACTCGAACAAACGCTCCTTGTGGGCAGCCGTTGCCGCAGGCAGCTTGAGCTTCGGCCATCCCTCGAACGCCACCATCAGCGAGCTTTCCATGCGCACCATCGCCGGCTGATCCGCGGGAGCGCTGAGGAACGGAGCTCCGGCTTTGAGATACTCGGCGTCCAGCCCCAGCTGCGCTTCCGCGGTGGCCAGAATCTCCACCGATACGGCCGGCAGCAAGACGTGATATTGAGGAGACCGTTCTCCGACTTCGACATTGAACACGCCAACGGGGCTGACACCCAGCCGATTCAGCGCGGGCACCAGCGCATCACGCAAAAAAGCATCCGTGATTTTTTGCTGTCGGCCGGATTGGACTTGGTACCGGCGAAGTTCGTAGTATTCGCGCGACTTTCCGTCCGCGGCATTCTTCTGTAGTGCGGAAAGATTCAGCTTTGAAGCGCCAAGTCCGGCGGCGCTTGCCGTTAGAAATTTTCGTCTGTTCACGGATGAATCTCCTGGATACCGGCGGCTTTGCTGACGCGAAAGAGTGCCATGATAACCGCATTCGACGACGATTTTCCAGATAAGCGGGACTGCTTCCATGTCTGCGCGGTGCGGGAAATTTTAGCCGGTGAAATCGCGAAGTATTTCGAGGGGAGAGGCGGCGTATACTGCGCTTTTGGATAGCGCAGGAACCAATCGCGGAATACGCCAAATTGTGGAGCGTTCTGGAATCGCACCATGTCCGGCAGGAAAAACCTATCCCGAGAGGTGGATTTCGCGCGAATTCGGTTCGCAAGCGCCGAAGACGTGAGCGAACTGACGAAATTGATTAATGCCGCTTTTGTTGTGGAGCGCCCTGTCTTCGATGGAGACCGAATAAACGAGCGGGGTACTAGCGAGTTCCTTGAAAAGGGGAAATTCCTGATCGCCGAAGATTCCTCAGGGACGGCTGGCTGCGTCTTTTGCGAATTGCGCGGGGCCCGCGGCTATTTGGGTTTGCTGGCGGTGGACCCGCCGCGGCAGGGCACGGGATTAGGCCGCAAGCTGGTTGCCGCCGCAGAAGATTATTTTCGCGGCGTGGGCTGCAGCGCGGTCGATCTGCGGGTTATCAGCCCGCGCACTCCACTTCCTCCGTTTTATCGGCACCTCGGCTACGTCGAAATCGGCACCGCGCCGTTTTCTCCATCTACGCAAACAAAAGTGCCGGGCCACTACATCCTCATGTCCAAACAGCTCATCTGAGCGGGCGCTACGATTTTGATTGCCGCGTCCTCAACGCGGCTCCCGGCGTTTCAGCATTTCCCGGACATGCTGACGGCACGTCCCTCTCTGATTGCGCACAAGTGCGGTTCTTACGGGGGCGTCGGAGGGCATTTCAAGCTACCTTGTAATTAGACGCTGGAGGGGGAAGCCTTGGCCGATCAACCGATTCTTACTTCCTTGCCCATGCCCACTCAGGACGAGCGCACCATGGCATTTCTTGCGCACCTGCTCCAGGTTTTCACCGGCTTCATCGCGCCGCTTGTAATCTATTGCGTGAAACAGGATTCCCGCTTCGTGAAGTTCCATGCATTGCAGTCTCTGATCTGGCAACTCTGCTACATGGCGCTCTTCTTTGGTGGAATGATTTTTTTCTTTTTTTCAATATTCGCAACTGCCTTTCACGGTGCTTCTGGAGGACACACTTCAAATCAGCCTCCGCCCGCCCTGTTCCTTGTCTTTCCTTTCTTTTGGCTCTTCTGGATGGTCGGGTGGGTCTTGAACGTCATCCTCGGCATCGTATATGGCATCAAGGCCAATCGCGGAGAATGGGCCGGCTACCCGATTATCGGGAAGTGGTGTATGCCAAAGCTGCCTCCCGGCGCGCCATCTCCGTCCCCGTCGTGGACGCCCTGATTTCCTTTCCCGCGCCTCTCTTCTATCTGCGTGTATAATCCTGCTCCGCGATGAGCGATCAAACTCCGAGTTCGCCGATTCCCTCCGGAATGCAGCGCCAGCAGCAAATTTATATGCTTGGCTCGAAGGGCGGGGCGCTTTCGGTTCCGGTTTCTCTATCGCTGCTGGAGCAAAAGGCAAAGGAAATTCTCCCTCCGCCTGCGTTTGACTATGTCGCGGGCGGGGCGAGTGGCGAGGACACCGTGCGCGCCAATCGCGAAGCCTTTTACCAGTGGCGGATCGTGCCCCGTATGCTGCGCGACGTTTCGCAGCGCGACTTGAGCGTCGAAATCTTCGGTACGCGATTGCCGGTTCCGGTGATTCTTGGCCCAGTGGGAGTTCAAGGCATTCTTCATGGTGAAGCGGAAGTTGCATCGGCCCGCGCGGCCGCTTCGCTCGGCTTGCCATTCGTGCTCAGCACCGCTGCAAGCCGTACCATCGAAGAAGTCGCTCGCGCCGCCGAGAGCGCTGGGAACAGCGTGCGCTGGTTCCAGCTCTATTGGGGGAAGAATCACGAACTGACCGCCAGCATGCTCGAGCGCGCCGAGAATGCGGGCTACAAAGCGCTTGTCGTCACGCTCGATACCAGCATGCTCGCCTGGCGCGAACGCGATCTTCAGCACGCCTATCTGCCTTTCCTCCTTGGGCAGGGCCTTGCCAACTACTTCAGCGATCCTGTTTTTCGCTCGCTCCTTCCGCAGCCGCCGGAGCAGAATCCGGCCGCGGCGATTCAGATTTGGAGCGGTCTCTTCTCCAACACGGCCCTTACCTGGAGCGACATTCCGTTTCTTCGGAAGCACACATCTCTTCCCATTCTATTGAAGGGCATTTTGCATCCCGAAGATGCTGCACATGCTCTCGACATCGGCGTGGACGGCGTGATTGTCTCGAATCATGGCGGACGGCAAGTGGACGGCGCCATCGCCACACTCGATGCGCTCCCCGCCATCGTGCGCGAGATCAACGGACGCGTTCCCGTGCTGTTCGATGGAGGCATTCGCCGCGGTGCCGATGTTTTCAAAGCTCTCGCCCTGGGTGCTCGCGCCGTTCTGCTCGGGCGCCTCTATACTTGGGGACTCGCGGTTGCCGGTGAAGCAGGTGTGCGCGACGTCGTTCTAAATCTTCTGGCTGATTTCGATCTCACGCTCGCGCTCAGCGGGTACACTTCCAGTAGTAATTTGGATTCCTCCGCCTTGAGCAAATCGCAGTAGCTTTTCGCGGGTCCTAACGCGGACGAGTACATTTCAGCCGCAGTAAGCTTTGCTCGCATTCCTTGGGTTGAAGCTCCCTTCGCGCAAGTTGCGGCACCCCTTCCCCAGTGCCATAATCCAAACTTGCGAGGCGGAACGAGCGGGTCAACAGAAGAGTTTTTTGCCTTACGCAAGGCGCGGGTTTTCTGAGGGGGTTTTATGGCGATACGCGATAGCTGGCTCGAAAAGAGAGAAAAAGACGCCGCGGCTGCCAACGGCAACCGCAATATGTCGCAAATGCATTTTGCGCGGCAGGGCGTGATTACCGAAGAGATGCGTTTTGTGGCGGGCCGCGAAAAGATCGAGCCGGACCTGGTGCGCAGCGAAATTGCACGCGGGCGGATGATTATTCCCGCCAACGTGAATCACCGGAACCTCGAGCCGATGGGCATCGGGATCGCCAGCAAGTGCAAGATCAACGCGAACATCGGGAATTCCGCCACGAGTTCGAATATTGACGAAGAGCTGAAGAAGCTGCATCACGCCGTGCACTACGGCGCGGATACCGTGATGGACCTTTCGACAGGCGGGGATATTCCGGTAATCAGGAAAGCGATCATTGAGGCGTCTCCGGTGCCCGTTGGCACCGTGCCCGTGTATGAGGCGATCTCGCGCGTGCGGCGTCCCGAGGACTTGACGATTGACCTGATGCTCGAAGTGATTGAAGAACAGGCCGAGCAGGGCGTCGATTATATGACCATCCATGCAGGCGTGCTGCGCGAGCATGTGCCGCTGGTGCGGAAACGGATTACCGGAATTGTCAGCCGCGGCGGATCGCTGATGGCCCATTGGATGGAGCATCACAAGAAGCAAAATTTCCTTTACGAAAACATCGAGAAGATTTGCAAGATTTTCAAGAAGCACGACGTCAGCTTTTCGTTTGGAGATGGATTGCGCCCGGGGTGCATCGCGGACGCGAGCGACGAAGCGCAGTTCGCGGAGTTGAAAGTACTCGGCGAACTCACGACAAAAGCCTGGGAGCACGACGTACAGGTGATGATCGAAGGCCCTGGGCACGTGCCGCTGGACAAGATCAAGGAGCAGGTGGACAAAGAGATGGAATGGTGCCACGAGGCGCCCTTCTACACGCTCGGGCCGCTGGTGATTGACATCGCTCCAGGCTATGACCACATCACCAGCGCGATTGGCGCGGCGATGATCGGCTGGCACGGCGCGTCGATGCTTTGCTACGTTACCCCGAAGGAACACCTCGGGCTGCCGAATCCGGAGGACGTGAAGCAGGGCGTGATTGCCTACAAGATTGCCGCACACGCGGCGGACGTCGCGCGTCACCGGCCGGGAGCGCGCGACCGCGATGATGCGTTGAGCTATGCGCGCTTCTTGTTCGACTGGAACAAACAGTTCGAGCTTTCGCTCGATCCGTCGACGGCGAAGGCCATGCACGACGAAAATCTGCCGGACGATTTCTACAAAGAGGCGAAATTCTGCTCGATGTGCGGGCCAAAGTTCTGCTCGATGAACATCACCCAGCTTGCAGACGCCGAAGGCGGCCACGATCAGACGGAGCGCAAACAGAAGTTCGTCGAACTCTTGGCCAAAGTGCAGGGCGCGTAGGATGCGGTCCGGAGTGATCGAGAAACATCTACATCGGATTCCAATAATGTCATTTGTGAGTAGCGGGGTGGCCGTTGTGACTGGCGCGGGCAGCGGGATTGGGCGCGCACTTGCGCAGCAACTCTCGGCCGCTGGTTCAGCGCTGGCAATTGCGGACATTGATGAGCAGGGGCTGACCGAAACGGCGGCCTCGCTGACGAACAAAAAGGCCGCAGTTTCAACGCACATGCTGGATGTTTCCAACGAGGAAGGCGTGCGAAGCTTTGCCGAGGATGTGGCCGCTCGGCACGGCCGGGTGACCCTGCTCATCAATAACGCGGGCGTGGCCCTGATAGGCACCTTCGAAGAAATCTCGCTCGACGATTTGCGCTGGCTGATGGGCATAAATTTTTGGGGCGTTGTCTACGGAGTGAAGTATTTCCTGCCCTTTCTGAAGCAACAACCGCGCGCCCATATTGTAAATTTGTCGAGCGTCTTCGGGATCATTGCTCCCGTAGGGCAGAGCGCCTACTCTGCCAGCAAATTTGCCGTTCGTGGATTCACCGAAGCTGTTCGGCACGAGCTCGAAGGCACTTCGGTTTTTGTGTCGTGCGTTCATCCAGGCGGAATTCATACGCCCATCGCCAAGCGCGCGCGATTGGGCGCGAACGCTCCGCGAAACAAGCACGAAGAGGCCATCGCGCGCTTTGAAGAACTGACTCCTACTTCGCCGGAAGCCGCCGCAGCCCGCATCCTGAAGGGCGTCGAGCGCCGCGAGCCACGAATCCTCATCGGGCGCGATGCGCGGCAGATCGACATCGTGCAGCGGTTACGTCCTGCCACGTATTGGAAAATGATGGCGAAACGCGCTCAATGACCCTGCTTTGCACGGCCATCCCCAAATGCATCGGTTTTGACGCCATTCTGAGCCCGGACTATACTGCGCGCCGTATTTGGAGAAGCTTTCTATTCATTTTCTTTCGTTAAGGAGCAAGTATGCCATTCGCTCGCGCCGCTAAGGTTGCCGAAGTGCCATCGGGTACGATCCATCAGTTTCAGGTCGAGGGAAAGCCCGTGGCACTTGCCAATGTGGCTGGCAACTTCTACGCCATCAACGATGTATGCGTGCACCGGGGAGGGCCGCTGGGCGAAGGCGAGCTCGAAGGGAAGGTGGTAACTTGCCCATGGCACGGCTGGCAGTACGATGTCACTTCGGGCAAAGTCATCCAGAACCCCAGCATGGGGGTTTCTTGCTATCCCACGGAAGTGCGAGGCGACGAGATTTTTGTAAATATCGACTAGAAATTCCTTTAACTCTATATAAATAAAAGAGATAGCCGGAATTTACCAATTTTAAGCAGCTGTTTGACCCTCCCATCGCCGTCTGCAATTAGCCGGCTAAACTCCATATTTTGTTTCGCTTTTTGGTCTTCCCGTGTATATTGCTGCGGACTCGACGCCTCGATGGCAACTCCGACTTCGCAACGACACTACTGGATATTCAGCGCCGACCCCCACCACTACCACTGGGATACGCTCTTCGTGAAGGGCAAGGAAATGTGGCATGGCGCGGAGTCCAAACCCGACGCCGTTCGCGCGCTCAAACAGGTACGCAAAGGCGATCGTGTTCTGTGCTATCACTCCGCGCCGGAAAAGATGCTGTATTCCATCGCGGAGATCACGCGCGACCCTTATCCCGATCCTCATGACCACAAGGAAAAAAATCTGGTCGCAGACCTGCGAGCCTTTGACCGCTTACCGAGGCAAGTCTCTCTGGCGGAGCTTCGCGCCAACCCCGCACTGAAAAAAATGAAGCTGCTGAAAAATGTGCGCGTGTTGGTTTCCCAGATTACCGAGGCCGAGTACCAGGAAATCCTGCGCATGGCTGGAATTGTGGCCTCGCCGGGCATTCCGCTCCCCTAAGGCCATGTTCGAGGGGATCGTCTCCGGCAAGACGCGCGTCCTGGACCTCGCCTACGCCATTAACGACAGACTCGTGCCTTGGCCCGGCGATGAGCGCTGGTTCGAGGCCCGCGTGAATGCCAGCGTCGAGCGCGACGGGTACTTCACGCGCAGCTTCTGGATGCTCGAGCACTACGGGACGCATCTGGACGCGCCGGTTCATTTTCCTCCGGGGAAAACTGCTGTCGACCAGATCCCCGTACGACATCTTTTCGGGATGGCCGTGGTTCTGGATGTTCGAGCGGACGCCGTCGCCAATGCGGATTACCGACTTCCGAGAACGCGCATTGATGATTGGGAAAAGCGCCAAGGCCAAATCCCGGAGGGTGCCATCGTGCTGCTCCGAACCGGCTGGTCGTCGCGTTGGCCGGATGCCGCGACCTACCGCAATGAAGATGCAGCGGGGCGCATGCATTTTCCAGGATTTTCCGTGGAGGCCGTCGAACATTTGATCGAGCGCAAGATCAGCGGCATCGGGTCGGACACCATGAGCGTGGATTACGGCGCGTCGGAAGATTTTGCCGTGCATCATTTGGCGCTGGGTGCGGGGCTCTATCACCTGGAGAATCTGTCCGATTTAAGCGAATTGCCGGAAAAAGGTGCGTTCCTTGTTGTGGCGCCCATCAAGCTGGAAGGCGGCTCGGGCGGGCCGGTGCGCGTGTTCGCGTTGCTTCCGTGAAGAAGAGCAGAAAAACGTAAACATTTTCGAGAGTGCATACGTCTTACGAAGTTAGGGTTAGTCTGAGGGTGGCTTAATGAAAGCAATCTGGCATCGCGGCGCTGCTTTGCTGGTGATATGCGCTTTGGGCATCACTGTTGCTCCGGCGCGAGCGCAGTCGCAGGAATTTCCGGTCGCTACGCTCACGCTGAAAAACGGCATGAAAGTGCTCGTCCAGCCGGATCACAGCATTCCGAACGTCGCGCTTTACATTTTCTATCGCATCGGTTCCAGGAACGAGCGCCCTGGCACGACGGGGCTCTCTCACTTTTTCGAGCACATGATGTTCAACGGTGCAAAAAAATACGGCCCTGGCGAACTCGACAAAGCCATGGAAGCGAACGGCGCCTCGAACAACGCCTACACCACGCGCAACGTGACCGTCTACCAGGACTGGTTTCCACGCTCGGCGCTCTCCCTCATCTACGACATCGAGTCCGACCGCATTCGCGATTTGACATTTGATCCCAAGAAAATTGCTTCCGAGCGCGAGGTCGTCGCTTCGGAACGGCGGTTGAGCGTCGACAACGATAATTTTGGCTTGCTTGACGAACAGCTCTGGGCCACCGCCTTCATCGCGCATCCCTATCAATGGCCGGTCGTCGGCTGGATGAGCGACATCGAGCATTGGACCATGGCCGACCTGAAACACCATTTCGAAATGGGCTATTCGCCCAGCAACGCGACGATGGTCGTTGTCGGCGATGTTTCCCCCGAGGAAATTTTCCAGCTCTGCGAAAAGTTTATCGAGCCAATCACCTCCCACGCGCCGCCTCCGCCGGTAACCACCGTCGAACCGGAACAGCTCGGTGAGCGCCGGCTGGTCGTTCACAAGCCCGCGGAACTACCGCTGCTCATGATCGGTTATCACATCCCGCAAACGAATAACCCGGACTTCTATGCGTTGAACATTCTTCGTAGCGTGCTTTTCCAGGGAGAAAGCTCGCGCATGTACCAGCGTCTGGTGGACAAGGATCAGCTTGCGCTCGACGTTTCCTCTTACATTCAGCCTGCGTTCGATCCCACATTGGCGGTGATCTCCGCTCAGCCTCGCCAGGGAATTGATCCCCAAACCTGCGAGAAGGCGATCTACGAGGAACTCGAGAAAGTAAAGGATGCGCAGATCAGCGATCAGGAACTCGAGAAAGCTAAGAACACTCGGCTGGTTGAATTCTACAAGGAGATGCGAACCATCAGCGGGCGCGCGAACACCATCGGAACCTATGAAGTGTTCATGGGCGACTACAACAAGCTCTTTGACGCGGCCAAAAACTACTCCGCGGTGACCAAAGAGGACGTGCAGCGCGTCGCGAAAAAATACTTTGGCGCGAATAATCGCACCGTCGCGACGCTGCTTCCTGAGAGTGAAGGGAAGGCCAAACAATGAGCGGCGAAAGAAAGACGCTGCCTCTCCTGGCACTTGCGGGATTTATGCTGTTGGTTTGTCCAGCCGCTCCGGCGCAGTCTCTGCATCTTCCGACGCACGAAAAAGTGGTGCTCAAGAACGGTTTGACCGTGCTGCTGATGGAGAAACGCGGCGTGCCGTTAATCGATGTTTTCGCGCTGGTAAAAACGGGAGCCGCCGCTGATCCCGCAGGAGAAGAAGGCCTGGCATCGGTCACCGCGTCTTTGCTCCGCAAGGGGACGAAGAAGCGCACAGCCCAGCAATTCGCCGCCGATTTCGATTATATCGGTGGTTCCTTTGACGCCGACGCCGCCGCTGACTTTACGTACATCAGCGCCGAGTTTATGACCAAGGATCTCGCGCGGGGGTTGGAACTCTTTTCCGATGCCGTTCTGCATCCGACGTTTCCCCAGAGCGAGGCCGACAAGGTTCTGGCGCAAGGCATTGACGGCGTGAAAGCTTCGAAGGACGATCCGCAGTCCGTGCTGGGCTTGTACTACCAAGGCTATCTCTACGGCGCGCATGCGTATGGTCGCCCGCCGCAGGGCGACGAGCTTTCGCTCAAGCGCATCCAGCGGGACTCCATCGTGAAGTTTTACGATGCGAACTTCTCGCCCGGCAATACCATTCTCGGAATCGCCGGCGAATTCGATGCCGTGGAAATGCGCAAACAGCTTGCAGAGACCCTGGGTTCGTGGCCGGCGCACGCGGTCGCAAACTCGCCGATTCCTGCCAGCCCGCCGGAAAAGGGCAAAAGGCTCCTGCTGATCGACAAGCCCGACGCGACGCAAACGTATTTCGCCATCGGAAACATCGGCACTGCCGTCAACGATCCCGATCGCGTCGCGATTCGCGTGGTCAACACGATTTTTGGCGGTAGGTTCACCTCCGAGTTGAATGAGGCGCTGCGCGTCGAATCCGGCTACACTTACGGGGCTGGATCGTTTTTCGATTCGCACAAAGCTCCTGGCCCCTTCGAAATCTACAGCTTCACGAAAAACGAAACCACGACGCCGGCGATCGATCTGGCGCTGCAGGTTTTGCAAAAGCTCCACAAAGACGGAGTGACCGAGGAACAGCTCAAATCAGCGAAGAGCTACATTAAGGGGCAATATCCGCCGACCATCGAAACTTCGGGCCAGCTCGTGCGCCGGATTGTCTCCAACGAGTTTTACGGCCTGGGCGACGACGAAGTGAACCAGCTCGAAGCCCGCGTCGACGCGGTAACACCCGCAATCGCGAAGCAGGTTATCGAAAAACACTTTCCTATGGATAATCTCGTTTTTGTGCTGATTGGGAAGGCTTCCGCGATCGGGCCTGCGGTTAAAAAGTATGCCGACAGGATCGACGCGCGGACCATCAGCGATCCCGGCTTCTGGCCGCCGCCGGCTGGCGCTCAGAAATAGCCTGGTGCGGCGCGATTTGCGCGGCTCAAAAGTTTTATTTGGAGTTCTTCAGGAGGTAGTGATGCGTTTTCGATTCTCGGCACTGATAGGGACTTTGATATTCGCGTTTTTGTGCACGGCGAGCTGGGCAGCCGCGGCGGAAGAGGCTCCGTTGCTTGTCCAGTCGCCCACCATGAACAAGACGCAGATCGTCTTCGCGTATGGCGGCTATCTGTGGAGCGTGCCACGCCAAGGTGGCGAGGCGCGCCAGCTTACGACCGGCGGACACGAGAGCGGACCAAAATTTTCTCCGGACGGCAATTGGATCGCTTTCACGGGACAGTACGATGGCAATATCGATGCCTACGTCATGCCCGCCGACGGTGGCGAGCCGAAGCGCCTGACTTGGCATCCCGATCCGGACGTTGTTGACGGCTGGACTCCCGACGGCACGAAGATCCTCATTCGATCGCCTCGCGAAGCCTACGCGGATTTTGACCGCTTGTACGCCGTGCCGGTTGAAGGAGGCGTTCCGGAAGTTCTCCCCATGTGGCGCGGCGAAGCCGCTTCCTATTCTCCCGATGCGCAGCGCATCGCGTATGTCCCGAATCTCAAATGGCAGGTTGCGTGGAAGCGGTATCACGGCGGACAGACCACGCCCGTCTATCTGCTGCGTTTGAGCGATTTGCAGCTTGAGAAAGTCCCTCGTGAGAATTCGAACGACGACGATCCCGCGTGGGTCGGCGACACAGTCTACTTTCTTTCCGACCGCAAAGGTCCCGTCACAATCTTTGCCTACGACACAAAAACAAAGAAGGTCAGGCAAGTGCTGCAAAACAACGGCCTGGATCTGAAATCGCTCTCCGCCGGCCCGGATGCGCTGGTCTACGAACAGTTTGGCGGGATTTACACTCTCGATCTGAAGACCGACAAAGCATCCAAGGTCGACATTCGCATCGCCGGCGATTTGCCGGCGACACGGCCCCACTTTGAAAAGGCCGCGGACAAGATTCAGAACGCCGCCATATCGCCGACTGGCGTTCGCGCCGTATTCGAAGCCCGCGGCGAAGTTCTGACCGTTCCTGCGGAAAAGGGCGACATCCGAAATCTCACGCGAACGACGGCCGTTGCGGAACGCGATCCCGCGTGGTCACCCGACGGCAAATCCATTGCGTTTTTCTCCGATGAATCCGGCGAATATGCGCTGCATATCGTCGATCAAAGCGGATTGGGAGCCGTGAAAAAAATCAATTTGGGAAACCCTCCGTCATTTTTCTATACCCCCATATGGTCTCCAGATAGCAAGAAGATCGCGTATACCGATAAGCGCTTGAATCTCTGGTACGTGGACGTGGAGAAGGGCGCGCCGGTGAAAGTCACTTCGGATCGCTACGAAGATCCGACCTCCGCGCTCACCGAATCATGGTCGCCGGATAGCAAGTGGCTGACCTATGCCAAGTTTCTCGAAAACCATATGCGCACCGTATTCGTCTATTCGCTGGAAACCGGCAAGGAATCGCAGATCACGGATGGGACCAGCGACGCCCGTTTTCCCGTATTCGACAAGAACGGGAAATCGCTTTATTTCGCGGATAGCACGGACATGGGGCTCTCCATTGGCTGGCTCGATCTTTCCAGCTTTCAGCATCCGGTGCTGAGAAGCATTTATGCAGTTGTCCTGAAGAAGGGCGATCCGTCCCCCGTCGAACCACAGAGCGATGAAGAGAAAGCCGCGAGCGACGAGAAAAACAAGGACGCTGACAAAGACAAATCTAAGGAAGCCGACAAGAGCTCGGCCAAAGAGAAAGAAGGCGAAAAGAAAGAGGAAGTGAAAGTCACGATCGATCTGGACGGAATCGGCCAGAGAATTGTGGCCATGCCCATTAAAGCTGCGAACTATGTGGGCCTTGATGTGGGCAAGACTGGCGTTTTGTTCTTGAGCGAAGTCCCGGATGTGCCGCGTCTTGAAGAACCAACCTTGATTTCCATTTCAAAGTTTGACCTAACCACGCGGAAAACCGAGCCGTTCGTAGGTGGCGTGAGCGCGTTTGTGGTTTCGGCGAACGGCGAAAAGGCTCTCTACCGTCAAGGTCCCGGACGCAGCGCTCCGTGGTTTATCGCCGCGACGGCGGCTGCGCCCAAACCGGGCGAGGGCGCACTGAAGCTCGACGGCTTGGAGGTCTACACCGACCCGCGCGCGGAGTGGAACCAGATGTACCACGAAGTTTGGCGCATCGAGCGCGACTTCTTCTACGACCCGAACCATCACGGATTGAATCTCGCTGCGGCCGAAAGGAAATATGCGCCGTACTTGAAGGGCGCCGGCGGCCGCGCCGACGTGAATCACCTCTTCGATGAAATGCTGGGCGAGCTCACCATCGGCCACATGTTCATTCGCGGAGGCGACGTGCCGCAGCCCCCGAAGGTCAAGGGCGGACTCCTCGGCGCGGACTACAAGGTGGAAAACGGGCGTTACCGTTTTGCGCGCATTTTCAACGGAGAAAACTGGAACCCAGAATTACGTGCTCCATTGACCCAACCGGGTGTCGACGTCAAAGTGGGAGACTATCTCCTCGAAGTGAACGGCCGCGAAGTGCGCCCTCCAACGGACCTCTATAGCTATTTTGAAAACACGGCGGGCACGCAAATCAAAATCAAAGTCGGGCCGAACGCCGACGGCACGAATGCTCGCGAAGTGACCGTCGTCCCGCTCCCCAGCGAGTTTGAGCTGCGCAACCTCGCTTGGGAAGAGGACAACCGCCGCAAGGTTGATGAGCTGAGCGGCGGCAAGGTCGCTTACGTGCACGTGCCCGATACCGCCACCGGCGGCTTCAGGAATTTCAACCGGTTTTACTTTGCGCAGGTTGGCAAGCAGGCTGCCGTCATCGATGAGCGTTACAACCACGGTGGCGAAATCGCCGATTACATCATCGACATGCTCAAACGGCCGCTACGCAACTGCGACATCACTCGCGAAGGCGGCGAATTTTGCTCCCCATTGGCGCAGATCTACGGTCCTAAAACGATGATTATCAACGAAATGTCCGGCTCGGGCGGCGATGCCCTTCCGTGGATGTTCAAGCAGGACAAAGTCGGGCCACTCGTCGGGACGCGAACCTGGGGCGGGCTGGTCGGCATATATAATTATCCGCCGTTGATGGATGGAGGCTTCGTTACCGCTCCGCGCGTGGCCATCTTCGGCCTGCACGGTGAATGGGAAGTGGAAAATCACGGGATTGCGCCGGATATCGAAGTTGAGAACGATCCGGCGTCCGTTGCGGGCGGCCACGATCCACAGCTTGAGCGCGCCGTCCAGGTGACGCTCGAAGCGTTGAAGGCGCATCCGGTCGTGATTCCGGAACATCCGCCGTATCCGAACTATCATCAGAAATGATTTGTACAAACTGCCGGGGATCGCAGCGTTCATCTGATTCGTGTCGCGAGTCTGCTATCCCGCGAGGGGATATGCTATTTTGCTTGTGATCCCCTCATGCCGGAACTTCCTGAAGTCGAGACAGTGGCGCGCGGCCTCCGCCGTACGATTATTGGGCGGCGAATCGTGTCCGTGAGGCTTGGGAAAACGGATTTCATCGATGACCCGGTAGCGCTCGAGCAGCACCTTCCTGGCAGGCAAATCGAAGCTGTCGATCGTTACGGAAAGTTCATGCTGTTGCGGCTTTCGCCGGTGAACAACACCGCGTCCTCGATTGCCAACGGTGATGCTGCCCCCGCCGCGCTGCTCGTGCATCTCGGAATGACCGGGCAGATCGCGCCGAATCCCGCGGCCCAGCCTTGCGAAAAGCATACCCACGCCTGTTTCTTGCTCGATGACGATCGTGAGCTGCGCTACACGGATGCGCGGCGATTCGGGCGTCTCGCTTACTTGCAGGCCGCGTCCCTTGTGGAAGAGTTGCACGCATTTGGCGCCGATCCGCTCGAAATTGACGTTGAGGAATTCATCAAGCAAACGCGATCCCGCCGCGCGCGGATCAAAGCGCTGCTGCTCGATCAGGGGTTCTTGCGCGGCGTGGGGAATATTTATGCGGACGAAAGTCTCTGGCGCGCGAAGATTCATCCCGCACGGCTTGGCGCCATGTTAACCAGGGAACAAGCCGCGACTCTCTATCGTGTTCTGCGTGAAATCTTGAAAAAAGCCATCGCCATGCGCGGGTCCTCGATTTCTGATTTTCTTGACGCTGATGGCGAGCCGGGCGAATATCAGCTTCACCATCGGGCTTATGGGCGTGAGGGCAAACGTTGCTTCCGTTGCGGCGCGATAATCCGGCGCGCGATGGTCGCAGGGCGGAGCAGCTATTTTTGTCCTAAATGCCAGCCCTCGCCGCGAGCGCTTCCGCGTGCTCGCACTGCCGCGAAAGCCGCCCAAGCCAACCGCCAAATAAGGAAAGTGAATGCGAGCTGTAGTTCAGAGGGTAAGCCGCGCACGAGTCACGGTCGAGGGACGCGTAACCGGAGAAATCGCCGCCGGTTTGATGATTTTGCTCGGCGTCGGCCGCGAAGACACCTCCGCCGTGGCCACATCCATGGCGGAAAAAGTTGCGAACCTGCGGATTTTCGAGGACGACCAGGGAAAAATGAATCGCTCGCTCCTGGACGTGAAGGGCAGCGCTTTAGTCGTTTCGCAATTTACGCTCTACGGCGACGCGCGCGGCCAGCGCCGGCCCAGTTTTATCTCCGCTGCTCCTCCGGAAAAAGCCAAGGCGCTTTACGAAGAATTCGCGAGCGCGTTGCATGGGCTCGGCATTACCGTCGCAACAGGAATTTTTCAGACCATGATGTCTGTGGAGCTGGTGAATGAAGGGCCCGTCACGATTCTCCTCGATTCCGACAAAACGTTCTAGCGGACGGCGCCGGCCCTAGGCTGCCTCCGCTGGGAAGAAGGACCTGACTATCCGCGAACTGAAGGACGCGGCGGTCCAGGTGCGCGAGCGAAGGAAAGCAGGTTGAGCGATGGCCAAGAAAGTTGAACATAACTCCGCCACGATTCGCCGAGCAAGAGCCGCTGACGCCGCGCGCTTGGCGGAACTCAGCGGCCAGCTTGGATATCCCTCGTCGGCCGCGGAAATCTCAAAACGAATGCGTAAGTTAAATGCGGCATCGCTCAGCGCCTTGTTTGTGGCGGAATCCCAGGAGGCCGGAGTCATCGGCTGGGCGCAGGTCAGTGTTACGCACCTCTTGGAGGTCGGAACGCGAGCGGAGCTGAATGGGCTCATCGTCGCCGAGGGTCAACGCAGCCTTGGAGCGGGCGCGAAGCTGCTCGAAGCCGCCGAACACTGGGCGCGCAAACATGGCTGCCCGGGCATGTCCGTGCGCTCCAATGTGATTCGCGAACGCGCCCACAAATTCTACGAACGGCAAGGCTACGAGCACTATAAGACGCAAAAAGCCTTCCGCAAGGCGCTATAGACCCTTTCCCGCCGTTGGTGGTGACTATCAAGAGACACAAAGACCGCGCTGCCTGGCAAGGTATATCGCATTACGATATACTTAGCCCATGGAACGAGGCATCACCCCGGCCGAATACCGGGCCCTGGCTGAATTGCGTTACCTCATCCGCCATTTTCTGCGGGAAGGGGACACTAACGCGCGAGCTGCCGGGCTCGAGCCCCAGCAATACCTGATGCTGCTCGCCATCCGCGGGCTGCCTGAAGGCTGCGACGCGACGATTCAAACGCTCGCCGAGAGGCTCGCGCTAAAACACCATAGCGCCGTGGAACTGATCGACCGCTTGGAGACCCACGGATACGTGCGCAGAACCCGCAGCCGGGCCGACCGACGCCAGGTGTTCGTGAGCTTACTGCCGCGCGGCGAGCGCTTCCTCGAACAGGTCGCACGAAAACGCATCGGTGAGCTGCGCACGACCGGAAAGATGCTGGTCGGCGCCATCGAAGCGCTGCTCAAGCGTGGGAATCGCAACGGCAGCAGTTCGAAGAAAACAGTCAAGAGGGAAGTGCGAGACAGGCGTGCCTGACAAGATCCGGAAGACTACGCCGCGACGGACTGCCCGCCGATTCAACGCTGTCGGCCCACAGGACATGAACGGAGAATTTGCCCGAGCCCAAGCTGCGCGATAATGAGTATGGTCGGCGCCCAGAGAACTGCCAAGAATATGACGCAAGCCTCGGAACAAAATCACACTAGCTGGTGGAAATCCCCTGCACGGCACTGGAGCGCCTTGCTGCACGAGCGTGAAGAACAAGTCTTCCTCGTCCTGACCCTGCTGATCGGCGCTTTGACGGGCCTGATGGCAGTTGCCTTCATCTTGCTGACGGAGCGTGCTGGCTCGCGACTTTACCCCCCAGGTGGAGCTGCCTGGCACCGCGTGCTTGTTCCAATTCTCGGCTCGCTGGTTATGGGGTATCTGCTATACCGCTATTTCCCGGATGCGCGCGGTAGTGGCGTCCCGCAAACGAAAGCCGCTCTTTATGCGCGTGAAGGCCACATCACCGCCGCCACCATGTTCGGCAAATTTTTCTGTACCTCCGCTACTCTGGCCAGCGGTATTCCCCTCGGCCGCGAGGGGCCGACAGTACAAGTCGGCGGCGGGATCGCTTCCGTGCTGGGTCGCCACATCGGTTTGCGTCCAGAAAAAGTGAAGGCGCTCATTCCCGTTGCAGCGGCTGCGGCCATCGCCGCCGCTTTCAATACCCCTTTGGCGGCCGTGCTGTTTGCCCTCGAAGAAGTCGTGGGAAATCTCAACGCGCCTGTGCTGGGTTCAGTCGTGTTGGCATCTGCCACTTCCTGGGGCATGCTGCGGCTGCTACTGGGCAATAATCCGCTCTTCACGGTGCCGCAATACCAGCTTGTGAATCCCTGGGAATTCGTAATTTACGCTGTGCTCGGTGTGGCTGGTGGCCTCGTGTCGGTGGCATTTTCAAAGCTCTTGCTCGGCATGCGTGAGCGCTTTCTAACTTTTCCGCGAAAGACAGTTCCCTTCCAGCCCGTGGTTGGCGGCGTCGTGGTTGGATTGATGGGCTGGTTTGTTCCGCAAGTGCTCGGCGTGGGTTACGACCACGTGGGTGCCGTCCTCAATGGCGGCATGGCTCTAAAGCTCATGGTCTTGCTACTGGTTCTGAAGCTTCTCTCTGTTACCGTCAGCTACGCCTCCGGAAATGCCGGCGGCATTTTCGGTCCGAGCCTTTTCCTTGGGGCCATGCTCGGCGGAGCCATCGGCACCGTGGCCCACAACTTCTTTCCGGAATATGTTGGCACGCCGGGCGCTTACGCTCTCGTGGGCATGGGCACGGCTTTTGCTGGAATTGTGCGCGCACCAATGACCTCCGTCGTCATGATTTTTGAAATCACTCGGGACTATGCCGTCATCGTTCCTTTGATGATCTCGAACCTGGTCAGTTTTTTCATCGCGTCGCGCCTCCAAAAGCTACCTATCTACGAAGCGCTGGCGCGCCAGGATGGCATTCACTTGCCCACCGCCGAAACTCGCCAGCAAGAAGGTCACCGGCAGGTGTTCCTGGCGATGCGGCCGGCCACGGAAATCTTGTCGGCAGATATGACCGCCCAAGAAGCGCTCGAGAAGATGCGTGCCAGTGAATCCACAGCCTGGCCCGTCAGCGATGGTCGCGGCTTGATTGGCGTTCTGACCTTTGGCAAGATTCAGAGCGCCGTGTCGGCCGGCCACGCTCCAACGCTCTTGAAAGATCTCGTAGAAGGTACGGAGTTTCCGCATCTCCATGTGGATCACTCTCTCAGCCTGGCGCTGGAACGCATGGGCGCATGCCAGATCAATGCGATTCCTGTCGTCAGCCGCGGCGACATCCACAAACTCGAGGGCGTGGTAACCCTGAAAGATGTCTTGTCCCAGTACGGCGTCGGCTCTCCCGAAAAAGCCTGATCGAATTTTGGCTCTTCGCACGCATGGATTTGCACGCTTCTGTCGCCCGCCGGCACCTGTTAATCCTGATAGTTCGGATATTTCTGCCGGAGCTCTTCAAATGCCGCCGACGACGTGCCATGGCGCAGATGGTAGTGAAGGATGCGCCGTTCATTTCCGGTTGGCTGCGGGTTTCCGCTCAGAATCGATTCCACATCGCTTCGATTTTGGATTCTGGCAAGCTTGAACGACACTCGCTTCCCTGTCGGAGCAAGCCGCGCCACCACATATTCGTTCTGCTGATAGACGGTTCGGGGGTCCGCTGAATAGATAATTTCGTTCCCTCGAAAATTCCGATAACGGATTCGCAGTGAATAATCGTTCGGGTCGGCTTTGCCCTTCAAATCCGGAAACACCTCGCTGGCAGGCTTTCCCGCAATCCGGCTTTGACGGAAACCTTCTGCATATTCAGAGTCGTATTTCGCGCAAGCCGGATTCACGCATTTGACTTTCCAAAAAGACTTCTTCGCGCCCCATGTCCCGCATTCCGGACATTTCACCCCGTCGTCGAATTGGCCCATGCCTGGCCTCCTCCAAATCAGTTTCCAGGGACACGGCTAAGGAAACGTAGGTAAATCTTCAGATTTACCTACTTCAATAAGGCCCCTCGACAGGTGACGCCTCTCTCCCACGAGTTCCTCTTGCGAGGCTTGGTTCGCCACTGCTTCAGGGCTTGGAGAGAAAGCTGCCGTTCCCGCAGTACGCGGGCGCAGCCTGGCAGCCGTCTCCCTGGAACTTTTCTGCGTCTGGTAGCTCTTCCAGACAAAAAATGGTGCCGCAATCTGGCCGTGCCGGATTTGGCGGCGCCGGTGAACCAGCGAAGGCAATCCCATCGCGCGCAGGCTTCGGAACGGCATCCGCTGAAAATGCGATTTGCGGTGCCCGCCGCCGAAGGCAATCGAGAGAACCTCTTCCGCAAGCCATCGGTCGAGCAGCCGGAGCTGTTCTTCGTCGCTGACGTGCTTCAGATAGTAATCGACGATGGCGACGTTCCGCACGCTTTGTTCCAGCGCCTGTCTTACAACTCCGATGGCAAACTCCACGCGCTTTCGCGGATCGTGAATGCGCGCGAGTTTGGCTTTCTTCCGCCGCAACGCGAATCGGAAAACATTGCAAATCTTGCGGCACTTATCTCGCGAGAGCCGCACCGCTCCACTCGCGCAAAATTCCAGCCCCAGATGCCGGATGCGCGAAGTAGCTGCGAAATGATCCGCCGAGGCTCCCTTGCGGGAAAGAAGCACATTTTCTTCGTGGCTGGCTTTGCTCTGAAGCTTCAAATCGCTCAGCGTTTCATGAAAATGAGTAAGTCCTGCTTCGATCGCTTCACGATGGCTCGAAAGCATTAACAAGTCATCCGCGTAGCGGAAATAGCGCAGCCCCGGCACCGCATCGAGCCGGCGATCGAGCGGCGTCAGATACACATTGGCGAGGAAGCACGCCACCGGCGTCCCGAAAGCGATGCCTTGCTCGGCTCGAACTGTCCGTCCCTCCTCTTCGTAGGGGAAGCGCACCCGCTCTTCGAGCACGCGGAACAAATAATCTTCCGGCTCGATGAGGTCCGCCAATTGCGCCAGCAGCAGCCCGTGATTGACAGTCGGAAAGTAATTTGCAATATCCCGCTTCACCGCGAATAGTGGCGTTTCCGTGGTCGCGAGCAGCTTGGCAATTCTTCGCTGGCAGCGGTCCAATCCGAATCCCCGCAATCGATAGGCGTAGCAATTAGGCGAAAACCAATCGTGCAGCCGCGCGCTCAAGAGGCGGTAGAGCAGCAAGTCCACCAATCGCTCTTCCCAGGGATAGATATAAAGCGTGCGTCGCTTCCCCCGGAAATTGCGGTGCAAAGCGGCCGCCGGCCTGAACGAAAACGATTCGCTTGTCAGCGCGCTGTGAATGTCCGCGAGATTGTGCAACCCGGCGCGAGCAAAATCATAAAGATCTTTCTTATCCGTCGAAGCGAAAAGAGCTTTTCGCCAGGAAAACAAAGGCTTGGTGTAAATGCGCACGGCCGCTTTGTAGAGTTCGGCTTCGCGATAAATATCGCGCCAGCGCAGCTTTGTGCTCGGGCCAAAATTGGCCGCGGCGGACAACCCGGCTGATTCATAGGCGTACAAAGTGGCCGGATTCTAGTTCGCACCAAAGAGGTGCGTCAATCGAGCGCCTGTGGATAACCTGCGACGTCTCACGCCCGCCGCAAATCGCCGTATCCCGCTGCGCGCTTCGCCCGTAAAAAGCTCGCGAGCCAATCTGCTCCCTCCCATCCCTGATTATCTCTGGTCTATATTGCCTGATTGATTTATGCTGCCCCCGGCGTATTTTAGCTTCCCTCTGCCATGCTCTTCAAAACGCAAAGCGCTTCCGTCTACGGCATCGATGCTTACCTCGTCGAGGTCGAGGTTGATGTAGGCTCCGCCCGCATGCAGGACTTCAACGTCGTGGGTCTGCCGGACAACGCCGTCAAGGAAAGCCGTGAACGCATCAAGTCCGCTCTCCGCAACTGCGGCTTCGAGTTTCCCCATGGCCAGGGTGTCACCATCAATCTCGCGCCAGCCGATGTTCGCAAAGAAGGCTCGGCGTTCGATCTCCCGATGGCCCTGGGCTTGGTCGGCTGCATGGGCCATTTTTTCGGCAAGCAACTCAACCAGTGCATGTTCCTTGGAGAGTTGTCACTCGATGGCAGCATCCGGTCTGTACGTGGCGCACTGTCTGCAGCTCTGGCCGCCCGCGAATTTGGGCTGAAATCTCTTGCCGTGCCCGAAGCCAACGCTCGCGAAGCCGCTGTGGTCGATGGCGTCAGCGTGTTTGCTCTTAAGACGCTGCCGCAAGCCGTCGATCTCGTGAACTCGCCGGAGTCCTTCCAGCCAGTCACTGTCGATGCCAAACAAATGCTTTCCGAAGCCGCGCAGTATTCCGTCGACTTGCGCGATGTGCACGGCCAGCAAGCCGCCAAGCGCGCGCTCGAGGTTGCTTGCGCCGGCGGCCACAACATTTTATTTATCGGGCCTCCCGGCGCGGGCAAAACCATGCTCGCCAAACGCATCCCCACGATTCTTCCGCCGATGTCGCTTGATGAAGCCATCGAAACCACGCGCATCCACAGCGTCGCGGGCGTTCTCGAGGACAGCCGTGGCCTCGTCGGCACGCGCCCTTATCGCTCGCCGCACCACACCATCAGCGACGCCGGGTTGATCGGCGGCGGCGCCGTCCCGCGCCCCGGCGAAGTTTCCCTCGGCCACAACGGCGTTCTTTTTCTCGACGAGCTTCCGGAATTTCAGCGCAACGTTTTGGAAGTCATGCGCCAGCCGCTTGAAGACGGCGCAGTGACCATTTCCCGCGCAGCTGTCTCCGTCACCTTTCCTTCGCGATTCATGCTCGCCGCGGCCATGAATCCCTGCCCCTGCGGCTATTTCGGCGATCCCACGCGGGAGTGCCACTGCACCCCGCCGATGATCCAGCGCTATGTTTCCAAAATCTCCGGGCCGCTGCTCGACCGCATCGATATCCACATCGAAGTGCCTGCGGTGAAATACAAAGAGCTGCGCGCTCCATCCTCCTCCGAAGACTCGGCAGCCGTTCGGCAACGGGTCATCGCGGCGCGTGAGAGGCAGCTTGAACGTTTCCATGCAGAAAAGAAAACCTACGCCAACGCCCAGATGATGCCCAAGATGATTCGCAAACACTGCGCCATCTCCGGCGATGGCGAAAAGCTCCTCGAAAATGCCATCACCCGCCTGGGCCTTTCTGCGCGCGCCCACGACCGCATCCTGAAAGTCGCCAGAACAATCGCGGATCTGGATGCCTGCGAAAATATTGACCCGCGCCACCTCAGCGAAGCCATTCAGTACCGCACCTTGGACCGCTCCTACTGGTCGTAGGTGGGCTAGTCGTTCCTGTCTGTCGCTTTGCTCCCCAACATTTCCTAGCCGGACCTAACATCGCTGGCCTTTCCTCCACTGCTCCATTGACTTAGCTTTAGCCGCTGTGTTACCGATAAGTGCGCTCCCCTGGGTGTTTTTTTGCCCTTGGCAGCCAACCGCGCATGGGCAAAGACCCCAAACACCTCGAAGTCACGCTGGAGACGCAAGTGGAAAGCGTTAACCTCGCTGAGGAAATGTGTCTCCGCGTTGCCGAGGCCGCCGGCTTCGGCGAGGACGATTGCTACAAGATCGGCATGAGCGTGCGCGAGGGTGTTATCAACGCATTTCACTACGGCAATCAGGAGCGGCCCGAGAAGAAGATTCATCTGGCCGTGGACCTCACTCAGGATAAGATGATCATCCACGTCTTGGATGAAGGCAACGGTTTCACGCTCGCCAGCGTGCCGGATCCGCTGGCCGAGGAAAATCTTCTGAGCACATCCGGCCGGGGAATTTTCCTGATGCGGGCATTTATGGACGAATTTGACGTGGTGGCCGGTCGTACGGGCGGTGCGGAAATCGTCATGTCAAAAAAACTGCCTTTGCAGGAGAACCCGGGAACGAATGGTCAGGGTAGCCAAGACGCCTCCCCCCACCAGGGAGCTTAAGAGGAATTATGGTTCTGCGCGCAACACATCGGGATGCCGGTCAAGCCACCGTCGTAGACCTCAGCGGGCGAATTATCCTGGGCGAAGGGAGCGCCCTGCTGCGCAAGACTGTCCGTGGTCTGCTCGACGAGAAGCGCACCCGCATTGTGCTCAATCTCGCGGACGTGGATTACATCGATAGCTCCGGCATCGGCGAGCTCGTCAGCGCATACACCACCGCGAAGGGCCGCGGCGGCGAGTTGAAGTTGTTGCACCTGACGAAAAAGGTTCACGATCTGCTCCAGCTCACCAAGCTTTACACGGTCTTCGACGTGTACACCGACGAGGGCACCGCCTTGAGCAGTTTCCAGTAATCTTCGCTCCAACCGCGCCGCAACCCCGCGTCTCCCTCGTTATCCAACGCTCGCGTCGAGCCTCTTCCTGCGGCACAATTCCTACATGGCCGTTCCCACACCGCATCCATGAACAATCGCTCCGAAACCGCGTGGGTCGTCGAACAGGCAAACGCCCTCGGGTTTGATCTCTGTGGAGTCGTGCGCGCAGAAAAATTTCCGGAATTGAACTTAACCAAGGAATGGCTCGCGCATGGCTACGCCGGCGAGATGAACTATCTGTCTGACCCGCGCCGCAGCGATCCGCAAAGCATCCTGCCCGGGCTCCGCAGCGTGATCGTTTGCGCCTTGAATTACAATTCTCCCGCGCCGCGCTCGATTGAGATTCCCCGCCTGCAGCACACTGAGCCGCGCGGCTGGATTTCTCGCTATGCCTGGGGACAGGACTACCACGAAGTCCTCCGCCAGAGGTTGCGACAGCTCGCAAACAGCCTTCCCAAGCGATTCACGGAACCATTCGAAGCCCGCATCTACTCCGACACTGGGCCGCTGAATGAGCGCGTCTTTGCGAAGCATGCGGGCCTTGGTTGGCTTGGAAAAAACACCCTGTTGTTAAACTCGAAGCTCGGCTCCTGGTTTTTTCTCGGCGCGATTCTCACCACTCTCGATATTCCGCCCACGCTCGGTCCCGCCGAACTGCCTCCTCCGGACCTCTGCGGCTCTTGCACAAAATGCCTCGACGCCTGCCCGACGAGAGCGCTCGTCGCCCCTTACGTGATGGACTCGCGCCTCTGCATCTCCTACTTGACCATCGAACTCCGCGGCAGCATCCCCGAAGAACTCCGCGAACCTATGGATCGCCACGTTTTCGGTTGCGATATTTGCCAAGACGTTTGCCCTTGGAATCGGCGTGCTCCGGTAGCCCAAGCTCAGGAATTCGAGCCAAGAACTTTCCCGCACGCCTCACAAAGCGCGCCGCCAGAATTGGCGGCTATCGCCGAGCAAGGGAACGACGATGAGAACGACGAAGAGTCGCTCTTCTTGCCGCGCCTCGAGTGGCTCGCCGCAATGAGCGAGGAACAATTCCGTGCGGTCTTTCGCGGAAGCCCCATAAAGCGCACAAAGTGGCGAGGCCTGGTACGAAATGCCTGCATCGCACTCGGCAACTCCGCGCCCGCGCCTGGTTCGAGCCGGCACGAAAACATTTGCACGCTACTCAGGCGCCTCTCGTCTTCTTCTGAGCCGTCCATCGCGGAATCTGCCCAATGGGCGCTTTCGCGCATCCAATGATAGCGGTCGCTTCTCGGCGTTCGATTCTGCATTCCCGGAGGAGTCCGTTGCCTAGTCGCCGTGAGCCATGCATTGAGGCCCGTCGGTGAAGCGCAGTATGATACTTGCGGCTGGTTGGCCAGCCTCCTCGCCGCAGGAGATCCCCATGCATCGCCGGAAATTTCCGGTTCATACCGGGATTGCCGGCGCGGGATTGCTTGGAGCGAGCAGCGGCGCTTCTGCGGCTTTGCGCTCCGGCACCGCGTTGCATTTTGATTCAAATCTAAAAATGGAGGAATACCCGTGGCATTTACCGTGCCCCCGTTGCCTTACTCATTCGACGCACTTGAACCCTACATTGATGCCAAGACCATGGAAATTCACCACGACAAGCACCATGGCGCCTACGTCACCAACCTGAACAAAGCCCTCGACGGCCACGCCGATCTCCAATCCAAATCCCTGGAAGACCTTCTGAAAGGTCTCGACTCCATCCCCGAGAACATTCGCTCGGCAGTCCGCAACAACGGCGGCGGCCACTGGAACCACACACTTTTTTGGACGCAGATGAAGAAGGGCGGTGGCGGCGAACCCACCGGTGATCTCGGCGCGGCGATCAAGTCGGCCTTCGGCTCCTTTGCGGAATTTCAAGCCAAATTTGCCGCCGCTGGCCTGGGCCGCTTCGGTTCGGGCTGGGCTTGGCTCCTGGTCAAGGACGGCAAGCTGGCCATCGACTCAACGCCGAACCAGGACACTCCCTTCCTGCTTAGCGGCAAGGCAGTTCTGGGTCTTGACGTTTGGGAGCATGCCTACTATCTGAAGTATCAGAACGTGCGCGGGGATTACATCAAGGCTTGGTGGAACGTCGTCAATTGGGACTCCGCCGCCCATCTCTACGCTGCCGCAAAGAAGTAATCATCGCGCGGCACGTCCACGAACACACCAAGGCCCGGTCCAATTCGCTCGGACCGGGCCCTGGTTTTCTCTCTAGTTTTGTGTCTCTGAGTTTCGATTAAGCCATCATCGATCGTTTTGACAAGGGAACCACCGTGGCGCTGCGCGAGCCATTATTGAAACTCTGTGCCATCGGCGCAAACGTCCTCGCTTCCCTCGTCGCGACAGGCATTGGCATTGGCATCGCCCCCATCGTGTTGCGGGAGGCTTCGCGCACCAGCTCCATGCGCCCACGGACGCGAAACTTGGCGAGCAGCGACGACACGTGGAATTTCACCGTGCGCTCGGAAAGATTCAACGTCGCCGCAATCTCTTTGTTGGCCAGGCTCTTCATCACTCCGCCAAGCACCTCTTCCTCGCGGCGCGTGAGCTTCACTGGACTGCCCACCGAATGTCCTGCCTGCAGCAGCTTCTCCGCCTTTTCCGTCAGGCCTTCCAGGAGGTCGCTTTCCGCCTTCACCATCACCAGGTAGTCGTTTGGCGATTGCCCTCTCACCATGCAGTGCATCGCCAAGAGACCTGCGGCCTGGTCCACGGGAAAGCAACCGTCCGGGCCTGCCTCTACGTGAAAATGGGTCACCCCGGTGTTTTTTTCATAGAAATAATAATGATCGCGAGGCATTGCAGGGCGGGTACTGTTCAAAGGATGATGCTGTTCACTTCTGCGGATAAGCTTCACATGCACCCCTCAGTATGCAGCTTCGTAACGCCACCGAAGCTTTTTCTTTAGATTGAACCCCCGTCAGGAGGCGAGTTGCATTGCGTAGGCAAGCGGCCGGTAAGAAGCCAATACAGAGGGCTAACCGCCCGGTGCCTGGACCCTCAGAATGGCTGCACCGAGCCGCGAGAAGGAGCTCCCTGCCAGTTCGCCTGCGTCGTAAGACCGAACCGTCCCATTCGAGCATTTTCTCTTCCCAATACGCCGGAAATTCAACTCATTCAGAAATGGGGTACTTAGGCGCACCGCGTAGGCCAGTCTCCAGCCATTCGCGGGTAGGAATTGCATGGGACACGAAATTTTTCCATGGCTTTGGATCTCCGCATCCAATCGACTGCATGTGAAGACTTACTGCAAAAACACGCCTCGGATTGTCGCTGATGAACGTTTAGACACAAACGCAAGGACCGTTTCGGAACTCCCCAGCATGTTTCAGCCTGTGGAAAACGTCCTGTGGAAAACTTTTTGGCGTGCGAGGACGCCACGCTTTCTTCAATAAGTAAGCACGCGTGTCTGTTCCGGAGAGATTAGCTCGTATGTTACGCCGCGCCAGCGTATTTTGCGTGTGACCAGGGAGACGATGAAGTTCGCCACGTACAAAAAAGGAACGAATACGGTCAACAGCACGTAGATCCACGCCTGCCCCGCGATTTGCGATTTGTACGCAGGTAAGACTTCTGAAACGCCCGCTGCCCGCAGCGCACCTCGAATCATCGAGAGCAAAACCGCCAAAAAGGTCAGGGCCGCAAAAGGAAACGCCGTCAGCGATGCCAGAAAGTAGCTAAGAGTCAGAAGCGTTCCCACGACGAGCGTCAGACAGTAAAGCATGTGCGTGCCGCCGGCAATTCTCCACATTTTTTCCGCGTAAATCCGGGTGATCAGCACTTGCCGGTTTGTAAATTCCATCAAGCCCGTGAAGTCCGTCTCTACAAATGACGGCACGATGCATTCCGGCAAAAAAACGATCGACCGTCCCGCTTGCTCCAGGGCGCGCGTCATCGAATAATCATCGCTAACCGAGTGCCGCCATGCTTCGGCGACTCCGGACTGGTCAAAGATGCTCCGAAGGATCGCCGTCCCTCCGCCCCAGCAAAAGTTCTTTCCTTTTTCGCTGAGCATGGTGACGATGGGAGCATTCCACGCCGCGAGCAGCGCAGTCGCCAGATTGTTCCGGTTCGGAATCAACCATCGCATGGTAGTCGTGGCCCCGATTCGGGAGTCGGCCAGCGGAGCAACCATGCGGTGCAGCCAGTTTTTTCCCGGCCGGCCGTCCGAGTCGACAAAAACAAACACTTCGAAATCTGGGGGCAACTGCAAAATCCCCAAGCGCAGATTGTTCACCTTCTCGCCGCAACCATCCGGTTTCTCCGTTAGCACCACGTGCGCTTTCGCGCGCGACGTTGCGGCCACACGCTTCACGACGTTGTACGCCGGATCGCTGGCCGACGCGATCAGGAAAAAAATCTCGTAGCCTTGATATTCGAACTCGGTTAGCGAAACCAGGTTTCGCTCCAGCGCCGGCTCCATCCCTCTGCACGGACAAAGGACCGCAACTTTCGGGGAATAGAAACCCGGATCCGTGTGGATCCGCCGCCGCGCATACCCCAGCCACTGAACTCCCTGCCCGATCAGGTAGAGACCCAGCAGAATCTGCGGGATCGCCAGAATATAGAATAAGATTTCCACGCCTTTTGAGAATAGCAGACCGTCTGCGCTCGCGCGTGACTGCGTGTGCAGGTAGAATCGCACCGGTAAACGTCCATCTTCAGGAGGGAAAAGATGTCTAATCGTGTGGACTTCGCAATGGTGACCTCGGGACTCGAAATCCCGGGCTACCGCATCGTTCGAAATTATGGAATCGTCCGTGGCATCATCGTCCGGTCGCGCAGCGTCATCGGGAACCTGGGCGCGGCGCTGCAAACCATCGTCGGCGGAAACATCACCATTCTTACCAACCTCTGCGAGAAAGCTCGCGAGGACGCCTACGAATTGCTTATGCAGCACGCCGCGGAACACGGAGCAAACGCCGTCATCGGAATGCGCTACGACGCCACGGAGGTGATGCAGGGCGTCACCGAAGTGCTGGCGTATGGCACCGCCGTTCAGGTCGAGCGCATCTCGTAGTTCTTGCTCGCATTCTTGCTTCGGGGTCTTCGCCGAGAGTCGCCGTCAGTCCTCCCGCAATGGTAGAATCTCGCCTTCCCATGTACTGCTCTTCTTGCGGCGCACAAGTTTCTTCCAACGTGCGGTTTTGCTCCTCCTGCGGCGGAGCCCTCGATCTAAGCGCGGCTGCCACCATCGACTCCGATGAACTCAGCACCGACCAGGCGACCATCGGCCCTCCTTCAACTCCCGCACCGCGCAAGACCCCTTCCGCGTCCACTCCCGCGCGCCTTCCGCGCACGCCCTCGCACCCCGGCTCGCGTCCGCCCAGCTCAGACCCGATCGGCGGCGGACGTTTCACTCCTGGCGAGATCATTGCCGAGCGCTATCGCGTTGTGGCCATGGCCGGCCGCGGGGGCATGGGCGAAGTCTACCGCGCGGAAGATCTGAAGCTCGGCCAGCTTGTCGCCATCAAGTTTCTTCCCGAGGCACTCTCGCAAGACGCCGCTGCTCTGGCACGTTTTCATTCCGAAGTTCGCATCGCCCGCCAGGTTTCCCATCCGAACGTGTGCCGCGTCTTTGATATCGGCGATGCCGACGGCGTCCCGTTTCTTTCCATGGAATATGTCGACGGCGAGGATCTCGCTTCGGTCGTCCGCCGCATCGGCAGGCTCTCGCCCGACAAGGCCACTGAAATCGCCCGCCAGATTTGCGCCGGCCTCGCTGCCGCTCACGAACGCGGCGTCATTCATCGCGACCTCAAACCCGCCAACGTCATGCTCGACGGTGCCGGCAAAATCCGCATCACGGATTTCGGTCTGGCTGGAATCGCCGCGAGCATTCAGGGCGCCGACATCCGCGCCGGCACGCCCGCCTACATGGCCCCGGAGCAACTCGCCGGCAAAGAGGTCACCGCCAGAAGCGATATCTACTCGCTCGGCTTAATCCTTTACGAAATTCTCACCGGAAAACGCGCTTTCGAAGCCGCAACACTGCCAGAACTCATCAAGCTTCGCGAACAAGGTACGCTCACCAACCCTTCGACCCTCGTCCGCGATCTCGATCCGCTCATCGAACGCGTCATCCTCCGCTGCCTGGAAAGCGATCCCGCAAAGCGCCCGGGATCTGCGCTGCAAGTCGCCGCCGCTCTTCCCGGCGGCGATCCTCTCGCCGCCGCCCTGGCTGCGGGCGAAACACCATCCCCGGAAATGGTCGCCGCCGCCGGCGCCGCCGAAGGCATCAAGCCGCATCTTGGTTTGGCGTTGATTGCAACGGTGCTCTTGAGCCTCGTAGCCAGCTTGTTTGTGGCCGATCGTTACAAAGTGCAGAACCTGACGCCGCTGAACAAACCGCCCGAAGTTCTTCTGGCTCGCGCTCAGGAAATCGTTCAACAACTCGGCTATTCGGCAACGCCCGCAGACAGCGCCTACGGATTCACCGTCGACGACACCTATCTCGATTACATCCAGGATCACGACAAATCGAAAACGCGCTGGCAGCGCCTTTCCTCGGATCGTCCTCCGACGATTCTTTTCTGGTATCGCCAGAGCCCGCGCCAGCTCGCGTCGTTCAATTTCTTCAGTTCCGGCGGCTTTGGAGTGATCTCACAGTCCGACCCGCCGTCCGACGTGACGGGCATGATCACCGTCGTGACGGATTCGCAAGGCCGTTTGATCTCCTTCAAGCGCGTTCCTCCGGAGCGCGATCCACCGGACGGCTCCCCCGCCGCTCCAGATTGGTCGCCGCTCTTCGCCGCCGCAGGTCTCGACCAGGCTGCATTTAGCGCTGCTGCCCCCGAATGGACTCCTCTTTTTTATTCCGACGCGCGCGCCGCCTGGACGCGGCAGCTTTCCGCCCCCGCCAGCGTCACCGAGCGCGTGGAAGCCGCTGCCTATCGAGGCAAACCGGTTTTCTTCCGCGTTCTCTACCCTTGGAACACGCCAGCGCGAGACAAAACTTCCCAGCTCTCCGCGCACCAAAAGCTCGCCAACATTCTCGGAATCCTGATCTTTGCCGCCCTCATCGTCGGCAGCGCCCTGGTTGTCCGGCGCAATCGCCGTCTGAAGCGCGGCGACGTAACCGGCTCAGAGCGGTTGGGCAATTTCGTATTTTGCCTCGTTTTCGCCATGTGGGCCTTGCTCGCCCATCATGTTGCTTCGATCGACGAATTTGCGGCCGCCATTCTTGGGTTGGCTTGGGCCTTTCTGCTCTCCTCCTTTGCCCGGATTCTCTATTTCGCACTCGAACCATTTGTACGCCGCCGCGATCCCCACACGTTGATTTCCTGGGCGCGCCTGATCGGTGGAAAAATTCGCGACCCCTTGGTCGGTCGCGACGTTCTCATTGGCGCGGCGTATGGCGCTGTGCTGGCCCTTTTCGAGTCCTCGGACAATATTCTCCTTCCACTCTTCGGAGGCCTTCCTCCGGAGCCGGGCACGCCGTCCACGGAATCGTTGCTCGGATTCCGCCACGTCCTCGGCTCGGTCTTTGCGTTCACCTGGATTTACGTTTTGTATGCCCTGGGGATTTTCTTTCTCATTTTCTTGCTGCGCTTTCTAGTTAAGAAGGATTGGCTTGCCGCGCTGGTCATCGTTGGCTTGGGCTCTATTACCAATACCGGAGGCGACTACTTCTGGGTCACCTTCTTGGCTTCCATGCTGATCTGGCTGTCCATCTATGTGGTCCTGAGGCGATTCGGCGTTCTCGCTCTCGTGGTCGGCCTCGTCGTGCAGAACATTCTCATTGTCTTCCCCATGACTTCGCATTTAGGCCGCTGGTACGCCTCCGGAGGAATTGCCGGCATGGTCACGGTCGCCGCCGTCGCCCTGCTTGCGCTTTACTTTGCCTTGGCCGGACAGCGCCTGTTTTCCATGGATTCCCTGGAGCAGTAGCGCCGCCGCTCGCGGAACTTACCGCCTCACGCGCGTTTGCGCCGGCTCTGGTCCATGCAAGACGGATCCCGCAACTTGTGCCGTGAGATTTTCTAGCTCGTTCAGCGCGTGGCTCGCCGCAACCCGCGCTTTTTCCAGGAACGAAGAATCCAGCAGGAACGCGCAGCGGTCCACGAACGGATGATTGGCCGCTTCAAATGGTTTTCGCGTCCGCCGCGTCGAACTATTCCGTGCAAGCAAGTCCTCGTACATCTGTAAATCCGATTGAAAGTCGAGCGCGTCTCCCGCGCTCCATTTTTGCTGTCGCGTCAGCGCCGCCAGGAGTTTCCGGCGAAATGCCGCGGCGTCTTTTCGCAACATGGGCCGGGGCTTCGCTCTGCCGAAGGGCAGCGGCTCGGCGTAGGTGATTTCCAGCGCCCGCGCCGTTACCGCCAGCAACGCCTCGCGCTGCAACAATCCCAGAAGATCGCGATACAGCGAAGCGTGCACCTGCAATGCGTGCCGTCCATGCTCCACGACGTAGGAATCGACGAATCGCGGGACAATCCGCTCGCGCTGCAAACCCTCCGCAAGGCGCTGCGCCAGCTCCGTTGGCGCGTCTCTCGTGATCTGTTTTTCGCGTTCCATCGTCCGTTCTTGTAGGGGCACGATACATCGTGCCCCCGCTACCTCGGAACCCATGGTAGCAGGACTTGCTTTCCGCCCAGCGCGGTTCGCTCAAAACAAAAAGCCCAGCGAAACTCTCTTCGCTGGGCTTCTCTTAGTTTACTTTCGATACGGCTGCACCGGCCATGCAGTGCAGCTACTCACTACGCACTATTCTCTGCTCACTTCCCGTTCAATGAATCGCCCGCGGACTTTCCGGCCCGACGCGCTTCGGCTTCGGTTCCGGCTGCGGAATGATCGGCGGCACTACAGTTTCTTTGGACAGCGCATGCTCCAGCACTTCATCGAGATTATGCACGTAGGTGATCTTGATGTCGCCGAGAATATCCGGCGGAAGATCCGCTACAGCATTTGGCTCGTTGTCTGCCGGCAATAGCACCTCTCGGATCCCTGCTCGCTTCGCTCCGAGGACTTTTTCCTTCACGCCACCGATCGGCAGCACGACGCCAGAAAGCGTCATCTCTCCGGTCATCGCCAGTCGGTCGCGCACAGGCCGCCCCGTGAGCAAACTAATCAGGGCCGTAACCATCGCCGCTCCTGCGGACGGGCCATCCTTCGGCACCCCGCCCGACGGCACGTGAATATGGATGTCGCTCTTTTGGAAGAAGTTCGGATCGATGCCGTATTCCTCGGCGTGCGACCGAACCCATGTCATCGCCGCAGTCATGGACTCCTGCATCACGTCGCCGAGCTGGCCGGTCTTCGTGAAGTTTTTGCCTCCGCGCATGCGGCTAGCTTCGATGAAAATAATGTCTCCGCCGACCGGCGTCCACACCAGGCCGACAGCCACGCCAGGTTTCTTGACGCGCTCCTCGACCTCTTTCTCGGTTCGGAACTTCGGCACGCCAAGATATTCGCGAACGATTTCCGGCGTAACCTCCATCTTCTCCGTGTGGCCTTCGGCCAGCTTGCGAGCCTGTTTGCGTGTGATGGTCGCGATTTCCCGTTCGAGGTTTCTCACGCCAGCTTCGCGCGTGAAGCTGTGGATAATTTCTCGCAGCGCTTCGTCCGAGAATGCGATGTGTTCTCCCACTTTCAGCCCGTGTTCTTGGGCCTGTTTGGGAATCAGGTATTTATGCGCGATGTGGATCTTCTCTTCGCCCGTGTATCCGGGCAATTCGATGATCTCCATGCGGTCTCGCAGCGGTTCCGGGATGGGATCCATCCAGTTCGCCGTGGCGATGAACAGCACCTTCGAGAGATCGAACGGCACGTCCAGATAGTGATCGCGGAACGCATTGTTCTGTTCCGGATCGAGCACTTCCATCAATGCCGACGACGGATCGCCGCGGAAATCGCGGCCCAGTTTGTCGACTTCGTCGAGCATCATCACTGGATCGTTCGATTCCGCGCGCTTCAGTCCTTGGATGATCTGCCCCGGCAACGCACCGATATAAGTCCGGCGATGGCCGCGGATTTCCGCTTCATCGTGCATCCCGCCCAAAGCGATGCGCACGAATTTACGGCCTAGTGACCGCGCGATGGACTTTCCCAGCGAAGTTTTGCCCACGCCAGGAGGCCCAACGAAGCACAGAATCGGCCCTTTCATTCCCGGCTGCAATTTCTTCACCGCCAGATAATCGAGAATCCGTTCCTTGACCTTCGCCAGATCGTAGTGGTCTTCGTCAAGGATCTGTTTGCCCTTGGCGATGTCGATCTCGCTCACGCCGGAAGACTTTGCCCACGGCAAGGAAGTCATCCACTCCAGATACGTCCGCGAAACCATGTATTCCGCCGACGCCGGCGTCATCTTCGCCAGACGCTTCAGCTCGCGTTCGCACTCTTTCTTTGCTTCCGCCGTCATTCCGGCTTCTTCCATTTTTTTGCGGAGCTCGTCGATCTCCTGCGTCGAATCGTCGGATTCGCCGAGTTCCTTCTGGATGGCCTTCATCTGCTCGCGCAACAGGTATTCGCGCTGGTTCTGGCCGACCTGCTCTTGCACCTGCTCGTGAATTTTGGAGCGCAGCTCCAGCACTTCCAGTTCTTTCGAGAGTTCGCGAATCAACATCTCCAGGCGCTTGCGCACGCTCGGCGTTTCGATCAGCTCCTGGCGCAGCAGTGTCGAGAGCGACGGCAGCGTCCCGGCGATAAAGTCCGCCAGGCGGCCGGGGTCGTCAATGTTCAATGCCACGGATTGCAGATCGTCCGAAAGCTGCGGCGAGTGGCTCACAACATCGCGAAACAGATCCTGAGCGTTGCGCTGCAAAGCCTCAAGCTCTGCATCCACATCCCCCGTAATTTCGGGCTGCGATTCCACCCGCGCGCGCAGAAACGGCCGCAAACCGATCAATTCCAGCACGTTCACGCGCTGCAAGCCTTCCAGGAAGATCACCACGTTCCCGTTCGGCATTTTCACGGTCTTATGAACCTTTGCCAGCGTGCCGACCTTGTGAAGGTCCGCAGCGGCGGGATCCTCGACCCGGGGGTCAAGCTGCGCTACTACCCCCAACAATTTCTCCTCGCCTTCGAGCGAGTTAACCAGCGCCAGAGAGCTCTCCCGGCCTACCGTCAAGGGCAGAACAGCCCCGGGAAACAGGACCGTATCCCGAACCGGCAGAATCGCGAGAATTTCTGGCACCAAATACTTTTTCTCAGCCATAGTGAGTGTCCCCTAAATCCTGGCGCAGGAAAGATTCTTCTGCGCCTAACAACTTTAGATGCGGGCTAAAGCAAAAGGGTGCGGCGAGATGCAAGTGCAATTAGCATGAAATCTTAGCATATCAAACTCACATTTTAACACTTCTCACCCGGCCCCGCAAACGCCAACCGTAAACAGTCTTTTATCATATACATAAAAGAAGCTACCGTGCTTCGATATGATTCCCTACCTTGCCTTAACCATTGGCCTCAATCCTTATTTCTTCGGGCTTTCGCTCTCTTCAAAGCAAACCTTTTCCGGACGAATTCCTCGGCTTCACTCTTTGTCGCGAGTTCCCCCTCGAGCTGCGCGTCTTCCACGGCCTTCAGTATTTCGCTAAAAAGCGGTCCAGGGATATAGCCCATTTGGCTTAAATCATTGCCGGTTAAGACACGCTCCGGACGTACCTCCTCGGCGGGTGTTTCCGCCAGAAATCGCTGTACCACGGTGTAAGAATCCAGGTTGCGATGGCTAGAGAGGCAGTCCAGCCGGTGCAATTCCAGATGTTCCTCAAAGTGGGGCAGCCGCACGAATCTCTTCAGCGTCGAGGTCCGCATGCGCTCCACGTCCATGAACCGCATGTGATTAGCGACGAGCGCAATAATTTGCTCGGTCTCTTCATTCGAAAAGCGAAACCGTCGGCAGATGGCTTCGGCCATGCGCACGCCCACATCGACGTGATGATCGAACCGGATGCGGTCGCCGGTTTGCGAGGCGGGCTTGAACGTCGGCGGTTTCCCGATGTCGTGCAGCAACACGCCCCACGCGAGCGTCGGCGAAGTCCCTGCCGGGAGTCCTTCAATCATCAGCAGCGTGTGAATCCACACATCGCCTTCCGGATGAAACTGCGGCGGCTGCGGCACGCCTTTCATCGCCGCGATTTCCGGCAGCACGATCGACAGCAGCCAGGATTTCTCGAGCAGCTCAAACCCGGTCCGCGCCGCGCCTTCTGTCAGGAGCTTTGTAAGCTCGTCCCGCAATCGTTCTGCGGAAACGTCGGTGACCGCGCCAGCGTGGCGGCGAATGGCCGTAAATGTCTTGTGCTCGATCTCGAAGCCGAATCGGGCTGCAAATCGCACCGCGCGCATCATGCGCAATTTGTCTTCTTCAAATCTTCGGTGCGGTTCGCCGATCGCGCGAATCACGCCGGCTTTCAAATCCGCCTGGCCGTCCACAAAATCCAGAATGTCACCAGTATCATGGCGCATCAGCAAGCCATTAATCGTGAAGTCGCGCCGCTGCACATCTTCTTCCGGAGTTTTCGAGTAGACCACATGGTCGGGATGCCGCCCGTCCGAATAGCCAACGTCCGAGCGAAACGTCGCGACTTCGACCTTCACTCCCTCGCGCGGCACCAGCACGACCCCGAACTGCGCGCCGACAGCGATGCTCTCCGGAAACAATTCCATGACGCGCTCAGGCGTTGCGTCGGTGGTGACGTCGTAATCGGCCGGCTCGCGGCCGAGCAATAAATCGCGCACACAGCCGCCCACCAGCAGCGCCTCATGGCCGTTGCGCTGCAACGTGTCGCAAATCGAATTGGCTAGCTCGCGAGACGTCACGCAGCGATTATGCGACACTCGCGGCGGCAAAGGGGAGAGATGTGTAAAGTTCGGTTTCCGCTGGGGTTATTTATTGAAATTACGCGGCGGACTTACTTTGCCCGGAAAACGAGGCAGGTGATGTCGTCCGACTGGCGAGTAACGCCGACAAATTCATCTACGCGCTTCATCAGAAATTGCAGCGATTCCTGAGCATTCGATTCTGGCAGCGCGCGGATGGCTTCGATCCAGCGCGTATTGCCGAACTCTTGGCCTTTTTCGTCAAATGCTTCCACTACCCCGTCCGTATAAAAGATCAAAGCGTCCCCGGCTCTCAAATCGACGGTGGCTGTATCGTAGGTGGCTCCAGCATCAATTCCCAGCGGCAAGCCACCAGCCTCCAGCCTTTCGATATCTCCATTTGCACGGCGCACCAGCGGAGGGTTGTGCCCGGCATTCACATAGACAAGCCGCCGGGATGCCGGTTCATATTCGGCGAGGACGGCAGTAGTGAACCTGCGTCCATCGAGGCTATGCGCGCTGGCGTAGTGATTCAGCCGCACAACCAACTCTCCCAAGGGGACGCCTTCGCCGGCAATCGTGCGCAAGCTCGCTTGCAGCGTGGCCATGAGCAGCGCAGCGGGAATACTCTTGCCTGCCACGTCCGCAATCACTAGCATCAGTTTTCCATTTTCGGCGCTGCTCAATGTGGGGTAAAACGCGTCGTAGTAATCGCCTGCCACCGAATTCTGCGGCCGCGAAGCAAACGCGATGTCCCCTCCCGCCACCTCCGGTGCTTTCGACGGAACGAGCCACGTCTGAATTTCCCGCGCGATTTCCAGGTCACGCTTCATCGTCACCTTGTCAGCGAGTTCCAGCGAAAGGAGCAGTAGAAGCAGCAGCACAGTGATAAAAGTGAAGTTGAAATCGCCCTTCACATCGTTGCTGAATTCAAAATGGAAGCCCGAACCCACCAGAAGCACGAAGGCGATAATCAGAAGCACGCGTCGCGCCGGCGTGAGCTTCATCACCAGCGACCAGAACAAAGTCTTGGCAATCCGCACGAATCGAGGCCGCCCTCGACGGTTCACCATGTCTTCGGCGACGGCATCCGTCATATAGAACCCATAGCTGGCGCGCGCGTCTGCCGTGAACTGCGACCACAACTCATCAATCCGGCGGCCTTCGCTGATGCGCTGCCAGAATTCGCGCACTCTCCCGCCTGAGCGCAGGTGCGTTGCCGTGTCTGCTGGTGGGGTTACTCGGCTCATTTGAAAAGTATAGAGTATTCAATCCGAAAACGGCATGGCTCGCGCCGCTACTCGCCGGACTTTTTCAGGTTCGCTCGCCCCAGGGCGTCCCACCGTGCGTCGTCACGTTCGGTGCTTGAACCATCTGTACGCAACGACCCGCCAAATTGCACTTTTCCAAATCCAAAGCGGTCGCGCAGCTTGTCCGTTGCGCGCGTCAATTTCTCAAGTCGTTCGCGCCTTTCCGCATCCAGCAAATCGAGCTGCTCGGCGCCGTGTGTGAGCCCGCTGAGGCTCACACCGAGCAAGCGGATGTTTCGTTTCATGTCTCGATGCTCGGCAAATAGCGCCTGGAAAACGCGGAAGATGTCGGCATCGAGCCGCGTCGGCTCCCCAAGAGTTTTCGCGCGCGTGTGCGTGTCAAAACCGGCGTAACGAATGGTCAGTGTAAGCGTGCGCGTGGCCAGGCCTGCCTCGCGAAGCCGTTTGCACGCTTTTTGTGAGAGGTGACTGAGCATGGCGTGGAGCGCGTCCGTATCGTTCGTGTCTTCTCCAAACGTGTGATTGTGCGAAATGGATTTCGGTTCGGCGTCGATCACGAATTCGTAGGAATCGCCGCCGCGCGCTTTGCGATAAAGCGCATCGCCCCATTGGCCGAAAACTTTCTCGAGTTTTTCCTGCGGAATTGCCGCGAGTTGCTCCACCGTTTCAATCCCTAGTGCGCGCAATGCGCGTTCTGTGACTTCGCCGATCCCTGGAATTGTTCGAACGGCGAGCGGCGCAAGAAAACGCGCTTCCTGGCCCGGTGCAACCCAAACTAGCCCGCGTGGTTTGGCCTGGTCGGACGCAACTTTGGCGACCAGCCGAGTGGTCGCCAATCCGCCGGAGCAGGGAAGCTCCGTCGTGCGCGTAATCGTGCGAAGAAGTTTGTCCGCCGCAGCTAGCGGCGGGCCGTGCAAACGCTCCGTTCCAGCCAAATCGAGGTACGCTTCATCGATCGAAACCATTTCGACGACGGGAGAAAACTTTGCGAGAATCGTAGCGACGCGGTCGCTCCACGCTCCGTATTTCTCATGATGCCCGTCGAGAAATACGGCCTGTGGACAAAGCCTTCCAGCCGTTCGCAACGGCATCGCCGAATGCACTCCGAACTTCCGCGCCTCGTAACTCGCCGCCGTAACGACGCCGCGCTGATCAGGCCGTCCGCCAACAACCACGGGCTTGCCGCGCAACTCCGGCCGCTCGAGCAATTCCACAGACACGAAGAAGGCATCCATGTCCACATGAAGGATGGACGCAGCTGCGTTAGCCGCCTGCTCTTCCAGCGGCCCATGCTTCGCCCGAAAACGCGCCATCTCCGGCATTTCGCTAGCCTACGCTGGTTTCCGCATTGCTTTCAATTTCTTAGAGTAAGGAATCGCTCAACGCGGCTCCGCGGCAAGAGCGGTGAGGAATTGCCTGGGAAGAATCACGCGGATGTCCTGGAATCGCATTGGGAAATGGCGCACATTGCCTGTAACGACATAGTCTGCCCTCGCCTCAAGCGCGCACTCCAGAAATTTGTTGTCTTCCGCATCCATGCATTCCCGCACTTGTCGGCGAGGTTCCACTAGCACCGCTGATCTTCTTAGTCTTTCCATCGATCGGAAAATTGTGCGCTCATTAAGCCCCAAGTGCGTTCTTCCCAGCACTTTGTCACACTCCTCAAGAATTGGACCTGACACATAACAGCGAAATCGTCGCAGCGCGGCCAAATTAAGAATGGATGCCATTGGCCCCACGGGATTCAACAGGGCCGACACAACGACATTTGTGTCGAGAACCGCCCGAATCATAGGTCAGTCTTTTTTTCGGCGTTCGCGGCGATAGCGCTTTATTTCCCGGTTTATGTCCCGCATCGTCAGCCTATCGAGACCTTTGGCTTTTGCTTCACGGCGAATTGCTTCAAACTCGGGGATAGGTTTGTCTACCAGCCGCAGATACTCCTCGACGGATATGATTACGGCCTGTGGCTCACCGCGCTTTTCGACGACGAATTTGTCCTTGTCCTTTCGGACACGTCTGAGGATCTGCCCGAGCTGTGTGCGAGCGGTGAGCGCTGGGACAATTCGTGGAATGCGTTTCGTACTTGCTTTTCTAGGCATTGGCAACCCTTCTGGGCTTAGGCCAACTAATTAATCAGTTCAGCTTCTATTTTAAGCTGGCGAGCGCCGGGCCTCAAGTTCTTTCGGCGGCGATGACGCGGTCGATTCCTGCCAAATCCTTTGTTACGCCCACATTCGTCCATTCGGGCAGGACAAGGAGAGGCTGCACGGCAGGAAGACTGCTGTGGCCGAGTTCGAGGACGAGAAGACCGCCAGGCTTGAGTTGTTGCGCGGCTTGCGCGATCAAACCTGCGTAGAGTTCGTAGCCTTCTTCGCCGCCGTAGAGTGCGAGTTCCGGTTCGTGGTCGCGGACTTCGCGCTGCAGCGTTTCTTTTTCGCTTCGGCCGATGTACGGCGGATTGCTCACAATCAGATCGAACAAATGTGATTCGTGATTCATAACCTGCTGACTCGCGTTCAGGTTTTTCTTGCTGGGTCGATTGTAGGGGCACGATATATCGTGCCCCTACGGTGTGCGCTTCAAGCAAATTGGATTCGAAGAACTCGATTCGATCAGCAACGTTGTGGCGCGCGGCATTGCGCCTTGCAACCGCCAGGGCCGCTGCGGAAATATCGGTCGCAACAATTCGTGCGCCAGGAAGTTCTTTTGCCAGAGCGATGGCGATGCAGCCGGAGCCGGTGCCGATGTCGGCGATTTGGAAGCCTTCACCGGTGAGAATTTGTTTGCGCCCTGCGCGAATCTCCCGGACGGCTAGACGGTCGAGAGCAACTTCGATGACGTGCTCGGTTTCGGGGCGCGGAATCAGCACGTCGGGAGTGACGTCGAATTCGAGGCCCCAGAATTCTTGTTTGCCGGTCAAATGCTGCGTGGGTTCACCGGCGGCTCGGCGCGCGAGTAAGTTGTAGAAGTGCTCGGCATCGGAATCGGAGACGGGTTCCTCTGGATGCGCGTAGAGCCACGTGCGTTCCTTGCCGAGCGCGTGAAGCAGCAGCAACTCCGCAGCCAGTGTGAATGACGGGACGTTGGCGTCGCGCAATTGCGCAATGCCTTGTTTTAGTGCGGTGCGAATATCCATGTTTCAAGCGATTCAGTAGGACAGGCTTTCCAGCCTGTCTCCGGTCGAAACAGAGTTAGATTGCAAAAACCAAGCTTCGGGAAACTTTCCAGAAAGACAGACAGGAATGTCTGACTCACGATGCAGAACTGCAAAGCGACAGACTGAAGTCTGTCCCACTTACGCGCTGCCTAGCTCTTGTTCGAGGCGCTCGGCTTCGTAGTGGCTCACCAAGGCATCGACCAGCGCGCCGAGCTTGCCTTCCATGACGTCCGTTAACTGGTGGAGCGTCAGGCCGATGCGGTGATCCGTCACGCGGTTCTGTGGAAAATTGTAGGTGCGGATTTTTTCGGAGCGGTCGCCGGTTCCGATTTGGCCGCGGCGCTCGGCGCCGATGGCGGCTTGCTGTTTCTCGAGTTCCTGTTCGTAGAGGCGAGCGCGCAAGAACGCGCATGGCCTTGGCGCGATTCTTGATCTGCGATTTTTCATCCTGCTGCGAAACAACCAGGCCGCTGGGAATGTGCGTGATACGCACCGCGGAATAAGTGGTGTTCACGGATTGTCCGCCCGGGCCGGAAGAACAAAAAGTATCAATGCGCAAATCTTTGGCTTCGATCTTGATGTCGATGTCGTCTGCTTCGGGGAGGACCGCTACCGTTGCCGCGGAAGTATGAATTCGACCTTGGGTTTCCGTGGCGGGAACGCGCTGGACGCGATGCACGCCGCTTTCATATTTCAGCTTGGAATAGACTTTGTGGCCTTGAATGGCGGCGACGATTTCCTTAAGACCGCCAAGAGATGACGGAGAGCTTTCCAGGACTTCCACCTTCCAGCCTAGCGTTTCCGCGTAACGCGAATACATCCGGAAAAGTTCGCCGGCGAAGAGCGCTGCTTCATCGCCGCCGGTTCCGGCGCGGATTTCCACGATGACGCTTTTTTCGTCGTTCGGATCCTTTGGCAGAAGGAGCAGTTTTAATTCGCGCTCGACGATTTCTTTGCGCGCCATGAGCTGCTTTTCTTCGTCCACCGCCATCTGCTTCATCTCCGCGTCTTCGTTTTCAAGGACCATCTGGTGCGCGCCGGCGAGATCCTTTTCGATTTGCTTGAACTCGCGGTGCTTGGCGACGATTTCCTCGAGCTCGGCATGCTGCTTGGCGATTTTCTGGAAGCGCGCGGAGTCCGCCGCAACTTCCGCCGTCGAAAGCTGCTGCGTCAACTCGTCGTAGCGAGTGCCTAACTGATCCAATTTGTCTGACAACGTCATTACGGCCATAGCAAAACCTCGTAAAAAAGTGGGTGGTGATTCGTGAATGGTGAAAACAATAGCGCGGTCGCGGCGGATGCGAGCTTGGCGGGATCAGCTAATAGAAGGCAGCGTACATGAAAGAAGAATAGCTCTGAATTCCTCGGAGCGCAAACCATCTGGCGTTCGGGCGGAGCGAATGCTACAATAGTTACAAGAGTGACAGTGTTAGGGAGAGTGACATGAAATCGACCCGTTCCACGGTGATCAGCATGCGGCTGCCGGCAGAAAGCGGAAACCGGCTGAAGCGAATGGCGAGCCGTCATGGCTGGACCGCCAGCGACGCCAGCGCCCGGCTTGTGGAAGAGGGGCTCAGGCGCTCGGAATTTGCGTTTGTGGATTTCCGCGATTCCGCAGCGGGGCGGCAAGCCTACATGCAAGGCAGCTCGCTCGCGGTTTGGGAGGTCATGCTGATTGTTCAAAGTTATAAGGCCGATGTTGCCGCCGTCGCGGCTCATCTGAAATGGCCGGAAGCAAAAGTGCAAGCGGCCGTGAATTACGCAAGAGCTTTTCCTGAAGAGATAGATGTGGCACTCGCCGAGAATGACGCGATGGGTTTTGAAGCATTGAAGCGTATGTTGCCGCAAGCCGCGGAATTCGCCTCGAACAGAAAAACCAAGAGCTGAGATGGTCAAGCTGCTCCTGGACGAGCATATCTCGCCGGCCGTCGGGGATGGTCTCCGGCGCCGCAACCGGTCGCTCGCGGTTGTTTGTATGGCCACATGGGAGAAGGGAGAGTTCCTGGGACAGCAGGATTTCGTCTGCCTGCAGCAGGCTGCCGCACAAGGGCTGACGTTAGTCACATACGATCGAAGAACGATTCCGCCATTGCTCAAGGTTTGGGCGGAAGAGGAGCGAAAGCACGGCGGCGTGATTTTCGTGGATGAGAAGACGATCTCGCCCGCGGATACGGGTGGCCTTGTGCGAGCTTTAGGCGAACTCGCGAGAACCAGCGCGAGATGGGACTGGAGCAGTCGAGTTTGCTTTTTGCGGCGTTGATGGACATTATGAGCCGCGGATTGACCTTGATTTGAATGATCGTAACTGATTTGCACCAAGCCAGAATCGCGCGATTGCAGCATGTTTGCGAGATATACTTCGATGCGGGGCGGAGCGGTCCACCGCACAAGGTGGGCCACACAATAGCCGGAGCGGAAGCGGCGATGAGCGAAGTGGTACGACCGACATTGCAGACTACCCTTCAAGAGCAGGAAACTGCGTTGAAGAGCGACGCGGGATTTCTTTGGGATTTCTGGTATCCGGCAATTCGGAGTACGGAAGTTACCGGCAACCGGATGGCGAAGGCGATGCTGCTCGAGGTGCCGCTGGTGCTGGGACGGACGTCCGAGGGCAAAGCGTTCGCGATGCGCGATTCTTGCCCGCATCGCGGGATTCCACTTTCCTATGGGCGATTCGATGGGAAGACAATCGAGTGCAGTTATCACGGCTGGAAATTTGAGGCGTGCAGCGGGCAGTGCGTTGAGATTCCTTCGCTGACGAGCCAAGACAAACTGAAAGTGGAGCGCATTTTTGCGGGGCATTATGCTTGCGAGGAGCGCGACGGATATTTTTGGGTGTACATGACATCTGGCGGCCGCAGAGCGGCCGAGGATACACCCGGAGCGAGATTGCCGGATACGATTCCGGCTGCGCCAAAACTTGCAGTTCTCAGCGAGAAATACAGGATTACGCATCTGGCGTGCGAGCTGCCGTCGCATGTGGATCAGGGCGTCATTGGATTGATGGATCCGGCGCATGGGCCGTTCGTGCATCAATCGTGGTACTGGAGGAGCCGGCATAGCATCCACGAAAAAGAAAAAAAATTCGAACCGATTCCCAACGGATTCCGAATGAGCCCGCATACGCCGAGCTCGAACAGCGCGCCGTACCGCATGCTGCAGAAATATACGGGCGAGCCGGTGACGACGACGATCGATTTTGTGCTGCCCAATATCCGGACGGAAGAGATCCGCAGCGGGAAGCTGTGGTTTTCGAGCCGGGCGACCGTTACGCCCGTGCGGCGCGATCTTTGCCGGATTGATTTTGTTGCGGCTTGGAATTTGTTTTTGCCTGTTTCTATCTTTCGTATTTTTGCGAAGAAGTTTTTGCGCCAGGACCAGGAGACGATGATCCTGCAAGCCGAGGGATTGCAGTACAATCCCCGCTTGATGCTGATCGATGACGCGGACCGCCCCGCGAAATGGTATTTCGGGTTGAAAGCGAATCTACTGGAGTCGCGGCGAACGGGTGCGGCGATGGTGCATCCGATGAATGGGCCAGTGACCCTTCACTGGTGCTCCTGAGAACGAAACTCAGGCAAGCTTGCCCGTGCCAAGGAGGCCTGTGTTACGGCGCATCAGATATGGTGACTGCGCAAGGGCGCCATGACGGAATGATGAACGGATTTTCTCTTATAGTACCGTAGCCGACGGAATTATCTGTAAGTACCCTGGAACCGTTCTGGCGAGATTGCCCATTGCGGTGATCCACAGTTGACCGGCCAGCCAGACGGAACAAAAATTACCTACTTCCTGGAGCGCTCAGGGAGGGCATACGCCTGGCTGGTCTGGTTTGCACCAAAAACCCAGTGGGGGAGTTCGCTCCGTTTGTTTCGCAAATAGAGGGGTGCCTTTGGACTTAGCAACCGGCAAAGAGGAGGCTGAGGGCCGTTATGATTGACTACTTGATTTCACGAATTTCTGGAGGAGCAAACGCATTCTCAAAAACAACGGAAATTGATGAGCCCTTCCGAACATTATTTACGATCGCCGGTCTAAAGCAAACGATGCATGTTCCGATCTTGTGCCGAACGCTCGGATAAACGATCCCAGCAGATCCTCTCTCGAGAAGTTCTCCCGCCAAATTTTGTGATGTGCTGTAGCTGTTTGCATCCAAACAATTTCCAAAGCGTTTGTCGTTGCGGATGTCGTGAAACGTGCCTCGAAAATCGGCGAGGAAATCGACGTAAGTAAACGTCTCCTTTTCTTGCCAATTGATCTCTTGTAACTCCTTGCTTTTGTGGTATGCCACTTCGATCTCGGAGGTCTCGCGGGTGAATGCCGCGTACCACGCGCCGCGTTCCGGCCCGTTGAAGCGGCTTCCGAAGGGACGGGCATGCGTGAAGGCGGCGTTGACAATATGCGAGTAGGAGAGGCCGAAGACGAGTTCCCGCACGGAAATACCCGGGAGCAGGCCAGCTTCTCCGAGGAGGCGGTCGTTCGTAGCTCCCTCGAGTTCGAATAGCGCGTTCAAGTCCTCGGCATCGTCGGTCAGCCGAGTGAGAACGCTCTCATCCTGGCCGCTATAGCGTGCGGGGATTAGGCGATGCGTGCCATCACGAAGAATGTTGGCAACGCTGGGTAGCAACCTACCGGCCGCCACGGCGAGAATCCAGAAGCTGCCGCACACGCAACATTGCAGGTAGCCCACCTCTGAGCATGTAAGTCAGTGGAGTCTCCCCCTCAAACATCGAATTTTCATTCGGCAATTGAATCCAGCGGTCGGCGAGTTTTTTGCTGTAGAGGATATTTAACGCCTTGAAGAGCCCCGTCAGAATGGAAATCCTCGTTAGCCGGTCCTGGTCAAGAGTGCCGCGCGCCTTTTTCTTTAACTCGTAAAACGCCCCATTTGATATGCCTCCCACCAATTGTCGTGCATCTTCATCGCGCAATTCCCAGAGCTCGCAAATTTTCAAGAACGCCCTCACTGCCGAAGGGCTCAATCGCTTCAGCACTTCCTTGCTGGAAAGATCGGCTGGCTTTTCCCAGGCTATGCCTGCGGTCCGTTGACTTACGGTTGCCACCTCGGCCTCCTCTGCCTATCCAAATATGGAGTATTGTACATCCATTATTGGATATAAGCAATTTCATCTTTTTTGCCCGATAGCTCGGTAACAGCGCGAGGGGGGGAAAGTCTTGCTGGTCGCGACGGACGGGTGCGGCGATGGTGCATCCGATGAATGGGCCGGTGACGCTCCATTGGCGATCGTGAGCAGCTGACTCGGAGCCAGGCAAGAATGCCTGTCCTACTTAGCCAATGACTTCGCATTGGTGTTCCTGAGAGCGGAGCACTCTCGGGGGAGCATGGTGCCGCCGGAGGATAAAGCAAGACCTCAGAGCAGGACCGTGGAGCACGGCCTCAGGGCACAGGCATGAGTGCTTGTGCTACTGGGGAAGAAATTTATATCATTCTATCGTTCTATCATTCTGTCACAGAATGATAGAGTGAATTGGCCGCGCCTTTTTGACCTCGATATTGTCTGATTGCGACGCTTCGGCCCCCTGCGCCATTATGTCCTTCTGGAAGTCGTCGCCACCCTCTAAGTAACAAGGAAGAATCGCTGGCTTCACCCAAAGCGTCCGTCTGGGGGAAGAGTGATACTGGCGTCCGCGGCAGAGCGAGAGAACACACGAAGACGAGTGGACTTTGTTCATCGATGAGCATGGAAGCCTCTGGAAAGAAAGGATTTATGCGACAGAGCAGATTCGTGTGGGCGAGGCGTACTTCCTACTGAAATAAGTATACCAGAGTTTTATTTATATTTCTACCACTTTCTGGACGAATTTAGCGGCGATCGATGTATTGGAAGAGGCAGGGAAAGACTCGGGTTGGCTGCGGGGCGGAATTAGCGGAGGCGGGAGAGGTCGAAGTCGACTGAGACGGGGTCACCTTCGGGCGGGAAGATTTGGATGGTGGCGCTGTCGGAGGTGAAGGCTTTGGCGGGGTAGTCAAACTGGAGGGTGGCGCCGGTGAGAACACAACTGCCATAGCCATCGCAACTGAAGAGGGGATCGCCGGCAGAGCTGAGCGGAGCTAGGCTTTTATCCTTGTCGAGGACCGCGACCTGGAAGTCTTTCCAGAAATCAGAGGGGCGCTGCGCGTAGCCGACGGGAGAGCCGGTGTGGGGATCCATGGGGCGAGGAATGAGCGCGCCATAGGATGGCGTAAGTTGAATGTGGATGATGACGCGGACGATTTCTTGCTGGTTGCGGTGGTCTTGCTCGGCTTGTTGGGCGCTGTAGTTCATGGTGCGCTGGCTGGAGAGCTGTGCGACTAGGGCGAAGGGGGTGAGGAACGTGATCGAAGAGATGTCGGGGCCGGTTTCGGGAGTGGGAAGCGTCTTGGTGTACCTGGCCAGAAGGTCGGTGAAGTCTTGCTCGTGGCGCTGGCCGAGGAAATAGGCGTCGCGGACGGCTTCGTCGGAAAGAGGAGTCTCGATGGCGAAGGCGGGAGGGATGAGTAGCAAAGAGAAGGCAATGGCGGAACACGAGGTTAGGCGCGAGCGCATGGGGCGGCCTTCCAGTTAGTTAGACGACCGGAATGGATGCCGGAGTTGCAGCGATCCCGATGTTGCGCCGCCGATGAGGTCTGGACCGTGTTAAAATCCTTGTATGTCTCACATTATATACAAAGTGGAGACCGAAGTTGAGGACGATGGGCGCTGGATAGCCGAAGTCGTGGACCTGCCGGGTGTGATGGCGTATGGAGCGACTGAAAATGAGGCGGTTGCGTCGGCTCAAGCCCTCGCCCTTCGCGTGCTTGCCGATAAAATTGAGGCACAGAAGGAACCCACCGAGACAGTAACCGTTTCCATCGAAGCCGCCTGACAATGAGCCGATGGCCGAGCAGCAAAGCGGCAAAGGTATTTCGAGCACTCCTCCGCAACGGATATTCCATAAAATCGCAAAGAGGCTCTCACGTTATTCTGACGCATCCAGAGCGAGCGGACTATGTGTGGGCGTTTCACGATTCTGCGGAAATCGGGCCAAAGATGCTGGCGCGAATCGCAAAACATACTGGCCTGCGTCCTGAAGATTTGTGACCCCGCCAACTAGTGGCGCAGCCTGACTGGCTGCGTTTCGAGGTTATTTAGACCACTGAAGCGGCCGGCTCGGCAGATCGACAATTTCAAGGAGCTGCGGAAGTTCAACACAGCGAGCCTCCAGAGCATCGTTGAGGAGCAGGAATTCTGCTTGTGGCTGTCGGTCTGCGCGGGGTAATGGTCTGTGAGGCGAGAGAGAGCAAGAAATCAGCTGTTGCGTTCGTTCAGGCGCTGCGCTTTGGGAAGCGCCGAGCCGCGGTCTGTCCGGGTAATGGGCAATGACGAGAGACGAGGTAGCGATTGCGATTGAACCAGCGATAGCCTTGCCAAAGTATCCAATAAAACCCCGGCAGACTGAAAAGCGCGTGGAAAGGCCATGCCCACCAAATTTGCCGTGCGACAAACAGATAGGCATCGGCGCCGCGTTCCAAGTTGTCCAGCGAGGTCAGTATCAGGATGTCGTCCAAGAGCTTCTCAGGAGGGATGTCCAACATCCCTTCGGCACGGGCGGACTGCAAATCTTTGAGGGCAAAGCCCCGCGGCTCGACGGCATTCTTCCAGAAGTGGACCCAACGAGAACAGAAACCGCACTCGCCGTCGTAGAGTATCCATCCCCGCTGGGGACGAATTGGTTTCGGCTCCTGGGCCGGCTCCCTCATTGGATTTTTTCTCCAGCAAATACTTCGACAGACGAGCCGTCTGCGATGAACGCCGAGTCAGGCTGGCGTTGAAGGATTTTTCCGAGTTCGCGGCCATAAACGTAGCTGGCGTCCCCCTCAAATCCGGCTGCTGAGCTCGTCCAAATATTCCAAGGGACGTGTGAGACCCGATATTCAAGGGAATCGCCGCGTCGCTGTTTGGAATAGCCCCAATAGTGCTCGGTAATGAATTGTTCCAGGCTACCTTCCTCGGCAGGTGCGGGAGAATGGGATGCATGGGCGTAGAGCTTGCACCAAGCGCCGTTGAATTGCCATCCATACTCCCCTGCTTTGGCCTCTCCGTTGGTATCGATGCGGTGCTTCATCGGAAGGCAGACATAATTTTCGCCGTACGCAAGTCTAGCGATCTTCGCGATGGCCCACTTGGGAACAATCTCGGCGATAAACACGACGCCTCTTCTTTCCTCATAGTCCTGCTTGCGGCGAACGTAAAATCGGAGGTTCACCTCATCAAAATCAGTGTGGAAGGGAATAGGCAGAAGACCGAAGAGCTTTGTGCGGCAAAACCGGAATCCCACCAGACTGACGTAGGTTCTTCCTCCGTACGAATCCAGAACAGTTCCGGGCGGGACGTACTCGCTCAGAAGCTTGGCGTCTACTTCGTAATTCAACATCACTAGGTCTAGCCACTCGGCAGAGAGGAAGACTTGCTTTTCGCGGAGCATGAGGTCAAGCGGCGCCGTAAGCCAACAAGGAACAATCTATCAAGCATTCAGGCAGGGGCGGTAAATTTCTCAGTCAGTGTTGTGATCGGCACGCTGAAGCAGCTGAGAAAGCGAGCGGACTTCCAACTTGAGGTGTAGGTGGGTGACCGGACAAGAACTATATGCCGCGGGGTCGCCGTCGTGAGGCGACGCTAGATGCGGCGGGGGGTGTTGGGGAAGTCGAGCCAAACTTTTACGCCGCAGAAGTGGGAGCCTTCGGTGCAGATGGGGGTGGTGATGTTGGCGCGAAGATGGCAGGGAGGGCCGATGTATTTTGCGAGTTGGGGATGGACTTGGCGGAGTTGGGCGACTTCGTCCATGCTCGCGGCGTAGATTTCTTCCTGGGCGTTGAAGCAAGTGCGCATGGTCCATTTGTGGAGGAGATGGAGGAGGGAGCCGGATTCGACGAGGCGAATGGATTTAGCGTTTGGCAAAAGATAGAGAGCGATTTCGAGAGGGACGCCGCGATCGAGGAGTTCGTTTTTGGCGGACCAGGCGTCGTGCATGGCGCGATCGTAGAGTTCTTTGGCGCGGGGATTTTGCGTGAGGAGAGAGGGAGTGATGTAGTCGGGCTCGCGGGTGTCGGCGAGGGTGAGAAGCGGGCGCGAGCCGGGGACCATGCGGTGGCGCTGGTCCTGGGAGTCGGCAGTGTGGGAGATTTTTTTGGCGAAGGTGTAATTGGCGTGCTGAAGAGCCCGCATCATGGGGGCGTGGACGCCGACGTCGAGAATTTCGAGGCGATAAGGATTGCGGCCCGGATTTAGGAGGCGGTCGATGGCCTCGGAGTCGGAGCATTGGGATTCGGTCAGGCCGAGGACGGCGCGGTAGGATTCGGCGATGACGCGAGGGGCGTTGGGGGAATAGTCGAGGAGTTTGGAAGTTTTTCCGGCGAGCTTGGCGTCGAATTCGTCGGCGAAGGCTTTGCCGGCTTGCGTGTTTGGCGCGTCTGCGTTCCACTCGGGGCGTTCTTCGAGCGGTTCAGTTCCAAATCGTTCGAAAAATTGGGGATCGATTTTTTTGACTTCGTCGACCATGGCGCCGATGACGGCGCGGGATTCGCTGGGGGTGTCTGAGGCGGCGCTCATGCGCCAGAGGCGGTGGAGAACGATGCCGGAGACGGTGTGAACCATTGTCGTAAAGGCGGCGACGGGAAGAACATAGCGCGCGATTTCAATGGCGCGTTTTTCGGCGGAGCGCTCGATTTTTTGGAGACGCTTGGGGTGGGACATGGGGCCGATGTGCCAGATGTCGCTGAGGATGGCGCGGGCGTCGTTGACGAGGAGGGCGGAAAGTTGGCGGTAATAATCCCAAGCGCGAACGATGGCCTGCTCGTAGATGGCGCGATGCTGTTCGTTGAAGAAGAGAGAAGACGTGGGGACGTAGGCTTGCGCGCGATCGAGGCGGACGTAGCGCTGACTTTGCTGTTCGGAATTGTAGAAGGGGTGAGCGTGGAGGAAGGACCAGACGAACTGGCGGCTGACGTTTTCGAGGCCGAATTCGAAATGGGCGTGCTGATAGACGGTGTGATGGCCGCTGTAGAAAGTGGCGGCGCCGATGTTGAGGCGTTGTTTGTCGGTGATTTCTTCGGGGACGATGAGGCGCGGGGCGTAGCAGGTGCGCGCGGCGGCGATGGCGGAATCGTAGGGATGTGCGAAGGCGTTGCGAAGAGTTACGCGTGGCGGGGTGGTTTCGACTAATTCACCGGGACGGCCGGGTTCGAACATGCGGGATTGCGTGGCCACGTTGGTGGTTCATTTTACACGGGTGGGGTGGTGGGGGAAGGCGAAATTCGAAATGCGAAATATGAAAAGCGAAGGTCGACAGCTGACGGGCGAGAATTGAGAGTAAGAGCAAGAGGAGAGCAAGGAAAACGCAGGGACACAGAGTAGGCGGAGACTCGCAGTGAGGGGAGTCGGGGAAGCGAAAGGGACCTTGTAGGGAATGGGCGTTTCCCTTATTATGGGTAGGAATTCCCTTATTGTGGGTGGACGATGAATATTACATTGACGCTAGACGATAAACTGGTGAAAGAAGTGCGGAAGATCGCGGCAGATAGAGAGACGACACTCACTGCATTGGTGCGAGCGTATCTTGAGCAAATGGCCGAGGAGAACGCCAAAACAGGGCGAAAGCGGCGGGAGTTGGAGGCGCTGGAGAGGAGCTTCGAGCGGTTCCAATTCAAGTTAGGGAAGAAAACATGGAGAAGAGAAGACCTGTATGACCGGTCCTGACTTTCTCGACACGAATGTTTTGGTGTATGCCTATATTTCCAGCGATCCAAGGAAACAAGGAATTGCGAAAGCTATCGTGAGGCGAGCGCTGGCGGGAGAAGGTGCGGCTTCGACGCAGGTCTTATCGGAGTTCGCCTCCACGCTTATGCACAAGCTTTCGCCGCTGGCACGGCCAGAGGATTTGTTACAGCTGCTGGACATTCTGAGTCCGATTGCGCTGGTTCCATTGGATCATGGCACAGTGCGGCGGGCGATCGAGGCGCGAGCGGCGTATGGGATTCACTTTTACGACGGGATGATCGTCGCGGCAGCCGAACGCGGGGGATGCAGACGGATTCTCTCCGAAGACCTAAGTGCGGGACAGAAATACTTTCAGATTCCTGTGGAAAATCCGTTCGTGTGAGGGATCAGAAAACTCACAGGTGAAACAAGAGGAGACAGACAGGAATGTCTGTCCCACCTTTTCGTGCGGCTACTTTTTTGCGGCGGCGGTTTTGGAGGCTTCGACTTTGGCGGCGGCGTCGGCGTACTTTTTGGTGAAGCGTTCGACGCGGCCGGCGGTGTCAATCAGCTTCTGTTTGCCGGTGAAGAAAGGGTGGCAATTGGAGCAGATTTCGACGTTGAGGCGGTCGCCCTTGATGGTGGAGCGAGTTTGAAAATTGTGGCCGCAGGCGCAGTGCACCGTTACGGAGTGATAGTCGGGGTGAATACCGGGTTTCATGAGGCTCCATTCTGTCGCGTCCGGTCTGCACGACTGACCTGCTCTTGGGCAGAAAGATCGCACCCCTAAAGGGGTGCACCTACAGTCGCGTCGCTAGGTCGCGAGGCAATCCCTGATTATACGGGAACGCGGTGACATTTCCAAATGCGGGCCTCAATGCAGGGTCGAATCTGAACTGGGGGGACGCAATCAAACGGCTTAGACCGTGCATAGAATTTGGGCGGGAATTGCGCCAGGTTTTCCAACCAAGATTGAACAGAGACCGGAGGTGTTGCATGAACTGGATACGATGGATGGTTCTTGTTGTCGTGGCGGGCGGGATGGGGGCGGGGACGATTGCAGGCGGAGGAGCCAGCGCAAAGGATGAAATCGAGGCATTCAACAAGCGGTATGTGGAAATGCATCTGAAGATGGATACGGCGGGGATCTTTGCTGCGTGGGCGGAAGATGGAGTGAGTTTGATGCCTGGGGAAGCGCCGCTGATCGGGAAGAAAGCGATTGTGGCGTGGGTGGAAAATGTTCTTTCGAAAATGCCGGGATATAAGGTCGTCAAGGAGGAGATAGATTTTCACGACATACGAATCTCGGGAGAGTGGGCTTCGGAATGGGCTAACGAACATCAAGTGGTGCAGCCGCCGGATGGAAAGCCAGTCATAGATTCGCGGGGCAAGATGGCGCTGGTGCTGCACAGAGAGGCGAGCGGGGAGTGGAAGGTCAAGCAGGAGATGTGGAACCAGGCGCCGAAGGAGTGAGGTTAAGGCATCAGCGCTACTGTGAAAATTTAGCCGGTGAAACAACGGTCGCGTTCAAATGCTGTTGGGGGAAGTCCTTGAGGTTTAAGGTGACGAGATAATTGGCGTTGCCTTGGTTAGCGCAAAGGCAAAATGGATCATCTTTGAGATCGGGAGAAATTTGGGAGGCGGAACGAAGTTCGACGAATTCCGCGCGTTCTCGAATCAGATTAACGAGCCTGCCGATTTGGTTTGAACGAACGTTAAGCCGCTTTAGAACTTGTTTGTATTCATCCAGAATATCCTCCGTCAAGAGCCAGACAAAATTGTTCTTCTCCGCCCAGCGGTGGAGAATGTCCGCGCTCGGATTCTTTCCGGCGATAAATTTATCTCTGAAACCAGAAATGCCGGCAACAAGCACATTGGTGTCGATGACCGAGCGTGGTTTACGCTTCTTAGCGTTCCGCGACAACGGTGATCTCCGCCGACCGCCTCTCTTTGCGATAGTCGCCAGTGGCGCGCAGGATTTCTTCTTCAGAGACTTCGTCCAGGTCCTTGGCTACGTCCGCCAATGCTTGCAGAAACTCTTTCTTCCACCCCCGGCGTTTCCGTCCGCGAGGTAGGTCCCGGTAGAGTTTAGCTCGGCTTACGCGTTCTTTAATTAACTCTTCCATGGCCCGGAACGGAACGGCGAGCTTGACTGGGGCATCTTTCGAAGTGAGACGGCAGTTGAAAACGACGTAATTGGGATTCTGGGATCTGAGTTCTGCCTCAGCTGCAAGGAAGGCCTCCATGAGCCTGGAAAGCACACTCATACGCGTCCCGAGATATTCCTTTAGGCAGGACGCGATTTTTGCGACGAGGAGCGCGTTCGCGTCAAAAAGATACGCACCTTCCGAACGCCGGGGTTTCACGACGCCGAACTGGACAAGGTTTTGCAATTCTTTGGGCTGAATCTGGAGGACGGCGCTGGCCTGCTTGAGTTTCAGTGCGTAGTTGGGCATAAGAGTTCAATTAGTGTCTAAATATTAGTCCGTATTTAATCGCATGTCAAGAGCTGGGACAGAATCGCACGTGCTTAAGACTCTTCGGCGAAGCGCCAGCGGGTGACGGATTCGGCGAAGTTGGGCGCGTGTTCATCCTGGGCGAAGACGGTTTCGGGTTCGACGCGATAGACGTTTCCGCCGCAGGCCGTGAGCATGGGTTCAACGTCGCCACCGTATTTCTTGTTGTAGACGTGCGGCGAGGCGTTTCCAAACGGAGCGGTCTGTGATTTCCTGAGGGACGCCTTCGAGGATGACGGCTTCGTCGGCGCGCTCGGTGCCGATCGAGCAGTAAGTGTGCGCGGAAATGTTTTTTGCTTTGCGCGTGTTCGGGCCGGTGCTGAACCAGAAGGCGTCTTCCCACCAGACACCCCAAACCAACATGAGATGAGGACGGCCGCCGGACCGCGTCGTGGCGATCCAATAATTGTGAGATGTTTCGAGGCGCTCGAGGGCCCAACTCCAAGCCTTTAGGCCCATTTCGTGGTCCTTGGGCATGGCCGAGAAGTCTGGCCAGTAAGGACGGCTTGGCTTGGGTTCTTTCATGACGGCCTCCGCGGTCGAGTGTTTGGTGGAGAGATTCTAGCAGGGGGGTGAAGCTGCTGGAATTAGCGGAGAAAGGTAGCGGAGAGAGGCGAGGCCCATACCAAGAAGTGTTTGCGCTTGCGAGGAGGTTTGGCTTCGCGTAGCTTCACAAGCATGCGCGTGGATGTGGTCGAAAAGATAGCGGGTAGGACCGGAAAAACAGGCGCGGTAGCTCCGGACGCGGCAGTTAGTCTGGCGGCTAAGAATTTTCTTGCGGCCATCGAGAGCGACGACTCGTTGTTTTGCGTGGCACGACCACTGGCCGGACCCTCGGCGGACGAATCGGAGGGCGGCCGCATCTGTTCCGGGGATATCGTTCTCGAGTTTCGGCATACCGAGCATAGCCGGCAGCGGAGCCTGCATTTTCTTTTGCTGGAAAAACTTGCCGAACTCTTAAAGGACGCGGGATCTCAGGAATCGCTTGCAACCACACTGTGTTTGACGGCGGCCAGCATATCGGTAGGTACCTCGGAAAGCCAAGAACAATCTCGCCAGAAAGAATTGGCTCTGTGGATCAGGCTAGCTGCTAAAGGAGATTCGGCGGAACAGGCACTGCTGCGCTGGGGACTGGGGCTTGCACATATCCAGCAGGCGCTGCTCTTTACTTCGCGGCATTTGCGGTTGCACCTGACGCAAATGGGCAACTGAAGTCTCGGAAGATGCGCGGCTTTGCGGAAAAGGCGCCTGCGTTCAGGAAACGAAGGCGCAGCCGATGCGATATGCGCCTTGCGGGGTGCGTTGAGACCAAACGGGCTTCAGATTGACACGTACAGGCGGAAGAATGGGCACGTGAAGGACCGCAAGAATGCTTTCTGGCACTTCTTCCTGCGCTTCGAGTTCGAGAGCGACTCCACCAAAGCCGAGATCCAAAACCCGGGCGCGGCGAACGCCCTGCTCGCCGAGAACTGCGTAAGCGTTTGTGCCGGACATGGAGACGCGCTCGGCCTTGCGCGGAACGGAGAAGACGCGAGCAGGGGATGGAAGAGCCAGAGTCTGGCCGCTGGAAATTTCCGAAGCGGTGGAAGAAGCTGCGGCAGCAATGGAACTTTCGGATTTTTCCGCCGGGCGCTTGGATTCAATAGGAATGGGGCGGGGAGCGGAAGACGGCCGTTCCGGGGTGGAGGGAGCGGCAGATTCTGGGACGGGACCGGAAGCAAGTTCCGTGCGCGAGCCGCCGGCGGGAGTGCTCCGATGATTTGCATGCTTCAAGTGATAGAGGCGCTCATCGGCAACGTGAATTAATTGATCGGCTTGATCACCATCCTGGGGGAAAGTAGCTACACCGTGGTCCATGCTGACGCTAACGCCCATTTGGAAATGCGCGATTGATTCGCCAAAAACGGTGCCGATGCGGCGGCTGAGGGCCAGGGCCTGAGCTGCGTCAGTTTGCGGAAGAAGGAGGGCGAATTCGTCGCCGCCGATGCGGAATGCAGAGTCCGAGGTACGCAGAGCTTTTTTCAGGGTCGCAGCAGCGGAACGCAAGACTTCATCGCCGCGTGGGTGGCCGTACTGGTCGTTGACTTCCTTGAAGCGGTGCAGATCGAGCATAACTAAGCCGAGGGGCAGGCCGTAGCGCCGGGCGCGATTGAGTTCTTTTTCGAAGGCTTCGCTAAAGAGGCGACGGTTGTATAGACCAGTGAGAGGATCCGTGACGGCGTTCAACTGGAGCTTTTTCAGTTCGTCGTACTCGATGAGGATGGGAACGCGGAAAAGTCCAGCGGAGGTGAGTACGTCCATAAGGGCCGTTTTCAAGGAGATTTGCCGCTCCATGTGCTCGCTGAGCTCGCGGCGCCGCGTAAGCATTTCATCCCAGAGCTGTACACACTGGGTTTCGCGAAGATCGAGGTGGGTTATGGTGCGGAAGTAACGCTGGAGGAACTGGCCACGCGCAGTAATATCCAGGCTTTCGAGCGTGTCAGCAAGCAGCTCGAGATAAGCATCTTCAATCGGCAATCGCGGGGGCGCAGGGGCGCCGGGGCTGGGCATATCCGGTATACACCTGACTTTAGCCTATCCCCGCGGGGTTTGGGGAAAGCACATACGGCTTTCTCTTTCTATTATAAGGAGCAAGCCTAAGACCAAATTAAAGAAGGGTCTCGGGCCCCTCCGGGGTGCACCTATGTAACCTTTATTCCTGGCTATCTCCTTACGACAGTTGAGTATAGAGCAGAATCTCTGAGAGCAGACTTTCCAAGGTTTCGGGCCGAGGTAACCTTATTACCCAAGACTTGGCAAGCCATCCGTCAAAGAGGCAATACTTTACTCAAGTGGCTTAAGGAATTCCAGTCCAAAGAGTCGCACGTCGCCTGCGGAATCCTGGCGGAGCACTTTGGCAGTGATGGGCGGAGTCTCGCTGGGGACAACGCCCGAAGAAGCCGAGGAGGGGGCGGGGATAGTGAGATGGACGATCTGATCGGGGCGTAGAATGTGGGCGGATGCTACACAGGCACCCGTGGCGCTAATATTAAGGGTTTTCGTAAGCTCGATGAATTCCGTCCCGGATGTGTCAGCTGCCCGCAAAAAAACAGGCATTTGCAGGCGAATGCGAGGAGATCGTCGAGAGTTAGCGGGGTCCACGCGCTGACCATTCTTCAGAAGACCAGTTTGCATAGTATTTCGCTTAGTACCGGGGAACTAGTACGGGAATAAGCAGATTGCCTGCCACATCTGACTTGGTGGGGATGTCTTTAAGTAGCTTATTATCAGTATATTATAACAGATTTCGAGCAGACAATTTTTGGCTTTGCAATTCTTGTGCTTGTTGCCGCCAGTGGGTTTCCCGAAATGTGCAAATGGAACGCTTTTGCCATTGACAGTCTGAAACTCCTCTGCCAGCATGTGCATTCAGCTAGGGAAAACTTTTTCCTCCAGTTGTGGAGCGATTAAAGTCGCTAATGCCTGGAATCATTGACTCTCCGACATTCTCCGGCCATGCGAGTGTACAAGCCTCGCCGACTGGATTTATTAGCACGCTTCTTGAGGCCGTGAAGACCCCTATTTGGGTTGCGGATCGAGGCGGGCGTGTTTTGTTGTCCAATGGAAGTGCGCGGCAATATCTTGTGCCAGAGAGCGCGAGTGATGTCGGAAAGTTAAATATGTTTAGTGACCTTCTAAAAGTCGAGCCCAATCAGATTGGGCAGAAAATCGACGCGGGAGAGCACGAAGTGGAAATGGAGTTGGTGCGCGGAGGGAAGAAGGTTCGCGCGCGCATTCAGTGGATTCCCGAGCCGGGATGTTTGATCGTTCGGCTGGAGACGGAACTTGCAGGAGAACCGGGGCCCGACGCCGCGACGCAGCTGACGGTGCAAGAGCTGCTGCAGGAACGAGAGATTACTTATCGGAATCTGCTGGCGGCATACTTGAAATTGCAGGAAGTGAACCGGCAGAAGACGGTTTTTCTGGCGTCGGCAGCGCATGAATTGAAGACGCCGCTGGCGGTGATTAAGGGTTACTACGACTTAATGCTGACGGGTTCACTGGGGCGCTTGACGGACAAGCAGCGCGACATTCTGGAAGAGTCGAAAGACAGTTGCGAACGGCTGGTACGGCTGGTTTCGATGTTCCTGAACTACTCCGCTTTGGAGAGCGGCAAATTGGTGCTGCAGCTTCGAGAGAATGATCTGCGCGATTGCTTGGATGAGTTGGCGAAGCGCTGGTCCGAAGCTTTCCAGCGCAAAGGCGTGAAGCTCGAAGCCAGCTTCGATCCCTCGATTCCGATGTTCCGGTTTGATTACCAGAAAGTGCAGCAAGCGGCCGCGAATCTTTTGGACAATTCGCTGAAGCATACACCAGCCGGCGGGACCGTGACGTTGAAGGCTGGACCGCACTTTTGGGAGCGGCGCGTGGCGGCAATTGCGCCAGTGGAAGAGCGGCGGCGATTCCGTTTGCCGAGGCCCAATAGCGTTGAAGTATCAGTGGCAGACTCAGGACTGGGGATTCCTGCGGAGCATCATCAGGAGATATTTGAAGATTTTGTGCGGGTCGACCGGAACACATCAGGCATGGGCCTAGGGCTCGCCATTGCAAAGCGCTTGATTCAAGCGCATCGCGGGAAAATCTGGGTGGAAAGCGAACCGAAGTCTGGAAGCAGATTCACATTTTTGTTGCCTATGGATCAAGGTTAGATTTTCGGATTTGAGGCAGGACAAAGGGAGAATTCGATGGCCGCTAAGGAAAGAATACTGGTCGTGGATGATGAGCCGAGCATCCGAAAATATCTGCAGACGTTGCTGGAAGTCGATGGCTACGACGTCGAGACGGTCAGTTCAGGAAGAGAAGCAATTGCCAAGGTGAACGGCGGAGACCGGCCGGACTTCATTATTTTGGATGTTTTGATGCCAGAGCTGAACGGGATCGAAACTTTGAAAGAATTGATGCAGGTAGACCGCAGCCTGAACGTCATCATGCTGTCATGCTCGAATGAAGTGGGCACGGTCGTGGAAGCTATACGCATCGGAGCGCACGATTATTTGACCAAACCGTTCGAGAAGACGGAGTTGGACGCGGCGATGCTGAAGTCGCGCCAGAAGAAACAGCTCACGACAGAAAACCAGGCGCTGCGCGATTATTGCGATCAGGTGACCGAAGACTTGAGCTTTCTCGCGGCCAGCCCGCAGATGGTGCGCATCCGCCAGCAGATATTGCAAATTGCGCCGGTGGACGTGCCTGTTTTTATTTGCGGCGAAAGCGGCGTCGGCAAGGAAGTCGTGGCGCGGATGATTCACTTGCGCTCGAAGCGCCGCAACCAGCCCTTTGTGAAGGTGAATTGCGCAGCCCTGCCTGGCGAGCTGCTGGAATCGGAATTGTTTGGATTCGAACAGGGCGCCTTCACAGGCGCGATTCGGAGTAAGCCCGGCAAATTTGAAATGGCGAACAAGGGGACGATTTTCCTCGATGAAATCGCGGAGATGACCACGCCCTTGCAGGCCAAACTGCTCCATGTGCTACAAGATCATCAGTACTCGCGGCTGGGTGGGCGGCACTTGATCGATACGGATGTGCGGGTGCTGGCGGCCACGAACGTGGATGTGCAAGAAGCGATGAAGACGGGGCGATTCCGTGAAGACTTGTATTACCGGTTGAACGTGCTGTCGATTCTCGTGCCGCCATTGCGCGAACGCCTGGTTGAGATTCCATTGCTTTTCCGACATTTTCTCGAGCAGTACAGCGAGAAATTCGGAAAGACGCCGCCGGGGCCGTCGAAACACTTGCTGGATGCGGCGGTGAATTATCCGTGGCCGGGGAATTTGCGCGAGCTTGAGAATTTCGTGAAGCGATACGTGATTCTGGAGGACGACGAAGGCAGTCTGCGGGAGTTGGTGGAAATGTCCTCCGCGCGGCAACGCACTTCCCCGCGCGTAGAGGCCACGCCGCCTCGGGAACAAGGATTGAAGGCGCTAGTTCGTGGACTGAAAGACGAAGCGGAAATGGAAGCCATCGCAGATGCGCTGGAGAAGACGCGGTGGTGCCGCAAGGATGCCGCGAAAATGCTGGGCATAAGCTATAAGGCTCTGCTCTATAAGATGCGGCAGTTCAATCTGGATACGCCGCGTACGCGGCGTTCGGCCGCGGCGCCAGCCGCGATGGAAACACCCGCGGTGGTAGGGACCCGGAACGAATAGGAGTCTGGGAGCTTGTCGCTCGCACCGGCTTGAAACTTGGACGGGGCTAGCAAAGTCTGTTGATTTCTAGTAAGTTCACATGCCGACAGCGCGGTTCAAAGCACGTCACCGCCGCAAATAGTGGAGGTCGGGGGAATGACGGAACGCCGGACGGCTCGTCGGTATGATTTGTCCTTGCCAGTGATTATTCGAATACCCGCCGAGCTCCAAGACGGTTCTCAAGAAGGAAAAACGCGCGACATTTCGACGCGGGGGTTGTATTTCGTGATCGAGCAGGATATGGAGGCCGGCTCGGAATTAGACATTACGCTGACGCTTCCGGCAGAAATTACGCAAGGCACGGAAGTACTTGTGCGTGCTCTCGGAAAGGTCGTGCGAGTGGAGCGGCGCACCGAAGATGGCACGGCGCGGATGGGCGTGGCTGCGGTGATTGAGCGGTACGACATTATTCGGGGGCAAGCCGCAAGCGCGTAAGCCGAACCAACGGACGGCAGTTCGAACCTCAGACCGAAGGGACACTTCGGTCGTAAGTGTCCTTCAAATTGGCGAACCCTTGCCATCTCCATGTATAGACAATTTGAGAAAATCGTTGGCAACGCTAGAGCACATTTTTTCTCATGGCACCCAGCAAGGGGATCCATGCACATCATGGTGGTACTACAACTAGAGCAAATTTCCTCCGTATAACTGCTTGTAAATAAAAGTGTTAGTCCGAAAGCCTTGGCTTGAGAAGTCCTTCTGAGCGGCTCAAGCTATGGCCTGCCGTGTGCAACCTCTCTACGGTCAAGATTCCATCATGCCATTGCCAAAGACAAGAAAGAGTACGCGTTTAGAACCGATCGATTTGCTGCCGCCAGACGACGTGTTATTTGGAAGGTCTGCGGCGATGATGGTCGTCCGTTCCATGGCGGCGAAGGTATGCAACATCGACGCGCCGGTGCTAATTTGCGGCGATGGAGGAACGGGCAAAGAGGCGGTGGCGCGGTGGATTCATACACACTCCCGAAATGCAGGGGGGCAGTTTGTAAAGGTAAGCTGCGCGGCAATCCCGGGAAGTCTCCTGGAGAGCGAACTATTTGGTTACGAGAAAGGTGCCTTTACCGGGGCACACACCTCGAAGCCTGGGAGAGTTGAACTAGCTCAGAACGGAACTTTGTTCCTGGACGAAATCGCCGATCTGGATTCCGGACTACAAAGCAAGCTCCTGCAGTTCCTGCAAGACGGGAGCTTCTCGCGAATCGGCGGCGCAGAGGAAAAATTAGTCGAAACGCGATTGATTTGCGCGACGAACAAGGATTTGCAACACGAAATCGACGCGGGAACATTCCGTGCCGACCTGTATTACCGCATCCATGTGGTGCGAATAAAGTTGCCGCCACTTCGCGAGCGAAGCGAAGATATACCCGTGATCGCCGAGTATTTTCGCACGAAGTTTCAAGAAAGATTTGCCAAACAGGCAGAACCGCTGAGCAAAGCGACGGTCCAGTATCTACAGAATCTGCAGTGGCCCGGAAATATTCGTGAGCTTTCGAATGGGATTGCCCGCCATGTGCTGATTGGAGCGGAAGCCAAGATTATTCAAGAGCCTGTCACGCCACAGCACGATGTGAGCCGGAAAAGCTTCCGCAATGCGGGAGCTCTTCCCCTAAAAGAGATAGCGAAAGAGGCTGTCCGAGAGAAAGAGAAGGGTTTTATCCTCGAAGCATTACGCGCAAATCAGTGGAATCGGCGCAAGACTGCTCTGGCGCTGAAGATTAGCTATCGCACGCTCATCTACAAGATTCGCAATACGGGGCTGATTGCTCGGGCAGCACAGAGTCTGGCATCGAGGCAAGAGAACACAACTGGCACCTCCCCATCCTCGGCGGACTAGCGAAAGTAGCGCAGACAATTCTTTGGTCTTTGGGGGCTTCAGAAACAAAGGCGACTGTGTGGTCTCCATCGCCAACATGGGGCACGTTTGAAACTCGCATACGTAGTCTTGTTTTCAACGAGGCCCATAAGTAGCGGGTAAACTCATGGGCTACGTGCGGTTTAATAAGTCATTTATTATCAGTGTAAAAGGAGACTAAAGAAGTTGCCTGGATTCCCTGATTCTTGGAATGAAGATTGCACTGAAGTAAGTCTGCAAAGCGCCCCCGATAAGTGTGAACAAGGAGTCCTGGTGAAGAAGTTTTGGATGAGCATGGTTGTTATGATGGCCTTTGCGGCCCTGCCGGGGATCGCTCATGCAGATTCGGTCTAGCAAGTGGGCGGCGCGTACTCCTGTCCGAACAATAGCTGCTTGGGAGGCTCCTATATCCTTTCGATTGTCGGGGACAATTCCGGCACCAGTTTTCAAGTTACGTTGACGGCAACGACTCCTGGCAGCGGAAGCGGTTCGCCTGCCTTGGGCGATTTCATCAGCAGCGTAGAGTTCGGGGACGGTAAGGGAATCGCTTCTGCCACTCTTGTCAGTGCCCCCGGCGGAGTGGGCAGTTGGGGTACAACAATTTATGGAAATCTAAACAACGCAGGATGTAAGAGCGGCAATGCGCCAAATGCCTGCGACAATCAAACTCTGAACAACGGCCTATACACCTTAGCAGTGGCGAATGGAAGCACATATTCTTGGACTTGGAATGTGGTTTTCGCCAAACCTGGCTTGGATCTGAACGAAGCAGACATGCACATCGGACTCCAGTATTCGAATGCCTCGAACACCAGCAACGGGCTGATCGTGTCAGAAAGCGGAGTTAGCACCGTTCCCTAGCCCTCTTCGATGCTTCTGCTTGGCACTGGACTGTTAGGAATGCTCGGCTTGAAGGGCCGAAAGGTCTTCACCGCGTAGTTCGGCTCCGGTCCAACTTAAGACTTCTGAGACTCGGATCGTTGTATTGAGAGCTGGGTCTTTTTTTTGCACGTCCGCCTATTCAGTAAGCGCTGAATAATTACCCACGACCCGACACCATCCCGCACGCACCTCACTCGTCATTGCCATCCAGCTTAGCGATACGAATTTCCGATTATTGGTTTTCAATTCAGCAGAACCTTGTGGGCGTGATTCTGACTCGGTTCAACTCAGCCACGCCAGGGGAACAAATGCCTCTCCTAGTGTAACCGTGCGGTGACTGGATCGCCGAGGCGCGCAATGAGCACGAATCCACAACAGTAATTCCGCCCGGTCGAATTTCTTTCTGCACTCGTCCTACCGGGCAAATAGTCGGTGGCCGGAGGCCAGTACGCGAGCCACTTCTGGAATGCTTCGATCCCTGCACCAAATCTGTTCTCAGTGCCAGTAGTAATGAATCCTGACTTCTTTCATTCTTCACGCGGAGTTCGGGCAGCACCGAGCAGCCATTTCCGCGGGCCCCCACCCCCGCCCCAGCTAACGAGCTGACACAAGCCCAGAGAAAGTGATAACCGTGAAAACGACCGTAAAGGGATGGGTGTGTGCGGTCAGTCTGGTGGCGCTTAGCTCCGTTGCAGCGTTATTGACTGGCTGTGCCGGGTTGGTGAGCAGCGCCAACAGCACTGGCGATACGTCTTCAAGTCTGGTCATCACCAACGTACAAACCGGGTCCATTACAACCGCTAGCACGCAGGTCATTTGGACAACGAACGTTCCTGCCGACTCCTCGGTCGATTTTGGAACCGCCCCCACCTACGGAATTGCTACGCCAGTGAATTCGGCGATGGTGACGAGCCACCAGATGACGCTTTCGAATCTGGCCGCCGGAACGACTTACTACTTCCAAGTTAATTCGACCGACTCCAAGGGCAACCACGGGCACGGTGGCAATTCGTTTAAGACAGCTGGTTTCAACCTTTCCGGCACAATCAATCCTGCAACGGGAGGAAGCGGGTCGACGTTGACACTGAGCGGTGCGGCGAGTGCTACGGCCACAGCGGATAGCTCAGGGAATTACACAGTCACTGGATTAGCGAACGGGACGTACACGATTGTTCCGAGTCACGCGGGTTATACCTTCACTCCAAGCAGCCAAAGTATGGCGATCAACGGGGCCAACGTTACCGGAGTGAACTTTACAGATACTTCGGCGGCGGCAGTGGCACCGACGATCACGACGCAGCCGGTGAATCAGACGGTGACGGCGGGAGCGACGGCGACGTTCACGGTAGTGGCGGGAGGGACAGCGCCGCTCGGTTACCAGTGGCAGAAGAACGGAGTGAACATCGCGGGAGCCACGGGGACGAGTTACACGACGCCCGCAACGGCGACGACCGACAGCGGATCGACGTTCGATGTGGTGGTGAGCAACACGGCAGGGACGGTGACGAGCAGCGCAGCCACACTGACGGTGAATGCCGCGGCAGTGGCGCCGACGATCACCACACAGCCGGTGAATCAGACGGTGACGGCGGGAGCGACGGCGACGTTCACGGTAGTGGCGGGCGGGACAGCGCCGCTCGGTTACCAGTGGCAGAAGAACGGAGTGAACATCGCGGGAGCGACGGCGACGAGTTACACGACGCCCGCAACAGCGACGACGGACAGCGGATCGACGTTCCGTGTGGTGGTGAGCAACACGGCAGGGACGGTGACGAGCAGCGCGGCCACGCTGACGGTGAATGCCGCGGCAGTGGCGCCGACGATCACGACACAGCCGGTGAATCAGACGGTGACGGCGGGAGCGACGGCGACGTTCACGGTGGTGGCGGGCGGGACGGCGCCGCTGAGCTACCAGTGGCAGAAGAACGGGGTGAACATCGCGGGGGCGACGGGGACGAGCTACACGACGCCAGCAACAACGACGACGGACAGCGGATCGACGTTCGACGTGGTGGTGAGCGAACACGGCAGGGACGGTGACGAGCGCGGCGGCAACGTTGACGGTGAATGCGGCGGCAGTGGCGCCGACGATCACGACGCAGCCGGTGAATCAGACGGTGACGGCGGGACAGACGGCGACGTTCACGGTGGTGGCGGGAGGGACAGCGCCGCTCGGTTACCAGTGGCAGAAGAACGGAGTGAACATCGCGGGAGCCACGGGGACGAGTTACACGACACCGGTGACAGCGACGACGGACAGCGGATCGACGTTCGATGTGGTGGTGAGCAACACGGCGGGGACGGTGACCAGCGCAGCGGCAACGCTGACGGTGAATGCGGCAACGGTGGCGCCGACGATCACGACGCAGCCGGTGAATCAGACGGTGACGGCGGGAGCAGACGGCGACGTTCACGGTAGTGGCGGGAGGGACAGCGCCGCTCGGCTACCAGTGGCAGAAGAACGGAGTGAACATCGCGGGGGCGACGGGGACGAGTTACACGACGCCGGTAACAGCGACGACGGACAGCGGATCGACGTTCGATGTGGTGGTGAGCAACACGGCGGGGACGGTGACCAGCGCAACGGCAACGCTGACGGTGAATGCGGCAACGGTAGCGCCGACGATCACGACGCAGCCGGTGAATCAGACGGTGACGGCGGGAGCAGACGGCGACGTTCACGGTGGTAGCGGGAGGGACGGCGCCGCTCGGCTACCAGTGGCAGAAGAACGGAGTGAACATCGCGGGGGCGACGGGGACGAGCTACACGACGCCGGCAACGGCGACGACGGACAGCGGATCGACGTTCGATGTGGTGGTGAGCAACACGGCGGGGACGGTGACCAGCGCAGCGGCAACGCTGACGGTGAATGCGGCAGCGGTGGCGCCGACGATCACGACGCAGCCGGTGAATCAGACGGTGACGGCGGGACAGACGGCGACGTTCACGGTGGTGGCGGGAGGGACGGCGCCGCTCGGCTACCAGTGGCAGAAGAACGGAGTGAACATCGCGGGAGCGACGGGGACGAGCTACACGACGCCGGTGACAGCGACGACGGACAGCGGATCGACGTTCCGTGTGGTGGTGACGAACACGGCGGGGACGGTGACCAGCGCAGCGGCCACGCTGACGGTGAATGCCGCGGCAGTGGCGCCGACGATCACGACGCAGCCGGTGAATCAGACGGTGACGGCGGGAGCGACGGCGACGTTCACGGTGGTGGCGGGCGGGACGGCGCCGCTCGGCTACCAGTGGCAGAAGAACGGAGTGAACATCGCGGGGGCGACGGGGACGAGCTACACGACGCCGGCAACAGCGACGACGGACAGCGGATCGACGTTCCGTGTGGTGGTGACGAACACGGCAGGGACGGTGACGAGCGCGGCGGCCACGCTGACGGTGAATGCGGCGGCAGTGGCGCCGACGATCACCACGCAGCCGGTGAACCAGACGGTGACGGCGGGAGCGACGGCGACGTTCACGGTGGTGGCGGGCGGGACGGCGCCGCTCGGCTACCAGTGGCAGAAGAACGGGGTGAACATCGCGGGGGCGACGGCGACGAGTTACACGACGCCGGCAACAGCGACGACGGACAGCGGATCGACGTTCGATGTGGTGGTGAGCAACACGGCAGGGACGGTGACGAGCGCGGCGGCCACGCTGACGGTGAATGCCGCGGCAGTGGCGCCGACGATCACCACGCAGCCGGTGAATCAGACGGTGACGGCGGGAGCGACGGCGACGTTCACGGTGGTGGCGGGCGGGACGGCGCCGCTCGGCTACCAGTGGCAGAAGAACGGGGTGAACATCGCGGGGGCGACGGCGACGAGTTACACGACGCCGGCAACAGCGACGACGGACATCTATCACAATCAAGGTGAAGGGCTTACAGGAGCCATTATGATGTGCTAGACTGGCGGGGCAAAAGCGGGAGGAGCGGCCGAGCGAAGGTCTCCCGAGGGTCGCCGTGCGGCCACAAGCAAAATTTGATAAGCGAGGCAACGTATGTCTGGGCATTCTAAGTGGGCCACAATCAAGCACAAGAAGGCGGCGACCGACGCCAAGCGCGGCCGCGTCTTCACCAAAGTGATCCGCGAAATCACCATTGCCGCGCGCGTAGGCGGCGGCGATCCGGACTCCAATCCGCGGCTGCGCTCCGCCATCTTCGCGGCCAAGAACGAGAACATGCCCAACGACAATATCGAGCGCGCCATTCAGCGCGGCACCGGCCAACTCGAAGGCGAGCAGTACGAGGAAGTGAACTTCGAGGGCTACGGTCCGGGCGGCGTGGGCATGATCCTGCAAGTGGTCACCACCAACCGCAACCGCGTCGTCAGCGAGATTCGCCACATGATGAGCCGGCACGGCGGCAACCTGGCCGAGACCGGCGCGGTCGGCTGGATGTTCAGCCGCAAGGGCCAGATCGTCGTTCCGAAGGAGCAGGCCAGCGAAGACAAGATGCTCTCCATCGTGCTCGACGCCGGCGCCGAAGATCTGCGCGACGACGGGTCGGAGTGGGAAGTGCTGACTCCGCCCGAAGCGCTTCGAGCCGGTGCGCGAAGCGCTGACCAAGGCCGGCATCACGCCCGCTTCGGCGGAGGTCGCCTGGGTGCCGCAAAATTACGTCAAGCTCACCGGCTCGCCCGCGCAGCAAATGCTCAGGCTGGTCGAAACGCTCGAAGAGCACGACGACGTGCAGCACGTGTTCGCCAACTTCGACATCGACGAAAAGGAATTGGCCGTCCATGTGCCGCGCAGCAGCTAGACCCGCGTCCGGCTTGCGCCTTTCTTCCGCGCACGGCGAAGAAAAACCCTAGGCAGATGTTTTCTCCGCGCCGTACACTCTCCGCGGTGCCTCTCTCCGCATCCACGAAATGGCCGTATGCTCTTGCGTGCTGGGCGTGGACCCGGCCGTGGCCGGCGCCACCGGCTATGGCGTGGTCGAAAGCGACGGCCGGCGCTGCCGCATGCTGCGCTTCGGCGCGCTGCGCCCAGCCGTCGTCGCGCAGCGGCGAACCGCTGTGCCGACGCACCTGCGCGACATCCATGCGCTGGTGGCCGGTCTGATCGCAGGAATTTGCGCCCGACGGCGTGGCCATCGAATCGGTGTTCACGGCGCTCAACATGAAAACGGCTCTGCGCCTGGCGGAGGTGCGCGGCGTGGTTCTGCTCGCCGCGGCACAGGCCGGCATTCCCAGTTTCAGCTACTCGCCGCGCGAAGTGAAAGCCACCGTCGCCGGTTACGGCCACGCCGGCAAGGAGCAGGTGCAGCAGATGGTGCGCGCGCTGCTGCGGCATGAGCGAAACGCCCGAGCCCGCCGACGCCGCCGACGCGCTGGCCGTGGCGCTCTGCCACATGCAGGTGGCCGAAGCCGGAGCGCGCATGGCTGCGGGCTTCGGTCGGGCCTCGGGACGCGTCCTTACCAACGGCTTGCGCGCTCGCAAGCAGACAGGCCCGCCGCGCATCCGTCGCTCACGATGAGCCCCTTACGATGAGCAAGGACCCGAGATTGATCCGCCGCGGCGCGGTGATTTGCCAGACGAGCATTTTCTTGCTGCTGTTCGTCTTCTCGTTCATCGCATTGGCCTCCCCGAGTCTCGCTCGCAGCCAGTCTCAGGCGGCCGCGCCTCAGCCCGATGTTCCGGCCATCACCTATCGCCGCGTTTTTAAGGGCAGCTCGCCGGAATTCGTCGAGATTGTTGTGCGCCAGGACGGCGCGGCCAAAGCCGATGTGCGCCAGTTGAGCGATCCTGCTTCGCCGCAGGATTTCCAGGTGGCCGCGGCAATTTCGCGGCCAAATCTTCGACCTCGCCCGCCAGTTGCACAACTTCGAGCACCAGGATTTTGACGCCCACAAGCGCGTCGCCTACTTTGGCGAAAAGACGTTCCGATGGGAGAAGGGCCCCGAGGCCTACGAGACGAAATACAACTACACGGTCGATGCCAAGGCCACGCAATTGCAAAAGATCTTTGAGAATTTGGCGCAGGAGCAAGCCGACCTGGGCAACCTGGAGCAGGAGCTGCGCTACGATCGCCTAGGCGTAGGCGACGCCCTGAACCGGTTCGAGGAACACCTCAGCCAGCGCGTCCTGCCGGAGCCGGCCCGTTTCCTGCCGGTGCTGGACCGCATCGCCGGAGACGAACGCGTCATTGAAAGCGCCCGCCAGCGCGCCCGCTCCCTCGCCGCTCAGATCCGCGTCGCGCAGGGCCAATAGCCGCCCTCGGTCTATTCCGACGTGGGCTCATGGTTCAGGTAGGGAATTATCTCTGAGCCGTGCGTGTTAGAATCCGCCGCACAGAGGATCACCAATATGGCTGTAAATATTGCGGTCAGAGT
>CAVWDX010000016.1:0-109622 GCA_963753745.1 uncultured Acidobacteriota bacterium
TTCTATAAAGGGAGAAGTCAAGAAAAAACACATCTCCCTCGGCCGGAGTTTTTCTTGCTTCTCAGCCCACTTGATTGAGCGAGATCTGTTCTGACCTACCGCGCCATGTGCTCGGTTGCGGGGCACATGTGACCCCGTGGTTTGGGTTTTCTCTACCAGCGGTTTTCATCGCTTCTTCGCGACGAAGCCTGTCAGTTCCGAAACCAGCAAAGCAGAACGTGGTCAATTGGTGGCGACCATGGTTCTATCTGGGACTCGTGGCCCATAGCTTTTTCTGGTTATCCGAGAGGGCCTAGGGTCGGGTATGAGACTGGGTGCCCGAAGCACGCAGCGCCTAACTAACCAGCTGAGACTCGCTCTCGAACCAGAGTGTCTCGAGAACCCGACGGCCACCGCCAGAGAAATCCCCAGAGATGGAGCGGACTCGATCAGAGACACTCAAGCTGTTTGTGGTTTCAGATGTTGGGCGTCGAAGCACGCTCCTCTCTTCCACACGATCAACACGATGGTGGCAATCTTCCTGGCCAAGGTCAGACGCGCCATCTCCGGCCTGATGCCCTTGGTCAGCAACGCTGCGTAGAACTCCTGAAACGGACCGGGTTTGCTCGAGGCCACGATCGCCGCGCCCTTAAACAGATTCTTCAGATCGTGATTGCAGTTGCGGTTCAGTCCGCGAATGGAGCTCTGTTTCTTCGCTCGTTGCAGCTGCCCATCGACTCTACGGTGATCGGCGCTGCTTTGTGTCTCGATGCCAAATCCGCTGTAGGTCCATAGCTGCCTCTTGGTGCGGAAACGGTGCGGGGTCTGCAGAATGCCCAGCAGTACGGCTGAGCGGATCGGACCGATCGAAGGAATCTGGCAGAGCCGTTTCCAGGCTTGGTGTTTCTTGCCCTCCGCCAGCAGCTCCCGCCGCACTTGCTGACGCACCGTCCGCAGCGCATCGAGTTGTTGGTAGTAAAACTCCGCCCGCCGGCGCACTCCCGGTTCGCCGATCTTCCCGAGCCACTCGGCACGATGGCGCGGTGCATAGACCTGCTTGCCGGTACAAGGAATGGCCCAACTGCGATAGATGGCCTTCACCCGCGACATGACCCGTCCAAGATCTTTGGTGATGGTGAGATAACTGCGCACCAGTTCCTTCAGACTTCGCAGCCCGTGTTCCCCGTGATAGACGGGGTTGAGATGATTGAGGCGCAGCAGTTCCGCCAATCGGCGCGCGTCGATCTTGTCATTCTGGTTGCCTTCCCGCATGGAGGCATTCTTTCGCGGATCGCACACCACCACTTTCGTCACGTGCGGTTTCAGCAAGTCGTACAACCAGGCCGCCGACGTTCCTTCTTCAAACGTGACCTGCAAGTCTCCGCGCAGTCCATCGATAAACTGCAGAATCATGCTCGCTTTTGTCTCGATCAGGCTTTCCATCACGATCTTTCCAGCACCATTCATCACCGCAATCGAAATACTTTCCTTGTGCACATCCATACCGATATACTTTTTGCTATCCATTGAGGGCGTTCCTTTCCGTAGGGATTGAGGCAAGCACCCAAAACCTACTACCAAAAGGGGCGCCCTTTTATATTGCGTCGGATTACCGTAGAGTGGAGGATTGTACTCGAAGAGCCTGCGGATGGTCCCGGTCCCTAAACAGCCCTCAGACACTGCTCGTGCCAGGTTCCAAGCACCCCTTCGAGTTCATAAAGTTCGTCACCACCGTGGTAAAACCCAACGGATTTCACGTTGGCGATCTCATCTGCAAACTTCAACTGCTCAGGTTCCAGCGGGTGGTGGAGTTTCCAACTCTTGAGGAAATCTTCCAGAAAAGCGCGCTCCGCAATTTTCACCTTGGAGCCCTTGGGGAACTCTTCTTTGTAGAGCCCCTTCGTTTTTCCCATGACATCACCCAACGGTGCTATCCCCCATCCTAGCAAGAAACTGTGATCAACTCCTGATTTGTCGGCTTACCGGAGATGTGAAGTAAAACTTCACTTGTACGATTAGCGTTTATCGTCCATGTGACTGATTCGTGGAGTTCGATCCGGACCAACTGGACGTCCAAATCGCTGTCCTTTACGCTTGTGCTATGGAAACCCGGTCAGCCAAGCTCGATGTTCTCTTGACCAATGGGAGAAATGGTATCTTTGCCGTTGCATCGATCGCTAGGGACGAGATTCTGATCGACTTGAACGGGGGAGGAAGTCTTGTCGTCACCTACGAGAAGGTCTTTGCAGATCGGTGAAGGAAAGCATGCATTCGGAAGGGAAGAGACCGTTGGTTACTTAAACCATAGCTGCGACCCGAATGTATTCCTGGATTTCAGCTGTTTGTGTGTGAGGGCTCTGAAGGACATTCGAGCAGGCGAAGAAGTTACCATCAATTACGCCGCCACAGAATATGAAATGCATGATAGTTTTCCCTGTGATTGTGGCTCGCCAGCCTGCCTGCGGATTATAAGAGGCTTCAAGTTCCTGACCAGAGAGCAACAACTCAAGTTGCAGCCCTACTTAGCTCCATATCTTCTGAGCAGGTTGAACGGAAAAGCCTAGCGAGATACGATCGCTAAATCCTGTAGAAGCAACACTTACAAAAAAACCAGGGGGAAGGGTGCTTATTGCTAACCAAAACTCTCCAAGATCAGCCGGGTTGATAAGCTCTCTGAACTCAGGACAATACCAACCCTTGCGGCAACATCCTGTCCTTTCCGCTTTCCGGGAGATTGGGATTTTTCCGCCCTCTTGGAGTAGAATCCCGCCCACTATGGCCAAGCCCAAAACAAAGAAAACGTCAGCACGCCGCAGCAAATCTCGGCCAGCCAAGAGCGCCAAGCTACCGAAAGAGTCCGTAACGCTCATCGTACAACTTCGTCCGCGCGACGGACAGGAGACGCTCCTCGAAGCTGAACTGCGTGCTCTGGTTGGGCCCACGCGCAAAGAAGAAGGCTGTCTGATCTACGACCTGCACCGTTCCGCCGAGGGACCCAGCGCCTTCCTGCTCCACGAAGTCTGGGCCAGCCGCGAAGCTCATTCGCGCCACACCAACACGCCGCACTTCCTGCGCTGGAACGCCCGCAAAGACGCGCTCCTCGCCTCGCGCGACATCACCTTCTGGAAACAAGTTGTTTGATTGATCTGAGCCGGATTGTCAGCTTTCCGGCGGCGCGACGTAATATCCCGGGCGCGCGCGAACCTTCAAGTCTTTGCGGTCCACATCCACTTTAATCTCGTGGTAGCCGAGATCGCTGCCATCCGTCGGCGCGTAACCGACGGTGTATTGCGCGTGCAATTCGCCACCGATTTCGTCAATTGCCTTTTCGATGGAACGGTCCTTGTAGGTAGAGATATACGCACCGCCAGTAGCCACTGTCGCCACTTCCAGCGGACGGTCTTTCACCTCATCCTTGATGTGCTGAACGGCCCAAATAGCCAGCGCCATCAAATCAGCGCCGCCGCCTTGGCTGGCAGCCTGTACCGCCGGCGTGGGGGCTGTCCCGGGAGGCGACGGGAGCGTTGAGATGCCCGGTGGCGCGATTGGCGACGGCCCATTTCTTTGTTGTTGGCTGCGCATTTCCGCGCGCGTCGTGGAGAGCCCCACGGTATAAATCGTCACGTTTGCGAGCTGCGCCTTTCGCAACACTTCCCCAAGCTTTGTCTCGCTCCCGGTGTCCACTGCTTCGGACATCACTAGCAGCACGCGCCGCCGCCCCGGCTTCTCTGCGGTCGGTTGCGGCCGGTCGCCGAGCATCTCGACGCCGACGGCCATGGCATCATAGAGCCGCAATCCGGAAGTTCCCGTTTGCAACTGCGCGACGGTGTTCTCGATGGAATCCGCCTTGGTCGTGAAATCCTGCAGCTTGTCAATGGCATCGTTGAAGCCCACCACCGCGCCTTCGCCAGACGGCCCCATCACCGTCTGCGTGAAGAGAATCCCCGTCTTGCGAATCTCGGGCAGCAGCGACTCGATGCGCGAGCTAGTCTCGATCAAAATCACGACGGAGACAGGATCGCCTCCCAGATCGAAATGCGCAATCTTCTGCTCGATGCCGTTGTCGGTGATGTGAAAGTCTTTCGCCTCCAGGTCATGCACCATGCCGCCCCTTGCATTGCGCACCGTTACCGGCATATTCACCAAGGCTACCCCGAATTTCAGCTTGGCCTGTGCGTCTGGCGGTGTTTTTTGGACCGGCTGGCCTGGCTTCGGTGCAATCGGCCCTTCGGGAGCCTGCCCGTACACTGCTCCGGCTCCCGCAAGAAGAGCAACAAGCAGCAGCGGTGGTTTCCTCGTGTTTTTCGTCATTTAGTCTCTCCGATCGAAGAGGCCCGGCTTAAGCAGTGTACTCAATTCGACGCACCCGCGCCGGAAGACGTTGCCGCCAGCGCCCGCGATTCCTACAATGATGGTTTGCATCTTTCGGAGAGAAAAAACCATGTCCGTAGGACAGCCCAAGCTGAAGCCGCAGCACGCCCCCAAAGCGCCCCATGAAGATCCCAGGTTTCTTGAAAGCACCCCCGCGCGGCCCCTGCGCATTCTGGCCGAGTATCTGCATCCCCTTGTGCAGCTAAAAAGAGAAGGCATAGCCGACACCATCGTCATGTTTGGCTCGGCGCGCATCGAATCTCACGAAACGGCGCAGGCGCGCGTCACACGGCTGAAAAGAGAAAACGTCAGGAAACTTTCCCCCGCGACGCAAGCCAGACACCGCGGCGAAGTGCGCCACGCCAAGAGCCTCCTGGAAATGTCCCGTTATTACGAGGAAGCGCGCGAGCTCTCCCACAAGATTACGTCCTGGTCGCTGACGCTCGGACCCCGGCCGCGCCGTTTCGTCATTTGCTCCGGCGGCGGTCCCGGAATCATGGAGGCCGCCAATCGTGGCGCCATCGAAGCCGGCGGCAAATCCATCGGTCTTTCCATCGAACTGCCCCACGAGCAGTTCGCCAACGCCTACATCAGTCCGGAGCTCAGCTTTAATTTTCATTATTTCTTCATGCGCAAACTCTGGTTCGCGCAGATTGCCAAAGCTCTCATCGTTTTTCCCGGCGGCTTCGGCACGATGGACGAGCTTTGGGAAATGCTTACGCTGCTGCAAACCGGCAAGCTCGCCAAGCACAACATCATCCTCATTTACGGCCGCAAATATTGGGACAAGGTGCTCAATTGGAAAGCCATGGTCAACTGGGGCACGATCAACGAAGACGAGTACAAAATGCTGCAGTTCGCCGACAGCGTGGACGAAGCTTTCGACCACATCCGCGCCGGCCTCGAGAAGTACCACATGGAAGCCGACCCGTTCTTGCAGGCGTATTAACGCTTTACCTGCGTACGCATATCGCAAAACAAAAACGGGGCGCAACAATCTGCGCCCCGTTTTTATTTTCCAATTTCAGAACGAATCAGTTTCTGGAACCGGCCAATTCCTCGGAGAAGACCGCTTCAAATCGACGCTCTTCGTCCTGGTCGTGCAGCAGCACGACCGGAACCACGCGCAAGGATCTCTTGCAGGAATGGCACTGCGTCACTTCGCCCTGCAAATCCTGCAGAAAGCCGTCCGTGAAGCGATAAAGTGTCCGCTCGCGCCTGGCATTTTTCTCGTCCCTCGCACCGCAGTACGGACAGACGAATTCGACCTTGTCCTGCTGCGGATCGCGGTCCAGAGCAGCCCAGCCCGTGCGGCGCACGCCAATTGTTTCTACATTACGCCCATCCATCGGGGGAACCCTCCTTTAGATCCACGTCCACATGCATGGGATGCGCGGCGGGGTAGTTTCGATTCATCGGAATAAGCACTGTGTAATCAATAAGATATAGCTGCCCTGGAAAAGTCCGGCTTCCGCTACACCACGACCGTTTGCAGTATCCCTTCAGGGTCCTCACAAACGCGCATGGATTTTTCGCAAGCTTCCATCACAAATCAATCGCCTTCTGCGTCCTCCGCTGGGCAGCGGGTCACTTTCCGGCTTATCAAGAATTTACCTGATTGACGAGCCTCTTTCGGCATCCCTACAATCATCGCGCTCACAAAAACACGTAGGTAACCTCGACGCGTGGCTCGCTGTTAGTAGAAATATATGAAAGCTAAGAAGCACCTCCCTCTTCTGCTGGGTTCGGCTGTCTTGCTCGTCGGTATGAGTCAAGACGTTGCGCAGAAAGCTCCACCCACTGCGGTCGAGGCCCACCCGAACACTGCCGGCAGCTTGCACTCGCTTCTGGCAGATTTGTTAGCCGCCGCCAAGAGCGATAGCCAAGAAAAGCACTCGTCAAAGATTGCGGAAATGGAGATACCCAATTACGAAAACTGGTTCACGAGCACCTATGGGCAAGAGAAGGGGCCAGCATTGGCAATTGCCTACGGGAAGTCCGTAAAGCTGACCGAACAGCAGTTTGAGATGTTGTGGGTGGAACTTGCTAAAGGGGAAGGCGAGATTTCGATTAGCGAGCCAGACCCCGCAAATCGGAAATTTGACTTGGCGAAGGGGAATGACACGCTCGCAAATCCGATGGACGAATTCGCAGCCGCCTGGAAGAAGACGGATTCCGCCGCTGGGCCTGCCAGACAGACCATCGGGTACTTTTGTTTTGTGGACGGCAAGTTTCGGCTGAAAAAATTCCCCCACGAGGTGCAGATACTCTCGACCGCGAAACCCGGGCCGATGGTTCCTGCAAAACTCATAAACAGAGTCCCCCGGCATACCCTGAGCTAGCACGACAAGCGAGAATTCAGGGATTGGTTTCCGTGAACGTTGTGATACGGAAGGACGGAACAGTGACAGTGCAAAACGTGGGGGCTGGGCACCCGCTACTCGCGCCAGCGGCGGTCGCAGCGGTGCAACAATGGAAGTATGAACCGGCTACGATCAGTGGCGAACCAGTTGACGTGGGAGCGAAAATCTACGTGACGTTCGAGCTTACCAAGCAGCAAGGCGAACAAAAGCAATGATCGACAAAAGGTAAGTCCGTTAACCCGCCTTCGCGGGCACTGGGCCTTATAATCTTCCTTCTACACAGTGGGGGTGCATATGCGATTCGTTCACTTATTGTTTTCAGTGATGGTTGGGACGTTCGTTTTCGCGGCGCAACCACAGATTCCGTCTGCCAATCCGCCCGTGGTGGATGACCGCTACTCAGTGTCTGTGGTTAGTTCTGCTCTGCAATTCCTCCAGAGGCAGGGCCCAACAAACAGCGTAGAAGCAAAGGAGTACATCTGGCCCGTGCTGCCCCTTGGAGACCGTGTTTCGATTGCCGTCCTTAGGATTTATACTGCGGACGAATTAGTTCAGGCCGAGAACGCAAGGGCATACCTTACGGTGGTCCGAAATGCGTTTTCTATGCGAAGTAGTGTTCTCGAAAAATCAGACGCTGACCCAAGGGTCACGCTATTCGTGCTTCAGTACCTCAGAGAGAAAGAAGTATCAAACCCTGGAATCGAGAAGCGAATCGCGTATCTCGAAGGGTGTGTGAAGGGTTTCACATGCTCTTCCCAAGGCGAATACGACTTCTCTCACAAGTCCCAATAAACGCGTTACCGGAAACTGAGCCGCTGCCCTCCGCTGCTGCCGCTTGCGAACAAACAGTCAGCGTTTGCTGGTGGCGCTCGGGAACTTGTCCACCATCCCGGTGTCCAATATCACAGAGGACGCGCGCACCTCACATCCCTGCGAGCGCGGCGCCGGTCTCCTGCGGTAGTTGAGCAACCCACAGGAAACCGGCGTCGCAAATATTCCTGTTCTTTCTCGCAGAACTTTCTTGTGGAGGTGTGTGATGTCTATCGAATCCGGACGCAGTCCGCAAAAAGATCCCGATTCATTTCTGAGCTGCCTCGTGGAAGGCAGCGGCGAGCAGCGCGCACGCGAACGTCGCATTCGCCGGCGAGCCTTGATTATTTCCGTCGCCGTACAGAGCGCGATCCTCACGGCCATGGTTTTATTTCCCTTGTTCGGAAAGCCGGCGCGCATCGCTCTTGCCATGACTCCGATTCCGCCCTATTACCACAGCAACGCGCCGGAACGCCCTGACACGGCCTCCCAGCAAGCCACACAACGTAGGCACAACCCATTCGACCCTGGCGCTCTTACCCAAGCCACCGCGTATTCCCGGGAGGATCGACGGAGACCATATCCACCGTCGCCGGATCCGCCCGGATTGCCCACTGGACCCGGAGCAGGCGCGCCGTGTGCCGGATGCGTTCCGATGATTGACGACAGACCTCAGCCGCAGCGTCCCGCGGAGCCACGAGCAGCAGACGCCGTTGCGACTTCATGTAACCCACCTGGAACAAGCCATGCTGATCCAGCGCATCGAACCCCTCTATCCGCCGCTCGCGCGACAAATTCATCGCGAAGGCCAGCGTGGAATTGCGCGCCATCATCGCCACCGACGGCACGATCAAATCCTTGCAAGTGGTCAGCGGCGATCCACTCTTCTTGCAATCCGCGCTCGACGCCGTACGGCAGTGGCGCTACCGCCCAACCGTTCTCAACGGCCAGCCCGTGGAAATCGATACGTACATCACCGTCATTTACAACCTGCAGCAGTGAACCTGAGGCGCTCTACCTGACGGTATTCGCTCAAACGAGGCGGGCTGCCCGCTTTTTTTAAGGCGGCTTCTTCGTTTTGAGTGCTAGTTGAAATGTGGTGCTGAATGTTCTTTAAAGAAGAGGTTCCCCTGAATAGCGCGCGATGGTTTCGCGCGTGGTGTCGCGAAGGCGGATCAATTCATGCCAAGAGGAAATCTCATCCGCCATCGCTGCTTCCTGTGCGGCTCGTGGATAGATGGGCGGAGACACCGTAATGGTCACGCTCGTCGGCCTCGGCAAATACGTGCCGTCGCTAACCTGGTGCCGGACTAATGTGCTCAGGGGTTCTTGGCCGCGGCTTCGGCGAGGGCTTCCTCAATGACCGCATCGGCCACGCCGCGGCGCCGCAGGCTGTCAGCCATCACCGACACTGGATCACCCTCGATCCGGGCCAGGTCTTTGCGAAGAGACTGCCCGATGTAGTAACGAATGAGCGGCTGATAGCCGCTGAAGCCCAGCCTAGGGGCAACTTCTTTCAGGTCCTCCAGGACGTTTTCCGGCATGCGAATGGTGATGGAAGTCATGGGGCGGTCTTTTTGCAGCCGCTTTTTCACTCGCTTATTCATGCTCATAGAGTTTCCTCTCCTCCGCCGAGGCCAGCCGGGCGGAAACGATGCGGATGGCCCCCTCTTCGCGCTCCGCATCCACGACACACAGCAATCGCGAACGCTCGGTGTAGCCGATGGCGGCTTGGCGCGCTTCTTCCTCCGCGCTGGCGTCGGTCAGCCGGAAGAACGGGTCAAAGAACACCTCGCAGGCTTCGTAAAAAGTGACGCTGTGCTTTCGCCAGTTGCATGCCGCCTTCTCCTCATCCCACTCGAATACTTGTCCGTGAAGAGCGTGCCGGGCGTCCACGTCTCGTATATACAATGTATGTACGCACAGTGTCAAGGAAAATTGTGCTCCCGGTCGCGCAGGTGCGAGCGCGAAACGGGGCTGGGCTTGCAGAGTCACGAATTTGTTGAGTGCGTCGAGTGCACGGAGCCGTTCGAAATCACGGCTCCTGACCGGATTATTGGCGGTCCGTTACAGAAGAGGTTCACCGGAATAGCGCGCGATTGTTTCGCGCGTGGTGTCGCGAAGGCGGATCAATTCATGCCAAGAGGAACTCTCATCCGCCATCGCCGCTTCCTTTGCGGCTCGTGGATAGATGGGCGGAGACACCGTAATGGTCACGCTCGTCGGCCTTGGCAAATACGTGCCGTCGCGCAAGAATTTTCGCGTGCCCGAAAGCGAGACCGGAACAATCGGCGCACCGGCATCCACCGCGGCTTTGAACGCGCCGAGCTGGAACGGCCGCACGCCGTCTTCGCTGGTGAACGTTCCTTCGGGAAACACAAAAATCGATTCTCCCTCGCGCAGCAATTTTTCCAACTCTTCCGATTGCCGCAACCGCGATTGCGGATCGCTGCGGTCAAACTTCGTGTGCCTCATCTGCCGCAGGAATGTGCCGATGAACGGCATACCGCCGACTTCCATCTTGGCGATGAAGTGGTACGGCACGCCGAGGCCCAGCATCAGCGCCAACACGTCGAAATAGCTCGTGTGATTCGACGCATAGACTTTCGCGCCCGGCGTGTCCACATATTCCTTGCCGATGACGCGCACGCGGCAGCCAATCAGCGCGAATAAAATCTTGAGCGCTTTGGAAGTAAATCGCCCTGCTTTGCGATAATCGGCGATGAAATTCACAATCGTCCACGTCGGCACGATCCACACAAGGAACACGGCGCAAAAATAGAGGCCGTACAATATTTCCAAACCGCGCCGCACGCCGGACCACATTTCACCGCCCGCCGTTTGTGCCGCACTGGCGGTGGCGAGCCGCGCGATCTGCAACCAGGCAGGTGCTTTGCCCGCGGCTAATTTCCCGGAGAGATACAGTTGCTTGGTTTCCTCGCGCCGCAACTTTCCGCTCGATGTTTTCGGGATGCTTCCGGGCGGAATGATCTCGACGCGGTCCGGCGGCAACCCCAGCCCTCGCGAAATCTGTTCCGTCACTGCCGCCGCTATTGCCGCGCGCCGCGATGTTTCTCGCTCTCGCGATTCCGCCACCACGATCAACTTCTCCGTCCCCGCCGCTTCATCGCTCAGCCCGAACGCCACGATGCAACCCTTGCGTATTCCTTCCGCGCGCGCGGCAAGCTCTTCGACTTCGTGCGGATAAAGATTTCTTCCGCCTTTAATGATGATGTCCTTCACGCGTCCCGTGACGTAGACTTCCCCGTCCGCACGGTATGCGCGGTCGCCGGAATTCACCCACGCATATTCGCCCTCGCTCGCAGCTGGCCCCATCGGCAGCAATTTTTCTGTCGCTTCCGCATTTTGATAGTAGCCGCTCGTCGCCGATGCTCCGCGAAACCACAAAAACCCTTCGGTCCGGTCGCTTGCTTCCTGGCCGTTTGCATCCACAATGCGCACTTCGAGCCCGCGGAGCGGCTTGCCGGACGATACAAACGCAATCGCCGTTGCGTCGTCAGTCCGTGCCGGTACGGCGCGTCCCTCAGCAGTGAACACCTCGCGCTCGATTCGGTCGATCAGCGGCCCGCGATTCAGCGGAGGAACCGTCAGCGCGAGCGATGCCTCCGCCAGCCCGTACACCGGCAGTTGCGCCTCGCGCCGAAAGCCGTAACGCGCAAAACGCTCGGCAAATCTATTCAGCGTGTCGGGATTCACCGGTTCCGCGCCATTCAGCGCCGCGCGCCATTGGCTCAGGTCCACTCCCGCGATGTCCTTGTCGGAGATTTTTCGTACGCACAACTCATACGCAAAGTTCGGCGCCGCCGATATCGTTCCGCCATATTTTTGAAACGCTTTCAGCCAGCGTTCCGGCCGCGTGAGAAACGCCAGCGGAGACATCACCGCGAGAGGCACTCCGAAGTGCAACAGCGTGAGCCAGGCTCCGATCAAGCCCATGTCGTGATACAGGGGAAGCCAGCTCACGCCCACATCGCCAGGTCCCAGTTCGACGGCTTCGCCTATCGCGCGAATATTGGCGAGTAAATTCGCGTGCGTGAGCACTACGCCTTTGGGATCACCCGTCGAGCCGGAGGTGTATTGCAAGAGTGCAATGTCGCTCGATTTCCGCGCTCGGCTTCCCGTGAGATGCAGCGGTAGTGCCCCTGGCGATGGCGGGGGCGCTTTTTCCGCGGCGTCGATCAGTTTCTCTGCGTCGGCTACTTCCGAGAGCGAGTGCACGCGCGGTTTCAATAGCCGCGCCACCGCTTCCGCTTGACGAAATGTCAGTAGCAAACATACCCCGGCATTTTTAAGTATCGCCGACTGCCGCGACGCATATTCCTCGATGCGATCTGCGCGAAACGGCGGATAAATCGGCACGGGAATCGCGCCCGCGAGCAAGATTCCCGCGTACGAAACAAAAAACGCGCGCGACGTCGGCAGCATCAATGCCACGCGTCCGCCCGCAGGCACGCCGCGGCGCGACAACTCTGCGGCGCAGCGTTGTGCCGCCGCGTACAACTCGCCAAACGTCAGCGTCACGCTGCGCTCTTGGCCTTCTGTCTCTTCGGTGATCAGCAGGTGCGTGCGTTCGGCATCGTGGATCGCGCGATAGCGAAGCACGTCCAGCAAAGTCTCCGTCGCGAAAACGCCCGTGTCTTTTGCTTCGTGGCGCAGTTTTTGGATGGTGACAGATGCGCGCAGGGCCGAGCCTGCATCGTCTTGCTGCGGCTCTGCTCCCGGGGCCGTTCGAAGCGCTTTCGCGAGATCTTCCGGAGTATTTGCTTCCGCTACCGCGCTGTCCGGCAGCCGCACGCCAAATGCCGTCTCCAACCGTGCAAGCAATTCCACGCGTTCGAGGCTGCCGAGTCCCAGATCGCGGTCAAGCTGCGACGCGCCGTTGAGCATCGGCAACGCCCCTCGGCTGCCGAGCTCCTCGAGCAGGCTGCGAATGACCTCCAATATGCGTTCGCGTACTTCGGAGTCGTCGAGTTGTGTTGCAGGAGTGGCCACAGGTCACACGAAGGATTCTTTGGCTTCTGCCAGAGGCTACCACGCGGAGTGGCGGATTACCATTGGCGCGGGCAGCTCCCTGTCTTCAAGAATCTACGCGCCAGGTCGTCGCAGATTTCGCCAAAGCATGACGCTAACAAACGAGTTCACAAATCACGCGCCAAGGATTACTCAGTGACCGTGTCTACACGCTTTTTTGTTTTGTTTTTTCCGCGGAATACCCACGCGGCATGAGTGTGGTCGTAAGATCCACTCCCGAAAGATCCGCTCCGGCCAGATCCGTCTCGCGGAGAATCGCTACGCCCATATCCGCTCCGGTGAATTTCGCGCCATTGACATTGGCGAGCCGCAGGTTCACGTTTCGCAGACGCGCGCGATGGAAAATGGCATTCGAAAGGTCGCATCGAAAAAATTCTACTCCGCTGGCTTGCGCTTCCGTCAAATCCGCGCCCGGCAAAATCGCTTCCGTCATATCCGTGTTGCGGAGATCAGCTTTGCGAAGATTCGCGCCGGACAAATCCGCGCCGGGCAATTTGGCCTTGCGCAAGTCCGAGCCTTCTAGGTTCGCACCACGCAGAATCGCTCCGCTCAGATTGAGGCCTTGCAAATCAGCTCGAGAAAGATCGGCACCGGCCAAGTCCGCGCGCGCGCCTCCTTCCTTTGCCGCGAAAAAAAAGCGCGTGCGCTTCGAGAATGTCCGTCAGCCGTTTGCCGTTGTGCCGAATGCTCTTCGCTTTTCTCAGTCCCATGGTCTCCGTTCCACTCCTTCTTCCAATGCCCCATTTTACTCGCTCTTCCCCAGCCTGACGAGCGCTTCCCGGAGTCGACGGCTTGGGTTTGTTTGCGGCACTCTTTTCGTCGTCGTCCGAGATAGTCATTTCAATTCTTGGCTTATGCATCGCGTACATGATTTGCTCGATTTGTTCTTTGCTTATCCGCACGCCCCAAACATCGTGTCCTCCCAGAACAAAACAGAGGAACACTCTGCGCAAAATTCTCTTGAATGACATCAGTCCCTCCAAGAATACTGCGAGGCTTGAGCCGAGCGCGCCAACGCGTGTCCGGCCAAAACTGGCCCATTACAAGGGGAGGTTTATTGGTCTGTGCCGCACGAAGGCGGCTCTTTAAAGCTCAGGAAACGGCTGATGGTATTAGCGAGGCGGAGGTGGCCGAGGGGAGAAAACGAGAAGTTCCGGATACGGACAGCGTTCTGCGAGTTTCGCGCACACGCGGTAAAGGAGCGCTGACGACTTCCGCAAAAAAATACCAAGCTGGAATGAGGAAAATAAAAAGGACGCCAACTACAGGCGGCGTCACAAGGACGAGCAAAGCCAACGCCAGCCAAAGAAAAAGCTCAAGCCCGCGCGCCATTTGGTTGGTCTTCATTTAGGTGTTCATCTGCATCGATGTTACGCCGACCCGCAAAATTCTCAAAACATCCCGTCCGGCCGGTGTTTCCTTTTGGCGCTCGCTGATCATTTCGCAGGAAGCTCCGCTGCCCACCGGCGTTTGTGGTAGCTTCTAGAATTGCCCGGTTGCCCGGAAGGTGAGCATTCCTTTGAGGTCTAGAAAGTTACTTTTTCCCCTGCTGGCGGCTTTTCTCTTCGTTCCATCCTTTTTTTCGGCGGAGCCTACTTCCGAACTTGCAATCACGCACGTCACTGTAATCGATGCCACCGGCCGCGCTCCCGAGCCCGACCAAATCGTTCTAATCGAGGCCGGACGCATCGCGGCCATCGGACCAGCAGCAAAGACAAAAATCCCCAAAACCGCGCGCATTGTCGATGCCTCCGGAAAATTCCTGCTACCGGGCTTTTGGGACATGCACGTCCATCTCGCCGGCATCAATGCCGATCCTTCCTGGAGCAAACAGGTTCTTCTGCCGCTGCTTCTCGCCAATGGCATTACCGTCGTGCGCGACATGGGCGGCGATCTCGACGCGCTTCTTTCCTGGCAACGCGACATTGAGTCCGGCGATCTTCTCGGTCCTCATATCGTTGCGTCCGGCCCGTTCCTTGCCGCGAGCGGCAGGAAAACCCCCGAACAATATCCCGTCGCCAATGCCGCCGAAGCTCGCGCGGCAGTCGATGACCTGAAAAAACGCGGGGCCAATTTTATAAAAATAATCTCGATGCCCTCGCGCGATGCGTTTTTCGCTGTCGCCGACGAATCCAAAAAACAAAACATTCCGTTTGTCGGCCATCTGCCTTTCGAAATTGGCGCTAAAGAAGCCAGCGATGCCGGCATGCGCAGCATTGAGCACCTTCTCTATAGCGCTTTTGCTCTTTCTTTTTCCTCGAAGGAAGCCGAGCTCCGGCCTCGTCTCGTCCAAGCCGAAAAAAATGGCGACTCCGCCGCTTGGGAAAAGATCGCCCACGAAGCCGACGCCACTTACAGCATGGAAAAAGCCGCCGCGCTCTTCCAAACGTTGAAGAAAAACGGCACTTGGGTGACGCCCATCCTGGCCTCCCTGGACATCACCGCTCATCCCGAGAACTGGAGGACTGACGACCCCTTGCTCGCCTTCGTCCCGCCCGGGATGGCCAAGGAATGGCGCGACTCCTTCAGCGATGCGGAAATGAAGCAGCGGGCGGCGTGGCTGGCCCGACAGGCATCCAACGATTGGAAGCTAACCGGCGAGTTGCACCGTGCCGGCGTGCCGCTTCTTGTTGGCTCGGACTCGCTTGATCCATTTGTTTTTCCCGGCGACAGCTTTCATCACGAACTCGCCGAGCTAGTTCGTGCGGGATTTACGCCGATGGAAGCGTTGCAGGCCGCAACCCGCGGCGCCGCGCAGTTTCTCGGACGCGAGAAAGAATTCGGCACCGTTGAAACGGGCCACGCCGCCGATCTGCTTTTGTTAAGCGCGAATCCGGTGGAGAATATCGCGAACACGCGCAAAGTTTGGGCCGTGGTTCGCCATGGCAGCTATTACGATCGCGGCGCGCTGGACGCCCTTCTAGCTCGCGCGAAAGAGGCTGCAGCCGCTGTTCCCGTGGAGAAGCCCTAGACCCACTGTATTCGTGAGATGCTTCCTAGGAGAATGCTCGTACCCCGCCGCAGAGCAATGAAAGCCGCCACCACATGCCGCAGCCGATGGATCGCTCCGCTTCTCGTGTGTCTTTTCTTGCAGGCGCGCCTCGTCTCCGCTCAAAGTACACTTCCGCAAGACGGCGCGCGCGGCGACGAAATCGTTGCGAATCTCGCCGCAGGCCGCGTGATCATTCAGGTCGCTCACGACAAGATCGTCTTCGCGGCGATCGATCAGCCCATCGAGGCCAATTCCATTCCTCCGCGCGTCCTCAGCATCAACGCCACGCATATCGGCGTGCTCTTGGGCGCTTCCGAATGGCGCCACACGTCCGATCCCAAGCCCGTGCGCCTGGACAGGGATTTTCCTCAAATCTCCGGTAGGAACCCGCACTATGCCGTCGACCCCGACGAAATCGCACCCGATCTGGATACCATCGGAGTAGCCTTCCTCGAGCGACTGCGCCCGCTGGTCTCTCAGCTTCAACACAAAATCGATTTCAAGCCCGACGAAGCTATCTTTGAAGTTGTCCTGATCGGTTTTGCTCCCGACGATTACGGCCCCGAAGTCTGGACCATCGAATATCGCATCCAGCAAGAAGAAGTCGCGACCCACGGCGACTTTTGGCAGACTCGTCTTCTCCGCCCGCGTTTTACCCAGCTTTATCCACCCGAAAAGCACTCTCCGAAAAAGCTCGTCGAAGTTCGCTATCCGGACGCCAATCCGGAGCCTACCTTGCAGCAACTGATTGAGGGAAACGATCCGGAAATTGATAATTTATCGCGCGGGGAGCCCAAATTCTTGAAAGTGGAAGAGGACATCGAACGCGGCCAGGCCAACAAGGCGGCTCCACAGGATGCCACGGATTTTCTCCGCGCCGCTTTGCCGCTCATTGTCGGGAAGTCCCACTTTATTCTTGGCACGATGACCGAGGACGGCTTCGAATGGGTGGTTCCGCCGGATGAGCCGGTCGAAAAAGTTAAAGCGGATAAGAATCAGCCGCCGGCAGCGCCTTCGTTGCGCCGCAGGCCGAATCCTTAAATTCCATTTGAAGGTTTGGTCAGCTTTTCAATCCCGTCGCCTGATTTGATGACCCCGCCTTTGACTACCCGGCAAAGCATTCCGCGCCGCCCCCGGATTTCTTTTCGCAGGCCGGGCCGCAGATCATCCATCTGGCTGCAAGGCGTGCAAACCATCGTAATTTCGAACAGGGCTTCGCCGATTCGCAGGGATTCCCCTGCTTCCAGACCGTTGACGTTCAGCCCTTCCGTAGTGATGTTCTCGCGGATCATCCCAGGAGAGAGCTCCAGGGTATCAAGCGTCTCCCGGTCCATGAGCAGAACTTGACGCTTTCCTCCAGGCTGGGCATGGGCGCAGCCTTCGATGCCGACGTCTTGGATAGCCTCAGTCGCAGGCAGCTCCTCCATTGGCCAGCCGCGTTTCGGCGCGCGGAAAAGCCCTACGACGCGTGACATCCCATTAGTCTCCCGCCGCCTTCACGCGGCCCACGTGCCCGCCAATGTCTTTGCGATAGTGCATGCCCTCGAAGTGGATCTTTTCTGCTGCTCGATACGCCGACGCTAAGGCCAATTCCAAAGTAGTTTCCGCTGCAGTCACTCCCATCACGCGTCCACCCGCTGTCACAAGCGAAACGCCCTCAAGCTTCGTTCCTGCCTGGAAGACTTCCACACCCGTATATTCCTTAATAGCGGTTAGACCGCTTATCTTTTTTCCTACCTCAAATTTCCCAGGGTACCCTCCGGAAGTCAGCACTACGCACACGCTTGCTCCAGCTTTCCAGTGCAAGTTCGTCGGCGCCAGCCTCTTCGCGGCCACATCTGCTAGGACCTCTGCCAGATCGAAATCCATTCGCGCCACAATCGCCTGCGCCTCCGGATCACCCAGCCGGCAGTTAAACTCGAGCACTTTTGGCCCGTTCTTGGTCAGCATCAGCCCGACATACAGGAAGCCCTGGTAGGGAATGCCCTCCTTTTCGAGACCTCGGAGAGTTGGTTCAACAATATTGGAAATCACGGTATCGCGCAGTCCAGTGGGCAACAATTCGTCCGAAGAATAAGCTCCCATCCCTCCGGTGTTTGGTCCCTTGTTGCCATCGAATGCCCGCTTGTGATCGCGCGTCGGCACCATCGGCGCATAGCGGTCGCCGTCCGTCAAAATGATGAACGACAGCTCCTCGCCCTCGAGCGCCTCTTCCAGCAAGATGCGGTACCCGCCGGCCCCCAGCTCGTTCTTTTCCATCACGCGTTCGAGGAATTGCCGCGCGGCATCCGCGTCAGGCGCTAGATAAACGCCTTTGCCTGCGCACAAACCATCGGCCTTGATCACCAGCGGCCAATCGACAGTACTCAGCGCGGCATACGCGTCTCGCGCCGTGCCAAACGCGCCATACATTTTCGCGGTGGGAATATCGTGCCGAAGCAAAAACTCTTTCGAAAAAATCTTGCTGCCTTCGAGCTGCGACGCCTTCTTCGAAGGCCCTACAATGGCCCAATTTCGCTGCGCAAACGCGTCCGAGATCCCATTCACCAACGGCAATTCCGGCCCCACCACCGTCAAGTCCGGCGCAATTTTTTCTGCCAATGCCACCAGCGCAGCAACATCGCCAGCATCCACCGGGACGCATTCCGCATCTTCCGCGATTCCGCCGTTGCCCGGAGCGCACCAGATTTTTTCCACGCGCGCGCTCTGCTTCAATTTCCAAACCAGCGCGTGCTCGCGTCCGCCGCTCCCAATAACCAAAATCTTCATCCGAGAGTCCTCTCAAAAAAATCATCTCGAACGATAGTCGCCCCATCGCATCGTGTCAACTTGCCTCGAATTTCATTCAGCAACTTTTTTCATTCTCGAACTTCCACAATGCGCCCAAGCGCTACGCGACTTTCTGGTTCAAAGGATGTTGAAACCGAAAGAAAGATGAGTGCACAGATTATCCGGTCTTCGGATATTGCCGTTCCTGCGTTCCTATTTTAAGGAAACGTACACGTTCTGCTTGAACATACATGCGGTTTTTCCCGATAATCGACAATGAAATCAAATAGCGAGAATTCCAGTCTCAGAGTTCTGAAAAAGTGCGGAGTTCCATGCTAACCTGAAATTACAATAATAGAGGTTATGAAGAGAAGAGAAGGACACGCGGAACTGTTGCGTCCCGCGAGCAAGAAACCGTTTGTCGATTATCTATTTGAGAATACAGGTTTTCGATTGTTGACGATTACGCCTGGCTAACGGCTCGAATCGGAATTGTCACGCCGGAGGCCGCGTCCGAGGAAGCCAGCATGTGGCATCGCCCGTCAAAAATCCCACCTGGATCAATGACCATGCACGGTGAATGCACTTCCCCGGTTACCACACCTTTAGCTTGAATCTCCACGCGCCCCTTGGCGAAAATCACTCCGTCAAATCGTCCGGAGATGACCACGCGATTTCCTTCGATTTGACCTTCGACCTTGGCGCCTTCACCCAGAACCACAGTCTGTTCCGAGATAATATTGCCCTTCACGTTGCCGTCAATGCGAAACGTCCCGGTGAGCTGCAGCGTGCCTTCCAGCGTCACGCCTTGATCGATAAAGCCGGTCCACTCTTCGCTCACGCCATTTTTCGAGGCACCGGGCCACTTCCAAGCCATCACTTTTCTCCTAGAGAGACTCTCTTACTCTAACCTGCGGAGTGCGCAAGTCAACGCATCCCATTCGCGGAGTTGTCCAAAGGATACGGAGGAACGACAGGACAAGTGCGATTGTCGCGGGGTTGCCGCGCTACTTCATCAATCGATCGTAAATTCCCATCAACTGCGCATCGTCATAATACTCGAGCACAAGCTGGCCCGGGCGCATCTTGGTCTTTTGTCGCAGCAGGATTTTGGTTCCGAGATGCCGCTGCAGCTCATCGATCGCGGCGCGAATATTGGCGTCAACATGTATCTCTGCCACGGCGGCCGCTCCGCGCGTGCGCCGAGAAGCCAGCCGTTCAATTTGCCGTACCGTCAAGCCGCCGCGCGAGGCTCTCTGCGCATAGCGCATCCTCAACGAGGAGTCCGCCACAGCCAGCAGCGCCCGCCCATGCCCGGCAGTCAGTTTGCCCTCTTCAATCCAATCCTGAATGGTCGGCTCAAGCTTAAGCAGCCGAATGGAGTTTGCCACCGTGGCGCGGTCTTTACCGGTTCGTTCCGCCACCGATTCCTGGGTAAGCTGAAATTCATCCATCAATCTCTCAAACGCCCTCGCTGCCTCGATGGCATTCAAATCTTCGCGCTGGATGTTTTCCACCAGCGTCATTTCGAGCGCCAGCTCGTCCGGCACTTGCCGAACTATCGCTGAGACTTTCGTTAACCCAGCCCTTTGCGCTGCTCTCCAGCGCCGCTCGCCGGCGATAAGTTGAAAGCGATTGCCGATCGGCCGAACAACCAAGGGCTGAATAATACCGCTCGATTGAATAGATCGCGCCAACTCATCCAGGGCTTCTTCGCGGAATCGCGTTCGCGGCTGATACGGGCTTGGCTCGATCAGATCGATGTCGATTTGATGCGGCCCAGCAAGTGTCCCTTCGCGCGCAGGCGCAGCGGCAGCCGCACCGCTGCCTGTTGTGTGTGGCTGAACTGCTGGCGCGGGTGTCGCGGGAGCTTGCGGCTCAGGCTCCCGAATGAGCGCTCCGAGCCCCCGTCCCAGTGCGTTTCTCGGCATTGGCAATGACCTCCTGGGCGAGTTGTGTGTAGCCCTCGGCCCCCTTACTGTGAATGTCGTAAAAAATGATTGGTTTCCCGAAACTTGGCGCCTCGGCAAGGCGCACATTGCGAGGAATAACGCTTTGAAAGACTTGCGTTCCGAAAAAACTGCGCAGATCCGTCGCTACCTGCCTTGAGAGGGTAGTCCTCTCGTCATACATCGTCAGCAAAATGCCTTCGATCTCCAAATTGGGATTCAGCGTCCGGCGGATCCTCATCAACGTATCGAGCAATTCGGAAACGCCTTCCAAGGCTAGATATTCGCACTGAATCGGCACAAGAACAGAGCTGGCGGCGACAAGCGCATTCAAGGTCAATAAATCGAGTGCGGGAGGACAGTCCAGAACGATAAATTTGTAGCGGTCGCGGATCTCGTTTAAAAGAGCTTGCAGCTTATATTCGCGATTTTCCGCCAAAACCAGCTCAACCGCTGCCCCGGCGAGGTTTTTGTCGGCGGGGACGACATCTAAGCCATCCACTTGCGATTTCTGGACAATTTTGTCGAAAGATTCGTTCAAAATGAGGCAATGGTAGAGGGTTCTGCGGGAAGGGTCTTTGGCAAAGCCGATGGCAGCCGTGGCATTAGCTTGTGAATCGCAATCGACCAGCAGAGTCGATTGTTCGGAGGCAGCGAGGCAAGCGGCCAAGTTCACCGCTGTGGTGGTCTTGCCAACTCCGCCCTTTTGGTTTGCAACGGCGATAATTCGCGCCAACGAGACCCCCCGAGTCGCGGAAAGTTAGCAGAATTGCGCGAGCTATGCAACTTGTTTCACGTGGAACGGCGGGTCGCACTGTGGATTTTAATAGCGAAAGGTTCCACGTGGAACATTACTGCCTTGAAACGGGATACTCTGTCTTAAGTACATGGCACCAATTCGCTTTTGAAATGGTGCGAGGCTCCAAGGAAAGCTGTTCCACGTGGAACCATTTCGCGCGGACTCCGACTCAGACTCTCGTCCCCATCAAGCTATCGCGCCGCCGCCACCAGACGTTTCACGTGGAACCTATCGAAATCTCTAAATCGATTCCGCAGCATCGCTTCCGATCTTGTTCCACGTGGAACGTCCGGAGCAGGCCCCTGGTCCGACTGATTCCGCTTGAAAGCACTAAGTCCACCAAAAGCAGCGTTCGCGCGGACATAACTCAATGGAATTGTTAAACGCCTCAATCGCATCGTCGCTTCGAGTGGGCGAATTTGGAATGGCGTTCAGAGAACACAGGGAAGATTACAGGAAGTCCTTATCTTTCAGGTCGTTGCGCCGACACTTGGAACCATTCGCGTCCCTACGAGCAGATAACGACGGAGCGAATGTGGCACTGGAATCGGCTCGCGCCATTCCCAATTCGCGCCCCGCCGCGCCTGATCCAGATCACGACCCCCGATCCACAAGATAACTTGTTTGGCTACAATACGTTCCGAAGCGGCCCAGGTCAGAAATGGCTCGAACTCTCCTACCGCCCGCGAGCACACGTAGTCAAGAGGGGCGACCTCCTCTCCTAGGTCTTCATAACGGCTAACCAGCACTCGGGTGTCGGGAAGCTCAATGTTTCTAAGTACTTCCGCAAGAAACGTAGCTTTCTTCATATTGGACTCGATCAAGAAGACTTGCAGCTCCGGGCGCATTATTTTCAGCGGAATTCCCGGAAATCCGGCTCCCGAGCCAACGTCGGCGAGCCGACCCTTTTCCACAGGCACAGCCACCGCCGCATACATACTCTCACAAAAATGACGATATAGTATCTCCAGGGGGTCGCGGATCGCGGTGAGATTTATCTTCTCATTCCAGGCCAGCAATACCTTCATATATTGTTGAATATAAATGATTTGCTTTTCATTTAAATCCAATTGAAATTCGCTGGAGGCGCGGACGAATCGTCTCCTTTGAAAGCACCGCTGGGCTTGGTGTTGTCATAAGAGTAACTAAAATCCTACTGAGCTGTGAATATCCTCGTCATCGGCCTGCAATTCCGACCGCAGCAGATACCGCGGCCCCGCCACTCCCGCCACCGCATCCACCGCTATATGCCAAAGCATTACAGGAATTATCCCATCGTACGCGATTCGCGCCGTTCCGAATACCGTGCCGATAAGCAATGTGCTTACAAGCCCACTGCGGCCTTGGTAGAGGTGCGCCATCGCAAAGAGAGCTGAGGACAGGAGCACGACGCCCCAAACAGGCAGCCCCGCCCGTGTCAACGCCGCCATCGCAAATCCCCGGTAGAGAAACTCCTCGCACAGCCCCGCCGTAACCGCCAGCGCCAGGTAGGGAACTAACTCGACCCCCGATCGCGGCAGAATCCGGGAGGCGAGCACCTGGATGGAGCTCCGCGACCTCCCCGACGTTCGTCCCATCCGGCGCAGATTGAGCCATTGCAGACCACCCAAAGTCGCAGCGCCGACAATTGCCGCTACAAATATCCTCTGATGCCCATGAACTACCAACCCTAATTCTTCGAGTGTCAGTCCCCGAACCCATGCCCGCCACGCAACTACCGCGACGGCAAGCCACTGAAATGCGATCGTCGAAAAATAGAGGCCTAGGCGTTCCCGAGTGCCCATGTGCGGAATCGCAAGCATCTTTTGCAACCGCAGATACCCGCGCCACGGCAAAAGCACACCGAGCACAAAAAAGATCAACCAGAAGTCCCAAGGCATCCGGCGATGAAACCACGTTCGCGGGCGTGGTGCAACTTATCGGCAGCCCTGATTGCTAAAACGTTTCGTGTTACCGGCGCAACGGCTGCGGCATCGCTATAATGGATTCCGCAGCACCGAGGTGAATCTTGGCGGCACAGGTGAAACTCACATCCATGGCAAAAGCGGCAGGCTGCGCGGCGAAACTAAATCCCGCGACGCTGGATGCCGTCTTGCGCAAGCTTCCGCGTCAAACCGATCCGAACGTCCTCGTTGGCTTCGATACGAACGACGACGCGGGAATCTATCTCCTCGGCGAAAATCTTGCTCTCGTCCAGACCGTCGATTTCTTCACGCCCATCGTGGACGACCCGTTTCTTTTCGGGCAAATCGCGGCGGCCAACTCGCTGAGCGACGTCTACGCCATGGGCGGCCGGCCTGTTACATCTTTATCCATCGTCGGGTTTCCAGAAAAGGGCGACCCGGAAATCCTCGAACAAATTATTCGCGGGGGCCTTGCGAAAATGAGCGAAGCGAAGTGCAGCGTCATCGGCGGCCACTCCATCCGCAATGAGGACATGCTTTTCGGCTATGCGGTCACGGGCACGATCGATCCGCGCAGTGTCTGGCGCAACGTAGGAGCGCAGCCCGGCGACGCTCTTCTTTTCACGAAGCCGCTCGGAACCGGAGTTATCACCACGGCCCTGAAAAAAGATCGCGCGTCAGCGGAATCGCTCGCCGCCGCCGTCTCCGCGATGAGCACTCTGAATGCTGCCGCCGCTGCTGCCCTTCACGAAGTCGAGGAGAAGACACAACCCACAAAGCCGATCCATGCCGTCACCGACGTGACCGGCTTCAGCCTTCTCGGCCACGCTCGCGAGATGGCCCTCGGCGATCCAGCTCATGGCCTCGCGCCGGTTTCCTTCGAATTCAATCACACTTCGTTCTCGTATTTTCCTGGCGCCGTCGAAGCCGCCCGCGAGGGCCATCTGTCCGGCGGCCTAAAAAACAACCGCGCCTTCATTGGCGAGTGCGCCGAGTTCGAACCCAATGTCCCTTCCGAGTATCAGGACCTGCTCTTTGATCCGCAAACCTCCGGTGGTTTCCTTGTCGCCATAGCCCCAGATCATGCGGATTCCGCCTTGGCCACCTTCTCGCGCCACGGTGTTACCGCGCACCGCGTCGGCCGCGTCATACCGAAAGCGTCTCCGTTGATTAAGGTTTCTTGATGCCGTAGATTCTTCCCGCCGCATCCTCAGGGAAATCGCAGCGGCTCATCGGAAGGGCGTCGTCTAAACTAAAACAATGGACACGATTACCCACGGCATCGCCGGCGCACTGATCGGCAAGGCAGTTTTCGGCGGCGAAGACATGTTCGCTTCGCGGGCCATCAATCGCGCGCGGATCATCACCTGGTCGCTCATGCTCGGCGCGATCTTTCCCGATTCGGACATGTTCCGCGTCTTTTTCTCACACAACCCACTGCTCATCCTGACTTGGCATCGCGGCGTGACGCATTCCCTCGTCTGCATGCCGTTTTTCGCTCTCCTTCTCGCCGCGCTTACGAGTTGGTTTGCCCGCTGGCGCAAATGGGACGCGCCCTCTTTCGGGGCTTTAACGGGAATTTACGCCATCGGCATTCTCAGCCACATTGTTCTGGATCTCGCCACATCCTTTGGCACGATGATTTGGTCGCCGCTCCGTTGGTCGCGCCCCGCATGGGATCTCCTTTTCATCATCGACATCACCTTCACAGCGCTTCTCCTTTGCCCGCAACTCCTCGCCTGGGTTTACAGCAAAGCGGAAGGCCTGAAGAATCGCGCCATCATCATTTGGTCGGTACTTTCGCTTGCTGCGCTGGGCGTCGCTGCATTATTGCAAAATGTCGGCGCGCCGATATCTGCGCAAACCGCCATCGTGATTATCGCGTTGCTGGCGGCCTTCTTTCTGCTCCCTGCTCTTCGCGGCACAGGTCTGCGCGTTCGCTACGCCACCTGGAATCGCGCCGGTCTCGCCGCGGCCATTCTCTACATGGGCGCAGCCTTTTATGCTCATCGCGTGGCTCTCGATCGCGTCGAAAAATTCGTTTCGCTCTTCCAACTCAAAGCGGATTCCCTCGGCGCATTGCCGCTCCCGCCATCGATGTGGCACTGGGATGGGCTCGTGAACACGCCACATGGCGTTTTCGAAGTGCGTCTCGACCTCGGCGACACAGCGCCGCTGACGTCCATCGAGCATCGCTATTATCCCGATGCTTTCCCCAATCGATATATCGACGCGGCCAAGCGCCTGCCCGAGGTGCAAATAGTTCTGTGGTTCTCACGTTTTCCGGTTGTGCGTTATCACAAGGAAGGCAACGACGCTATCGTGGAAGTTTCGGACATCCGCTTTCAACAAATGCGCAGGAATCGCCCCGCGGCCTTCACCTATCGCGTAAAAATGGATGAATCAGGCAAGGTCGTTTCGCAGGGATGGGCCAGGGAATAAGAGTTCACTTCTGTACGGCAACCCTCTGCGCACTCCGAATCACTTCGCTTTTGCAGGATGGATCACCACCTGCCGCTCTTCTCCCATGCCCACGCTCTCGGTTCGCACTCCAGGCATCTCTTTCAACGCCAGATGCACAATCCGCCGCTCGCGTGAAGACATGGGATTCAGCTGGAAGGGCTGCTGCGAAGCCTGTACGCGTTCCGCCGCCACCCGCGCCGTCATGCGCAGCTCTTCAAAACGCAGCGCGCGGTACCCACCGCTATCCAAATGAATTTTTTCGTGGTAGGTAGGTTCCAAGCGCAGCGCGCGAAAAGCGAGGTGCTCAAGCGCCTTTAAGACTTCTCCGTTGCGTTCCAGCAAAATCTCCTTGTCCCGCCCATCGAGATCGGCAACCACTTCCGCGCCGCCCGCCGCGTCCGTCCCGGCCAAATCCACCGCCTGTACTTTCACCTTCAAGTCCAGTCCGGACACCCGCAGGATCTCTTCCAGAAATTGCCGCAACGCCTCCGCGGCCGCGTGCCGGTCGAGCCGCCCGTCCCGGATAAGGTCCAGTGCCATGAGCCTCCGTAAAACCTGCGGTGTGGCGTGCCTGCCTGCGAAGCTCTTCCTAAGACTTCTTGCCGCGTGGCAACTGCTTCGCCGGTCCAATCGCGGGATGCCTGCGATTCAGGTACCACTGCTGCCCGATACCCACCACGCCGCTAGTGAGAATATACACTGCAAGGCCGCTTGGATAAGGGATAATCATGAAGAGTCCCGCCATTCCAATCGGCATGATTTTCATCATCTTCTGCTGTTGCGGGTCTGTCGCCGGCATGGGGGTCATCTTCGAAGCCAGATACATCGAAACACCCATCAATACCGGCAAGATGTAATACGGATCCTTGGCCGATAGGTCGGTAATCCAGCCGAACCACGGCGCGTGCCGCAATTCGATTGTTCCGTTCAACGCCCGGTACAAGCGCATACCAGATCGGCATCTGCAGGAGCTGCGGGATGCAGCCGCCCACGGGGTTAATCCCTCCCGGCTGTAGACCGCCATGACCTCCTTGTTCATCTCCTGCTTTCTTCGGGTCGTTCATCTTGTACTTCTTGTAGCGATCTTGAATCTGCTTGATTTCCGGCGCCACGCGCTGCATCTTCAGCGTCGTTTTGTAGCTCGAAATGCGCAGCGGGAAGAGCAGCATATTGATGACGAGCGTGAGCACCACAATCGACCAGCCCCAATTGGGTACGTAGTTGTGGATCCACTTCAGCCCGTGAAACAGCGGGTCGGCGATGATCTCCAGCCAGCCAAAACTCACCAGCGCCTGCAGCGGCGGCTTCATCTGCTTCAAAATGTCGTAGTCTTTCGGCCCAACGTACACGCGCAGCTCCAGCGGCTTCGTCGACGTTGCCACCGCCACTTCCGAGACCGGCTCCTGCGCATCTTTGCCTTCCACCTGTACCGCGCGCATCACCTTCCAGTACCGCGTTTCTATCGAGCCAGGCGCCGGCTCTTTGAGGGGCAGAAACGCCGCAGCAAAGTAGCGGTCCTCTATTCCGGCGTAGTCTTTGCCTCCCATCCAAAGTCCAGGGCCCCATTTTTCGGGACCTTCAAGTTTTTTGTAAGCCAAAGTGCTTAGCGAACCGTTCTCGCTATAGAAGTCGTAGACTGTCTCGACCGGCGCTGGATTCGCCACCGTCAAATCTCCGAAGCCTCCCAACCACGCCAAGCCGGCCTTCAGGGGCGCGCCGTTGAACCTGACCGAGGTCTCCACGCGCACCACATAGGAATGATCGAAGTGAAAACTCTTGGTGACTTCGAGGTGGCCATCGCTCCAGCTAAACTGCAATTCCGCAGGAGCCTCCAGGGATTTCCCGGCGGGAACTGCAAAATGCGCCGCCATGTTTCCAGCCTTTTCGCCAGGCTCCGCAACCTGAGCGACGTACATGGCGGAATTCGCCTGTTCCTCAAGTTGCGGATCGTCCAGCACGATCGCGAATGGCCAGCCGCCAACCTGCGCCGACGCTTCCGGGTGCACCACGTCCAGCACGCGCGGCGGCTTCGCATCATCCTTATACTTTTTAAGTTGCCAGCTCTTGACCACGCCGCCGCGGTTCGATATCTCCACGCGGTACAGCGCGTTTTCCACAACAATCGTGCGCTCTTGTGAGTCCGCCTTGACGGGCACAACCACCGCAGGCGTCGGCGCAATCGACGTGGCCTGTCCCCCGGGCAGCGCGCCATTCGCGGCGTTCGGCGCAGCTCCACCGGCAGCCGTGGATGGCGATGTCTTCCCGTTATTTGCCGCAGCTTGCCCCGTTATCGCTGTTTTGTTGGTTTGCGGTACGTTGACTGGCGGCTTCGGCGCGAAAAACTTCACCCACAGTAGAATCACCGCCATCGAAAGTATCGAGGCGACCAGGATGCGCATCTCTGAGGAAAGTTCTTTTTTCTTTTCCGGCTCGCTCACGAATGGGCCTCTCTGGGACTAACACCGCCTCGGCCCGCGTCTTTCTCCGCCTCGCTGGTTTCTATAGCCTTCACTTCCGTTTTCTCCGGAACCGGGTCGTAACCAAACTTTCGCGACAGCGGATGGCACCGCAGCAGCCGCTTCAATCCCAGCCACGTTCCTCGCATCACTCCAAATCGCTCAATCGCCTCATAGGCATATACCGAACACGTGGGGTCAAACCGGCAACCGCCAGGCATGTGCGCCGACAAATACACCTTATAAATACGCAGCCCAGCCAGCGCCGCTTTCACCGCCGGAGGCTGCTCCGTCCAGTGGGACAGATTTCAGCGTGTCTCCTTCTTTTGCTTCTTTTGCGCCGCCTGTATTCATCACCACACTCACACGCTCTTCATCAGCCGCACCAAATCTTCCGCCAATCCCGCAAACTTCCCCCGCCCCACGCTGCTCTTCGGATGAATTACGATGTCCCATCCCGCGGTTATCTCCCCGCGATGGCAGCGCACGATCTCTCGAATTCGCCGCCGGATGCGATTACGTACCACCGCCCCGCCCAGCGCCTTCTTGATGCTGAAACCGAAGCGGCTCACCGGCAATTGGTTGACGCGAAAGAAAACTGTGAAGTGGGAACTCGAGCGGCGCTTCCCGGCGCGATACACGGCATCGAAGTCGCCGCGCCGCACCAGCCGCGCCTCGCGCGGGAATTCCATGCGCCCGGTATTATTCGGGCGTGAGGCGATGGCGTCCCTTCTTGCGGCGTGCCGCCAGAACTCTGCGGCCGCCTACCGTCTTCATGCGTGCGCGGAATCCGTGCGTCTTCGCGCGGCGTCGTTTCCGCGGTTGAAATGTGCGCTTTGGCAAAGCAATCCCCCTTTAGGTTCGCGGCCTGGCTACTGACGCATGTGGCCGCTTCTTCCTGTAAACACAAAGCGGCCGTCAGGCCGCTCAAGCGACAGGTCTCGAATTTATTAGTGTAGTCGACCCTTGCGCACAGGGTCAAGAAATGTGCCGCGTCCGTGCCGCCTTCAGGAGTTCCTCGTGGGTATGGCGTGCGGCGCTTAATTCAAAATCTCCCGCCGTTTGTCGCGGTTTGCGCCCGAGGATAGCTACTGGCACCGTGCGTTGAAGCACAAAGTCTTGCTGAAAAACGGGATGACATGATTCTGAAATCGATCGGCCACCCTGCTCGTGTGCGTGCCCGAATAGACTTCGAAACTGTTTGCGATTCCATACTTATCGAGAACGTCGTGGAGCTTCGCCGTATCCTCGCGCAAACGGTCCTGGTCGCCCACATCCATCGCTATGGCGCGATACAGTCGCAGGCCGTCGATGTATTGATCCACAAACGCGAGCGGCGCGTTTGCTGCCCATTTCGCGAGAATGTCAGGTTGTACCGCACCATCTTTCATCGGCAAATCCAGGTAGAGTGGCGGGTTCTTGGGGTCGGGCGACCAAGCAGCTGCGGTGGCTAGCTGGGCGCGTTGAAAGAAACCCAACTTGGCCGAATCTTCTGGTGATTTCACGGCTTCGAGCGCTCTTTCGTCTTCCGGCTTGAGGGACGGGGCCGTTCGTGGAGACAGACAACATGGGCTCATAATGTACAGACCCCCGAACACATCCGAACGCTTCATGCCGATCCGTGTTGCGCCGTAGCCGCCCATGGAGTGGCCAACCAGCCCGCGGCTCATCCGATCCGGTAGCGTTCGGTAATGGGCGTCGATGTACGCAACCAAATCGTGCGCGATAAACTGCTCGAAATCCCCGGTGGTCACCGAACTCGAATACATCGAACCGTTGTGCACCGTCTTCGAATCCGGTAGAACCAAGATCATTTCCTTTGCGCCTTGCGCGAAGGCGCCTTCAATCGTCTGCGGCACATGGATTTCGTGAGTCCACTGCTCGGCGCCTATGGAGTACCCGTGTAAGGCATATACGACCGGGTAGCGCCTCGACTTCTCCTCGGCGTAGCCGGGCGGCAGAAACACGAAGACGTCGCGGTCAACGGCGTCTCCCTCCAAATTGCCTTCCAAAGCCGCTCCGTGAACCTTAATGTGCTCCACGGTCACAGACTTCGCACCGGCAACGACGGCAGGTACTTCGGTCTGCACTTGCGCCGCGAGTCGAGGCGCCGCAGCAGGGGCCAAAACGAGAGTCACTGCAAGCATGAGTCTCTTTGCGATCATGGATGCCTCATTACTCCACGGAGATAACGGTTATCGATTTTGGTTCCAGCTTCAGCAACAGCTTGCCGCCCTGGACCTTTACGGCAATCGGCTCCGGCACGACTGAGTTCGGCGCGTCAAACGTGTTGATGCTGTCCACCCTCGGCGCGGTTAACGTTTCGCCCGTTGCCGACTTGGCGGCGATGCCCGCCACGCTTGCTTCGATCTCCACCGGCTGATTCGGATCGATATTCGTGATTTCTAACCACAGCTTCCCATCCTTCCCTTTTGCCGCGATGGCATCCACGCGCGGCAACGTGATGTCGCCGTGCGTGTACGCGCCGGCGTCGAACGAAACCGGTACAAACGAGGCGTCCTGGAACGGCACATACATTTTGTACACGTAATAGGTCGGAGTCCGGACCATCTTCTCTTTGTCGGTCAGGATCATCGACTGCAGCACGTTGACCATCTGTGCGATGTTGGCCATGCGCACGCGATCGGCATGCCGGGCGAAAATGTTCAGGTTCAGCGCAGCCAGGACCGCGTCCCGCAGGCTGTTTTGTTGCAGAAGAAAGCCGGGATGGCTCCCCGGCAACGGCGCGTACCATGCGCCCCATTCATCAATCACCAGCGCCACGTTCTTTTCCGGATCGTACTTGTCCATGATGGCCGAGTGCTTGTTGATCAGATCATTCATGTCCAGCGTGGACTTGAGGATTTGCGCGTACTCGGTCTCTCCGAAACCCTCGGACGTATACGATGGCGGCCACTTCACCACGGTGTAGGAGTGCATCGAGAGGCCGTTCATATCCCAGCTCCACGTGTGATGCTGGTAGGCCTTCATGATCGCTTCCGTCCACTCCGTCCAGCGGGGCTCGCCACCCCCGGGGCCTACCGCGATCTTCAGCATCTGATTTTTGTCCTGCTGCGCCGGATTGTAATTGCGCACGAAACGGCTGTAGATCTTGAGTTGGCTGAGGTAATAGTCCGGCGTCATGTTGCCACCGCAGTCCCAGCTTTCGTTTCCGATGCCGAGGAAGCGGACTTGATAGGGGGCTGGGTGTCCATCCGCCGCGCGTTTCTTAGCAAGCGTCGTCGGCTGAGCCGCCGTCATGTATTCCAGCCATTCGGCCGCTTCCCGAGGAATGCCGGACCCGACATTGACCGAGATGTAGGCCTGTGCCCCAATCTGGTCAAGGAAATCCATGAATTCGTTCGTGCCAAACGTGTTCGGCTCGATGACCCCTCCCCAGTTTGGATTGAGCGTCACCGCTCGCGAAGAACCGACGCCGTTACGCCAGTGGTATTCGTCCGCGAAACAACCTCCAGGCCAGCGAACGTCTGGCACTTTTATCTCCCTGAGCGCTGCCACAACGTCGTTCCGAATGCCGCGCGTGTTCGGGATTGGGGAGTCCGGCCCGACCCATATCCCGTCGTATATGCCATGGCCGAGATGCTCGGCGAACTGGCCGAAGAGGTTGCGGTCGATTTTTGCGCCGGTCTTGGACGCGTCAACCGACAGTTCCACTTTGTCCGCTGCCATGGCACGCGTGGCCAGGGCTGGGAATACCATCGTAAGAGCAAGAATCAGTCGGAAGATGGCAGAGAAGTCTCTTCGAACGGCAACTCTGGATGGCCGCTCAGGAAGTCGGGTAAGGGGCAAAGAAATTCCGCTTTCCGCCGTTCTGTCGCGTAAACGCTTACCGCATTTGCCGAACACTTCTGCTCTGGACGGGCGCGCAGGGGCCATTTGCTTTTCTCCAGTTACGTCTTCGCTTGCAAAAGCGCAATTCGCGCTGCGGGCAGCATACTTCGGAAGTCTCGGCTTCGTCACCTGTTTCACGCAACATTCTAGTCCCGCCTCGGCGCTACAGCCTTTTCTCCTTCGCTCCTGCGAATCGCCACGCACAAACTCCGAGCGGCCGCCTCCGCCGCCCAATCACTCCTCTTCTCGAAACCTTCGCATCGAAATTTTTCACGTGGAACTTGCAGCCCATCGCCAAGCAGATTATGGTACTCGCGCCCATAACCGCAGCCCTCGAGGATGAAAAGATGACTCATCTCCAATCACGGCTAGCCATCGCTGCGGCCTCGCTGCTCATTTTTTGCGCGCCGCTCCGCGTCTCCGCGCAAGAATCAAGCGGCACCCAAAAATCCGCCGAAGCGCGCCTGGCAGCCGCCGCGAAACCCAAAGCGTCCGGTGCAGCCGAAGAAATCATCACGACGCTTTCGACTACCCACCGCTTCGAACAAGCCGCCATTTCTCCCGACGGCAAAAAACTCGCCTGGGTGGAAGACGTCATCACCAAGCGCGGAGCCTCCACCGGCGACACTGCGATTTTCGTCCAAGATCTGGAAAGCAAGAATCCGCCAAAACGCATCAGCGCCAGCCCCAACGACGCCATCCACGCCGAAGCCAGCGTCGTCTGGTCGCCCGACAGCAAAAAAATCGCCTTCCTTTCCGACGCAGCAAAAGCAGGCCAGCTTCAACTCTATGTAATGGATGCCGCAGGCCCCGCGGGCTCTGCGCGAAAACTCACGCAAGTGAAAGGTTTTCTTTCCACTCCCGGCTGGTCGCCCGATGGCAAAACCATCGCTCTCCTCTTCACCGAAAACGCCACGCGTGCCGCAGGACCGCTCGTCGCCGAAACTCACGAAACCGGCGAAATCAAAGACTCTTTCTTTGAGCAGCGCCTGGCCCTCGTCGATGTCGCCAACGCCAAGCTCCGCCAAATCTCTCCCGCCGACACTTACATCTACGAATACGATTGGTCGCCCGACGGTCTCCACTTTGCCGTCACCGCCGCTTTGGGCAATGGCGACAACAATTGGTACATCGCCGAGCTCTATACCCTCGACGTTGCGTCCGGCCTAATGAAATCCATCTACAAGCCGCCGCTCCAAATCGCCAATCCCGCGTGGTCACCCGACGGCCAACGCATCGCTTTCATCGGAGGCTTGATGAGCGACGAGCCCAGCGTTGGCGGCGACATCTTTACCATTCCCGCGATCGGTGGCGACGCCACGAACATCACTCCCGAAATGAAAGGCTCCGCAAGCTGGCTCACATGGATGTCAGGAGGCAACATTTTCTTCGGCGAATATCTGGAAGGCGATTCCGCTCTCGCCACCGTCAACCCCCTCGACGGAATGCCTCCGTTCCAATTGTTTCGCAACGCTGGCCAGCTAACCGCCGGCGCTTGGGGAGTAAATCTTTCTCTCTCCCGCGACGGTAACTCCTCCGCCGTCATCCGCAGTTCGTTCAGCACGCCGCCCGAAGTCTGGGCTGGCCCCACCACACAATGGGAGCAAATCACGCAACGCAACCAATCCATCAAGCCGGAGTGGGGCGAAGCCAAAAGTATCCGCATGAGTAACAAAGTCCAAGCCTGGCTCCTCTACCCACGCGATTTCGATCCCAACAAAAAATATCCAATGGTCGTTCGCGTTCACGGTGGACCCGGCGCGGCCGTCCTCTCCGAATGGCCCAGCACGTCCGATTACTATTCGCCTCTTGCCGGCGCCGGATACTTTGTTCTGCAACCGAATCCGCGCGGCAGCTTCGGAGAAGGCGAAGCCTTCACCCGCGCCAACGTGAAGGATTTCGGCCATGGCGATTTCAAAGACATAATGGCAGCTGTCGACGCTGCCATCGACGCTGCACCCATCGATCCCAACCGACTCGGCATCTGCGGTTGGAGCTACGGCGGCTATATGACCATGTGGGCCGTCACGCAAACCAATCGCTTCAAAGCCGCCATGGCTGGCGCGGGACTCTCCAACTGGCAAAGCTACTACGGCGAAAATCTCATCGATCAGTGGATGATTCCATTCTTCGGCAAATCCGTTTACGACGATCCCGAGGTCTACGCCAAAAGCTCGCCCATCAATTTCATCAAGCACGCCAAGACGCCCACGCTCATTCTTGTCGGCGATAGCGACGGCGAAGTCCCCGCCCCGCAATCCTACGAATTCTGGCATGCCCTAAAAACCCTTGGCGTCGAAACCCAATTTGTCGTCTACGAACACGAAGGCCACATGTTCATGAATCCCAAACATCGCCGCGACGTAGTCGAACGTACACTTGCTTGGTTCAATGGCCACCTTCGTTGATGGCTGCCGAAGGGCTGGCCTTCCGAGGCCGGGGCTCCCCGCATTGGCTATTTTCATCCTGCCTGGGCGTAACCGGCTAGCCCTCCCGCACGTCTCAATCTGCAAACGCGGGTGTTGGCCGACCTTTCATTAGTACGGATAGCTGTCTTGTTGGGCCGGTTGCCGGGTTTTTTCTTTCCACTTCCCGGCAGGGGGAATACAATTCCTCTTGTTTCCGGCAGCGGCCCAATGAACAGCAAATAATGATTCGCTTCCTGAAAAATCGCATCCCTCGCAGTGCCAATCAGAGCCAGTTGTTGGCCCTCGGCAGCCTCGAATTCGAATTAATGGAAATTCTCTGGTCGTGCGGCGAAAGCTGCGTGCGTGACGTTGTCCCCAAGTTGAGCCGTCCGCTCGCTTATACCACCGTGATGACCACCCTCGATCGCCTCTTCAAAAAAGGTCTCTTGGATCGGCACAAATCCGATCGCGCCTTTGTCTACTCGACATGCCTTTCCCGTCAGGAGTGGGAGCGCAAACGCGCGGGCAGTTTGGTTGCCAGCTTTTTGGCTGGATCCCAACCCTCCCGCGACCTTTTGCTCTCTTGTCTGCTCGATGCCGTCGGCGAACACGACGCCACGCTACTCGATGAACTCGAAAAGAAGATCCGCCGCCGCAAGGAACTCTCCGGACAGGCGAAGCCATGACTCTCCCCTACCTATTGCGGCTGCTCTGTCTCTGCTTCGCGTCATTCTTCGTGTTGAACTCCGCTGCTGGCTTGGTGGTGCGCGTCTCCTGCAAATTCGCTATCCGCTTCGCGGAAGCAAGGACACCTAGCACCGCTGCCCGTCTTTTGCTCGCTCTGCGCGTGCTTCCCTTTGCCCTCGCCACACTTTTCGTCTTGGCTCTCTGTGTACCCAGTTATTTGTGGCTCGAACCCGCGGTCGCTTCTGAACCGGTCGGAATGCTCTGTGCCGTCCTAGGTTTGCTCGGCGCAGCAACCTGGCTCCTGTCCATCGTGCGAAGCGCTTCTTCGCTCTTGGCTACTTTACGCCACAATCGGCTCTGCCGGTTGGCGGGCCTGGAGACGCGCATCCCGCGCGAATCTTCCTCCATGCTGGTCGTCGACCACGATGCTCCCCTGCTAGCCATGTCCGGCCTGCTGCGTCCGCGCCTGCTCATCTCGCGTGGCGTGCTCCGCGCGCTTTCCGCCGAAGAACTCGACGCCGCCTTGCGTCACGAGCACTCCCATCGCACGTCGCGCGACAATATCAAGCGCCTCGTCATTCTCCTCGCACCAGACATGTTTCCTTTTTTCCGTCCGTTTCGAATTCTCGAACGCGCCTGGTCAAAATTCACGGAGTGGGCCGCCGACGACGAAGCCACTACGGGAGACTCCCGCCGCGCCGTTTCTCTCGCCGCCGCTCTGGTTCGCGTCGCGCGCATGGGTTCCGGTCCACGCCTGCCTTTTCTCTCCACATCGCTTCTCGCTTGCGACCGGGATCTCTCCGCTCGCGTCGATCGCTTGCTCCATGGGGTTCCTAGGACTCCGGCCCGTGCTCGGCAAATGCACCCGATGCTTTGCGGCGCCGGCTTTTTGCTTGCCGTCTGCTTTGCAGCTTTACTCTTTGCGCCTCCGACTCTCGCCTCCGTCCACAAACTTCTCGAACTTCTTCTTCGCTAATTCAACTTGGCGCCTAGCGCCGCCCTGCCATTCCGTTTTTCAGCTACGTAATGATCTACGACCCGTGGTAGTAGACCCTCCCCTCCACTAACCTATCGCTGGACATGAAAGTCCTCTTCCAATCGAAGCCGCGGCGTTCTCTCCAGTGCCTTTTGTTCTCGTCTTTCCTGTTTTTCTGCTTCCTCGCTCTGCCGTTCGCATCGTTCGCGCAAAACCCCCGCGGAGCCCTCCGTGGCACAGTTCAGGACACCAGCGCTGGCAGAATTTCCTCCGCAAAGATTATTGTTCAAACGCCCGAGTCCGCTCTTCAGCGCGAAGCCGCTAGCGACGCCCGCGGCGAATTTCGCATCGACGACCTCGTCCCTGGCACGTATCACGTCGTCGTCACTGCCAACGGATTTGCCCCCGCCAGCTCGAACGTCAAGGTGGTCATTAGTTCTGTCCAGGAAATCAACGTTGTCCTGAAACCGCAAACGGTGCAGCAATCCATAAGCGTTCAAGGCCAGGCTTCTTCCATCACAACTCAGTCCATCGACTCTGCCAGCGCCGTGCATCAGGCGGTGATCACCGCGCAGGATTTGGACACTATCCCTCTAGCCGCCCGCAGCTTCGCAAATATCGCTTACCTGGCGCCGGGCACCGAGCCCGTCGAGCCCTCCGATCCCACGAAGGCGCGCATCACCGCTGTTTCCACGGGCGGCAGTTCCGGTTTGAACAACGATCTTTCCGTTGACGGCGCGGACAATTCGGACGACTGGATCGGCGGATTTCTCCAGAATTTCTCTCCCGAATCCATCCAGGAATTTGCGCTGCGCACCGCTCAGGAAGACGCCGACACCGGCCGCACTACCGCCGCCTCCGTCGTGATTTCCACCAAACACGGCACAAACCAATGGCACGGCGACGAAGCCTTCTACGAGCGCGCCGCTTCGCTCAACGCTCGCTTCCCCATTGAAAATCCCGCGCCCAATCCTAAGCAGCCGTTCTCCCGTCAAAATTATGTGGGCACACTCGGCGGACCTATCGTCAAGGACAAGCTCTGGTTTTTCTCCTCCTTCGAACACGTGCACGAAAACGCCAGCATTGCCTACAGTCCGGCCAGTCAGACGCAGTTCGATGCATTGTCCCAGCTTGCCGAACAAGGATTGCTGACGGTCGGCCCCACAACGGTTGATTCCATCCCCGTTCCCCCGAGTGTTCCCATCCCCTTCCGTGACTACATGGGTTTGGTTCGCCTCGATTGGGATCAAAGCGCGCGCTCGCAGTGGTTCTTTCGCGCCGCCGCCGATAGCTATATCACTCACAACGCTCTCATTCAGCAGGCCACGCTTCCCTCCACGGGTGCAACGGCACACAACAACTACGAGAATCTCGTTCTCAGCAATCAGTTCGCATTCAATTCGGACTGGGCCGGTTCGTTCATCTTCGGTTACAGCGGTTTGCATCTCACGCAATCGCGCAATTCTGATTTTGGCTTCGCCCTGGCCTTTCCTTTTAGCTCCACTTCAGCAACTACCTCAGGATTCGAAACTTTCGGAGACAATCAATTCGTCACCGCTGTAACCGCGTTTCCCGTTCTGCGTAATCAGGAAAAATACCAGCTCCGCTATGACGTCAGTCATGTGTCCGGCAGGCACGCCCCGCGCTTCGGGATTAATTTCATGCACGAGCCGGTGCTAAGCGGTGCGCTCACAGCCGACGCCGAAACTCTCGTCGCGTTTGTCCTCAACCCGAGCGACTACGCCGCGAATCCGCAACAATTCTCTGCCGATCTTACTGTCTGCTCGGCCACGCCTTCTCCAAACGTCACTCCTGGCACGTCCTGCACCGTGACTCCTGCCGGCGACGGCAGTTTCTCGCAAAATGTGCAGCGTCTCGGTCTCTACGCCGAAGATTCCTGGCGCGTCTCGCGAAATCTCACCATCAATTACGGTCTGCGTTACGACACAACATTTGGTCTTTTCATTGCTTCCGGCCATGATCAGAGCTTCAATCCCGCGCTTGCAGGCAACGGCATCATCACCGGAATTCCCCATGACTACCGCAAGGCATTTGCTCCGCGGTTGGGTGTCGCCTACGGCCTCGGCTCTTCGGGGGAAACGGTGCTTCGCGGAGGCGTTGGACTTTATTACAACGATCTCGCGCAGAACGGCTGGGTAGAAACTTTCAACGCCGTGAACAACTTCAATATCCAAAATGCTTCCGGGCCGCCATCCTTGATTGATCCGAATTACCACACGCCGTACGCGTTGCACGCAACCGCAGGCATCGAGCACGCTTTCAATGCGAACTGGATTTTGAGCGCGGACTTTACGCTCGAAACCGGAATGCACGGTTACCGGCGCTACGATTATCCGAACGAGATTTCCGTATTTCGAAGCGACAATCGCTCGAGTTACAAGGCGCTCGCAGTGCACTTGCAAGGAAATGTCGCAAAGCGCTTGAATCTCGTTGCCAACTACACGCTCGCTTCCGCAAAAACCTGGGGCTGCGTGCTGGGCGAACTTTTCGATTACGTCAACGGCGTTTGCGATACCTCGAACGCGTTTGGTCCTGGCGATTACGGACCGTCCGGAGAGGATGTGCGCCATCGCGCCGTGCTTGCGGGAACTTTCCACACGCCTGGCGGCTTCGAACTTACCACGTTGATGCAAGCGGAAAGCGCGCGGCCCTTTGTGATCACGACGGCGGACGGCAGCGCTCGTATTTCCGTTAATGGAGTGCCGACTTCACTCGATGAATTCAGAGGAACGCCATATATTCAGGCCGACCTACGCGTCAGCCGGCCGTTCCAGTTTCACGAAAGCTGGAACGCTTCACCGTTCATAGAATTTTTCAATATTCTTAACCGCAACAATCCCGGCGCGAACTTTGTGACCAACATCGCGGCGTTGCCGGTTCCGGCGGCGCAGGCGGCAGCCGGCAATGTGACTGACATTTGCACCAACGCGGCGTGCACCGCCACGGCGCCGGTTACGCGGCTCAGCCAACTGGCCATTCCAGCCGGCGGGCTGGGCGACTTTTTTGGGCCAGGCACTACTGTCGGCATTCCGTTCGCCGCGCAGATTGGCGTGCGGCTTACTTTCTAACGCCCTCATTCAGCGCTGAAAAAAGCGCCACAGAAAACGAAAAAGCTACAACAGCACCGCAGTCCGCTTACAGAGATGCGCGGTGGCCCAAGCCGTGGATGCGGAGATCGATCAAGTCGTCGATGGACGGATACTTGTAGCCATGGTCGCGGACTTCCTTGACGAAATCGGCGTCGACGCCATGGATGCGCATGGAGACCAACTGATCTGGTGAAATTTTCGGGTAGCCGGCGTCTTTCATGCTGCGCACAAATTCGGGGCTCACACCGTGGATGCGGAACGCGACGAGGTCGTCCGAGGAAATATCTTTTTGCACGAGCTGCTGGATTTGTTCCGTAAATTCGGGACTCACGCCGTGGATACGGAAGGCGACAAGTTGATCAACGCCGAGATGGCGGCCCATAAGCGAAGTCATGGATTTGACGAATTGCGGGTCGGCGCCATGAATGCGCATGGCTACGAGGTCATCGGCCGAGACATCTTTCGAGACGGACTCGCGCACTTCGCGGACGAAATCGGGCGAGACACCGTGGATGCGGAAGGCGACAAGTTCGTCGACGGCAAAGCGCTTTCCGAGGAGCGCGTTGATTTCCTTTGTGAACTCGGGGCTCACTCCATGAATGCGCATGGCGACGAGATCATCCGGCGAGGGTTTTTGCGGAAGAAGATCGAGCATCGCGCGGGTGAACTCCGGCGAGACGCCATGGATGCGGAAAGCCATGAGATCGTCAGCGCTTAGATTCCAATAGCCGAGATCGTTCATGTCCTTGACGAATTGGCGCGAGACGTCATGAATCGCGAACGAAAAGAGCTGCTCTTGGGAAAGGTTAGAGTAGCCGAGCGCTTTCATCCCTTGCACATATTCCGCGCTGGAGGCAAAGGTGAACTTGCCGCTGCCTTCGCCGTCGCGGAAGCGGCCGTCAAAGCTCATGATTCCGGCATCGCGGCGCAGCTCGAAGTGAACGGGGGAATCTTTCGCGGTGGCTAGACTGGCATCGAGGCCCGAGAAGTCGCTGAGTTTGTGCGTGTTGCCCCAAGTCTGGTGATGGCCCCAGCTTGAGCGCTCGACTTCGAGATCGATGCAGCCGGTGTTCGCTCCCGATAAAATCTTTGCTGACCACGTGCCTTCGATGCTGCCGTCCGCGAGGCTTCGCAGCGGCCGGATGGTCAAGACCGCCGCCATCAGCATCACTACTCCGAGCGTCATCATGAATTTACGCATGGACATCACCTCCGCACCTGTGAAGACGCGCGAGCGGGGGTTTTGTTCCATGAGGAGCGGAAGACGAAACTGGAAATCGGAAATCGGAAACCCGAAGATCGAAGATGGGGACCCCTGTGTTGGAAAGAGGGCCTACGGGGGGGTATGGAACTGTTGATTCTAAAGGGTTTTAAGGCCCTTTGTTTTGAAGGAGCGCATTCTAAAGGGGTTAGGGGCAGATTTTGGGGAAGTGCGAATTGTAAAGGAGTTAGTGGCGAGTAGCGGGTGGTGAGCGAAGCAGCAGGGTGCGTGGTTGTTAAATGGGGATTTTAACGCAGAGGACGCAGAGTTCACCGAGGAAGGCGGGAGGGGTAGGAAATGGCCAGAACGATCAGGCGAAGGTAATGGGGCGGTTGGCGAGCAAGACAACGAAAAACTCAACGAAGAGCGGAATAAGGCGGGACTTGTCGCGAACATGCAAGTTTTCGACAAAGAGATATGCCGAGACTGCAAGCCGACCAATTCACAGGAGTGAAATGGGAAAGAAACGCGTCGGTTTGCTGCGTTCTCTTCCGCTAACCTCAGGGCCGGCGAAATGACGGTGGCGTGGTGAGCGGGGAAACGAGATTGGGGCAAGCATTCGGGATGAGCGTGCGAACATTGGCGCGCGGGGTGGTGGATGAGTTGTGATTGCAGTCACAGACAATCGTGCAAGCGGGGAGCAAGCATGCCGAAGCTGGGCTTAAGACACAGCCACGTGTGGTTGTCATTCCTTCCTGGATAGATTAGATTGCAGGCGAATGGACGGAGGTGAACATGAATCGCAAGGCTTTGGGCAGCGTTTTGCTGTTGGCGCCACTGGTCTTTTTGACGGCTTCCGTTACGAAAGCGCAGGGCACGGACAAGGGCGTCAAGAGGACGCCGATTGCGCAAACTTCGCCTGCTTCGGGCAAAGAGATGTTTAAGGCCTACTGCGCGGCCTGCCATGGAGCGGATGCCAGAGGCGACGGGCCTGCGGCTGCGGATCTGAAGACCGCACCAGCCAATCTGACAACGCTGGCGAAACGGCATGATGGCAAGTTTCCGGTGGACTATGTGACGAACGTGCTGCGAAGTGGGGCGAAAGCGCCGGCGCACGGGTCGAGCGAGATGCCGGTGTGGGGACCGCTGTTTGCTACGGTGAGCGGGAGAGATCCGGCGGTGGTGAATATGCGGATTTCGAATCTGGTGCGCTACCTGGAAACTTTACAAGAGAAATAGACGGTTTTGAAGCGCAGACACATCGAGAAAGAGAGTTCGTGGCGGCACAGCCCCGTCCAGGAATCTCCTTGTAGAGTGCTTGGAAACCTTCCGATTCTGACCAACCTCAAATGAATGCATGATGGGGCTGGCTTTTTTGAAATAAAATCATGGAGGAGGCGCGCCATGATTGTGAATCGCTCTTTGCCCACCGACACACTGCTGCCGCATGTGGAGTATCAGGAATTGGCCGGGGCGATTGCTTGGCTTGGCAAAGCGTTCGGTTTTCAGGAGCACTATCGGTATGGGGAGCCGCTCAGCGGGGCGCAAGTGCATTTGGGCAAGGCGTGGATCATGGTGAAGCAGGCGAAAGCGGGTTGCGCGAGTCCGGCGAAATTGGGCTACGGGACGCAGAGCTTGACGGTGTTTGTTGAGGACGTGGAGGTGCACTATCGGAGAGCGAAGGCCGCGGGGGCGAAGATTCTGGAGGAGCCGCACGAGACAGTTTATGGAGAATTTCAGTACGCGGCGGAAGATTTGGATGGGCATCACTGGTTGTTTTCGAGGCACGCGCGGGACTTGAGCCCGACTGAGTGGGGGGCCACGATTGCGGAAGAGGCGAGCTAGGCCCGGGTGGCGGCTGGACGGCTCGCGCTGTTGCGGGGAGGGCGAGCGGAAGTTTTTGGATAGCGAGTGTGTGGTGTAGTACGCTCTCCGCGCCTGTGGGGAGCGACATGAAGACAAACTTGAGAACAATTTTGTGTGGAGCGATTTGCGCGGCGGCTTTTTCGCTGAGTGCGAGCGTGTGCGCGGCGATGCCGCAAGCGGGTGGGGGGAAATTTGAGGTGTCGTTTCCTGCTGTGGTGCACGCGGGGGCGATTACGGGACGCGTGTTTGTGGTGGTCAGCACGAAAGATAAGCCGGAGCCGCGGCTGACGGCGGGGAGTTGGGGGGATTCGGGGCCGCTGTTTGGAGTCGATGTGAATGCGCTGGCGCCGGAGCAGGACGCGGTGATTGATGCGAACACGCCGGGTGCGCCGGTGCGGAGTTTGCGCGCGATTCCGCCGGGCGATTACTACGTGCAGGCGATCCTGAACGTTTATACGGAGTTTCACCGCGCGGACAGGCACACGGTGTGGCTGCACATGGATCAGTGGGAAGGGCAGCACTTCAATCGGTCGCCGGGAAATTTGTACAGCGAAATGCAGAAAGTGCATTTGGATGCGGCGGCGGGATATGACATCAAGCTGAGCTTGACGAAAGTGATTCCGCCAATCGAGGAGCCCGCGGATACGCCGTGGGTGAAACACATCAAGATTCAAAGCGAGATGCTGACGAAATTCTGGGGACACCCGATGTTCATCGGGGCCATTGTGCTTTTGCCGAAGGGCTATGACGAACATCCCAACACACACTATCCGACGATCTATGAAGAAGGCCATTTTAGTCTGCGGGCGCCTTTCGGATTTTCGACCGAGGAGCAAAAGATTAGTCCCGAAATGCGTGCGAGGATGGCGGAGCTGAACCGCGAGTCAGGTTATGAATTTTATCAGTCGTGGAACGCGGAAAATTTTCCGCGGATGATCGCGGTGACGTTTCAGCATCCGACGCCGTACTACGACGATTCGTACGCGGTGAATTCGGTGAACAACGGGCCGTACGGCGACGCGCTGGTCAAGGAAATGATTCCGTATCTGGAAGCGCATTTCCGGATGATTGCGAAGCCTTATGCGCGAGTGTTGACGGGCGGCTCGACGGGCGGGTGGGAATCGCTGGGTGTGCAGGTATTTTATCCGGACTTTTTCGGAGGCACGTGGACGCTGTATCCCGACTCGATTGATTTTCGGCGGTATGGGACGGTGAACGCGTTTGAAGATGACAACGCTTTTTTTGAGCCGGGGCACACGTGGGTGCAGGTGCCGCGGTATATCATGCGCACTACGGAAGGGCAGCCGGAAATAACGATAGAGCAGTTCAGCCAGATGGAGAGCGTTTTGGGAAGCCATAACCGTTCGGGGGAGCAGCTTGAAATTTGGGACGCGGCATACGGGCCGATCGGCGACGATGGTTATGCGAAGCCGCTGTGGGATAGGCAAACGGGGAAGATCGACCACAGCGTGGCTTTCTACATGCGCGACCATGGGTACGACCTGAGCTACAACATTCGGACGAATTGGTCGACGCTGGGGCCGATACTGCGGGGGAAGATTCACGTGTATGTCGGCGACATGGACAATTTTTATTTGAATTTGGCGGTGTACAAGCTCGAAGAGGCGATGAAAGAGCTGAAGGATCCGCCGTGCGATTGCGATTTTCAGTACGGGCGGCCGATGAAGGGACATGGATGGCAGCCGACTTCGACGGGGAATCTGGTGAAGTGGATGGCGGAGCATATTGCGAAGAACACACCGGCGGGAGAGAGCACGGCTGCCTGGCATTATTGAGCGAGGGAAGTTGAAAGCAGATTCCTCGCTTCACTCGGAATGACATTTTAGCGATCGAGCGTGTGGATGGTGCGATTGAGCGATTCTCGCGACCTCTTCGTGCACTCGCACGCCTAGCCTTGCTATCCTTATAGAGGCCGGTTCTGAGGCATCAGTAGACGAGATGTTTGAAAACCTGACAGAGAAGCTGCAGCGGACATTTAAGAATTTGCGCGGGCAGGGAAAGCTCACGGACGAGCACCTGGACGCGGCGCTGGCGGAGATTCGCGAGGCGCTGCTCGAAGGTGACGTGAACGTGGGCGTGGCCGACGAGCTGCTGGCGAACATTCGTGCGAAGTCGCTGGGGAGCGAGGTGATGCTGCAACTTTCACCGGACCAGCAAGTGGTGAAAGTGGTGCGCGACGAGCTTTCGGCGATGCTCGGAAAACACGCCAAGCCGCTGTTTGCGTCGCGGCCGCCGTCGGTGTGGATGATTGTGGGATTGCAGGGCTCCGGCAAAACGACTACCACGGGCAAGCTGGCGAAATGGCTGGTGCAGCATGGGCACCGGCCGCTGGTGGTTTCCACCGACGTGTACCGGCCTGCGGCGCGCGAGCAGTTGGCGCAGGTGGCGAAAGCGGTGGGCACGGCGGTGTGGCCGGGAGCGGGGACGGACGAGCCGCTGGAAATTGTGAAAGGCGCGACCAAGGAAGCAAAACTTTCGGCGAGCGACGTGATCATCGTGGATACGGCCGGGCGGTTGCACATCGACGATGAGTTGATGAACGAATTGAGCATGCTGAAGAAAGAGCTGCAGCCGAGCGAAATTCTGTTCATTGCGGACGCGATGATCGGGCAGGACGCGGTGCGATCAGCGGGCGAGTTTCACAAGCGGCTCGGACTCACCGGGGTGATTCTGACAAAATTGGATGGTGACGCGCGCGGCGGGGCGGCGCTGAGCATTGCCAAGGTGTCTGGAGCGCCCGTGAAGTTCGTTGGACTGGGCGAAAAATACGACGCGCTCGAAGGATTTTATCCGGAGCGGATTGTTTCGCGCGTGCTGGGCATGGGCGACATCATGTCGCTGATCGAGCGAGCGGAGCAGGCGATCGACAAGAAGGCGGCGATTGACCTCGAACGCAAGCTGCGCAAAGAAGGATTCACGCTAGAAGATTTCCGCGACCAACTGAAGCAGATTCGAAAGATGGGGCCGCTCGAGCAGCTCGTGGACATGCTACCGAAGATGGGACCGCTGCAGAATATTCCGAAGGATGCAAAGGTGGACGAGGGGAAGCTGAAACAGGTCGAGGCGATCATCAACTCGATGACCAACCAGGAGCGGCAGGACCACAATATTATTGATGGGAAGCGGCGAAAGCGGATCGCGAAAGGCAGCGGCACGACGGTGCAGGATGTGAATCAGGTTTTGAAGCAGTACCTGCAGATGCGCACGATGATGAAGCAGTACGGCGCGATGGCCGCGCGAGCGAAGATGAAGGGATTGGGGAAACTCGCAGGATTATCTTAATAGATCGTCTGCGCGCGAGTTTAGTTCTTCGTCTTCAAATAAAGATCGGCGGTTTCTAGGGCGAGCGCTTCTGGATCGAGGTCGTCGCGATTGCAGAGGACGATGATCGTCAGATTGTCGTCGGTGAAGCGCTCGATGACGGTGCGGAAGCCCATGGTGGTTCCAGTGTGCCACATGCGGGGATGTCCATGGAATGGATCCAAGAACCAACCGAAGCCGTAATAGACGGGCTTGCCGGGATGGAGGTTGTCGTCGCTGGCTTGCTTGGGCCAGTGGGGTTGGGAGCCATCGTTGAGTTTCACTGGTGTTAAGGCGGGCTGCATTTCTTTTTCGTTAAGCAGAGAGTGATTGCGCAGCGCGTCGTCCCACTTGGCGAGGTCCTCAAGATTGGAGTAGATGCCGCCGTCGCCGAGCGTGGCGGAAGTGGAACTTTGGTCAGTTTCTTTCAAAACATCGCCTTCTTTTGAGTGGCCGAAGGCGCGATTCACAACTTCATTTTTTCCTTTTTGAAAGACGATAGTGTGGTCCATGTGGAGCGGTGCAAAAATGCGCGCGTGGAGGAAATCGCCGTAGGATTTGCCGGAAGCTTTGGCGACGATTAGACCGAGAACGACATAGCCGGAATTGCTGTAGGACCAGCTGGTTCCCGGAGCAAATTTTCCTTTCGTCTCCTTCTTCAAGAGGACAAGAACTTCGTCATCCTGGATTTGATGTTCGGGCGACCAGAGCGGACCCTTCACTTTTTCCTCGGCCTCCATTAGATCTTCGTAATCGGGCAATCCGCCGGTGTGATCGAGGAGATTTCGGATAGTGATGTTCATGCCGTAAGCGGGGAAATCCGGAAATATTTCCGTGAGTGTCTGGTCATAACCCAGCTTTCCATCATGGACGAGCAGCATGATGGCCATGGCGGTGAATTGCTTGGTGAAGGACGCCAGGCGAAAGTTCGTGTTCGCGTCAATTTTGGGGCGAGTGCGCAAATCGCGGACGCCGTAGCCTTTTTCGAATAGGTTACGCCCATCCTTGCGAACGAGCACCGCCAGGCCGGGCGCATCTTTTTGGGTGACCGCGGAGAAAATCGCGCCGGCTTGTCGTTCCGTAGGAATGCCGGGGGCTTGCGCGCGAGTCTCCAAGCTGAAGGCAAAAAAAGCGGCGAGAGTGAGAACAAGTGCGAACCTCAATTGGCCTCCTCCAGTCGTTCCGCAGGATAGCATCTCCTTGCCGAATCCTCTTCCCGTAAGACTGGCTCGAATGTTTTCACGGCTTTTCACGTTCCGGTGTGGCTGCGGATTCACATGCCAGAACATTTTATTCGGCTGGCGGTCAACGAAGGTGACTCGATGAAATTTTCGGCGCTCCAAAAGTAAAGCGTCGTTTATACTCCTGAGGCGATGAATGCGCCGCCTTGCGGCGCTTCAGAAGAAGGCTCGCCGGACTCTTCGAATGCAACCGTATGATCTGATCGTGATCGGCTCCGGACCTGGCGGTCAGCGCGCCGCCATCCAGGGAGCCAAGGCCGGAAAGCACGTTGCCATGGTCGAAAAGCAAGCCGCGATCGGCGGCGTGTGCATCAATACCGGGACTATTCCCAGCAAAACGATGCGCGAAGCCGTCCTGCACCTTTCCGGCTTTTATTCGAAGACCTTTTACGGATCGAATTACAACGTAAAAGAAAACGTGACGATGGCGGACCTGAATTTCCGCGTGCAGCGCGTGATTGAGAACGAAGTGGCGGTCACGCAGGACCAGCTCAGACGCAATGGTGTAGACGTCATGCACGGCTTCGGCAAATTCCTGGATGCGCATCACCTTCGCGTAGAAAATGGGAACGGTTACGCGGAACTGGAAGGACAGTATTTCGTGATCGCCACGGGCACCAAGCCGGCGCTCAATCCGAAAGTACCCATCAACGGACGAACTATCATTGACAGCGATCAGATTTTGACGATGCCGCAGATTCCGCGAACGCTGATCGTGGTAGGCGGCGGAGTGATCGGGGTCGAGTATGCGTGCATGTTCGCGACGCTCGGTGTGCGCGTGATTATTGTGGAGAAGCGGCCACGGCTGTTGGAGTTCGCCGATACGGAGATGGTCGAGGCGCTGACCTACCACATGCGCGATCACCGCGCCACGTTGCGGCTGAATGAGGAAGTCGAGAGCGTCGAGGAATTGCCGGACGGAAAAGTGGCGGCGAACCTGGTCAGCAAAAAACGGATCAATGGCGATGCGCTGCTGTATGCGGTGGGCCGGCAAGGCAACGTGGGCCAGCTGGACCTGGCAGCAGCCGGCATCGAATCCGACGATCGCGGGCGGATTAAAGTCGATGCGGATTTCCATACATCGCAGCCGCACATTTTCGCAGTAGGCGACGTCATCGGCTTCCCGAGCTTGGCGTCGGTTTCGATGGAGCAGGGGCGCATCGCGGCGGCGCGGGCGTTTGGGCTGCAGGTGCAGACGGATCCAGAAAGTTATCCGTACGGGATCTATACCATTCCCCAGATTTCTTTTATTGGTAAGACCGAAGAGCAGCTCACCGATGCCGACGTTCCCTACGAAGTTGGCGTAGCGTATTACCGCGAGATTGCGCGGGGGCAAATCACCGGGCACACGGATGGGCGGCTCAAACTGCTTTTTCACCGGGAGACACTCGAACTGCTGGGCGTGCACATTTTTGGAGAAGATGCCGCGGAGCTGCTGCATATCGGGCAAGCGGTGTTCAAGTTAAAGGGCAAGATCACGTACTTCATCAATACGGTGTTCAATTATCCGACGCTGGCGGAGTGCTATAAGACGGCGGCGTTTAACGGGCTCAACCGGCTTGGTTGAATGCCTCTCGGCCCGCACTGCAAGGCTCAGGTCGCACCCAACCATGTGACGGGGAAATAGCCTGCGAGCGCGTTGGCCAGCTTCTGGTCGGCAGTTACCAACTCACTCTTTGATTCGACGGCGAGAGCGACATAAAGACTGTCGTATACCGATCGACCGTGAGTGACAGCTTTGTCGAATGCCAAATCGAGCAGGCGCAGAGAAGGGTATGTCGGTATTTTGTGCTTGCGCAAAGAGTTCATGCCTGCCTCGGCGACCTCTCGGGTGCATCTCCCGCGACGAATTGCATTCCAAAGAATGTTTGCCATCTCGATCCAAAAGAGGTCAGGCACAATGAGCTTTATTTGGCTATCCGTCCATTCGCGCAGAATCGACACCGCCTCTTTTTGAAGCGGCTCCTGGGCGTCAGGCAGCACCCATTTTGCCGCGACGCTGGCGTCGATCACAAAAATCTTCAACGTTCGCGGCCCTCACGCAACATTTCTTCGGCAGAAGGGAATGGGCCTAGACCGGGAGACGGCATCGCCCTCAATTTCTCCAATTTCTTGAAAAGTTTACGCCGGGCGCGCAAGTCCCTTGCAGTGGGAATACTCTCTTCCAGGAGAGACAGGACTTCGGCGGCAATGGAGCGGCGCTGGCTTTTGGCGCGCTTGCGCAAGGCTTCGTACAGGTCGCGGGGCACGTTTTCGACGTAAAGTGTTGGCATAGGGTTTCCCTAGGAAAAGCATAGGATATCCCTAGAAATGTTTCAACACTTTCATTCTCGAAAGACGACTTGTGCCGGGAGATCGACAGCTTGCTCTTGTTAAGCCCAGCCCTGGCGGTACTCGCGTTTTAGGTAATCGTTGGCCGCGGCGACGTTGGTGACGCGCATGGTGGCGCCGTCATAGGTGATCTTTTTTCCGGCGCGGAGAGCGACGACACCGAGGAGCATGACTTCGGTCAGGCGGGCGGCATATTCGAACGGGCAAGATGTTTCCGTTTTGCCTTTGGCGGCGTTGACCCAGTTCATTTCGTGGTCTTCGTTTTCGATACGCGGCAGCTTTTGCGGGGGCTTGCCGTATGAATCATTAAGCGACTTGGGCAGGAGGCGAGGCTTCAATCCGTAAGTATCGTGGAGCAGCTTGCCTTTGCTGCCGATGAGCAGTGCGCCGCCGCCTTTGTTGAGGTCTTCGTCGCCGAGTTCTTCGGGCTTGTCGGGCATGAGGCCGCCGTCGTACCAGGTCATCTTGACGGGGGGCTTGGAGCCGCGGGCGGGGAATTCGTAGAAGGTCTGCGTGGCGTGCGGGTAACAGACGCCGTTGTACGGTGTCGAAACGGTCTCGATGCTAGTCGGCAGGCCGAGATCGAGCGCCCACATGGAGTGGTCGATCAGATGAGCGCCCATATCACCGATGGCACCGACGCCCCAGTCCGACCAGCCGCGCCAGTTAAAGGGATGGTAGATGGGGTGATATTCCACTTGCGGCCCGACGCCCAGAAAAAGGTCCCAGGATAGTTTGTCTGGAATAGGATAATCGCCAGCCATGGCGGCGGCGAGTCGGGCGTTGACACCGGGGCCGTTCCAGCGAAGCGTGTCGGCGGGCACTTTGAGGGGCTCGGGGCGGGGCACGCCTTGCGGCCAGAAGCCGAGAGGGCGGTTGGTCCAAATGTGAACTTCGCGGACATCCCCAATCGCGCCGGCTTGAATGTATTCGACCGTCGTGCGTGCGTCGTTGAACGAATGGCCTTGATTGCCCATCTGCGTGGCGACTTTAGTTTCCGTAGCGCGCCGGGCGAGCTGCCGGGCTTCATCAATAGACCAGGCCAGCGGCTTCTGCACGTAGACATGTTTGCCGAGCGCCATGGCGGCGAGGGCGATGTGCGCGTGCATGTGATCGGGTGTGGCGACGAGGACGGCGTCAATGTCCTTCTGATGCTCGAGCATGTCGCGGTAGTCCTGATAGCGTTTGGCTTTTGGCAAATGCTCGTTTTTCAGGCGGATCATTCCGTCGAGACGGGCTTTGGCTTTTACACGATCGAATTCGACAGGGGGCTGTCCAGGCGCAGGTTGCGGATCGGGCTGATCCAGGCGCTTTTGCAAGTTCGGGATTTCTGTGTCGAGACGGTCGAAGGAGTTGCCGGCGTAGCCCCAGTCCACGTCGCAGAGCGCCACGATATTTTGGGTGGAAAGGTTGATGAGATTGGCGCGGCCCATGCCGCCGACTCCGACTCCGGCGATATTCAGCAGGTCACTGGGAGGGGTAAAACCGCGACCGAGGACGTGTCTTGGCACAATAGTGAGGGTGGCGGCGCCTGTGGCGACGTTGGTCAAGAATTGGCGGCGCGAGACTTCTTTCTTTTCGCTCATATCTTCTCCGGTGTGCTGCGGGCATTATCGCGCTCCCGGCGACACAATGCGATTGCTAAGTTCAGGGATGGCAAATCGAGGCGAGGAAGCAAGCTCGCGAATGCTTTCGGGCATGGTCTGGAGAAGGGATCGACGTTTCGGACGGGTCTCCGGTCCGCCCCAGGAAACAGTTCGATCCCCCGACTCTCCGATTGCCGCAAGCCGCCCGGACAGGCTAAGATAGCTGCTGGAGGCATTAGTTAGTGCTCACTATTCGTTTGGCCAGGATTGGGAAGAAGAAGAAGCCGTTTTACCGCGTCGTGGTAATCGAAAGGACGCGGCCCCGCAATGGGCGTGTTGTGGAAGCGGTGGGGACCTATGATCCGCTGAAGAAGCCCGCGGAGATCAAGCTCGACTCCGAGCGCATCAAGCATTGGCTCGGTGTTGGTGCGCAACCGAGCGACACTGTTCGAAGCTTCATCCGCCAACAGAAGATCGCGTAATTCCAGCGAAATCCCCATCTCTTGCGCGTCCCTAGTTAGAGCGGGGCGTTTTTTCCACGGCCAGTGGAAAGTCGAGGTAGAGGAGGTGAAGGATGAAAGAGCTGGTCGAAGCCATTGCCAAGGCTCTGGTGGACCATCCCGAAGACGTGCAGGTCAGACCGGTCGACGGCTCGCAAGTCACCGTCCTTGAGCTACGGGTGAATCCAGAGGACCTGGGCAAGGTGATTGGGCGGCAGGGGCGCACGGCCAAAGCGGTGCGCACGCTTCTCGGCGCCGCAGGCATGAAAGTGAAGAAGCGCTACACGCTCGAGATACTGGAAGATTGAACGGCGAACCACAGCGTTGGTTGGCTGTCGCGAGGATTCTCCGTCCCCGCGGCAATAAAGGCGAAGTGGCTGCGGAACTCCTCACGGACTTTCCCGAACGGTTGACGGAATTGACCGAGGTTTTTCTAGGGGCAGGTAACGCCATCGAGTCGTTCGAGCCGCGCCGGGCCGCGCTGAAATCCTGCTGGCTGAGCCAGAATCACAAAGGCCAGGCCGTTTTTCATTTTGAGGGATGCAATTCGATCACGGAAGCGGAGAAATTCCGCGGCCTTGACGTACTGCTGCCGATTGATAAGCGCGTAACGCTTCCGGCCGGCCGGTTTTTCGTCGATGATCTGATCGGTTGCTCGGTCTTCGAAACACCTGCAGAGCCTTCTGTTATTTCCTCTTCGCCATGTTCGCTGGGAACCGCCCCGTCTTTGCTCGGCGTGGTCAAGGATGTTCAATTCACTGGCGAGGGAGTGGCCGGAACACCGCTTCTTGTTGTCGACGCTCACGCCGGAGAGTTGCTGATTCCGCTAGCAGTAGACATTTGTTCGTACATTGATACGACCGCCCGGCGAATCGATGTGGTGCTTCCGGAAGGCCTTCGCGATTTGAACGGCGGAGTGTAAGCTCGCCAGGAGTGTGCGACTTCGGACGGACGGAAATAGGGCAAGGAACTCGCCGGTGACAGTGCAGGCGATGCCCCGCAAGGCACTCATACGTTAGACTGGCATCGGCGATGCGCTTCGATCTGATTACGATTTTTCCTGAATTTTTTACTGGGCCGCTTGATCACGGCATCCTGCGGCGGGCTCGCGAGACGGGCCTCGTCGAGGTTCAGGTGCAAGACCTGCGTGTATTTACAAAGGATCGCCATCGCAGCGTGGATGACCGGCCGTTTGGCGGCGGTGAGGGGATGGTGCTCAAACCGGAGCCGCTTTTCGAGGCAGTCGAAGCGCTTTTAGGCAACAGCTTGGGCGGCGCGGAGGAGCCGACGGTGCGCGATCCGAAGACGGCCATTGTGCTCATGTCGGCTGCGGGGAAACTTTTCCAGCAGGAAACGGCACGGCGGTACGCGGGGCTGGATCGCATGGTTCTTCTCTGCGGGCGTTATGAAGGAGTCGACGAGCGCGTAGCGGAGTATCTCGCCACCGAGGAAATTTCCGTCGGAGATTACGTTCTTAGCGGCGGGGAAATTCCTGCGATGCTGGTGATCGATGCGGTGACGCGGCTTATTCCGGGTGCCCTGGGGAATGAAGCGTCTTCTCAGAATGAATCTTTTAGCGCAAATCCTGCCGCGCCGGGACATGCTTCCTACGCAGAGGCATGGCATGGCGTACCCCTGCGGACGGATACGAAGATGGTTGGCGCTGGAGGGAGTCACGACTTGCAGCTTACAAGTCAGCTTCTGCTGGATTTTCCGCATTACACCCGGCCCGCGGAATTTCGAGGGTGGAAGGTGCCGGAGGTCTTGATCGGTGGCAATCACGCGGAAGTGGCGAACTGGCGCCGGGCCGCGGCCCTCGAGAAGACCCAGCGAAACCGGCCGGATTTGTTGTTGCGCTGAAATAGGCGCGCGGTATACTGAGCTTTCGGTGAAAGCAGCGATCCAAACCGGCTTTTCGCGCACCTCGCAGGGCGCTTGCGACTGCGGGCAGGCCTGCGCGTGTCCATGCTGCGCTTGTATGTGTACCGCTGCAAGCGGCATGGAGAGTCCTTCGGTATAGCGCAAATCTAAACCTAAAAGGAATCCAGGGCCGCTCGGAATAAGCGGCCCTTTTTTATTGTTAAATGAATGAATGAGGGACAAGGTGCTATGAGCAACGCAGCAGGCGGAAACGGCAAGGAGCACGGCGAAGGGAAACCCCTTGCCATTTATTACGAGCAGCAGCACTGGTTTAAGCCGCTATTCGAACAACTCGACGCGCGCGGCGTGAACTGGGTCAGGGTTGACGCGCGGAACCATCAATACGATGTCGCGGCAATGGAACGCGAATATTCACTGCTCTTCAACCGCATGAGCCCTTCCGCTTGGCAGCGCGGAGCCGGCCACGGGATCTTTTACACGCTCAACTACCTCTCTCATCTGGAAGAGAAGGGTGTCCGCGTGGTGAATGGCTCGCGCGCTTTTGCACACGAAATTTCCAAGGCTCTGCAGTGCACCGTGCTCGAAACGCTCGGATTGCAATATCCCAAAGCACGGGTGATCAACCATCCATCGCAAGCGTTGAGCGCCGCGGAAGCGATCGGGTATCCGTTGATCCTCAAGCCAAATATCGGCGGCAGTGGAGCCGGAATAAAAAAGTTTAATTCGCCTGACGAATTGCGCGGGGCAGTCGAAGAGAACAGCTTGTCGTTTGGAATCGACAACACGGCGCTCGTGCAGGAATTCTTTACGGCACGCGACGGCGTGATCACGCGAGTTGAAGTTCTCGGCGGCGAATATCTATACGCGATTCAGATTCACATTACCGGCGATACCTTCGACCTCTGCCCGGCAGACATTTGCAAGAACACCAAGGGCGAAGAGCTGACGCGGTTGGCCTGCCCGGTGGATGCTCCGAAGTCGGGGCTGACCGTCGAAGCTTACGAGCCGCCGAGGCACGTCATTGACGACGTCGAGCGCATCATGGAAGTTGCCGGCATCGAAGTCGGCGGAATCGAGTACGTCATCGACGAGCGCACCGGGCGGCTGCTCTACTACGACATCAACTCTCTCTCGAACTTTGTCTCGGACCCCGAGCGAATGATAGGCTTCAATCCGTATTCGCGGCTCGCGGACTATTTGATCAGCGAAGCGCGCATCCACGAAGCCAGCCGAAGCGGCGGGTTCGTCCCCACAGGGAGCATTCGATGAGATATGGCTACTGGCTCCCCGTTTTTGGCGGCTGGCTGCGCAACGTCGCGGACGAAAATATGGAAGCGAGCTGGACCTACGTGAAAAAGCTCGCGCAGCGCAGCGAACAAATCGGCTACGACCTCACACTCATCGCTGAGCTGAATCTGAATGACATCAAGGGAGTCGAAGCGCCGTCGCTCGACGCCTGGTCGACGGCTGCAGCTCTAGCTGCGGTCACAGAGCGCATCGAGTTGATGGTCGCCGTGCGCCCGACGTTCCATCTGCCTGCGCTGCTCGCCAAGCAGGCCGCAAACATCGATCGCATTAGCGGCGGGCGGCTCACGCTGAATGTCGTTTCTTCCTGGTGGGCGGACGAAGCGAAGAAGTACGGCGTGGGTTTCGAGCAGCACGACGACCGCTACGCGCGCACCAGCGAATGGCTCGACGTGCTGCATGGCGTGTGGTCGCAAGATCATTTTTCCTATGCCGGAAAGTATTACCGCGTCGAAGACAATGTGCTCGAACCGAAGCCGCTGGCGCAGCCGCATCCGATTCTCTACGCAGGAGGCGAATCGCCGGCGGCGAAGGATCTCATCGCGGAAAAGTGCGACGCGTATCTCATGCACGGCGATCCCCCGGAACGCGTCGGCGAAAAAATAGCGGATTTGAAGGCGCGCCGCGCGCGGCACAATTTGCCGCAGCTGAAGTTCGGCGTCGCTGGCTATGCCATCGTCCGCGAAACGGAGCGGGAAGCTCAGGACGAGCTGAAGCGCATTACCGATGTGCAGCAGTCTGCCGCCGGGTATGCCAATTACCAGCAGTGGCTTGCGGGAACGCAACTCGAGCAGCGCGTTTCTCTTGAAGACTATTCCGTTTCGAACCGCGGATTGCGCGCGGGGCTGGTGGGCACGCCGGAGCAAGTTTCGCAGCGCCTCGCGCAATTTGGGGCCGCTGGTGTCGACCTGGTCCTGCTGCAATTCAGCCCGCAACTCGAAGAAATGGAACGCTTCGCGGAAAGCGTCATTCGCCGAGACTCTTCTGTTTCCGCTCAAGCTTAGCTACCGGCACCGAGGGACTCTTGCGGTGTTCATCGGTTTCGCGCCGCAAGAGGAGACAACGCCGAAAAGTTATTGACATACTTTTATTAATACAGTATAAGAAAAACAAGTACAAGTATGCATCCCTGGTCTGCTCGACGCACACCTTCCAAGAAAACGCGTTTTCGTCCAAAGGCGAGAAAGCTGGTTAGCCTTGACGCATTCGCCTTGACGCGATACAAGGATGTGTCTCCCGTGTACTTTAGTGAGCTTGCGGAAGATTCCGATGCCCTATCGATACGTTCGTTTTGCTACAGTGATGTGGGCCAGGATTGGGTGAGAATGTTCCCGTCGGGCGAACGACAATGGGATTTTGCCGGCGTAAAGCTCTTGTTTTCAAGGATGCTACTTTGGCCCGGCATGTGCATCTAACTTCAGTGGAGTAGACCGAGACCATGATCGTCGGAAAACCCAGAATGATTGCTTACAACATGGCTCGAACAGACAACGGTTGGCGTTTGACTGCCTACGTACCACCAACGGTTCCAGCCAGGGATCGTCTTAGCGTAGTTCAGTGGCTCGGCGACTACCAGCAGCAGGTAAAGAGGGCGCAGCCTGAATGGCTGGTCCGGTTTAGGTCAGAAGACCCCTGCCACTACGAGGTCGATGTACTGCCGCTGTACCGGTCCGGAAGTCAAACGAGTAATCAGGCACAATTGGAGAAATTAGACACTCTCTGGCACCAATTATCGTTTAACTATGCCTGAAGACGGCGAAGATAAAAAAGAGAGCAAGCAATCCGAGCTTCCGCTGGGAGACAATGTCAAAGCGGAGCCAGTTCTACCTCCTGTTGTACCGCCATCTACGAAAACGCCGTTTCAGTTCAACCAGCAAATCAATATTCAACAGATTCCAACAAGGGCTTGGGAGAAGCTGTCGGCGGAACAAATCGTTGATTTAACGAAGACAATCGTGCAACAAATTGAGAAATCGGACGAGAGGCAGTTTAATCTTTCATTGGAGCAGGCCAAGAGTTCCGCGAGGACGCAACGCACGGCCATGTTTATTGGTGGGGCTATTTCGATAGTTGGGTTCGCCGCGGCAACCTACTTGGCCACGCAAGGCCACCAAGTCATCGGCGGAATGCTCGCAACGTTCCTCGCTACCGTCATCGCGGTCACGATTGGCAACCGGGGATTTCAATAGTCGCTAGGTAAATTTTGAATATTTCGATATAATTAGCGTTTACCTTTGAAGAGCTGGCCCCGCCTGAGTGGGTCTGCAGGGAATACGAACATGAATCCGGTAATAGCCAAACTACACGAAGCGCAACTGCGCAAAGACCTCCCCGAATTTCGCCCTGGCGACACGGTGCGCGTCAACGTCCGCCTGAAGGAAGGCGAGGGCGAAAAGGAAAAGGAACGCCTCCAGGCATTTGAAGGCGTCGTGATCTCCAAGAAAGGCCGCGCTTCCGGCGCCACGTTTACCGTGCGCCGCGTGAGCTTCGGAGTGGGCATCGAGCGCATTTTCCCGCTGCATTCGCCGTCGATCAGCTCGATTGAAGTGGTCGGCAAGGGCAAAGTCCGCCGCGCCCGCCTCTACTACCTCCGCGACTTGCGCGGAAAGGCCGCTCGTATCAAGCGCGCCGCTCGCGAGGAAGTGGCCGCCGTTGCAACGGCTGGAGCTGAAACCAAGGCGTAAGCGCAACTCTCCGTTTCGAAACACGAAATCCGAAATACCTTCACAAAAGAGCCCCGGTTCCGTCGGGGCTCTTTCTGTTTTCCTTCACTCGTGCCCATCAGGGTTGTACGTTCGTCACGCCTTCCGCGCCCGGCTTTGGAAAATGCTTTTCGTACCAGGCGATGGACCTGTCGGTCCAGTCGATCACATGCTTCGTTTCGCGGATGCCGTGGCCTTCGCGCGGGTAACGCACGAATACGGCCTCCGTCCCGACGTCTTTCAGCGCAATGAAAAACTGTTCCGCTTCGGCGATGGGCACATCGTTGTCGTTTTCGCCGTGCATCAGCATGGTGGGCGTATGCGCCGCGGCCACGTGCTTGAGCGCGGAGCGCTCCCACGCCACATCCATCAAGTTGCCCTGGTGAAGGAATTGTCCGAACTCCATTTCCTCATACTGGTTGTAGTAGGTCATGTAGTTGTAACTGACCAGATTGGAGATGCCGGCCGTTGGGATCGCGGCTTTGAATTCGTTGGTCTGCGTGATGAGCCAGTCCGTGAGCTGGCCGCCGTAACTGACGCCCTCAATGCCCATGCGCTCGCGGTCGATCCACAGGTAGCGCCGCACGGCCGCGCTCACTCCGTACAGAACATCCTGGCCCTCGTTGCCATCCTGATCGCCGAAGACCGCGTCGGCGAATTTCTGTCCGTAGCCAGTTGAGCCGCGATAATTCACGTTGAGCACCGCCCAGCCGAGCGCGGCGTACACCTGATTTCTAAAGTTGAAGCTCGGACCATTCTGGCCATGTGGGCCGCCGTGAATGTTCACAATAAGTGGGTGCTTGGAAGTCGCGGTCATCCCGAGAGGCTTCGTGAGAAATGCCTCGACCTCGAATTTGTTGTCGTTGCTGGCGAAAGTGAAAGGTTCGACTTCGCCAAGCTGTTTCCCCGCAAGAACGCCGGCGTTCAAGTCCGTGAGCTTGCGCGCCGCACCATTGCCGTTCTTGACGTAGAGCTCGGCCATATCGCGCGGAGAACTGAAGGCATAAGCCAGCGTGCCGTCTTTGCCAATGGAAAAACCGCCCACGCCGCCGGTATCTTTCACGACGTATTCCGGTGCGCCAGCTGAAATCGGTAGCCGCACCAGATGATTGCTTCCTCGCTCTTGGACCGTGAAATAAACAGCGCTGCTGTCGGACGCCCATTTCGGCGCGCCCTGGCGAGCGTCAATTACGCCTCCAATTTCGTGGCGCTCGCTTCCGTCGGCGTTCATTATCCAGACGTGCGTGTCTTCCATCGTTGTCTCGCGGTCGGTTAGGCCGCGCGTTGTACCCCGATACGCGATGTGCTTGCCGTCGGGCGACCAGAGCGGATCGTACTCGTTGTATTCCGTAGCCGTCAGACGGCGGACGCTATTGTCCGCCACGTTCAACGCGAAAATGTCGTAGTTGAAAAACTCGTCCTGGTTCGGTTCGCGATTCGAAGCAAAGAGAATCTCCTTGCCGTCCGGCGACCAATCAATGGAATGTTCGTCATAGATTCCCTGCGTCAGTTGGCGTACTTGTTTGGTGGCCACGTCGACGGCGAAAATGTGCAGCCGCTGATTGTCGTTGAAGCGCGTCATGCCTTCCCCTGCGTCGGGCTTGTACAAATAGCGCGTGATGACACGGGGATCGCCGCTGGCTTCTTCAGCCCTTGCGTCAGCCGTCGAAGAAACGAACGCGATCTGCTTGCTGTCGGGCGACCAAGTAAGGTCCTGTCCTTCACCCGGTAAAGGACTGTTCGTGCCGTGCATCTCTGCAAGGGCTGTGACGTCGGACCCGTCCGCGCGTGCCAGAAGCAGACCATGCTTTTCGCCAACGTCACCTTGGAACGCCAGCCATTTCCCGTCGGGCGACCAGTGCGGATTGCCCGCCACATCCTTTTCGCCGCCGATGAGAATGGATTTGTGCGTGGCGAGATCCATGATCCAAAGTTGCGGCGAGGGCCGTCCCGGGCGATCGTACAGAATCACGGTGTAAGCAATATGATGGCTGTCGGGTGAGAGTACGGGTTCACCCACAAAGCGGAAGCGGGTAAGATCGCTGCTAGTCAAACCCTGCGCGCCGCTGAACGGGGCCTGCGCAAACAGTGCTGCCAGACTCACCAGAAATAAGCCGGCGCGAAGCCAAGCAAAATGCGGACGTAGATCCATGGAAGTCTCCCTAAATCGTTTTCGCTGCTAAATTTGCCCGGCCATCGTAGGTCCCGCCGCCTGCTCCGGTCAACGATACTTCGCAAAAATCCTAGACACTGCCAATTTCTCGCATGGTATTGATCTCGCCTCGACCATCGATAGGAGTGAGCGCCCGAGTTCCGCGCGCCGTGCTAAAATCTCCGCGCAATGGGCCGCCTCTGCTCCTCCCGTTTCGAGCGAGCGGCGCGACAACTTGGCTGGATGCGCGTTGCCGGGCTCGATGAAGCCGGCCGCGGCGCGCTCTTCGGCCCGGTCGTCGCCGCCGCGGTGATTCTCAATCCCAAGCGGCGCATTGTCGGCCTCGACGATTCGAAAAAACTTGCCGCAGAGCGCCGCATGGAACTTGCCACGCGCATTCGCGAGCACGCCATTGCCTGGGCCGTCGCCGAAATCGATGCCCAGCGTATCGACGCCTGGAACATCTATCAAGCCAGCCGCCAGGCCATGACTGCCGCGCTGCAACAACTCACTGTCCAGCCGGATTATCTGCTCATCGACGCGATGGAGCTGGATGTCTTGATCGAGCAAAAATCGCTCATCAAGGGCGACGCGCGCAGCGTTTCCATCGCCGCTGCATCAATCCTCGCGAAGACCCATCGCGATGCCTGCATGGAAAAATGGGACGCCGTTTATCCCCAGTACGGCCTGGCTCGCCACAAAGGTTACGCCACACCGGATCATCTGGAGGCCCTGCGCCAGCACGGGCCCTCTCCGCTCCATCGCCATTCCTTCGCGCCTGTCCGCGACGCCGCTTGCTGGGCAGCAGGAGCCACGCAAACTCCCCTACCACTTTTCTAGCGCGTCACATAGAATCTCCGCCGGACATCCCAGAGGTCAGCCAGATGCATTGGAAGTGGTTCCGGCGCCGGGCAGTGATTCTTCTAGCGATTTCTTCTGCAATTCTTTGTTTCTGGACTATCTCCGTTCAATTCACGCGCAATTCGCCGGACGTCGAAGCACAAACCGTGCTCGCGGCCACTCCTCCGATGGGCTGGAACAGTTGGGATGCTTACGGCGAAACGATCAGCGAATCCGACATCAGAGCGAATGCGGCTTGGATGGCGGAGCACTTGAAAGCCTATGGCTGGGAATATGTTGTCGTAGACGAAGGCTGGTATGTGACGAATCACGCCGCGGAAACCAATGGCGCCGCCGCCGAATTCAGTCTCGACGCTTATGGCCGCTTCGTCCCCGCCGTGAACACTATTCCTTCGGCTGGAAAAGGCGCCGGCTTCAAGCCTCTAGCTGCTTATGTCCACTCTCTCGGCCTTAAGTTCGGCATCCACATTTTGCGCGGCATTCCCAAGGAGGCTGTCCGCAGGAATCTGCCAATCGCGGGCACCGCTTATCGCGCAAAAGCCGCCGCAGATATCTCTGATTCTTGTCCTTGGAATACGTACAACTATGGGCTGAACCCTCACTCGCCCGCCGCTCAGGCCTACTACGATTCGATCGCACGGCTTTACGCGGGCTGGGGCGTCGACTTTCTCAAGGTCGACTGCATTTCCAGCCATCCCTACAAAGGCGACGAAATTCGCATGATGAGCATCGCGCTTCATAAGGTTCGAAAGCCCATCGTGCTCAGCCTCTCACCCGGTCCGGCTCCTCTCGCTAAAGCCAGCGAGTTTCGCCGCTATGCTCAAATGTGGCGCATCTCCGATGACGTTTGGGATGTTTGGCGCGGCGACAAGGCCTTACCACAGGGCGCGGGAAATCAATTTGACCGTGCTGCGAAATGGGCCGAGTTCTCCGGACCGGGACATTGGCCCGATGCGGACATGCTTCCCCTTGGCCGTCTCGAGCCCGTCGCCGGCTGGGGTAAGCCGCGCTCCACACGCCTCACCCACGACGAGCAGCGCACCCTTCTCACTCTCTGGTCCATCTTTCGCTCTCCGCTCATCATGGGCGGCAATCTCACACTATGCGACGACTGGACCAAGTCGGCGCTCACCAATGCGGAGCTGATCGAGGTCGATCAGCATTCCAGCGGTAACCACGCCGTCATCTCGACCGATAAAGCGGCTGTCTGGCTGGCCACTCCCGAGTCCGGCGATGGCGCCTACATCGCCGTCTTTAATCTCGATGCGGCGCCGCAATCGTTTCACTATTCCTGGAAGGAATTGGGACTGCATCGTGAGCAGTACAAGCTTCGCGATCTCTGGGAACACGAAGACTTAGGCTCGAAGGAATTCATTGAGCTCACTCTTCCGCCCCATGCTTCCGCAATTTACTTGGCTTCCGAGCACTAGTTTGTCATTTTATTCTTCGCAGAGATCTTCCACCTCCATAAGGAGCCGCGCACTTCATCCTCGGTTTCGCTTCTGCTCAGATCGCTTCCGCCCACCCTCCTGCCAAGGCCTTCACGCAAAAAAGGCCGAAGAGGCATGTCTCCCCCGCTTCGCCTCGTCTTCGCCAACTAGTTTCCTAGTCCTAATGGGGATAACTGGCTGCTCACACCCGCTTCTGGGTTCGTTGACTTGCCTTTTCACAGCCTGCTAGCGTTAGCAAGCACGGCTTGTGTCTGCCTTTCCAACACTTGGGACGGAGGACTTCTCCTCCTGCAGGCGTAGGCCGCTTATTGTCCGGGAACGCGAATGGCCTATAACAAGAGCAAGTTAGTCGAATCCGCGCAAAAGCTGCTGAATCAGGGCAAGGTCCCTCAGGCCATCGCCGAATACCAGCAAATTCTAAAGTTTGAGCCGCGCGATCAAGTCACCCTCATGACCATCGGCGAGCTCTATATCCGCCAGGGCGAAACATTTCAGGCCATCGATTATTTCGAGCGCCTCGCCCAGATTTTTGTCGGCGACGGTTTTCTTACCAAAGCTATCGCCGTTTACAAACGCATCGCAAAACTTGCCCCGGAAGAGATTCGCCCCCTCGAAAAGCTGGCTGACCTATACGTCCAGCAAGGCGTGATGAGTGAAGCCCGCCCGCTCTTCTTGCAGCTTGCGGAAATCCATCTCAAAAACAACCGCCAGCCTGAAGCCGTCGGCCTCCTCAAGAAACTCCTCCTCGCGGAACCGGATAATCTACGCATCCAGATTCGCCTGGCCGATCTCTATCAGGCTATGGGCCAGTCGCGCGAAGCCATCGATACTTACGTTTCTGCCGCCCAGCGCGCCTTGGCCCGCGGGGACCAGGCCGAATCAAACAAACTCGCCGACAAGGCTTTGAAAATCGACGCTAATTGCCTGGCTGCCACCATCGTGAAAGCCCGTTCTTCTTCCTCCCAGGGCAATCTCACGCAGGCTGCGGAGCTGCTCGAGCACGTCCCAGACCTGGACAAAGGCGGCGAGCAAACCGAACTACTCCTCGATCTTTTCCTAAAAAGCTCGGATTGGGATAAAGCCACGGCTCTCGCGCTCGGTGTTTTGGCAGCCGACAACAAGAATTTCGGCCCCGCGCAAAAAATCGTCGAAGCGCTTCTCGAGTCCGGCCAAAGCGACCGCGCCATGGCCATTATCGGCCAGATTCGCGGGCCGATGATTGACGGTGGCGAGCATGAAGTCATCGGCCGCCTGCAAAACGAATTGGCTTCGCGCATGCCCGGTCGTATCGAGCCGCTCGAATGGCTCGTCGATTTCTACGGACGCACCAGCGATTCCTTCCGCCTCCCCGACGCCCTGGCCCAGTTGGGTGACGCCCTCGCCGATGCCGATCAGCTGGATCGTGCCAAAGCTCTTTTTGAACAGCTTGTCGACCGCCAGCCTGATAGTGATTCCGCAAAGCGAAAGCTCGATGCCGTCCTTAAGAAGATGGGGTTGCTGGGTGTGGAAACTCCTCCTCCTCCTCCTGCTCCCGAAGATCATCTGCAGTCCGAAATACCTAAGGCCCCCGTGCCCAAGCTGCGTTCAGACACTGAGACTTTTGCGCCGGTCTCGGAGGACAAGCCCGCAGCCGTCTCTTCCGCCGTCTCCGAGCCCCAGCTCGACGACGAGACCCAGAAGTTCATCGCCCAGTCCCTCACGGATGTCGACCTTTTCGCCAGCTATGGACTGACGCAAAAAGCCATCGGCCTGCTCGAAGCCATTTTGCGCCGCGCCCCTCGTCACACTCCAACTCTGGAAAAACTGCTTGATTTTGTCCTTGGCGCCGGCGATGACCGCCGCACGGCAGAGCTTGCCGCTCAACTCGAACTAATCCATACCGAGCACGCCGACCACCGCAGCGCCGAGCGCTTCGGCGAACTTCGCCGCAGATTCCAGCGCGCCGCCGGACTTACGGACGCGGAGCTGGCGGCCAGCACTGCGCCTGCCCAGCAGGAAGCCTCCGCAGCAACGATTCCGGAAATTCCCGTGGCGGAGGTTTCAGCCGAGCCTCCGGCTGTCGTTGACGAACCTGTCTCGCCCGAAGCATCCCGCCCTGAGACGGTCAAAGCCAGGGAGTCTTCGGAGGCCGCTAGCGTTCACGAGGAAGTAGACCTCTCCGATGAATGGGCCTCGATGCTGGAAGACACTCATCCGGCTGAGCCCGCGGTGAAGCCGCCTCCAGCAAGGCCCGCCGCTCCTGCACCTCCTCCTGAGGTTGCCGCAGAGCCGGTGGTTGCCCGACCATCTTCCCAGTCACCCGAGCCCGCGGAATTCGAACTTCCCGTCGAAGCTCCCAGTTCTCCCGAGGAAGAGCCGAGCACCATCGCGGATATTTCCGCGGAGCTTCCTCCAGCCGCCGAGCCAGCGAGTATCCCGGCTCCAGTTCAACAAGGTCACACTCCCGCGGCACCCGAACCCGAATTCGAACTCGATCAAGATTTCGAGCTGGTCCTCGAACCGGAACCGTTGGTTCCCGCGTACGACCAGAAGCCTCCTGAGACGCCAATTGTCGTCCGCGAGCCCGAGCCACAACCCGAACCCGCAGCTGCTACTCAGAATTCTGCCGTTGCCCCGCCGGCCGGCGGGTTTGCCTCCGACCAATTTCTTGCCGACTTGGCGAAGGAGATTGACGACCTGGGTCTCGATGCCCTCACGCCTTCCCATTCGGAGGCGGCTTCGACTCATGTGGCCCCACCCAAGCCTGAAGAAAAGCTTGCTGCCTCGGCTGAACATAGCCCGCTCAAGGAAGTCTTTGACGATTTTCGCGCCGAGCTCGGCGAGATGGGCGCCGAGGACGAAGACCTCGAGACCCATTACAATCTCGGTATCGCCTTCCGCGAAATGGGCCTTGTCGATGAAGCCATAAGCGAATTCCAAAAAGTGGCCAAGGCCTCGGACAATGGAAAACCTTTCCGCTATGGGATGCAGTGCTGCACTCTTCTCGGCCTCGCTTTCATGGAAAAAGGCCAGCCGGGGATTGCCGCCATCTGGTACGAGCGCGCCTTGCGCATCCCCGGCATTGAACCGGAAAGCATCCTCGCATTGCGGTATGATTTGGGCGTTGCCCAGGAATCCGCGGGTGAGCCGGAAGCAGCGCTGAAGAGTTTTTCCCAGGTCTATGCGATGAACATCGATTATCGCGACGTCGCCGATCGCATCGCTGCTCTCCAGAAGCCCATCCGCTGAGTTCCGGCATTCCTTAAGACAGGGGACTCCTTCTTAGCCATGAATCGCGTCTTGCGCGCACTGCTGGTCGTCGTTTGCTTCGAAATGGGAGCCCTGCTCCTCTATCTCCCGTGGTCCGGTTTCTGGGAACAAAACTTTTTTCTTCTCCACTTTCCGTCGCTCATTCCCGTGTTGCTCCATCCCTCGTTTCGCGGCGCCGTCAGCGGTCTCGGCGTCCTGGACATCATCCTGGCCCTTAGTTTCATCGGTTCTCGTCCAGGTCCTTCGCGTGTCCCTCCCCAATAATTCCGCGCTCGATTCCGAGCTCCGTCCGGCCATCAAGCCGATCCTATGCTACGTCACAGACCGCTGCGGTTTGCACGGCGCGTCCACAAAAGAGTCGATCGATCCGCTTCTCGAAAGGATCGAAGCAATAGCCGCCGCCGGTGTGGATTGGATTCAGCTTCGCGAAAAAGATGTATCGGGAAGAGATGCTGCTTCGCTCACTCGCGAAGCGTTGCGGCGCGTTTCCAAACTTGCGAGCCTCGCCCAGCCTGCACCGCGCATTTTAGTTAACGACCGTCTCGATGTGGCTCTCGCCGAGAAAGCCGGGGGCGTCCATTTAGGCGAGAACTCTCTTCCGGTCGTTGAAGCGAAACGTCTGGTTCTGGCTTTTCAAGCCTCCGAATCTCTCGCCCCAGATTTTCTCGTCGGCGTTTCTTGCCATTCTTTGGAAGCCGCCCAATCCGCCGCCTCCGCTGGCGCGGACTACATTTTCTTCGGCCCCATTTTCGCCACCCCTTCAAAAGCCGCCTATGGCGCGCCCCAGGGACTCCTGCGTCTCGCCAAAGTCTGCAGCTCCCTGGCAATTCCAGTCCTCGCCATCGGAGGAATTACCATTGCCAATGTCTCCTCCTGCTTTTCTGCCGGTGCCTCGGGCATCGCTGCCATCCGCATGTTTCAGGATTCCGCTGATCCCGCTGAGATCGTGCGCAGACTTCGCCAGCTGCGCTGCTAAATAGCCACAGGCCGGCCGCGCGCCTCAGCGCGACATCAACCTGCGCAGCAGCCGGATCTGCCCTGCGTGATAAACATCGTGCAATGCCACGCCATAGATTTGCCGAAGGAACTTCGCTCCCCGCGGCGTCTCCAGCACCTTTTTGACGGTCGTGCGCAATGCGCGATGCTCCCGCTCAAGCAAGTTCTTGCTCGCGCGCCACGCAGCTTCGTCTGCCATGCCTTTCTCCGGCCGGGGGAAGAAATTGCTCCCCTTCAACGCGAACGATCCTTTCTTGCCTCCTTCAATTCGCCTGCGCACTTCGTATTTCCAATACGCGGCGTGCAGCGTCTCTTCCCAAATATTGTGCCGCCCCGCTCCGGGGCGCCACGCCGCTTGCTTGGCGCTCACTCCCCGGATTGCCTGTTTAAGATTGGGTCCATGCCAGGTTTTCTTTACATACGCTTCATCGAGCAACGCCAATATTAGTTCCCCGTTCTTCACGGTGTCCTCTCTTCCGCAGGAGATTACCGGCCACACCTCCGCCAATCCGCACGGCGCTCGAGCGCAGCTGGTCCGGAGCAATCGTCCTCAATTGTAAATGGAATTACAGAATTAACAGCCGTCTGGTAGGCGGTGTTTATACCAATCACAAGCTTACCCCGGCCTTGTCGGGGTCACGAGTCACCAGCCGCGCCCTGCTTTGTGAACCTCAACTGCGTCTTTCCCTTCTGGCCTACCCGACGGTCACATTCCGGATTCGTCCCGTTTTCTTCCGGCTATAGAGCTGCCGGTCCGCGGCCTCGAGCAGCTCTTGCGTTGTTCGTCCGTCTCCGGGATACACCGCCATGCCGATGCTTACGCTAATGGATGGAACTTCCCCGTCGTCGCGCACGCAAGCCTCGATTCGTTGCGCCATGTGTTCTGCCATGGGTTGATCGGAATCGATCAACAGCACGGCAAATTCGTCGCCGCCGTATCGTGCCGCCAGATCCGTCACACGGCATTGCTCTTTCATGACTTTAGCTAGCCGGTTCAGCGCCTTATTTCCCGCCAGATGCCCTTGCTGGTCATTGATCAGTTTCAGGTCGTCCATGTCCAGAAGCAACACGGTGAACGAATGATGGCTGCGCTCGGCACGGCGCAATTCACGCACGAGCGTGTCCATGAATTCGCGGTAGTTCGAAAGCCCGGTAAGCGCATCGTGCGTAGCCTCATAGCGGACCTGTTCTTCTGTCCTTTTTCGCTTCGTGATATCTAGACCCACACCAATGCACCCGATGATTTCCCCCGACGCCGCTCGCAAGGGCTCCAGCTGAATTTCCAGTACGCGTTCTTGCCGTTCGTACTCGAATCTCACCGACTCTCCTCGCAATGCCGTATGATGGTGTCCCATTGCCGTCGTATTCGCTTCATTGTCTTTCAAGTATTCAGAAATCGTAAGCCCCACCAGATCCCCGGCATTTATTTCGGAGTGTTGTAAACCAGAGCCCCAGTTGGACGTGATTCGCAAACTCTGATCTGTCGTCCAGAGAAGCACCGGCATTTGTTCCACAAGGAGCCGCAGCTGCGTCTCGGACGGCGTATCTTCCGCCTTCAGACGCAGGGCCCGGCCGCTCTCCAGTATTCCAGTCAGCACTCCCTGGCCATCCCTCATCGGCGTTCGCTTCACGGCTACACTCAGCTTTGAACCAAGTTTGTGCAGCCGCTCTACCGTCTCGCTTTCCGTCATTTTCCCGTCGCGTGCGGCTTCCAGAATTGCTTTTGAATTGGAGATTTCGTAAATCGGCAGCAGCGACAGCACCGAGCGTCCTGTAATCTCGCCCGCCGAGAAACCGTACAAACGCTCCGCCCCCCGGCTCCACAATTCAATCGAGCCGTCGAGCGCAATTCCGACGATCGCATCCTCGGCCGACTCCAAAATGGCCGCAAGCACCTGCTCGCACCGTGCGCTGGGCAGCATGAATACCCGGTGTACTTTCCGAAGGGGGTCGTTTGCGTTTTGAAGCCAGGTTTCCCGCAGGCGAGAGGAGGGACCTGCAAGTGTCTGAAAAAACTAAGTCTTTAAGTCCGGTGCGAGCCAGAGTTTATCACCCTGCGCTATCGGCGCAAGGTCCCAGCAAGGTGACTGTATCGTATTGCATACTCCGCAAATAGCACGGAAAAGTGGGTGAGAGTTTCGGACGACGAGCCACATGCCGTCAAAGTGGTTACCATGCCAGCTCGCAGACGCAGCGCACACAAGAGAGGATTCTCAGTTGAAAACCACTTGCATCTGATATAGGACTAAGTTAGTCTGATTTCTTGTTGCAACTCATTTGCAAGGAGATATTGTGCCCATTTCTTCTCTTCGTGTTTTTTTCGCCCTATTCCTTCTACTTCTCCCTTCACTTCTCCTTTCTGGCTCTACTCACGCCCAGGAAAACCCCTACATCGTTTCCTATGACCACTACCTCGAAGAGCCCGGCAACCTCGAAATCGAATACTTCTCCACCTTTAGTACCCAGCGCGCAGGCAATGACTTCCATGCTTTCTGGATGGAGTTTGAATACGGCGCCACCGCCTGGTGGACCACCGAGCTCTATCTGGATGGACAGTCCACTTTTGGAGATTCCACCGTATTCACCGGCTTCCGCTTGGAAAACCGTTTTCGCGTTCTGAAACGCGAGCATTTCATCAATCCCGTTCTCTACGTCGAATATGAAAGCATCAGTGGGGCGGACAAGATCCTTAAGGAAGTGGAAGGACACGACGTGGAATCAGACTACGCGGATCGCAACGCGGCGCTCCGACAGGAACACGACCACGAACTCGAACTCAAACTGCTCCTCTCCGGCACCCACAAAGGCTGGAACTTCACGGAAAATACCCTCGCCGCCAAGAATCTCTCGAATCACCCATGGGAATTTGGCTACGCCATCGGCGCAAGCAGGCCCCTTGCCCTTAAAGCTTCCCCAAAACGCTGCTCTCTTTGCCGACAAAATTTCATCGCCGGTGCCGAAATGTACGGCGGCCTCGGTGACCGTTACCACTTCGGCTTGCGCGACACTTCTCACTACCTTGCTCCCGTCGTGGCCTGGAATCTGCCCTCGGATTGGACGTTGCGGCTCTCCGCGGGCTTTGGGTTGAACGATAACAGTCATCGCTTCCTTTTGCGTTGGGGTGTTTCACGGGAAATTACCGGCTTTGGCTCCCTGGTGAGCCGCTTCTTCGAGGGACGCCGATGAAAAAGTACATCACAGCTTTCGCCGTCACTGCTGCTTTCTTCGGCGCATCCATCGCTATCGCGCACCAGGAGAAGGCTCCTGCCCATGAGTACCCCTCCGTCTACGCCGAGCTCTCCAAAGCGCCGCAAAAAGCTCGTACAAAGCGCAATCCCCTGGAACAGGATCCCGACGCTGTTGCCTCCGGAAGAAATCTTTTCGAACAACATTGCATCGAATGCCATGGCGATTTGGCCGAGGGCGGAAGAAAGGGCCCAAGCCTTCGTGTTGAGGAAGTACAAAACGCCAAGGCAGGCGCGATTTTCTGGATTTTGACGAACGGCGTTGTCAGGCGTGGCATGCCGGTCTGGTCCAAACTTCCCGAACCACAGCGTTGGCAGCTCGTCAGCTACGTAAAATCCCTCGGCGTGGCCAAGGTCGCTCCGACCACGACTCCTTCGCCTAAGTAATCGTCAAATTTGGCTACTGAGCGGCCTTCGCCGCGTCGTTGAGAATCATCGCCAGCCGCACGCCGGCTTCGGCAATGCGCTTTTCGGCCACTGCTGCCGCTTTTTCCTGGTACGCCTCGCCTGCCACGATGTTCAGTTGCAGCATGCGCTCACCGACGTTGTTGTCGTCCGAGCAGCTGTGTACGGCCACATTCGGTTCGATGGCGATCTTCGGCGTCAGCTCTCCATAGACCACGCTTTCCGCGAAGTCGTAGCCTTCCCACACCCAGTCATCGACGTGAATCCCCGCCTTTTGCCAGCCCGCGATGTCCGCCGAAAACAAAGCGTCAAGCGTGTCGGCATATTCCGCCGGGTCCGCGCCTTCCGCATCGCGTTCGGGAATCGCCGTATCCCAGATGCCGTGCAGGTTTGGTGTGAACGAATGATTGTGCTGGTGCGCGTTACGGCGAAAATATTTTAACGGCACGCAATTTCCGCCTTCATCGGCATTCGTAATGGTGTGCAGCGGTTGGTGCAGGTCTCCCACGAAATGGATCACGTAGCGCAACGCGTCCGCGCGCTTCGCCGCATCGGCATTCTTATCCTTCAGGATGGCAAGTTCCTCGCTGATTGCGCTTGTCACGCATCCTCCCTGCCCGCAATATGGCTCCAGTGGCCCGCGCTTCGACCCTCGCGGTATGTCGATGTAATGCCACGGCCCGTTCTTCCGTTCTCCGCGCACATCGTCAGGCCATGTCGACGCGTCCGCCATCGCGTCGCGTGTCGCCTCTCCGCAATAACGCTTCAATTTCGGATCGATCGGATTCTCCCTCAGCAGCTTCAGCACCCATTCCCGCGTCTCGATCGTTAAATGTTTCTCCGCGATCAACGCCACGGTTTGGTGGCCCTTGCATCCCCACGCCTGCGCCCTTGGGGCCAGCGCGAACCACACAATCAAAGGGCACAGAAAAAAGTAGCTCCCCGCTCGTCTCATGAAACTCTCCCAAAAGTGTCTGAACGTTTTGTCTGCCGCGAATTTGAAGCGAATATTGACGTACGATGCGTTCTGGAAATTGTGAATTTCAAAGAGCTACCACTCGTCCCCGGCATGGGGGTTTTCACGCGTCACGAGACACCAGTCACTTGTTCACGCGCTCAGCCATCGCCCAATGGGCCGCCACGATTCCGTGTGGTCGCAAATCACTCGCAACGCCGCAGTAATGGGAATTGCCAGCACCAATCCCATCCCGCCCCACACCCAGCCCCAAAAAAGCAACGAAATGGTAATCGCCACGGCATTCAGACGTACCCGCCGCCCAACTAGTTTCGGAGCCACCAAATTCAGCGCCAGCACGTGAATGGCCGTCAATCCCCCGGCGACCAGCGCGAACTCCCCGAAGGTTCTCCATTTTGCCAATGCGATAATGAACGCAGGCAGCCACGCCAGCACCGCTCCGATGTACGGCACCATATTCAAAAGACCCGAGGCAATTCCTGTAAGAAATGGAAAGTCCAGACCCAGAACCCAGAAGAAGGTCCCGCTCGCCACAATAACCAGCAACGTCAAAAACGTCATCCCCGCCAGGTAGTCCCGCAGAACATCTCGTAAATCTTCCAGCGTCTCCTTCACTCGCGTCCGTTGCGACGCTGGAAACAGTTGCAGCGTTCCATGCCAGACTTCTCTCTTTCCCGCCAGCATGAAAAACACCAGGAACGGCACAAAGGTGATTTCCAGAAACAGTGCATACAGCGATCCGATGCCGCGAAATAGCAGTGAACGCACAATCGCCGCTTCCGGCCTTTCTCCACCCTGTTGCATCGTGCCCCCTCCCGGCGCGATGTCCGATACCTGCCCCTCGAGTCCTTTGATCTTTCCTTCCACTGCGCCTGCGGCTCGTTTCAACAACGCGCTGTATTTCGGCCAGTTCGCCGCAAAATCTTCCGTGCGCGTTCCTAATCCATAGCCGACCGCAACCAGGACTGCGATCAGCAGGAGTACCATGAGCATCGCACCCACTGTTCGCGGCAGGTGCATTCTTTCCAGCAATTCCACGGCGGGATCCAGAAAATAGGCCAGCAAGATCGACAGCAATACCGTGATCACCACGCCGGCTGCGTAATAGAAGAACAGCAGGATGATCGCCGCCGCGAGCACTCGCAAGCTAAAGGTTGATCCGGCGATTCGAACTGTCGGTGGCGGCGTTTCGATCTCAGGCACGAGGCGCTCCGTTCCCATCACGTTAGCACATTCGCGCAAGCGCGGGGCGCCTTCGCTCTTTCACCTTGCGCATTTCGAATCGCCTCAAGGTTACAAGTAGACTTTTATCCGCCTCCGGTTCGCTATTGATCCAAGCGAACTCACCCGAGGCTCTCTCCCAGCGCCCCGTGGGCCTTGTGCTAAACTTTTAGCCGCTCAGGAATTGAACGTCAGCCCTCATGCCCAAAGAACTCTTCGGAACCGACGGTATTCGCGGCGTTCCCGGCACTCCGCCGCTCGACGACGCCACTCTTTTTGCTACCGGACGTTCCCTCGCCGCCTATTTGCTCCGCGAACATTCCGCCGCTCACGTTCTCATTGGCATGGATACACGTGAATCCGGACCTCATATCGCCGCTCTCCTCGCCTCCGGCCTCGCGCAAGCCGGAGCCTCCGTCGCTTTTGCCGGCGTTATCACCACTCCCGGCGTCGCCTGTCTCGTTCGCCAAAACGATTTTCAAGCCGGCGTCGTCATCTCCGCCTCGCACAATCCTTACCACGACAATGGCGTGAAGCTCTTCTCCCACGCGGGCATGAAGTTCCCGGATTCCATCGAAGAAGAACTCGAAGCTGATATTTTGAAACATCGCTCTGCTCCCCCGCCGAAAAATCCGCCGCGTCTCGTAGCCGACGAATCTCTCGACGCCGAGTATCTCGATTTTCTTCGCAGCCGCGTCCTTCCTGGAGCCAAACTTTCCGGCTTCCGCATCCTTCTGGACTGCGCCAACGGCGCCGCCTACAAACTCGGTCCCGAACTCTTCCGCTCGCTCGGCGCGGAGGTCCTCTCGATGGGTGTGTCGCCCGACGGCCGCAACATCAACGCCGGCTGCGGCTCGCTTCATCTCGAAGGTTTGCAAAAGCGCATGGTCGCCGAGCGCGCCCAGCTCGGCGTGGCCTTCGATGGAGATGCCGACCGCGCCCTCTTCGTCTGCGAAACGGGCAAAATCGTTAACGGGGATGGCGTTCTTCTCGCCGTCGCGCGCCACCTCAAATCTCAAAACAAGCTCAAGGGCAATCGTGTCGTCGCCACGTCCATGTCCAATCTCGGCCTCGAGCGTGTCCTCGCACGCGAAGGCATCTCCCTCGCCCGCGCTTCCGTTGGAGATCGCTACGTCCTCGAAGAAATGCTGCGCAGCGGCAATGTCATTGGCGGCGAGCAATCCGGCCACGTTATTTTTCTGGAAGATAGTCCCGCCGGCGATGGCCTTCTCACCGCCGTCAAAATTGCTTCGCTCGTTTCCATGCACGGCAAAATCGAATCGCTCGTCGAAGGCCTCAAGGATTACCCGCAAGTCATCGTCAACGTCAAAGTAAAATCCAAGCCTCCGCTCGAAACTCTTCCCGAGGTCTCCCGCGCGCTCGCCGAAGCCCAATCCGCGCTCGGCGAAAATGGACGCGTCGTCCTGCGCTATTCCGGCACGGAGCAGCTCGCCCGCGTCATGGTCGAGGCCGAACACGACGCCGACGTCCAGCGCTTCAGCCAGTCCCTCGCCAACGCACTCCGCTCCTCCATCGGCGCTTGAACGGCCTAACAATGCTCGGAAAGTGGTTCCTCGAACAATAGCTCCGCTCTGGTGTTCATGATGTAAGCCCTAAAACGCAAACCCCGCGCCGAGCGCGGGGTCCGCACAAGTCACCACTCACGTGTCACCGGTTACGTCTTCGCGGCCTTCACTTCAACGATGTTGCTCTCCGGATACCGGTCGTGATGCCGCACCCACGCCATCGGAAAAGATAGTCCCCCCTCGTCCCGCCCTTTCGGCACGCGGTCGAGAATCATATACATGCCCTTCAAGTCTTCCAACCCGCGCCCATACATCGAGTACGTGTGGAACACCTCGCCATTCGCGCTCTTATAAAACACGCTCAAGCCCGGACGTTCTTCGCTCGGAAACTTGCTGGGGCTGTAGTTGTAAATTTGCTCTTTCCCCAACTCCTCCTTGGCTACGGAAACTCCAAAATCAAAGTTGAACTCGCTCCCGTAAGACGACACCCACGGAAACTTCCATCCCATCCGCTTCTTGAATTCCTCGATTCGAGCCAGCGGCGCTCTCGAAACCATTGTCAATTTCACGTCCCGCTGTGCCAGATGGATTCCCATCCCATCCATGTGGTCGCCCAGCAGCGAACAGCTTGGGCATCCCTGCTCCCAATCCGGCCCGAACATGAAGTGATAGATTGCCATCTGGCTCGCGCCGCCAAACAATTGCGCCAAAGTTTTCTTCCCGCTCGCCGTTTCGAACTCATACTTCTTATCAACCTTCACCCACGGCAATTTGCTCCGCTCTTCAGCGAGCGCGTCTCTCTGCCGTGTCAGATTCTTTTCCTTCACCAGCAGTTCTTTCCGCGCCGCGATCCATTCTGCCTGCGTCACTACTCTCGCTTGTTCTTTCGTACTCTGATTCATGACTGTTTCTCCTAGATTCTTTCTTGACCTCTGTTGCATTCAAATACATCCGCTCCTTCTCCCCGGTTACCTTTTCTGGATTCGGTTCCTCTCGAAGAGCGCTTCGCTCCCTTCGGCGCCAGCAGCTTGCTCACCACCACCGCCGCCACTCCGCCCGTTGAAACCGCCGATGCGATCAGCATTGCCGTCGCCGCCATGCATGCAGGACACATACGTTTCTCCGCTCGAGCCGCTACGCCGATTGCGCCTTCTGCGCAAAAATCGGCGGTTCGTCCCCGCTCGGTCCCCAGCTCGCAGGCACTGCCACGTCCAGCATGCGCAAGTACACACTGAACTGCCCGCGGTGCTGGTACCAATGGCTGAACATGACGTCGCGCAAAAACTCCGCTCGAGGTTGGGCCAGAACATCTCGCCCGCCCCCAACCATGCGCCACGTTTCCCTCATTGCGGCGTCATCGAACTTTGGCAATAGGCTGCGTACCGCGGCGATGCTTTCCTCAAACACTTTGAGGATTTCCTCACGGCTTGCCGGCTGTGGAAAGTTGAAAGTTTCTGGAACCTGGGCCGGATTGCTTTGCACGAAGCGAACAATGCCGCCAGGCACGGAGGCAAGATGGTAGGCGAGCTGCCCGGCGGTCATGGATTTCGCGTGCGGCTTCCAGGTCAATTTATCTTCCGGCAGCCGCTCCAGAAATCTCCGCGTGATGGGTGCTTGCGTTTCGAATTCTGCGAGAAATGATTGTGCAATCGACATTTTGATTCTCCTTTTCTTCCGATCCGAATCGAAATCCTTGCGCTACTGCTTCTTCCCGCCTCCTGTTGCGAACGCTCCGTGCGCTTCCGCCACCTTCCTCACCCGTTCGTGAATCGACGACCACCCCGTCACCACGCCTTTCCGGTGTTCCTCGATAATCAACCCTAGCGCCGTGTGATGAAACTTGATCAGTGTCCCGCCGTCCGTCTCGCTTAAGCGGTACTGCAGATTCGAGGCCACCGGATAAGACATGAACAGCGGTCCGTAGATTTCCAGCAGTGTCGGCCTCTTGATCGCCTGCACGTGTCCCCAGAAGTGTCCGTTCCCCTCGCCCAGGTCGCGGTACCACCTTCCGCCCGGCCACGCTTCCAGCTTCATCGGCATCGGCGTTCCATTGGCCCCTTCGCCTCCCGGCCCAAGTTGTTCCAGCAGCGCCTCGAACGTCGTCTCCAGCGAAGCCTTCACATAAATTTCCTGCGTGATGTTCAACGTCAAATTCTCCAGTGCCACGACTGCCGCTGCCATCGAACTCATCGTTCCTCCTCAATTGGAAAATGTTTGAAAATGTCTCCTACAAAAATCTCCTCAATTCTTCTTCGCTGCTCCGCTCTTCTCCTCGGCCCGTTCCTTCACTCGAACCAACTGATGCCGCCAGTACCGCTCAAACGTTCCCGCCCACTCATGCAAAGGCCGGATCGCTTCCGCGTTCGTCCGATAAAAGATCTGTCTCCCATCCCTCCGCGCATGCACCAGCCCAACATCCTTTAAGACGCGCAAATGCTTCGAAACGGAAGGCTGCTCCATCTCCAAAGCATCCACGATCTCTCCCACCGGCCGCTCCTGCAAAGCCAAGTAGTTCAAGATCTCCCGCCGCCGCGGCTCCGCCACCGCATTAAACGCATCCGAAGTTGTCGCCGCTCGTGCCATGCCCCAACAATACATGCCGATATGGGAATATGTCAAGCCCTTTTTTTCTTCCCCCAAAACTCCCGCCCGGCGCGGAAATTCTCCGTTCGCCTCCGCGCCTTCTGCGTCTCTGAGTTATCTCTTTCTTGGCTTGGTTAGGACTGGCATTCTTGCTGTCTCTCGCAGATCCTTCTGGAGCTTCAAGGGCACTCCCCTGGTGGAACAGGTAGTCCTGCCTGTAGCTCGTTTTTTCGGCGACTGCCATTCCCTGATTCTTTTTAGCGCACAGCATCGCGAAAATGCGCGGCAATTGTGCAATTTTCGGCCTATCATGGAAGCGAAGCAGCGTATTGGAGATCACTCGGCCCGCCGGAGGTTTCGCTTGCGTTGCAGACTTCCACTCTTTTTTTATCGCGTGGCCGCGACGTGCATCTTCCTGCTCCTTTTAGCCGGCTCACCCGTCAAGGGCCAACAGGCTGGCGTCCTGCTCGTTTACGGGCGCCCGACCTCGGACATCAACTACGAGTACAAAACTGTCTGGGTCGTGTTTTCTCCCACTGAAGCTCAGATCGTCGCGACAGTTCCCGATGTCATTGTTCCCCGTTCGACAGGTTTTTGGCGTATTGGAACGGCGAACGTCTGTGATTACCAGCGCGATACCTGGGGCACGACTCAAGAAGTCCTTTGGCAGACGCCCATCGAGAAAGCACCGCTCATTGACCAGGGTGCGCCTTGCAAGAACGAGGAAACAGTGAATGGCGAAAATACCGACACGGACGCTCCAGCGCAGTCTTCCGATTCGGGCCTCAATGCGTGCAGTCACGAGGCCGTGAAGCTCCTCTTTGTCTCGCCTTCCTATCTTTCGGAAGAATTCAACAGCAACCAGGCCGACTGCGACGGTCGCGGGGGGCATGATGTAACCCGTAACGAGGTGCGCACGTTCGACACAGACGTACCTCTCAGCCTCGATGAATTCTTTAGCGCGCAAGCCGCGAAGGCTTACCGCGTGGCCGCCAGGAAAGGCTTCGCCGAAGTCACGAAAGACTTCAATTGCCCTGAACCCAACCCGCAAAGCTATGATCTGAAAAGCTGGGCCATCACGCATGACCGCGGTGTATGGTCACCTGCCGCGTCCCTCGATGAGTGGCAAGGCGAATGCGCTTTTAGCCGCACGATGGATCTGACGCTCCCGAAAGACGTGACGGGCGAGGCTTCTAAAGCCGCTCTCTGGCCGGCTTTTGCCGCCGCTATCCCGCATCTTTCCGATTTCTATCTCTCCCCGCTCGGCGACTACGCGGTCCTCATCACCAACCCAAAAAATGCTGACTACCATATTTACGCCTATTCCGTGCAAGCCGGCGTCCTTGGCAAACGGCTGTCAGAGATTACTTGGGATCCCTATAACTCTTACATCTTTATCATGGCCCAATGGTCCTCGGGCAAATACGTCCAGAAGTGGACCGGCACCATCCAGAACATCAAGGACCATCCGCTTCCCGCTCCAATCCTTAAGCCTACTGCCAGCCCCGCTGCGACAAAGTAAGACAGGGTTTCTGTCTTTGGTCTCTTCGCTGTCCAGGGAACTTTTCCCCCGCTCGCGACATTACCGTTAGTGGAGGCTCAAGCCGCCCTTCATGCAAGACGCGCTCCCAGCTCTCGTTCTAAACTCGGAGGCGCTTCCTCGCCACTCCATGAACGACTCGCCCGCCAACCCGTCCAGCGCTCCGCCGCAATTTAATGCACTCTTTCAAGACTCTTAAAGCATGCCCGGCCCGGCAAAGCGCGCAGGATACACGTTAACGTTACCGACTTCCGCCCGGTTCACTGAACTTGCCCTGCTGCAATTTCCACAGCCACTTACAATCGCATTTTTCGTTGCAATACTCCTAAAGAATGTAGGTAATTTGCCGTTTTCTGTGAGATTTTGTAGAATCTTTGGACCTCTACTCTCATTTTCAATTTTGAATTTCTTGTAAATTCTTTTGAATCATGTACCTTCAGGAAAACATCTTTCTAGCTCTCTGCTGGCACGACTATTGCTCTTTTACTTTGCAAATTACAAGATTGGCTTCCCGGGGTGGCCGGATCCGAACCTCGACTCGGTTCCGGTTTATTGGGGGGTCAGTTCGAATAAGGGGGCTTGCACCAGCCCCCTTTTTCATTTTTCTTTTGTGCCTTACTGGTGGTTGGCCGGTGCGGAAGCTTAGCTTCCCGCGAGTGTGTCATCGAAGTGGTTCAGTAAGCGGGGCCCCGCATCACTGGGGCCCCTCCGTTTTTCCAGGCCGTCCTGACTACCTCTTCACGATTCGCGGGACGCCCCATTCCACGACTTCCGCAATCCTGCTTCCCCTCCCGCAGATCCTGATTGCACCCGGCAAACGTGCAACAGCTTGCGGATCAGCGGACCGTTGCGTCCCACCCATCCGACGCTCACGCTTTAACTTTTCAACTTTGGATTTTCAACCCGAAGTCTCAACTCTGGGAAGGTGTCCGTAAAAAAATGAGCGGCCGGTGGGGGGACCGGCCGCTCGGGCGTGGGGGATGGAGGGTCTTGTAACCAGAAGCCGGTTCGGCTCTTCGGTGCATTCCGCTGCGCTCGCGAGCAGCAGAACGACCTACAGGAGCAATCAGGTTCATACCTTTCTGCTCCGGAAGCAGCCACCAACTCCCGACTACACCTGCGATTCTGTGCTTCACTACACCTTCCGTCGATAGCCCTACGGGTTCATTCTTTTCAGTACTTCCCGCTACGCCTCCTAGGCTCCTTTTAGTACCTATGTACTTACGCAAGTTCTTCGCCATCTCGTTCGAAATAAGCCCTGATTATTGCTTTCCAACGCATAACCATTTCGGGCCGCCAAAAGCTTGAACCGCGCGCCCGATAGAGTGAGCGGGACTCCCCTAAAGCGGACCGCGTAAACTGACTTATGCAGTCAAAACGCCGCAGCGGACGCATTGCAAAAGAATTAGCGATCGTCCTCTTCGGGACCGACGCTGCGGGTAAAGTGTTTTCGGAAGAAACGAAAACCGTCGTGCTCAGCCGCCACGGCGCCGGAGTTGTTTCGCGCTACCGGTTCGCGCCAGACGAAGTCTTGACGCTCCGGCTCCCTGGTACAACGCAGGAGGCGCTGGTCCGCCTCGTCGGGCAGATCGGCGGCGAACCGGGCCGCTACGTTTACGGCCTCGCCTTCCTCGATCCCGATCCGCATTTCTGGCCGATGGAGTTTCCTCCTCCCGACCCCCACGAACCGGTTAGCCGCCGCATCACGCTCGAATGCAGCTTCTGCCTTGCGCGTCAGGACGTCGAACAAGGCGATATCGAAGAGGACGTTTACTCCGTCCTCGGAAACGTCCTGCGCTATTGTCCGGACTGCGGCACGTCAACTCCCTGGAAGAAAGCGCTGATCGAGGCCGTCCCCGTTCCCGCCGCAAGCCCTGCCGAAGCAAATTTTCGCTCGGTTCCGTCATACCCTGCTCCACGCGTATCGCCACCACATCTTGCCTCGCCTGCGCCCTCGTTCGCCGCGTCTTTCGAGCCCCCGCATGTGGCATCAAGCTCGCCCGATTTAGCTTCGCCGGCTGCTTCATACTCCGGGGCATCCGCCCTTCAGGAATTTGTTTCCGTCAATGATCCTCACGCTTCGCCGCACGTGGCCAGCGCCGTTGCTGTGCTTCAAGTACCGGATCGTGCCCCGGCGCTCGCCCCTCCCTCGCCCCAGCTCCTGGACGCGCCTGCGCGGCAACTGGATGCGATTGGACGACGCATCAACAAACGACGCCACGTGCGCATCCGCGTAAACTTCAGCGCCTGCGTGCGTCGCCCGGCGCACGCGGACGAGATCGTCGAGTGCGAGAATATCTCCAAGGGTGGAATGTGCTTCCACAGCCTGACACAATACGCTTTGGGTTCTTTGATTGAAGTTGCCGCGCCATTCTCGCCCGGAGAGCAAGCTCTTTTTGTTCCGGCCCAAATCAAACGGGTCGAACCGCTCTCGGGGAGCCAAGTTTTCCGTTACGGGGTGGAGTACACCTTCCTGCCCTCTTCTCAACAATCTTGAGCAACGCGATCCTTCCGAACTTCCCGCTTCCCTAACGAGCTTGCCGTACTCGCCAAATTGAGAAAAACGCTTGCAGTGGAAGAACTACTAGAGAACTCGAATGACTCGCTGCAGCAGAGTTACTGCATTGCGCAGCTCCTGCCTTTCGTTTTCCGCTATCGACGCGATCGCTTTGGCGAGCATTTCTACCCGGCGCTTGCGCCCCTCCCATAGGATTTTGGTTCCTCTGGCCGTAGCCGTTAGCCGGACGCGCCGCCCATCTTCGGTGGCCTGCCGGCGAATCAGGTGGCCGCGCTGAAGGCCGGCGACGATGCGGCTCATGGTAGGCGGACGGACCTGTTCGGCGTCGGCGAGCTCGCCGAGCGACCTGGGTCCGCCGAAGACCAGGACCGAGAGCGCGGAAAGCTGCGCGGGGCCGATTCCGCTTTCCCGGTCGCGAATGCGAACACGGCGGAGCAGGTGAATGGCGGCGGAGTGGAGCTGATCGGCGATGTCGATTGCCGATAACGGCGCGGTCGGAGCCAAAGCGGCAGCTTGTGATTCGGTTGTGGGCGCAGCTTCGAGCCCCGGCAAGGCCTCCAGCTGGGCAACCCGTGAAGGAGCCCGCAAAGACGTGCTCGTAGCTGGCTCCGCGACTGGCGGAGAGGTTTTCGAAGCGCGGCGATTTTTGTGCTTGACAGCGGGCATGGAAGATAGTTAGCTATGCTAACTAAATCGCTCGCGGAGGTAAAGCAAAATGAGCGCCGCAACGGCAACTCTCGGTATCGCGAATATCGGCCAAATTTCCATCATCGTAAAGGACGTGGACCGCGCCACGGCATTCTACCGCGATGTTCTGGGACTGCCGCTGCTCTTCACGGTCCCCAGCATGGCGTTCTTCGATTGCGGCGGAGTGCGCCTGATGCTGGGCACCGCGTCCTCCCCGGAGTACGATCATCCCAGCTCGATCCTCTATTTCCGCGTGCCGGATATCAACGCGGGGTATCAACGACTGATGGAACGGGGGGCGGAGATCGTGACGCCGCCGCGACTGATCGCGCCTATGCCCACGCACGATTTGTGGATGACCGCTTTTCGCGACAGCGAAGGAAACGTACACCAGTTGATGAGCGAAGTGCCCCGTTCCGCGTAGCCCGCACCCGCTGGCCCGCAACGCCTTGAAGGTACGCGGTAGGGAATAGAACTCCTGCCGATTTCTCAGAAGTTGTCATTCCTCCTTTGCGAAGAGCGGACTTCTGGACTTTTTGCTGCAACGAAACGCGTTAGCTTGGCACAATCTATAAGGCCCTTCCCAGAGCAAGCCAATCTTTCCGACGGAGGACTCTTCCCATGCGAAAACTTATGCTGTTCGCGAGCGTCCTGCTTTGCTCGCCGTGCTGTGCCTTTTGCCAATGCGGAGGCCAGGAACGCTGGGCGGTGAAAGACGGCACGGACGCCACGGCGGGGCAAGTGGACTTCGCCAAAGTCACAGCGGAGAGCATTGCGCAACTGATCCAAGTCCACGAGCCCAAGCTGCCGGCGGACGACACGACGCGCGTCATTCCCGACGAGACCAAAGTCGTGCGCGTGCAGGCGCGGCTGATCCAATGGAAGCTGGAAGCCGATTCCGATTACCACCTGGTTCTGACGGACGACACGGAAAATTTCACGCTGGGAGGAGGAAAGCCGACGGGACACAGCATCATCGGCGAAATCCCGGATCCCAATTGCGTCTCCGGCTCGAATGACGAGTTTGGGACGAAATCGCCGTTTTTACAGGTGGGGGGCGGATCGGCCGTGGGGATCGACGTGGCCCGGCAACAAATGAACGACGCATTTCCGAACGCTGATCTAACAGGAGGCTGGAACGATGCGGGCGGAGCGAGGGTAGAGGTGGTGGGAGTGACGTTTTTCGATCGCGCGCACGGACAAGTGAGCCGCGCGCCAAACAACCTGGAAATGCATCCCATCGTGTCGATTAAGTTTTTGGACAATCCGCTGACGATGACGCAGCCCGCTTTGGCAGGCACGGGGGGACACGTCGCGCCGCACGCCCTTGCAGGCGGGGCGCATCCGGCGACGGCAACCGCGACAGCGCCGACTGCGACTCCATTGGGCATTGCGGATCCCAAGACAGGCGAGACGGCAGCGATTACAGAGGATCGCGCGTTGGTGGTGGCTCCTTCCGAGCATTCTGGGAAGAGCGGCGCGCTGAGGCTCGGGATGCCAAGCGCCGATCTGGGTTATCCGAAGACCCTGACGGTGTGCTGGTTTGCAGGAAGCGGTGGCGGCGAAATTCAAATTTCGCTGGACGGGAAGAACTGGTTTGACGTCGAAGCCACGCCGGGCGCGGGCTGCAAAGCCGTGCCGCCGGCGCGTTTCGTGAAGCTAACCGGCAGCAAAGGCATGTACCAGGTGAGCTACTAGTGGGATAAAAGCGGCGATCGAGTCCGCAAGGAAGTTACGAACGCAGACGTCGAAGAGAGAGAATTTTGGCGGAGGTGGGACTTGCGATTATCGCGACGTGACATCTTAATTCAGGCGGGCAAATTAGATTGACATTTAGAGGGTGGGGGCATACGGTCAATGCACTGGCCGGGGCCCTGGGCGCGAGCCCAATATTCCAGGTTACTCACTAGACAGAACGCCGTATCTCCTCACCATCCGCGAACCTGCGTACGAGCGACGAGGAACGACCTTCCAACGTGTTGCACAGCACGGCTAACTGGCCAGCCAAGGAGAAATGCATGAATAAGCGATTGATTGGTGTGGCAGTGGGCCTGATGCTGGTGGCGCTGGTGGTGGTTAGTTCGCCCAATGCTTTTTCGCAGATGGGGCCAGGGCAGCCGATAGTTTATACGTATGTGAGCCAATTCCAGGTACCAAGATTGAATTGGGCGCAGTATGCCGAGAACACGGAGAAGTCCTTCGTACCCGTGGCCGATAAGATGGTGGCCGACGGGACGATTCTGGGCTACTCGACGTTCGAGACCATTGTGCACACTCCTGATGGCTATACGCACGGAGCGGCGTGGACATCGACCTCCATTGCAGGTCTCCTGAAGGTGCTCGACGAACTGCAGAAGGGCGGCCCACAGCCGGGGCAGATCGCGGCCACCAAGCACGAAGACTACGTGATGCAGACGTCCATGTATACGACAGGCGGAAGCAGCGGGAAGCCCGCATATTTGCGGGTGATTTGCCAGAATGCGAAACCCGAGAAGCCGGAAGGCTACGCGTCAGAGCTCAAGAAGTATTTGTGGCCGATGGTGGAGGAGCAATTCAAGAAAGGGACGGTCAGCTACGTCGGGCTCGACTCGCAATATGTGAATACCATGACGCCATCGACGCGATGCCTGGTGATCAACTATCCCAACGCGGAAAGCATGGACACGTGGGCGGCCGCCGTCAATGCGACTTTCAACAAGATGAGCGCAGCGGAACGCGACGCATTCTATGGCTCGACGGTGACGGACAGCCGGCGGGACATGGTGGCGCGGATCACGCACTCCGGCCATAAGTAACGGTCCAGGCGGTTCCTTTTAGATGGGGGGGCGAAGTTTGCTCCCCTTTTTTATGGCTTGGGCGGCGCGAAGCAGGTTAGCCATAGCCAGCCCTCTCCCCCAGTTTTTTCTAAACGCTGATTCCAAGTGACTTAGAAAACGAATAACTCGTTTAGACGCAGCACTTGCGAAGTTATTGCGTACATTATTGATTCTACATGGCTTGCTCCTGCGGGGTGCACCAGAATTGTGCATCGTGGCGTCTAATTCGTATGTTTTGCGAATAGAGGACGTAGGCAGAAAGCAGACTCTAGAAAACGAAAAGGCCGACAGGATGTCGGCTCCACGATCAAGGTTGTGGAGATTGAATTGGTGTGCAGGAAAGGGACGAGACCCTTCGAGTCTCAGGGTAAGCTGGGACGGCGGCGGAGAAATAGCGGGAAAAGGTCAGAACGCGCAGCCTGCGCAAATGCATCCGGAGAGCAAACCATGCGGTTTAAACCGAGGACTTACGCCACCGAGATGTTGCAATGCGTCATAATACAGCATAATATGGCGTATTATGAGGGCCGTATTATGAGTGCGCTAAAGACAATCAGTTTCCGGATTGCGTCGGATACGGTGGCGTCGCTGGATGAGCTGGCCGAGAGCCTGGATCGTGACCGCAGCCACGTGCTGAACGAAGCTGTGGAAAATTATCTGCGGCTAAACGAGCATCACATCAAGCTGATCCAGAAAGGGCTGCGCGCGGCGAAGGAAGGAAAACTGGTCTCGCACGCGGAAGTGAAGAAAATGATCAGCAAGATGGGCCGTTCCAAGTAACCACGAGACAATGGTCATCTGGTGGAGCACGCCGGCCACGCGACAACTGGCTGCCGCGCACGAATACATCTCGGCCGATGACGAGGCCGCAGCCACCGAAATTGCAAACCGCATCTGGGATTCCGTAGACATCCTCGCGCGCCACCCATTTGCAGGGCGTACTGGACGTGTGTCGAGAACCCGCGAGCTGGTTATTTCGGGGACGCCGTTCATCGTTGCGTACCGGATAGAAAAGAAAGAAGTGCGTGTTCTTGCGGTTCTTCACGCGGCGCGGGAATGGCTGGAGGAATTTGAGTAGGCCCGGTAGAGGAAAAGTCAAAACCAGCAGACTTTAACCGCGGGCTGCGGCACCCGGCCTCATGTTATTCTACATTTGACAATTCCACAATGAGTGCTCATGATTCGCCAGGCTGGCGGGTAACTTGTGTTGGTTTAAAGAATTTGTAGCAGGTGCGAAGCTCATGGATTTGTCCTCCGATAGCGGGCTCGATCTTGTTTTTCTATCGATTGGCATCTTGATGGGAGGAGTGTTCGTTCTGTCAAGTTGGCGAAGTTCCCTGAAAGGGGCAGACCTCAAGAATGACCCCAGAATAAAAAATCTGATCTGGGCAACAATGGTATTCCTGGCGGCGTTTTTCGGGCGCTGGGAAAAATTGCTCGATGCGAGCGATTTGAATCACACGAGACTGGCGCTTTTCTATCTAATTCCGCTGCTGATTACTGTGTTTGTCGGAGTAGCGACGATATCGGTCATGATTTTTGCCCGGTTCGCCTCGATGAGAAAAGTGTATACCAGGCGTTATAGTGCAGAATCGTTAGGAGCAGTTCTTGATTATCTGCATTATGGCTACAAACACTATCAGGAAGAATACGAGGCGCCGCTGCGGCAGGAAAACGACGAAAGGCTTCAGCGCTTCAGGGAACTGAATGCCGAGGGGTCGACACGTTTGGCGGTCGATATTCTTGCCGTGGAGCGCTATCACCAGGGGCCGTCGGATGCACTGAGGGACGCGCTTTGCAGGCAGATACTGGACCACATCCGGCTGGTGGTACAGTCCTACACGGCGATTGATACAAAGGTGCGGCTGAACGCGAATATCATGGTAGCGGTTGCGACCGCCCAGGCAAGCGAGGAAGACTGGGATCTCGCGCGATTTGTGTATCAAAAGCGAGAGGACCACAGCCACCTGCTGATTCTGAAACATTATGCGAGCCCCGAAGGACAACAGCACTTTGCGGTGCCCGTGGTAGATTCGGTGAAGTTTACGAAATGGCGGGATTGGGTGCTGTTCGGAGGGCCGGACGCCTTTTTGCGCGAGGAAGTACTGGTGATTCAGACGAGTAACCTTGACTTCGCGAAGCACATTCCTCAAACTATCAGAGAAGAGATTCGGAGCTATTTTGACGGTAAGGAAGGGCTCCGGAGCTTTGCGTGCCTTCCGGTGCTCGGAGACGGCAGCCTACGAGGTATCGTAAACGTAGAGTCGGACCAGGAGCATATTTTTCAGGAGTCTGAGGAAGTACAAAGCGAGATTGCGAGAGTGTTGCAGCCTTTTTGCGTACTGCTCGGATCGCTGGCGCAGTAGAGGAAGAATGTTATGACAACCGTTGTGAAGAATACGAACATTTCGGACATGCTGGAAGTATCTCGTGGGAACTTCGCGGTTTTGGAGCGAATGACCAACGAGTTCCGTGAGATGGTGCAGTCGCCCAACAAAGGGGTTCGCACGTCGAAAAACCAGTCTTCCAAAGAGAAGGCCTCCGGGAAGTAGTTAGCCTTGGGATTTTTTCCTACCGATTGATCCATTTCTTTATTTCTTGGGTTATTGTTTTTCTGTTTCAACTTTCCTGGTGGGGATTTGACGATTGGGACGTTGATTCGCGTGGCGCATGCGTTGGGCTCCAGGGTAGAGATCAAATTGGTGCGCAGGAAAGGGACGAAGACGGGGCGGCGGAACGGCGGGGGAAAAGTCAAAACGCGCTAGAGAGCGGCGAGGAGTTCGTCCACACTGATTGCGGCATCGCGCAGGACGCGGCGGAGGGTGCCGAAGGCAATTTCTTTGTGAAGCGGGACGGTAACGGGAAGGCGCTGCGGGTCGGATGAATGACGAAGGCGGACATGGCTGCCCTTCTGGCGCACGGTTACATAATCAAACTTAGCAAGAGCGCGAATCAGATCATCGCCCGATATGACGGGCAGCTTCGGGCTCATCGGGTAACGACGACGCTTCCGATCAGGACATTTTCGGTGTCGGGAAGTTCTTCGCCGCGGCTTTCCATATCTTCGAGGCACAGGTCTATGGCTTCGCGGATATTGGCGAGGGCCTCGGAGACGGTCTTGCCTTGGGAATAGCAGCCGGGGATGGAGGGGCAGACCACGACGTAGCCGCCATAATCTTCGTCAGGCTCAAGAAAGACTTTGAAGTCGCGCGTAGTCATTGAGAGCTTAAGGATACTGGAAGAATCCGTGAAAAGCACTAGGTCGTGGTTGAAAGTCAAAACCCGCAGCCTTTAAATGAAGGCTGCGGCACCCGGCCACCCCCTCCCCGGTTTTTTCGGAAGTGTTCATTCTAAAGGGTTTTAAGTCCTGTGTTTTGGAAGTGCGGATTCTAAAGGGGTTACGGGCATGATTTTCGTAAGTGCGCATTCTAAAGGGCTTAGGGACAAGGCTTGCTGCCAAAACAAAAACGCCAGCAAGATGCTGGCGCTACGAGGCAAAATGCAATTTTGCCTAACAAATATACTAGCAGAAATTACGGATTTGTCAAGAGAGATTCTAGCGATAAAAATAGCTGGCGGGCTGGCGCGGGAAAAGTCAAAACCCGCAGCGTTTAAACCGAAGGCTGCGGCACCCGGCGACGCAAGAGCCCACCCTTTCCGCAAAAACCGCAGAAAGGATGGGCCACCCAGGAGGTTTCTAGCGATCCAAGGGTGACCCACCCGCCGCAGCCTTTAACACCGAAGGCTGCGGCACCCGGCCACCCTAGAGGTTTCGAGCGAGCAAAGGGCGACCCAACCGCCTGCGGCACCCGACGTACGACCGGCCCAACAAGGTCCTACCCTTTCGATTTGGCGGCATCAATCACCGAGACCAATTGGGCTGCCAGCAGCGATTCTAGAAGCTTTTCCATTTCCGTAAGGTCGATTTTTCCGGCGGCGTTCGCCTGATCTGCTGCTTCAAGGGCTCTGTAGTATGGGTCTTTATTCCGAGAAATCTGCTCCGGAATGGTTTGCGTACCTGGCAAGACATATCCCAGCCTAACGCACAACACCAGGTAGGAAACCGCGCGAGATGTCCGGCCATTTCCGTCAACAAACGGATGAATCCAGTTCATGCGCCACAACGTGTAAGCAGCTACATGAAGCGGAGAAGACTTCGCCCAGTTCTCGTTGATGTAGTCGCACATTTGTTCGAGAAGCTCAGCCACAAGGTGAGCTCCAGGAGGCTGGTGTTTGCTTCCTTTGATTTCGATTCCGCCGGGGCGGGGCACACCTGCGAAGGAACTGATCCCTTCCAGCGCGCGGCGGTGAAGACTCAAAATGGCGGAAGGGCGGAGCTTGAACGGGCGCTCGGGTTGCAGCGAATAATTGATTCGCTCAATGACCTCATCAAATTGCCGGAGGCCATTCTTCGCTTCCTGGCGAGCTCGTTCCTCTGGATCGGAAATGAGCTCGATTTCCAGAGCTTTGCTGTGCCGCTCTTCGTCCGACATGTCTGCTGCTAGCGGGCTTTCTTTAGCTCTTCAGCTTCCTGATCAACGGTTTCGCGGGTGATACGCGGGTTTTCGATGTTGGTGTTGCCGTAGGCGAAGCTACGCCGTTGCTCCTCTTTTTGCTCGGGAGACACTTCCACGCCTCTTGTTTTTTCAAGGAGTTCTTTGAGATTGTCAGTCATGGCATTTCCTTCCTAACGTGCCGAATAAGCGGCGTGTCTGCCGCGGCAAGGAACGGAAATTCCATCGTGGCATGCGGCGCGGGGTTGAAGCAAGACCAAACTTGGAGTCTAAGCTGAACGGTGTTCTCAAGTTAGTCGACAGGAAAGGGACGAAGGCTGGGCCGCGGCGAAATGGCGGGGGAAAAGTCAAAACCCGCAGCCTTTAACACCGAAGGCTGCGGCACCCGGCCGGCGCCAAACGTGTGAGGAAATGGCGCTATAAAAGACGGTATTTACCGCGGCCAAGGAATTCGACTAGACCCATGTCGCGGAGGACTTGGAGTTGCTGACGGATCTTCGGTCGCACATGACGATTTAGCACATGGAGCACGCGAAGCTTTGCTTCGTGGGCGTAAACCTCATCAAGACTGAAGTCCGGCTTGCCAAAGGACTCAAGGATAAGCAAGACGTCTAGAGTCCAGCCGCGCGCTTTGGTCTGGATCTGCTGAAGCGGTCTAAGGCGCTGAAACTCCTGTCGAACTCCTCGCGGAGAGATTGGAACTCCATCCAAAATGACAGGTATGCGTGCGCGTTGAGGAATGGCACCCAGCAGAATGTCGCAGCCAACCCAGTCATGGCGTTGCGCCTCAGCAGATAGCGGCTTTCTCTTGAAAATGTCCTTCACCGAGTAGGTAAAGCGAGGAACGAGAATTAGATTCTTGACGGACCAATCCGCTGGGTCGTAGTGGAGCGCAAAGATACTCGGGGTCTCATCCTTCCGAATTGCTTCTATCATCTTGGAATACGCGGCATCCGGGATTCGGGTCTTGAAAAGTGACCTGCCGCTTTTCAATTGAAATCGTTCTCTGCAGCGCGGACAAACGAAATCACTCGCAGGAGTGTTTGCCTTAAGTGAGTCGAGATGTGGTGAAGTGCAATTGGGGCAGTAGAGGTTCGCTGCGGCCCAGGGCTCGGTTGAAACGCGTGCTTGCTGTGTCGGGCTCTTGTACTTGGGAGCCGGTTGGGGCAGGGTCAAGTGCACGCGGGGATTAGATCACGATTGGCTACGCGAAAGGCAGGAGAGATTTCGAGCTGCGCTCGAAATGGCTGAGCGTTAAGCGAGGTAGATGGACGTTTCGGTTTTGATGATGAAGAGGGCGTCGGATTCGGGGTGGCCGGAGGCGCGGAATTTTTGGCGGGCTTCGTCGAGGGAGTCGGCTAGGACGGAGAAGATTACGCGGCGATCGGTGCGGCCGATGAAATAGAAGCGGCGTTCTTGTTGGACGAGTTGGAGTGAAGAGGACAAGGTTGAGTTTTTGGGCTCCGACGACGAAGAGAGATTTCTCTCTGCGCAAGCCGACCGGTTCACAGGAAGTGAACCGGAAAAGCAAAATCGTCGGCTTGCTCCGTTCGAAATGACGGCGCGCGTTTGGGCGCATTTGGATCGATCCACGGAAACGGTTGGCGGATCAACTGAAAACTGAGAAGAAGAAAAAGAAATTTCGAGGAAGGAAACGGAAAGTTGGATTTGTACCAGATTGGAACAGAGGCGGCGGATGGAGAGGTTGATGTAATCGAGTGAGAGTTCGCAGCCGATCGCGTGGCGGCGTAGGCGGAATGCGGTGAGTAGGGTGGTGCCGCCGCCGAGGAATGGGTCGAGGACGAGGTCGCCTTCGTTGGAGGAGGCCAGGAGGATACGTTCGAGGAGGGCGACGGGTTTTTGGGTGGGGTGTTTGCCGAATTTTTTCTCCCAGGATTCGGGCGGGCGGATTTCCCAGACGGACTTCATTTGTTTGCCGCGATTGGTTTCCTTCATGAGCTTGTAGTGGAAAGTGTGGCGGGACTTTTTGTCCCTGGCGGCCCAGATGATGGTTTCGGTGGCGTGGGTGAAATAGCGGCAAGAGAGATTCGGCGGCGGGTTGGGCTTGACCCAGGAGATGTCGTTGAGGAGCTTGAAGCCGAACTGCTGCATGGCGAAGCCGACGGAGTGGATGACGTGGGCGGTGCCGGAGACCCAGATGGAGCCGTTGGGTTTTAAGAGGCGCTGGCAGGCGGAGAGCCAGGCGCGATTGAATTCATGATTCGCTTCCGCACCTTTCGATTTGTCCCAATCGCCTTTGTGGACGGAGACCATTTTGCCGGCGTGGCAGGTGATGCCGCCGTTGGAGAGGAAGTAGGGCGGGTCGGCGAAGATGAGGTCGACGGAGGATTCGGGGAGGTTTTGCATAAGGTCGAGGCAGTCGGCTTGGTAGATGCGGAGGTGGTGTTTTTCGTCGTTGAAGGCGGGAGTGGGGAGAGGAGACATTGTTGATCAATTGAGATCCTTGATCAGGTGAGTAATGGAGTCAAGGGAGGCGGACGAGGGGAAAATCGATCGGTCCCGACAAGGTCGGGATAGCGACGCCTGGTCGCGTCGCCAGATCGATTGATCAGACCGATACGGTAGTCAAGCGGAAGGGGGTTCGGTCGAGGGTGGCTGTGCTACAAAGGAGGCATGAAGGAGCGACAAGAAATAAAAGTCACAGGGTGGCGGAAGCGGTACGAAACGCGCGCCGATGAATCCTTGGGAGTGAGAATACTCAGGCGCACGGCCATCGTGTGGGTACCGGTGGTGGGCATTAGCGCGGCCGTGGGAATCAAGGCGGTGGGCTGGTTGCTGATCCGAATCGTGGTCGTGGTGTTCAGGGTCTTCCGGGGTCTTTTTCACTAGGCGTGGTAGATGGGCGCAGAGAAGAGGGGGAAGGATGACGCGGAGAGGAGGGGAAGTAAGGAGGGATGTGATAAAGTAAGGAATGGGAGTGCGGCAATGAAGAGACGGGCGATGTTGAAGAGACAAGCGAAATTGACGAGCAAGGGGCAGATAACCGTGCCCCGGGATATCCGGCGCAGGCTGGGAGTGCGCGCGGGGGATAAGCTGGAGTTTGAAGACAAGGGCGACGGAGTGCAGGTGAAGGCAGTGCGAGATGGGAGTGTGTTTGAAAAATACCGCGGGATTGGCACTCCGGGGATTGGAAGTGGGCGAAAAGCGATCCAGAAGTGGATACGGGAGATCCGCGGCCATGAGGACGACGAGTGACGATCGCGCTCGACACGAACGTCCTCTCAGCGTTGTGGAATGACAATGACACGCTGAATCGAGTCGCGGCGAAAGCGCTGCAAGACACCGATAAAACGGAACAACAAACGGTGATTTGCGGCGCGGTGTATGCGGAGTTGATTGGCGCGCCGGGAAGGACGGAGGCGTTTGTGGATCGGTTCTGCGAAGAGGCGGGGATTGCGGTGGAGTGGGAGTTGAAAGAGAAAATCTGGAGGACGGCGGGCATCGCGTTTCAGGCGTATGCCTTGCGGCGAAAAAAACACGGCAGATCGGAGCCGCGACGATTGCTCGCGGATTTCGTGATTGGGGCTCACGCGCTGGAGAACGGTTACAAGCTCTTGACCCTGGACGGAGGATTGTACAAAGCGGCGTTTCCGGGTTTGAAGCTAGAGGTTGTTTAGAATCCGGAGAGATTGACGGAAGAAGGCTGAGCGAAGAAACACGGAGAAAAGAAAGAGGGCACGATGTATCGTGCCCCTACAATCGGCGAGGATGATATTCTGCCAATCCTGGCAAGGCCGAGCGTTACCAAGCCATTTTGCTAGAGAGACCAGAGCGATGCATGACTTGAACTATTTTCGGGATCACTTGGATTTGTTTGCGGAGATGGCGAAGAAGCGGGGGACGCCTTTGCATCTGGACGCATTTCGCGTGTTGGATACGCAGAGGCGGGAGTTGATTACGGCGACGGAGGCGTTGAAGGCGCAGAGGAATAAGGCTAGCGACGAGATTGCGCGGTTGAAGAAGGCGAAAGAAAACGCGGATGCATTGATTGGGGAGATGAAAGCGGTATCTGAGCGGATCAAGGAAGCGGACGAGCGGATTGCGCAGTTGAATGCAACGCAGAGCGAGTTGCTGTTGACGATACCGAATTTGCCGCACGCGTCGGTGCCGGTGGGGCACAGCGCGGAAGACAACAAAGAGGTGCGGAGATGGGGAGCGGCGCCGAAGTTTGCTTTTACGCCGAAGCCGCACTGGGAAGTTGGCGAGAACGCCGGGATTTTGGACTTGGCAGCGGCGACGAAGATAACCGGAGCGCGGTTTGCGGTTTATAAGGGTTGGGGAGCGCGGCTGGAGCGGGCGCTGGCGAATTTCTTTCTGGATGTACACACGCGGGAACACGGGTATACGGAGATTTTGCCGCCGTTTTTGGTGAATACGGCTTCGTTAATGGCGGCAGGTCAATTGCCGAAGTTTGCGGCGGATTTGTTTCGGATTGAGAATACGGATTTTTGGTTGACGCCGACGGCGGAAGTCGAGCTGCACAATCTGCACCGCGACGAGACGATTGCGGAGGAGAAGCTGCCGATCAATGTGACGGCGTGGACGGCGTGCTTCCGGTCGGAGGCGGGAGCGGCGGGGAAAGATACGCGGGGAATTTTGCGGCAGCACCAGTTTCAGAAGGTGGAGTTGTTTAAGTTTACGCATCCGGAGAAAAGTTACGAGGAGCACGAGAAGTTGTTGGGGAATGCGGAGACGATTTTGCAGAAGCTGGGATTGCACTACCGGACAATGCTTTTGTGTACCGGGGATATGGGATTTGCGTCGGCGAAGACGTATGACATTGAGGTGTGGCTGCCATCGAGCGGAGAATTTCGCGAGATTTCGTCGTGCTCGAATTGCGAGGCGTTCCAGGCGAGGCGCGCGGGAATACGGTTTAAGCCGAAAGGCGGAGGGAAGAGCGATTTTGTGCACACGCTGAACGGGTCGGGGCTGGCGGTGGGACGGACGTGGATCGCGGTGGTGGAGAATTATCAGCAGGCGGATGGGTCGATTGTGGTGCCGGAAGTTTTGCGGCCGTATATGGGAATAGAGAAGATCGAGGCGGTGAAGTAAATAGGTAAAGGAAGTAAAGAAAGTAGAGGATGTAAAAGCTAAGGCATCCAGGGAAGCTCGGTGACTAAAAAGTTGGGTTGCCAGGTCCAGGCTGGCGCGAAGCGTAACACCATGAAAATGAACAGCTTAGTATGAAAATAGAGAGGTTGGCCGGTCTAACCTGCAATTTTTGAGGCCGCGCAAAGTATTGAAAGTACAGCTTTTCGTTTGACTCCGCCTTTTCGCCTTGCATACACTCGCCTAAGAGCAATGTGCAGACCAATGTGGTTGAGCAATAGATAGACCCAGGGGGATTTACGGGTCGCAGGAAAAGAAGTGATCCCGAACGAGTAAGATAAAGAGGAGTTGGCCTCAGCGCTGTTGGGGTCATGAGCTGGAAGAATCGATGAACTTTCTTGGCCGAGTGATGAGATTTTTGTTTTGGTTGCTGGTGGTGTCGTGGGGCGTGGCGCTACTGCGGCGGTTGGCGGCATGGATGTTGCGCGGGGCAATGCCGGCGCAGACGGATCAGCATGCGGCGGGTTCCGCAGCCGGCACTGGAGTTGGAATGGGGTCAGGCGATACGCAGAGTGGAGTTGCGGCGCGGCGATTGGTGCGCGACCCGGTTTGCGGGATGCATGTGGCGGAAGTACTGGCGGTACCGCTGCGCGAGGGCGGGGAGTTGGTGCACTTTTGTTCGGTGGCTTGCCGAGACAAGTATGTGAAGAGCACGGAACGGATAGCGGCAAACGGATAGCAGCGAACGATTGAAGGATTTCAAACCCCGGGTAGCTGAAAACTTTTTAATCTTTAATAGATCGAGAAGTCGAGACTAGACGCGAAGAGGAAAGGACCGACGCCGATGGCCACGGTCGCAAAGCCCACAGGGCCGCTAAGACAGATTGGGGCACCGCCGATGGTGCCGCGAATCGCGCCGCGAGAGGACTTGAATCCGTTTCGCATCGCGCAGATTCAATTTGATATGGCGGCGGAGTTTTTGAAGCTGGAGCCGGGACTGCGGCAGATTTTGCGGACGCCGAAGCGCGTGCTGGAAGTGTCGATCCCGACGAAGATGGACAACGGGCAGGTGAAAGTCCATACCGGGTTTCGCGTGCAGCACAATATTTCGCGCGGGCCGGGTAAGGGCGGGATTCGATATCACCCCAACGTGACGCTGGATGAAGTGAAGGCGCTGGCGGCGTGGATGACGTGGAAAACTGCGGTGCTGAACGTGCCGTTCGGCGGTGCGAAGGGCGGAGTGATTTGCGACCCCAAGCGGATGTCGAAAACCGAGCTGGAGCGGATGACGCGGCGGTACGCGACCGAGATTTTGCCGATCATCGGACCGGCGATGGACATTCCGGCTCCGGACGTGTACACGGACGCGCAGACGATGGCGTGGATCATGGACACGTACTCGATGACGGTGGGACATTCCGTCCATGGAGTGGTAACGGGGAAGCCGGTGTCGATCGGCGGGTCGGAAGGGCGCAGCGAGGCGACGGCGCGGGGGCTGCTGTACGTGGTGGAAGAGGCCTGCAAGCTGAAAAAGATTCCGCTGCGGGGCGCCACCGTGGCGATCCAGGGATTTGGCAATGCGGGAGCGACGGCGGCGCGGTTGTTCGCGGAGAAAAAAGCGAAAATTATCGCGCTGAGCGATACGCGAGGCGGCGTGACGAATTCGCGGGGAATCGATCCGATCAAAGCGATTCGGTATAAGGAACGGTCGGGGACGGTGGTGGGGATGCCGGGGGCGTCGCGCATCACAAACGATGATCTGCTGACAATGAAGTGCGACATCCTGGTGCCGGCGGCGCTCGAGAATGTGATTACGCTGCACAACGCTGAGGCAGTGAAGGCCCGTATCGTAGCGGAAGCCGCCAACGGGCCGACGACGCCGCACGCGGATGAGATTCTGGCGAGGCGCGGGATCACGGTGCTGCCGGACATTCTAGCGAATGCCGGCGGCGTAACGGTGAGCTACTTCGAATGGGTGCAGAACATGGAAGGGCTCATGTGGGATGTCGAGGAAGTGAACGCGCGGCTGCAGAAGAGCATGGTTCGGGCATTCCACGAAATGGTGGACACCATGCGGAAGCATCACGTTCCGCCGCGAGCGGGCGCGATGATTCTGGCTGTCGGGCGGGTCGCCGAAGCCACGCTAGTTCGCGGGCTGTTCCCGTGATGGCTGTTCGATAAATTCCCAGAGAACGGAAAACTCCGAGCGATCATTTTGAAGAGGCTTGCTCTTTTCGCGCGCTGGCTGAACCTCGCGGCGGTGATTTGTGTGCTGGCCGGGCCTGCACAGGCCCAGCAGCACGGCAAAATAGCCATCACGGTCGATGATCTCCCCACGCACGGCGAGATGCCCAGCACCATGACGCGATCCGAAATCGCGAAGAACATGATCGCGGCCTTTAAGGCCAAGGAAGTCCCTCCCGTCTACGGGTTTGTGAATGCCAGTAAGCTGGACCGCTCCTGGGATAAAGCCGACGTTCTGAAGATCTGGACCGATGCGGGATTTCTGCTTGGCAATCACACTTACTCGCACATGGACATTACGCCGAACAGCGTTCAGGCGTTCGAGGAAGATATCGCCATGAATGAAGGCACGCTAGAAGGCTTTATGGGCGGGCGGGACTGGCGTTGGTTCCGCTATCCGTATTTGAACGAAGGGGACACGCTCGAAAAAAGGCACGCGGTAAAAAAATATCTGCGTGAGCGCGGATATAAAGTGGCGCAAGTCACGATCGATTTTCAGGATTGGGCATGGGACGACCCGTATGCGCGGTGCATGGACAAGCACGATTCGCAGGCGATCGAGTGGCTGAAATCCAGTTACCTGAGCATGGCGGCGGAGTACGTTTCCTTGGGGCAGAAAATGGCGGTCATGCTGTTCGGGAGAGACATCCGGCATGTGCTGCTGCTGCATATCGGCGCGTTTGACAGCGTGATGCTTCCGTCGCTGCTGGATTCCCTGCGGAGGCAGGGATTCGAAGTTGTATCGCTGCAGGAAGCGGAAGATGATCCCGCGTACCAAACCGACCCGGACGCGGCGTTGAGCACTGGCGGAACGCTGCTCGAGCAAATGGTGGAGAGCAAACACTTGGATTATCCGCCGCACGCGGAAGAGCCGCTCGATAAACTCGACTCCGTTTGCCGCTAGAAGCCTGCGACGCCGCAATTTCCTCGCGGGTAGAACCAATCACAGGATATTTCCTTAATTTTTATCTTGCGCGGAGGAAACAGCACGCGTACATTCGCAATTGCCGGTCCGCCCAGTTGGCGCGACCGGCTATTTTTCTTCGAGGGGTGCTGGCGAGCACGAAAAAATGAGCACGAACGGACATGGACAAACAGTTCCACCGATTCTGTTGAGCATTGCAGGATTTGATCCCTCCTGCGGCGCCGGGACCGCGGCAGATTTGAAAACGTTTGCGGCGCACGGATGCTATGGAGTGGCGGCGATCACGGCGCTAACGGTGCAGAACACGCAAGGTGTGGAAGACGTGCACAACATTCCGAGCGCGACGCTGAAGGCGCAGCTCGAGGTGTTGGCGAAGGACTGCAACATCGCGGCGGTGAAAATCGGGATGCTCGGGAATCGGGGGAATGCCGCGATCGTTGCGGAATTTCTGGACGCGCACACATTTGCGCACGTGGTGCACGATCCGGTGATGAAATCATCTACTGGTACGGAATTGCTCGACGCAGCCGGCGTGAAATACATCGCGGCGGAACTGCTGAAGCGCGCGAGTGTGATAACGCCGAACGTGCCGGAAGCCGAGATTCTGACGGGGATGACGATCAAAGATGTAGCGGAGATGGAAGCGGCGGCGCGGAAGATTGTGGAAATGGGCGCGCGAGCGGTGATCGTTAAGGGCGGGCACATGGGACGCCCGGTGGATGTGCTTTTCGACGGCACGGAGATGGTGACGTTGCCCGGAGAACGTGTGAACGAAGAGCAACTGCATGGAACGGGCTGCACGTTTGCATCGGCGCTCGCGGCGCATCTGGCCGTGGGCCGGGGGCTGCTCGAAGCGGCGACACTCGCGAAAGCGTATGCGACGAAGGCGATTGAAAAGGCGTACCCCGTCGGAAAAGGCCGCCTGCCGCTCGATCATTTCTACCGCCAGAGGATTGAGCCACCGGCGCGAGGCATTCACGAAGTGCCGCAGCATGGTTTGCATCCGGCGGCGGAGCCCGCCGCGCACTAGCGGCTCTCGCATTGCTGGACGAAATTTCTGAACTGATTCCAAGCGAGTCAAACCAAGCGGCAACGGCCAATCAGCATGAGCCCCAAACGCAAGATCATCGTCCATATCGCAACGAGCGTGGACGGCTACATCGCTCGTCCCGACGGCGACGTGGCCTGGCTCGACCGTCCCCCCATCAAAGGAAATTACGGGCTGGGCGATTTCTTCAAGAGCATCGACACGATCCTGTGGGGGCGCAAGACGTACACTAAGGGACTCGAGATGGGAATGAAGGCGATGAAATTCTTCTCAGGCGTCCAGAATTATGTGTTTTCACGCCAGCCGCAGGGACCGGCGGAAGCGGGATTCCATTTTCTCAGCGAACCGATCAAGCCGTTTGCACGGAAATTGCGGGCGAAACGCGGTAAGAACATCTGGATGATGGGCGGCGGCGAAATTATCGCTTCGTTTTTGGACGAAGGCGAGATCGATGAATTTTACATCAGCGTGATTCCGGTTCTGATTGGGGAAGGCATACCGCTGATTCAGCCGCGACACCGGACGATTCCGCTGAGGCTGCTCACCAACAAGAAATTTCCCGACGGCGTGGTGAGCCTGCACTATGCAGTGACGCGCAAGCAGTGACAGGGAATTCACCTCTCATTCCACCATATGCCGCGCTAAAGCCCGGCCCCTACATCTTGTAAACAATGCGGCCAGCGACGATGGTGGCGATCGGGCCGCCTTTGAAGGTGTGTCCGTCGAACGGGGAGTTACTCGATTTGCTGGGGGATTGCTTTACGTCATAGGTCCATTGCCGCGTCGTAGGAAAAAATCGTGAGGTCACCGGGTTGCCCGGCGGCAAATTTTCGTTCGCAATGCTGAGGAACGCGCGCCGGCCCGGCGGTGAAAAGCTCCACTATGCGCATTGACGTGAGATTCGCCCCGTAGTGGACGAGTTGCTCGAGCGCAAGCGCGAGCGCGGTTTCGAAGCCGAGGATGCCGAAGGGTGCGCGGTCGAACTCGACATCCTTGAGGGCAGGCTCGTGGGGAGCGTGGTCCGTCGCGATGGCGTCCACCGTGCCATCAGCGAGACCTTCGAGCAAGGCCTTCCGGTCTTCGCGCGAGGCTAGCGGCGGATTCATTTTGTAGCGCGAGTCGTACTGGACATCTTCATCAATCAAAGTGAAATGATGCGGCGTAACCTCGCACGTTACATGAAGGCCGCGCTGCTTGGCCCAGCGGACCTGATCTAGCGATGCTTTTGCAGAGAGGTGCGCCACATGCAGACGCGCGCCGGTCAGCTCGACAAGCTGAACATCGCGGGCGACGCAAACAGATTCTGCGGCGGCGGGCATGCCGGGAAGTCCGAGACGCGTGGACGTGACGCCTTCGCGCATCACCGCGCCGGCGGCGAGCGAAACATCTTCCGAATGCTCGATGACGAGGAGATCGAGCGAGCGGCAATAATCCATCACCTGGCGCGTGAGTTTTGCCGTGGCGATGGGCTTGCCGTCGTCAGAGACGGCGACGATGCCGGCCTGCTTCATCGCGGCGATTTCTGCGATGGCTTCGCCTTTGCTGCCGACGCTAGCGGCGCCGATGGGCCAGACGCGCACGCTGGCGGTGGCTTTGGCGCGATCGAGAATGAAGCGCGTAACGCTGGCGTTGTCGTTGACGGGCTTTGTATTCGGCATGCAGCATACGGCGGTGAAGCCGCCACGAGCTGCCGCACGCGTTCCCGTCTCGATCGTTTCGGAGGATTCCTGGCCGGGCTCGCGGAGATGCGCGTGAAGGTCGATGAAGCCGGGAGCGACGATCAGGCCGGAGGCGTCGAAGATTTCGGTGGAAGCATCAGGCGTAATTTTTCCAGGCTGCGCGACTTCGGCGATTTTGTCGCCGTCGAGAAGAACATCGCGCGGCGCGTCGGTCTGCGTGGCAGGGTCGAGGACGCGGCCGTTCTTAACGAGAAGCATGCGAGGGGTCCTTGTCCGCGGGTGCGGAGGAAGTTTCCTTTTTGTCGGTTGCGCGGCGATTGCGCGGCTGTTGGTCTTCCGCTGCGGGATGCGGCTCTGCCGCCAATTCTTCCGATCCGCCGACCAGGAGCAAATAGAGCAGAGCCATGCGCACGGCGATTCCGTTGGTGACTTGCTCGAGGACACAAGATTGCGGGCCGTCGGCGACTTCGGGAGTGATTTCGATGCCGCGATTCATCGGGCCGGGATGAAGAATGATGGCATCTGGCTTGGCGCGGCGGAGTCGCTCGGCGCTGAGCTGATAAAGAAGAATGTAGTCCGCGGCGGAAAGAGCAGGCTCGTGAAGGCGCTCGGTTTGGACGCGCAGAACGAGAACGACGTCGGCGTCTTCGAGCGCTTCTTCGATGCGGAAGACGCGTCGAATGGAAGCGCCGGGCAGGCCAATGCTTTCGAGTTCGCGGGGAACCCACATAGCGGGGCCGCAGAGCGTGAAGCGGCAGCCGAATTTCGAGAGCAAGTGAATGTTCGAGCGGGCCACGCGGCTGTGAGAAATGTCGCCGAGGATGGTTACGTTTAGATTTGCGAGGGAGCCCTTGCGGTCGCGGATGGTCAAAGCATCGAGCAAGCCTTGCGAGGGATGTTCGTGCGTGCCGTCGCCGGCGTTGATGACGGGAATATCGAGATGGCGGGCGACAAAGTCGGCTGCGCCGGAGGCGGCGTGGCGCATCACCAGGCAATCGGGCTTCATGGCGTCCAGCGTGTGAACGGTGTCAAGGAGGGATTCGCCTTTTTTCACGCTGGAAGATTCCGCCTGGAGATTCATGGTGTCCGCGCCGAGGCGGGCGGCGGCGGTTCCAAAACTGATGCGCGTGCGAGTGGAGTTTTCGAAAAAGGCGAGAGCGACGGTTTTGCCGCGGAGAGTGGCAAGTTTTTTGAGAGCATTGCGCTGGATGGCTTGGAAGGGCCTGCTCTGATCGAGAAGAAAAGTGAGTTCGTCCGCGGAGAGCGGTTCGAGAGCCAATAGGTCGCGAAAGCGAAAAGTCACATTTGCACTCTTTGCCCGGGTGGCGAAAAATTCTTATTCAACTACGACTCCTGACGGTCGACGAGAACAACGCGCTCTTCATTATCAATCTCGCGGAGACGCACTTCGATGATTTCGGAATCGCTGGTCTGCACGGTGCGGCCGACGAACTGGGCTTCAATGGGCATTTCCCGGTGGCCGCGGTCGATGAGCACGCAAAGAGAAACACGCTGGGGACGGCCGAGATCGAAGAGGCCGTTCATGGCGGCGCGAATGGTGCGGCCGGTGTAGAGGACGTCGTCGACGAGCACGAGGTCCATCTGGTCGACCCCGAAGGTGATGTCGGAGGACTGCAAAACGGCGTGGGGCGCGACTTTGGAGAGGTCGTCGCGATAGAGCGTAATGTCCAAAGTGCCGACAGGGACATCGACGCCATCGATGCCACGCATGGCTTGGGCAATGCGCTGGGCGAGCGGCACGCCGCGGCGGCGGATGCCAATCAGGGCGAGATGCTTGGTGCCGCCGCTTTTCTCAACAATTTGATGAGCCAGTCGTCGCAGGGTGCGGTCGATTTCCGGGGCGGACATCAATTGGGCTTTTTCGACGATGCGCATGTTCGGGTAATCCTAGCATAGTGACTGGTGCCGCGTGACTAGGGAGTGGTAAGGGGGAATAATTTCGAGGGGCCGTGACCGGTGGCACCGCGAACGCGGCGTCGCGAATTCGAGAGGACGGAATCCACAGGCAAAAATCGCCGTTCCAACGGGACGGCATCGTTCGGCGTGGTAAACTTTCGCGGCGAATTGTGGAGAGCGGAGGTGAATATGTCGCGCGAAACTCGCATGGGAAAGAGTTACAGAAGGGCGTGGGCGGGAATTGGGCTTTTAGCCGCGGTCACGGTGCCCTTGGCGCTGGGGCAAAGCGCTGCAATCGCGAAGAAGGCAAGCCCAAAGGAGTTGGATCATTGGATTGCGGTTCGAACGGCTGCCGGCGCGCCCGAAGCTGGTGGTGATGCTGGTCGTGGACCAGATGCGCGCGGATTATGTGGACAAGTTTCAAGGGCAATGGACGGGAGGCTTGAAGCGGCTGGTCGAGGAGGGCGCGTGGTTCCGCGAGGCGGCTTATCCCTATGCCGCGACGGAGACCTGCGTGGGGCACTCGACGATTTCTACCGGAGCACTTCCGTCGACGCATGGAATGATTTCGAATGCCTGGTGGGACCGCGAGCGGCAAAAGAGTGTGACTTGCACGTTTGATCCTAAGGTGAAGAATACCGGTTACGGCGGAGTAAGCGTCAAGGGAGGCGACAGCGCATGGCGGATGCTGATGCCGGCGTTCGCGGAGGAATTGAAGTATCAGACCGGTGGGGGAACACGCGTGGTGACGTTTTCTCTGAAAGCGCGGGCGTCAATTACCATGGCGGGCCACCAAGCAGATGCGGTGACTTGGTTCGACCCGGGGACTGGGGCTTGGACAACATCGAGCGCGTATCCGATGGCGGCATTCGTCGAGGACTACGCGAAGGCGCATCCCGTGGCAAAGGATTATGGCAAGACTTGGGTGCCGTTGCTGCCGAAGACGGCTTATCTCTATGGAGAGGTGGCGGTCGGAGCAGTGCCGCCAGCGGGATTTGGCGCGGCATTTCCACATCCGTTGCGGGGAAAGTCGGACAGCACGGGACCGGACGCCGCGTTTTACTCTCAATGGGAGGCTAGCCCGTACGCAGAGACTTACTTGGCAGAGATGGCGGAAGATGCCGTCGACAAGCTGGGATTGGGCAAACGCGCAGGCACGGATTACTTGGGAGTGAGTTTTTCGTCGGTGGATTATGTGGCGCATGCCTTTGGGCCGCGAAGCTGGGAAGTACAGGACGAACTCGCGCAGCTGGACCGTGATTTAGCGGGGTTCTTCGCGCATCTGGACAAGGTTGTTGGGCGCGGAAATTACGTGGTGGCGCTCACGGCAGATCATGGCGGCGCGCCGATTCCCGAGGATTTGGAGAAAACGGGCGTAGATGCCGGTTGGTTGAACGTTGCGGAAGTAAAGGAGCAGGCCGAGAAGGCGCTCGAAGCTCTCAACTACACGAAACCGGCCGTTGCGGAAGTGGGAGGAAGCGACGTTTATTTCACCCCAGGAACCTACGACAAATTGAGAACAGATCCGGCGGCGATGAAGGCGGTGATCGAGGCGATCGAGAGCGTCCCCGGGGTGGCAGGAGTTTATCGCGCGGAGGAACTTGAGGATCGGCCCGCAACGGAAAGCCCGATTCGAAGAGCGGAGGCGGCGAGTTTCTCGAAGGACAGGAGCGGGGATTTGTTGATCGTGCCGAAACCGTTCTGGCCTTGGGATTTTTCAACGCCGGGCAGGCCGCGGCAGTACGGAACGACGCACGGCTCACCCTACTATTATGACCAGCGCGTGCCGGTTTTTTTCATGGGATCTGGGATCCGGCCGGGAGAGTATTTCAACCCGATTACCCCGGCAGACATCGCACCAACGTTCGCTTCGCTCTGTGGAATTACGCTGGCGCCACAGGATGGGCATGTGCTGGGCGAGGCCCTTGCAAAAACAAACGAACAGCCAGCAGGAAGAAAATCGTCTTTTCACGCAGCTGCGGAGGCAGCCAAGCCGTAGATTTGCCGGGCTCTGCAAAAGCTGCCGCCGGACGGAGATTTTGCGGGTCTCCGCGCGGCTTCATGATATTCTCTGGATGAAGTGACTCCTGCTGGGGCTGTTGATCTGACCGTGCAAATTGGCGCGGTGCGCCTGCGGAATCCCATTCTCGCAGCCAGCGGAACGTTCGGCTATGGAGTCGAGTTTGCCCACCTGGTTGACCTAAACCGCCTCGGAGGCTTGGTAGTCAAAGGCCTCTCCCGCGAACCAATGGAAGGCGCCCCCGCGCCCCGTCTTTGCGAGACCCCTTCTGGGATGCTTAATGCTGTGGGACTTCAAAACATCGGAGTACGGGCGTTCGTGTCTGAAAAACTCCCGGTACTGAGAAAATACGAAACAGCAATCATTGCCAACGTATTCGGCTACTCGGTGGAGGACTACGTTGAGGTGGTACGGGTCCTCGAGGGTGCCGAGGGCTTGGCAGCTTATGAGCTGAACATCTCCTGCCCAAACGTGAAGAGGGGAGGGATGCAGTTTGGGGGCGACCCGGCACTTGTAGCCGAGGTCGTAGGGGCAGCACGGAAGGCGGCGGTACAACGGCCCCTTTGGGTGAAGCTCTCGCCGATGGTTGCAGATATTGGACTTATTGCCCGGGCGGCGGAGGGCTCCGGGGCAGATGCCTTGACCGTGGCGAACACCTATCCGGCGATGGCGGTCGATCCCTGGACTGGAAAGTCGTGCCTAGGGAACCAAACGGGTGGGTTGTCGGGCCCGTCTATAAAACCGATCACGATGCGGCTGGTTTGGGAAACGAAGAAGGCTGTAAAGACACCAATCATAGGCGTCGGAGGCATCGAGACGGCGGAAGACGTGCTTGAATACCTCGCGGTAGGCGCGACTGCCGTACAGGTAGGGACGGCCAGCTTTACTGACCCTACGGCCAGTCAGCGACTCATAGGGGAGCTGGAGAGAGCGCTTCTTAATGCTAAAACGTTTACTATCAATGATATAAGAGGTAAAGTTTTCGCAGATTTTGGTTGACATAACGACCATTTTTACGCTACACTTTTTTGGATATGAGTAGCACAAAGAACACACTATGAGACGACCACTATTTGTTTTCTGGGCCGCTTTTCGATGGGTGCTCCTAATGTTCCTCATCGTTCCCGTAATGGATGCTCCCCTTGTGGCGCATCTGAGTGCTCCTGTTAAGCCGATGAAGACCTGGGTCGGCAATGCCAGTTGGTATGGCCCCGGCTTCAATGGAAAGAAGACCGCCAATGGAGAGCGCTTCGACAGCGAGGCGCTTACAGCTGCTCACCCGAACCTGCCCTTCGGATCGATCGTACGGGTGGTGAACCCCCGGAACGGAAGGTTCGAACTAGTACGCATCAATGACCGAGGTCCATATCAAGAAGGTCGCGAAATTGATGTATCCTATCGCGTAGCCCGGAAGATCGGCTTGATTCATTCGGGCGTGAGCCAAGTTCGGCTCGAATTGATGCAAGTGCCCCAAAGACACTGACCCCGCCGAAACCGGGGTCGCTTATGACCTTGAGCTTCGACGCCCATCCTCGCAGCAGCTTGATCGTGGCACTGGATTTTGACTCTTTATCCTCTGCCGCAAAATTCGCCAAACAAGTCTCCGATCTCGTAGGGATGTTTAAAATCGGCAACCAGTTGTTTACGGCTGCGGGACCCGCGGCGGTGAAGGAAATTGCCGCGCTGGGGCCGGGCATCTTTCTCGACCTAAAATTCCACGACATTCCGAACACGGTGGCGGGAGCGGTGCTTTCGGCGGCAGCCTTGACCGGCGTGCAACTTGTGAACGTGCATGCTCTCGGAGGCCCCGCCATGCTCGAGGCGGCGGTGCAAGCGATTAGCGCTGGAGTCCCAATGGGAGCCGACCGGCCGCGGCTGCTTGCTGTCACTCTTCTGACGAGCATGGACCACAAGGCCATGAAAGAAGTTGGAATCGGTGGAACACCCAAAATACGCGTGGTGAAGCTTGCTCAGCTTGCCAAGCAATCTGGTGTAGACGGCGTGGTGGCGTCCGTGCAGGAAGCGAAAGCCATACGAAAAGCCTGCGGACGCGAATTCTTGATCGTGACGCCAGGTGTGCGGCCCAAACTGAAAGAGGACGCCGCGCCGAAACGCGACGACCAGGCACGTACGGCGACGCCGACGGAAGCAATCAAAGCCGGCGCCGACTATATCGTTGTCGGAAGGCCCATTTTGGCCGCTCAAGATCCGCGTGCCGCCGCCCAATCCATCGTCGACGAAATCGCTGCCGCAAAATAGACCCACGCTTTCCCTTGCCAGCGAATTTTCTGCCAATCTGCGAGGTTTGACCCTTGCTTCGTATCTCCAGTAGCATCGCAAGCGATGCATTGATTTGTTTGAGTTTGCAATCGCTGCGCAGGCACAAGAGCCCGCGCCGCCACGCGGGAAACACGACTTTCCATGTCTATCCAGAGTAAAAGCGTGATTGTTGGGACGGCCGGACACATTGACCACGGCAAGTCGGCCCTTGTGGAGGCTTTGACAGGGACTCATCCGGACCGGCTTGCGGAAGAGAAACGGCGCGGCATCACGATCGATCTTGGGTTCGCGTTTCTCGAAGAGGACGGCGTGCGATTTGGCTTTGTGGATGTGCCGGGGCACGAGCGTTTTGTGAGCAACATGCTGGCGGGGGCGGCGGGGATCGACGTGGTGCTGCTGGTGATTGCGGCCGATGAATCGATCAAGCCACAAACACGCGAACATTTCGATATTTGCCGGTTGCTGGGTGTAAAGCGTGGCGTTGTGGCGCTGACGAAAAGTGATTTGGTGGATGCGGACATGCTGGGGCTGGTGCGGCTCGAAGTGGAAGAATATCTTCGCGGATCGATTCTGGAGCGGTCGGCAATTGTTCCGGTGAGCGCCAAGACTGGGGCGGGGCTCGCCGAGCTTCGGAAAGCGCTGCACACCGTTGCGACGGAAATTCCGGGAAAAGATTCGGCGCGACATTTCCGTCTGCCGATTGACCGTGCCTTTGCAATGAAAGGATTCGGAACGGTCGTGACCGGTACACTGATCTCCGGGAGCATCGGCGCGGAAGATGAAGTCGAACTCTTTCCGGGAGGGAAGCGGCTTCGCGTGCGAGGCGTGCAGTCCGGCGGAAAAACGGTGGAACGCGCGATCGCGGGGCAGCGAACCGCTGTGAATCTTGCGGGAATTGACCATGCAGATGTGAAACGCGGAATGACGTTGGCCGCACCCGGACGTTTTCGCACCACGCGCAGGGTGGATGTGCGGCTCACGCTGCTTCCTTCCGCGCGGAAGCTGAAGCATCGCGCGCGAGTGCATTTTCATGCGGGGACCGCGGAGACGATCGCGGAAATTTTTCTATATGGACAAAGCGTCCTTTTACCAGGGCAGCACGCGATGGCCCATTTGCGGCTGCAGGATGAAGTGCTGGTTTTGCCCGGCGACCGGTTCATTGTGCGGCAATTTTCTCCGGTCATCACGATTGGGGGAGGCGAGATTCTGGATCCGCTGGCGAGGCGTCCCATGGTGCGAGACACGGGACGCATGGCGTTTCTCGAAACGCTGGAAAGCGGGAAACGAGAGGAGATGCTCGCCGCCATGACGGAGCGCGCGATACTGGGGCTGCCGTTCGAGGACATCGTGGCGCGAACGGGCTGGTTCGACAAAGAGATTCGAGGTACCTCGCAAAAACTTGCCGCCGGCGGAAGGGTCAAGATCGTTTCGGCAGAGCCTCTGATTTTGCTGGGAAGAAAAGCGTTTGACGAAGTGCGGCGGAAAATCGGCGAACGGGTCGAGCGCTTTCATAAAGAAAATCCGTTGTCGCCAGGAATCGCGCGGGAAGATTTGCGAGCGAGCCTGGGAAGACGCGTGCGGGCAGAGACGTTTCGCGCGGCGCTGGAAGAACTGGCGGCTGAAAAGAAATTGGATGTGCAAGGCGAACTCGTAAAGCGGGCCGGAGCGCAGATTGCACTGCTGCCAGAAGAAGCGGCGGCAAAGGCAGAAATTGAAAAAGCGTTTTCGCAAGCGGGCCTTGCGGTGCCATCGGTAAAAGAGGTGCTGGCGAAGCTTTCTGTGGAGGCCAAGCGCGCGGAGAAGCTGTTGCAAATTTTGTTGCGCGAGAAAAGTCTTGTCCGCGTGAGCCCGGAGCTTATTTTTCACCGCGATGCGCTGAGCCATTTGAAAGAGCAGCTTGCTACGTTTAAGAAGGCGAAAGGCGAGCGAATTTCCGTGCCGGCTTTCAAGGAGCTGACGGGAATTACGCGCAAATATGCCATTCCCCTGCTCGAATACCTGGACCGGGAGCGGGTGACACGCCGGGCCGGGGATGAGCGTGTTATACTTTAAGTGTGCGGCAGGTATGGGCTTGCCGAGCAAAGCGTGCTGCGCTAGAGTTGCGGTAAAGCGCGACCAGGCAGGCCGCGTGGAGGTTTTTCATGGGCGAACTTAGTCCTATTCATTGGCTGATCGTACTGGCGATTATCCTGCTGTTGTTCGGCGGGCGGAAGATTCCCGAACTAGCGCGGGGACTCGGAGAGGGCATCCGCAGCTTCAAAGAAGGAATGTCCGGGGCTGCGCATGCGCAGCCGACACAGCCTCCTGCACAACCTGCGGCTCCAGCGGAAAAGCCCGCGGAAGAGAAGAAAGCCTAGCAAGCAATCAAAATTCGAGATCGGTTAAGAGGGGCGGCCACATTGGCCGTCCTTCTTGTTTTTGATTTGCACCCGGCAAAGTGTATTTGAAGAGTAACGGACCTTGCGTTCCGGAAGTGGAATAGAGGCACTTTCGTCGGGTGGTGCGAGAATCAGCAAGACCGAGTCGCCCAGGGCGTCAAGAGCGGACAACGGACCGCGGGCGCGGTTTTGACGGATGAGCCATGGTCAGACACCAGTGATTTCGCCGGAGTCGTCCACGTCGATCGATACGGCGCGCGAAACTTTCGGGAGGCCTGGCATAAGCATCATGTTGCCTGAAATGACCACGATATAGCCGGCTCCGGCCGAGAGCGAGGCATCCGTCACACGCAAAGTCCATCCTGTGGGCGCGCCGAGGACTTTGGGATCGTCCGTGAAGGAATACTGAGTCTTGGCAATGCAAATTGGAAGTTTCGCGTAGCCCCATTCCGAGAATTGCTGCAGCTTTGCCTTGGCTGGTTCGCTGAAGGTGACGTCACCAGCCCCGTAAATTTTCCTCGCGATCTTCTGAATTTTTTCAACGATGGGCTCGTCGAGTTCGTACGCGGGCTGCACAACTGGAGAGGGATTCTTGGCGATGAGGTCAACCACCTTTTCAGCGAGTTCTCTCGCTCCGGGACCGCCCTTGGTGAAGGCCTCGGAGAGCGCAGTGGGCATTGCATGCTCCGCGCAGTAATCCGCGAGCCGCTTCAGGTCGGCCTCCGTGTCGTTCGGGAAGCGATTGATCGCGGCGATCGTGGGAACTCCAAAGCCTCTTAGGTTGTCAATGTGCCGCCCGAGATTGGGCAGCCCGCGCTCCAGCTCGCCCTCGCCTTGATTGCGGATACTCTGCACGGTCGTTACCAGCACCGCTGCCGAAGGCGTAATACCGGACTGCTGCATGACAATATCGAAGTATTTTTCGCCGCCGAGGTCCGCCGCAAAACCCGCTTCATTCACAACGTAGTCAGCGAGGCGCAGCCCCATCTGCTGGGAGAGCACGCTGCTTGTTCCGTGAGCGATATTGCCAAAGGGCCCGGCGTGCACAAAGGCCGGCGTGCCGTCAGACGTCTGGACAAGATTGGGAAGGATGGCGTCCGCGAGCAGGGCCATCATTCCGCCAGTGGCCTGGAGATCCCGCGCACGTATGGGCTGGCCATCGCGGGTCACGCCGATCACGATGGAGTCCAGCCGCTGCCGAAGATCCTTCATGTCTTTCGCCAGGGCTACGATGGCCATGATCTCGGAAGCGGCGGTGATCACGAACCCGGTCTTGCGGCCGCCACCATCCTTCTTGCTATCCAACGAGACAGCAATCCGGCGCAAGGCGCGATCGTTCATGTCCATCGCGCGGGGCCAGGTGATTCGCTCGGGGTCGAGATGCAAATCGTTGCCGTGGAAAAGATGCGCGTCGATGAGCGCCGCGAGAAGATTGTGGGCGGAAGAGATGGCGTGAAAGTCCCCGTGAAAATGAAGATTGATCTTCGCGCTGGGCTCAATCTGCGAGAGACCGCCTCCGGCCGCGCCACCCTTCATGCCAAAGACGGGACCGAGCGAAGGCTCCCGCGAAGTGATGACCACTTTCTTGCCGAGCAGTGCGAGCCCCTGCGTCAGCCCGATGGCGGTGACGGTTTTGCCTTCTCCGGAGGCGGTCGGAGTCGTCGCCGTCACGAGGATCAATTTGCCACGGCGTTGGTAAGCGGGATCGGCGAGAAGCTCCAGACGAACCTTGGCCCCGTAGGGCCCAACTTGTTCGAAGTATTTTTCAGGAATTTGCAGTTTTTGAGCGACAGCTTGAATCGGAAGAAGCGATTTGTGCATGACCTCACGCAGTTGTGATCAAGTATTTAAATTTCGAGCGATAGGGTACCACACTGATCCCAGCCGCAGATTGGCGCAATTCCCCAGAAGACGAAAGGACAACGACCACTTGGATGCGTAGTTGCGTGATCGGAAACTTGCCCCGTACTAAAGGTTTCATGAACAAATGACGCGCGGTAAAAGAGGCGAAGAACCAGCGGTCAGTCTTCGGACCAGCCGAGGTCGGCTAGGGCTTGGGTGACGCGGGATAGGGGCAAGCCGACGACGTTGAAATAGTCGCCTTCGATGCGTGGGATGTAGCGGCCAGCGCGGCCCTGGATGGCGTAGGCGCCGGCTTTGTCGTGGGGCTCGCCTGTGGCGAGGTAACGGGTGATTTCTTCGGCGGAGAGATGGGCGAAATGGACGAAGGTGGATTCGACGAAGGAGCGGCGCTCGGCGTCGGGGAGGCGGATGAGGGTGACGCCGGTTACGACGGCGTGGGTGCGGCCGGAAAGATTTTCGAGCATGCGGCGGGCGTCGTCGGTGGATCGGGGCTTGCCAAAGATGCGGCCCTCCAGAGTGACCTCGGTATCGGCACCGATGACAATGGCGGGGCCTTCGGCGCGAGCGGCGACGAGTTCGGCTTT